>JBBCHK010000009.1:0-162923 GCA_037200745.1 Alphaproteobacteria bacterium
ATGACGGCGTTCTATAGCTGGCGCCTCATTTTCATGACCTTCCACGGCAAGCCGCGCGCCGACAAGCAGGTCATGAAGCACGTCCACGAATCGCCGCCCGTTATGCTCGCGCCGCTCATTCCGCTGGCGCTGGGCGCGATCTTCGCCGGATTGGTCGGCCACCATGTGTGGCACATGGTCGACGGCACGGACGCATTCTGGCAGGGCTCGCTGGTGGTGCTGCCGGCGCATAACGCGCTGGCGCATCTCGTCGGCATTCCGGGCTGGGCGGGGCTGCTGCCGCTGGCGCTGGCGCTGTGCGGCATCGCGCTGGCGTATCTTTTCTACATGAAGCGCCCGGACCTGCCCGGCAAGCTCGCCGGCCACGTCCACGGCCTCTACGAATTCCTGCTGCATAAATGGTATTTCGACGAGCTTTACGGCTTCCTGTTCGTGCGCAACGCCTTCCAGCGCGGGAAGCTGGCTGTGGCGCACGATCGACATCCGGGTCATCGACGATCTTGGCCCAACGGCGCGGCGGTGCTCAGCCGCGCGATCGCGCTGCGCACCAGCCGCTTCGAGACGGGCTATCTCTACCATTACGCCTTCGTCATGCTGGCCGGGCTGGTCGTGCTGGTCGGGCTCCTCGTCTACGCGGTGCTCGGGCGATGAACCATCTCCTCACAGCGCTGATCGTCCTGCCGCTCGTCGGCGCGGTCGTCACCTATTTCGCCGGCGAGTCCTGCGAGAAGCGCGGCGCCGACATCGCGCGCTGGAGCGCGCTCGCCTCGACCATGGCGGTGTTCCTGCTGTCGCTGCTGCTGCTCGTGCATTTCCGCCCCGACGCGACGGGCTTCCAGTTCGTGCAGAAGGCGCCGTGGTTCGTCGGCTACAATATCTTCTACGAGCTTGGCATCGACGGCATTTCGCTGTGGCTGATCCTGCTGACCACGTTCCTGATGCCGATCTGCATCCTCTGCAGCTGGGATTCGATCAAGACCCGCGTACCGGAGTTCATGGCGCTGTTCCTCGTCCTCGAATCGCTGGTCATCGGCACGTTCTGCGCGCTCGATCTGCTGCTGTTCTACCTCTTCTTCGAGGCGGTGCTGATCCCGATGTACCTCATCATCGGCATCTGGGGCGGCAAGAACCGCATCCTACGCGGCATATAAATTCTTCCTCTACACGCTGGCGGGCTCGTGCTGTTCCTGCTGGCGCTGCTCTATTTGTTCTTCACCTTCGGCACGACGGATATCCCGACGCTGCTGACGCAGGCGCCCTCGCTCGGCCTCGGGGCGCAGAAATGGCTGTGGCTGGCGCTGCTCGCCTCCTTCGCCATCAAGGTGCCGATGTGGCCGGTGCATACCTGGCTGCCGGACGCGCACGTGCAGGCGCCGACGGCGGGCTCGGTCATCCTCGCCGGGATATTGCTCAAGCTCGGCGCCTACGGGTTCCTGCGCTTCTCGCTGCCGATGCTGCCGGAAGCCTCGCATTATTCGCCGATCTCGTTTTCGTGCTCAGCATCATCGCCATCGTCTACACGTCGCTGTCGCGCTGGTGCAGGACGACATGAAGAAGCTCATCGCCTATTCCTCCGTCGCCCATATGGGCCTCGTGACGATGGGGATCTTCAGCTTCAACCAGCAGGGCATCGACGGCGCCTATTTCCAGATGATCAGCCACGGGCTCATTTCCGGCGCGCTGTTCCTCTGCGTCGGCGTGCTCTACGACCCGCATGCACACGCGCGAGATCGCCGCGTACGGCGGCGCGTGTCAACGTCATGCCGTATTTCGCCGCGCTGTTCATGGTCTTCACCATGGGCTCGGTCGGGCTGCCGGCGACGTCCGGCTTCGTCGGCGAGATGCTGGTCATCGTCGGCGCCTACCAGGCGGCGAGCTGGGCGGCGATCGGCGCGGCGACCGGCCTCATCCTCGGCGCGGCCTACATGCTCTGGCTCTACCGGCGCGTCATGCTGGGCGACATCACCCACGGCGAGGTGCGCGCGCTCACCGACGTCAATACCCGCGAATGGCTCTATTTCATCCCGATGGTGGTCGCCGTGCTCTGGCTCGGCATCCACCCGATTTCGATGACGCGCTCGGTCGCGCCGGCGGTGACGCAGCTCGTCCACGCGATGCAGCGTCCGGCGACGAACGCGCCGCAGGCGAAGCGGCGGGCGAGGGCTGCCCGCCGAACTGCCCGCCGATGCCAAATCCGCCGACGAGCCGGCCAAGGGAGGCAAGCGATGAATTTCGATCCGCAGTCGCTCTCCCTGCTCATGCCGGAGCTGATCGTCGCCGGCGGCGCGCTGCTGCTGTTGCTTTACGGCGCCTTCCGCGGCCGCGCGCCACCGGCGGGATCACGCTGCTCGCCATCCTCGTCATGGGCATCGCCGCCTGGTCGCTGTTCCCGCTCGATATCGACATGGAGATGGGCTTCTCCAACCTCTTCATCATCGACGATTTCACGCAGTTCCTGAAATTGCTCATCCTCGGCAGCTCGATGCTGGTGCTCGGCATGAGCTTCGACTGGCTGGCGCATGAGGAGTACAAACACTTCGAATACCCCGTGCTGGTGCTGCTCGGCACGGTCGGCATGCTGGTGATGGTCCTCGGCGAACGACCTGCTGACGCTGTATCTCGGGCTGGAGCTTTCCTCGCTGGCGCTCTACGTGCTCGCCGCCTACGACCGCGACAACGCCGCCTCGACCGAAGCCGGCATCAAGTATTTCACGCTCGGCGCGCTGGCCTCGGGCATCACGCTGTTCGGCGCCTCGCTGGTCTACGGCTATACCGGCACGACCAACTTCACGGCGATGATGCAGTTCTTCGCCAGCGGCGAGTCCGCCGCCGCCGTGGCCTACGGCGGCGTGGTCGGCATGGTGCTGCTGGTCATCGGCTTCAGCTTCAAGATCTCCGCCGTGCCGTTCCACATGTGGACGCCCGACGTCTACCAGGGCGCGCCGACGCCGGTGACGATGCTCTTCGCCACCGGGCCCAAGCTCGCCGCGATGGCGGTGCTCATCCGCCTGCTGATGCAGCCCTTCGCCGACCTGCTGCCCGACTGGCAGAACATCGTCGCCATCGTTTCGGTGGCGTCGATGATGGTCGGCGCCTTCGGGGCGATGACGCAGACCAACATCAAGCGCCTGCTCGCCTACGGCGCGATCGGCCATATCGGCTACACGCTGATCGGCGTCGCCGCCGGGACGCAGGAGGGCATCAAGGGCGTGCTCATCTACCTCACGCTTTACATCTTCATGAGCATCGGCACGTTCGGCTTCGTGCTGTTCATGCGCCGCGCCGGGCAGCAGGTCGAAAGCCTCGACGACCTGAAGGGCCTGTCGCGCACCAATCCGCGCGGGGCGTTCTTCATGCTGATCATGATGTTCTCGATGGCGGGCATCCCGCCCTTCGCCGGCTTCTACGGGAAGCTGTTTCGTCTTCCTCTCGGCGATGGAGGTGGGGCTGTACGCGCTCGCCGTCATCGGCGTGCTGACCAGCGTGGTCGCGGCGTATAACTACATCAAGGTCGTGCGGCTGCTCTATTTCGACGAGCCGGTGCTCGGCCTCGAGCGCCACGTGCCGCTGATGTCGCAGGTGACGCTGCTCATCTGCGCGCTTGTGACGGTGTTTTTCTTCCTCTATCCTTCGGTGCTGCTCGACGCGGCGGGCAACGCAGCCGGGGTCTTGGTACATGAAGAAAAGCGCAGAAAGCAACCTGCTCAACGATTACCACCTCCTCTCCTACGACGTGCTCGACAGCACCAACGAGGAGGCGAAGCGCCTTGCCGGCGGCGGCGCCTCGCACGGCGCGGTGATCTGGGCGCGCAGGCAGACCGCCGGGCGCGGCCGCATGGGGCGCGACTGGGTCTCGGCGGAGGGCAATTTATTCGTCTCCGTCCTGCTCAGCCCTCAATGCGAGCTCGCCACCTGCTCGCAGCTTTCCTTCGTCGCCGCCGTCGCCGCCGCCGAGACGCTCGAAGGCATCGTCCACGGCAACGAGGCCGAGATCACCTGCAAATGGCCGAACGATATCCTGATGGGCGGGCGCAAGCTCGGCGGCATCCTGCTCGAATCCTTCACCATGCCGGACGAGAAGGGCGAACAGCGCCAGTGGGTGGTGGTCGGCGTCGGCATCAACGTCGATTCCTTCCCCGAGCACGTGATGTACCCCGCGACCTGCCTGAAGGAGGCCGGCGTCGAGATCATCAGCGCGAAGATCGTGCTGTCGCGCTTCATCTACAACTTCATCCACCGCTACGACAGCTGGGCGAAGAAGGGCTTCAAGGAGACCCACGCCGAGTGGATGAAACGCGCCTACCGCCTCGGCCACGAGACGGAGATCGTCGCCGGCGAGCGCGAGATGAAAGGCCTGTTCGACGGCATCGACCAGTCCGGCCGGCTGCTGCTCAAGCAGGATTCCGGCGCCATCACCGGCATCACCGCCGGCGACGTTTTCTTTCGGGAATGAAAATGGAAACCGTTCTTTTGTCCCGTCATGCTCGGTTGCGCATCGCGCCATCCGGGCATCCATGGATCCCCGGACGAAGCTCCGCTTCGCCGAGGATGACGGTGTAAAAGATGCTCCTCGCCATCGATATCGGCAACACCAACATCGTCTTCGCGCTGTGCAACGATACGGACACGCTGGCGCAATGGCGCATCCGCACCGACATCCACCGCACCTCGGACGAATACGCCGTCTGGCTGTTCGCGCTGATGGGCGCCACCTACAAGGACCCGCACGAAATTCGCGCGGCGATCATCTCCTCGGTGGTGCCGGACGCGAATTTCGGCATCAAGAGCTTCGTGCGCCAGTACCTGAAATGCGAGCCGCAGCTGATCGCCACCGGCGAGCTCGACCTCGGCATGAAGGTGCTCATCGACAACCCGCAGGAGCTCGGCGCCGACCGGCTCATCAACGCCTACGCCGCGTGGCAGCAGGAAAAGCAGGCGCTGATCGTCATCGATTTCGGCACGGCGACGACGTTCGACGTGGTCTCCGGCGCGGGGGAATACCTGGGCGGAGTGATCGCCCCGGGCATCAACCTCTCCGTCGAGGCGCTGGAGCGCGCGGCGGCGCGGCTGCCGGGCGTGGCCATCGCCAAGCCGCCGCAGGTCATCGGCCGCAGCACGGTCACCGCGATGCAGTCGGGCATCTTCTACGGCTACACGGGCCTGATCGAGGGCATCGTCGCCCGTATCCGCGCCGAGCGCGGCGAGAAAATGAAGGTCATCGCCACCGGCGGGCTGGCCTCGCTCTACGCCGGCGCCACCGACGTCATCGACGCCGTTGATGCGGACCTGACGATCCGCGGCCTGCGCCTGATTTACCGGCGAGGGAAGAAATAAAAAGTTTGGCATTGTCAAAAAATCTAAAAACCGTCATTCCCGCGAAGGCGGGAATCCAGCCCACCTTAAAAAACCTTTTGAGGGGCGCTTCGCGCGTCTGGATTCCCGCCTTCGCGGGAATGACAGGAATGGAAGTATGACCATCAACTTCAAGCAATACGACAACGACCTGCTGTTCCTGCCGCTCGGCGGGAGCAACGAGATCGGGATGAACCTCAACCTCTACCGCACCAAGGGAAAGTGGCTGATGATCGATTGCGGCATCGGTTTCGCCGAGCCGCATCTGCCGGGCGTCGAGATCATCCTGCCCAACATCGACGCCATCGCGCCGTTCAAGCAGGACCTGCTCGCCTGCGTGCTCACCCACGCGCATGAGGACCATCTCGGCGCGCTGCCCTATTTATGGACGGAGCTCGGCTGCCCCGTTTACGCCACCGGCTTCACCGCCGCCGTGCTCAAGGCGAAATTCGCCGAGGAGGGGCTGGGCGGAAAGGTAAAAATCCATGAAGTGAAGGCGGGCGAGCAGTACCAGATCGGCCCGTTCGGCTTCGAGATGGTGCCGATCACCCACTCCATCCCCGAGATGCACGCGGTGGCGCTGCGCACCGACAAGGGCATCGTCATGCATACCGGCGACTGGAAGCTCGACGCCAACCCGCTCGTCGGCGTGACGACGGACGAGGAAACGCTCAAGCGCTACGGTGATGAAGGCGTGCTCGCCATGGTCTGCGATTCGACGAATGTCTTCGTCGAGGGCGAATCGGGCTCGGAGGAGGAAGTGCGCGAATCGCTGACGAAGATCATCGGGCGCTGCAAGGAACGGGCGATCATCACCACCTTCTCCTCGAACGTCGCGCGCCTCGAGACGGTCATCAAGGCGGCGCTGGCCGCCGCCGGCGCTCGGTGGCGCTCGCCGGGAAATCGATCTGGCGCATGGTGGGGGCGGCGCAGGGGGCGGGCTACCTCACCGACGTGCCGGAATTCCTCACCGACGAGCAGGGTATGCGCCTGCCGCGCGACAAGGTCGCGTTCATCTGCACCGGCTGCCAGGGCGAGAAGCAGGCGGCGCTGGCGCGCATCGCGCGCGGCGAGCATCCGGGTATCCGCCTCAACCCCGGCGACACGGTCATTTTTTCCTCGCGCATGATCCCCGGCAACGAAAAGGCCATCGGCACTATGCAGAACCGGCTGGTCGGCATGGGGATCGAGCTCGTCACCGACGCCACGGAGCTCGTCCACGTCTCCGGCCACCCGGCGCGCGGCGAGCTGACGCGCATGTACCAGCTGGTGCGGCCGAAGATCGCGGTGCCGGTGCACGGCGAGGCGCGCCACATCCATGAGCATGCGAAGCTGGCGCGCACGCTGCAGGTGCCGGTCGCCATCGAGCCGGTGAACGGCATGGTCATCAACCTCACCGATGCGAAACCGGGCAGCGTCGGCAGCGTGACCTCGGGCTACCTCGCGATGGACGGCACCTCGCTCATCGACAGCAACTCCCCGGTCATCCGCATGCGGCGGAAATTACGCGACGACGGGATGTGCATCGCCTCCATCGTCCTGCGCAGGAGCGGCGAGCTGGCGGCGCCGCCCTACATCGTCGCGCCGGGCTGCCTCGACGAGCATGAGGACAAGGAGCTCATCGCCGCCATGCGCGAGGACATCGCGGCGATGATCGACGGGGCGCGCAAGAAAGGCGCGCGCAAATCGCTGGAAGAGTCGGTGCGGGTGATCCTGCGCAAGCACATCCGCGACGAGCTGGGCAAGAAGCCCGTGCTCGACGTGCATATCCACCAGGTCTAGTAGACGCCGCTCACGGCCGGTTCCTGGCCTTTGGGGCGGGCATCGGGGACGGGCAGGGGCTTGAAATCGTGGAAGAGCACGTCCTGCAGCGGGCGCTGGTGCAGGGTCGTCTGCAGGATCGTGTTCGGGACGGATCGCTCCGTAGGCATGCTCAGGTCGAGGACGGTCGCACTGCCGCGCGCCATGATATCGACGAAGCCGCCACCTTCCGGGGTGATCTTCAGATCGCCGATCGGGTAGACCTGGCCGGTGGCGCGGTTGCGGATGGTCAGGATATTGGGATGCTTCTGCGTGGCGTCGGGCACGTCGATATCGACCATATCGTGGCTGCCTTCGCGGTGATGCGGCATGCGCTTCCCGTTGACGTAAATGTCCTTGCCGTCGATGTCGATGTCGATGTCGATGCGGTGACCCATGGGTTCCTCCGTGCTGCGTTAGACCGATGGCCGCTGGATGCGTTCGGCCAGCGCCGTTTCGAGGTGGACGTTGTCGACGCGGGTGCCGGGGTTGCCGGTGACGGAGACCGTCCCCCCGGCCTGCTCCGGATTGCGCACCTCGAGCTTGATGGACTGCATGCTGCGGTCGCGGTCGGGCGAGACTTCCTCGAGCTTCCGCAGCTCGCGCTCGCGGGCCATCATCTCGACCCGGTTGCCGTCCGGGTCGCTGACGAAGGTCTCGGTCTTGTCGAACCAGGTGCGTACGTAGTGGCGGTCGAGGCCGATCACCGCGCCGGTGAGCGTGCCGGCGGCGACGCCGATGGCGCCGGAGATCGTGGCCAGCCCGCCCGGAAGGCTTGCGACCAGCTCGCCGAGGATGGTGTTGCTGAACAGGGTGCCGATCGCCGGGGCGGTCGCCGGCAGCAGCGCGAAGCCGGTGCAGACGATGGCCCCCAGCGCGGCGCAGAGCAACACGGTCTTCCAGTGGAACATGCTCGTCGGCCTGGGTGCATCGTGCTGGCTGGTGAGCATGCGCTGGATCTGCTCGGCCTCGGCGTCGTAGGCGCGGTCGTTGGGCAGGGCGTAATAACGGTCGAGCAGGTAGCGGCGGCGCTCGCCCATCTCGGCGGACTCGGCGCTGATGGCGGCCAGCGAGCCGATCTGGCCGAAGGTATGCGCGCCTTTCATCATGCCCATGGCGCCGGTGATGGGGATCAGCGCCCAGGCGGAGCCGACGATGCCCGATGCCTGCGGCGATATGCGCGATCGCGGCCGAGGAAGTGCCCGCAGCGACGAGCATGGGGATGAACGGGCGTGGCGACGCCCAGCATCAGCGGCACGGCGATGGCGGCGCCGATGGCCAGCCCGATGACGCCGTAGAACGTCGCGCCGCCCAGCGAGCCCTGCAGGTAGCCCTTGTACCCCGAGGACAGCAGGCGGCGGTAATAGGGGCTGTGCTCGCCCGAGACGCCGGCGGTGGGCGTGGTGCGCAGCGTCAGCTCTGCTCCGGAAATATCGGCCATGTTCCTCTACAGATAGAGAATTTTCACCTTGCCATTTTAACACAGGGGGAATAGCTGCTATATGAAGCTTTCATGACAATTTCCCGGGTAAGCCCATGAGTTGGTTCCAGTTCATCCTCACCTACCTCGTCAGCTGGTGGATGGTGCTGTTCATGGTGCTGCCGTGGGGCGTGCGCGCGCCGGCCGAACCGGCGCCCGGCCACGCGCCCTCGGCGCCCGAGCGGCCGCGCCTCGCCCGCAAATTCGCCATCACCACGGCGCTCGCCTTCGTTCCGGCCTTCCTCATCATGGCGGTGGCGGGATGCGCAGGCGGCTTCCGGTATCTATCACGCCGGACAGGCCAGGGGCGGCTGCGTCGGCCCCCGCCAATGTCGCCCGAGAGCCCGGGCATCGCGCCGGCGACCATCGACCAGAAGGAGCAGATGCGCATGGCGGGCGGCGCGCCGCTCTCCGTCGACATCCCGGCCGATCCGTACGTGAACGGCGGCAAGGGCAACGGCAATCCCAACGCCGACCTCGGCGACAGCTACATCCATGTCGGCAATGCCGGCGTCAACGAGAAGGGCGAGGCGACCATGAACGGCCGCGTCCTCGCGCCGAAGGACCCGACCCAATCCGATTGCGACCGTTTAGGAGCCCCATGCGCCGCATCCTTCCCCGTTCTGTTGCTTACCACCGCCGCCTGCGTCGCGCCGCCGCAGGACCGCTACTGCGAAAGCCAGGGCTCGCCGCCGGGAAGCCCGGGCTACGCCCGCCCTGCGTCGGTTTCTACGGCCAGCAGGAAGCGCGCTTCCGCGACGACCGCGTCTCCTGCGACATGGCCGCCGACCAGGTCTATCCGCCGACGCTCTACAGCCAGGGCACGTGGATCATGGGCGTCAACCCGTGGGGGCCGCCCGGAGATGATCCCGGTCGATCCCGACTGGCAGCACAACCACGCGCTCGACATGCTGCGCATGAGCCGCGTCATCGCCCCCTGCATGCAGGCGAAAGGCTGGAACTCCGGCGAAAGCTGGACGGCAGGGCGCCATCCCGCCGGCAAGCCGGCGGCGCATCGCACCCGGCGAAACCCGCCGGCCGCGCCGACGTCGCCCACGTTGCCGTGGCAATAGTTTTTGTCATTGCGAGGAGGGCATCGCCCGACGAAGCAATCCAGCCTGTTGCTTAAGAACTGGATTGCTTCGCTGCCGCTCGCAATGACGGTGCATAAATCTGTCGAAATCATTGCGTTCTCCCGGGCCCGGCGCCTAGAGTGCCAGCCGAACGAGGGGACCATGCGCCTGAGCAGTATTTCCTGCCGCTGCTGAAGGAAGAGCCGAAAGAGGCGCAGATCGTCTCCCACCGCACCATGCTGCGCGCCGGGATGATGAAGCAGGAGACCGCGGGCATCTATAGCTGGCTGCCGCTGGGGCTTGCCGTGCTGCGCAAGGTCGAGGACATCGTCGCCGACGAACTCAATAAAGCCGGCTGCGTTCGCCTGCTGATGCCGACCCCTGCAGCCCACCGAGCTATGGAAGGAATCCGGCCGCTACGACGCGCTGGGCAAGGAGATGCTGCGCTTCACCGACCGCGCCGACCGCGAGCTGCTCTACAGCCCGACCTGCGAGGAGATGATCGTCGATATTTTCCGCAGCTATGTGCGCAGCTACAAGCAATTGCCGCTGAACCTGTATCAAATCCAATGGAAATCCGCGACGAGGTGCGTCCGCGCTTCGGCGTCATGCGCGGCCGCGAGTTCCTGATGAAGGACGGCTACTCCTTCCACGCCAGCCTCGACGACGCCAAGCGCGAATACGCCAATATGTACGCCGCCTATCACCGCATCTTCCGCCGCCTCGGGCTGGTGTCGATCGCCGTCAGCGCCGATTCGGGCCGCATCGGCGGGCGCGCTGAGCCACGAATTCCAGGTATTGGCCGAGACCGGCGAGAGCGCCGTCTATTATGACGCGAAGTTCGACGAGATTCGTGAAGGCACGCTCAGCATGAGCGACGAAGAGATGCGCGGCCTCTACGCCGCCGCCGACGAGCTGCACAAGCCCGAATCCTGCCCCATCCCGGCGGAGGAACTGCGCACCGCGCGCGGCATCGAGGTCGGGCATATCTTCCTCCTCGGCCGCAAATACACGGACGCGATGAACGTCAACGTCGCCGGAGCGGAGGGCAAGGACGTGCGCGTCGAGATGGGCACCTACGGCATCGGCATCTCGCGCCTCGTTGCCGCCGTCATCGAGGCCAGTCACGACGCCGCCGGCATCATCTGGCCGGAAACGGTGGCGCCGTTCGACGCCGGCATCATCAATTTGCGCGCCGGCGATGCGAAATGCGACCTCGCCTGCGGCCAGGTCTACGAGCATTTGCTGAAGGCCGGCCTCAACCCGCTCTACGACGACACCGACGCCCGCGCCGGCGAGAAGTTCGCCGGGATGGACCTGATCGGCCTGCCGTGGCAGCTCACCATCGGCCCGCGCGGGGCGGAGAGCGGCAATGCCGAACTCAAATACCGCCGCAACCGGCGAAAAATCCGAGCTTGCCGTTCGAAGCGGCCGTGAAGAAAATCGTCGAGACGCATAAAAAGGCGGTGGCATAGATGACGCGCCCGAGTTCGCAGTGCCTCGCCAATAATTCCCTCCCCCGACGGGGGAGGGTTAGGGTGGGGGCTTCGGTCGCTCCGAGTTCCCACAATGCCCCCCACCTAACCTCCCCCCGCCGGGGGGAGGAATAAATGGGCGTTTCTTTCGTCGAAATGATGCTCGCCTGGCGCTATTTGCGCGCGCGGCGTGCCGAGGGATTCATTTCCATCACCACCTGGTTCGCGGTGCTCGGCATCGCGCTGGGCGTGGCGACGCTGATCCTCGTCACCTCGCTGATGAACGGCATCCGCGACGAGATGACCAGCCGCTTCATCGGGCTCGACGGGCATATCAGCGTCTACAGCGCCTCCGGGCCCTTCACCAACTACCGCGCGGCGGCGGACGTCGTCACGCAGGTGCCGGGGCGTACGCAGCGTCACCGCCAAGGTCGAGGGGCAGGCGATGGCCTCCGCCCACGGCGCGGCGCTGGGCGCGCAGGTCATCGCCCTGCCGTGGCAGGCCGTCGCTGAGCGGCCGATGTTCACGCAGCACGTCACCTCCGGCTCGCTCGACGGGCTGAAGGGACGGCACCGGCATCGTCCTCGGCGAATATCTCGCGCGCGACCTGCATGTCGGCGCCGGCGACACGGTGACGCTCATTTCGCCGCAGGGCCGCGCGACCATCGCCGGCTTCATCCCGCGCATGAAGGCTTACCCGGTCGCGGCGACGGTGAAGCTCGGCATGAACGCGCTCGACTCCAGCCTCATCCTCATGCCGTTCGACGAGGCGCAGACCTATTTCCTGATGCGCAACCCGCAGGGCGACGCCATCAGCCGCCTCGAGATCATGGTGCCGGACGCCGACGATGCCTACCCCGTCCGCGCACGATATCGCGCAGCGGCTGGGCCCGGACGCACGCATTGCGACGTGGCAGACGACCAACGCCGGGATATTCGCCGCGCTCGCGGTGCAGCGCAACGTGATGGTCATCATCCTCGCGCTCATTATTCTGGTCGCGGCGTTCAACATCGTCTCCAGCCTCGTCATGCTGGTGAAGGACAAGGGGCACGACATCGCCATCCTGCGCACCATCGGCGCCACCAAAGGCAGCGTGACGCGGATATTCATGCTCGCCGGCACCGCCATCGGCGTCGCCGGGATGGCGCTTGGCGTCGGGCTCGGGCTGGTGCTGGCGGCGCATATCGAGGCCATCCACCATTTCGTCGAGCACGTCACCGGCCAGCAATTGCTCGTCGAGGATATCTATTTCCTCTCCAGCCTGCCGACCAAGACCGAGCCGCGCGAAGTGGCCGTCATCGTCCTGCTCGCGCTGGCGCTGTCGTTCCTCGCACGCTCTATCCCGCGCGCCGCGCCGCGCGCCTCGATCCGGGCGGAGGCGCTGCGCTATGAGTGACGTGCTCGTCCTCGACCATATCGCGCGCACCTATCGCCAGGGCGGCCGCGAGCTGCCGGTGCTCACCGACGCATCGCTGACGCTGAAGGAGGGCGAGCTCGTCGCGCTTGTCGGCCCGTCCGGCTCGGGGAAAATCGACGCTGCTGGTCACCGCCGGGCTGCTCGGACACGCCGCAGGGCGGCGCCGTCGCCATCTGCGGCGAGGACGCTTCCCGCGCCGGCGACGCGCGGCGCACCCGCCTGCGCAACCGCCATATCGGCTTCGTCTACCAGTTCCACCACCTGCTGCCGGAGCTGACGGCGCGGGAGGAGAACATCCTCCTTGCCGCAATGGATCGCCGGCGCCTGGCCGGGCAAAGGCGAACGCGCGCGCCCGACGAGGCTGCTGGAGCGGCTGGGGCTGGCCGAGCGCGCGCATCACCGCCCGGCGCAGCTTTCCGGCGGTGAGCAGCAGCGCGTCGCCATCGGCCGTTGCGCTGGCCAACAAGCCGGCATTGCTCTTGGCCGACGAGCCCACCGGCAATCTCGACCCGGCGACGTCGGGCAAAGTCTGCGACCTGCTGCTGGGAAATCGCGCGCGAGCAGAAAGTCGCCGCGCTGATCGCCCACCCATAACCCGACGCTCGCCGACGGCTGCATCGCCGCGTGACCATCAAGGACGGCAAGGTGGTGGCGGCATGACGATCGAAAGAATAGCTGTCATTCCCGCGAAAGCGGGAATCCAGACGCGCGAAGCGCCAGCAAAAAGAAAGGGCTGGATTCCCGCTTTCGCGGGAATGACAGGATTTTATTTAATGACCGGCTTCGTCCATCTGCGCGTGCACAGCGCCTATTCGCTGCTGAAAGGCGCGATAAAAATCCCCGAGATCGTCGCGCGGGCCAAGGCGGACAACATGCCCGCCGTCGCCATCAGCGACCATGACAATCTCTTCGGGCTCGCTGGAATTCTCGGAATACGCGGTGAAGACAGCATCCAGCCCATCGTCGGCATGACGATACGCTGGTGCCGTACGGGCTGGAGAACACCAGCGGCTCGCTGCGCCAGAAGCCGGATGAATTATTGCTCTACGCCAAGGACGACGTGGGGCTACGCCAACCTGCTGGCGCTCGCTTCCGCCGCGCATCTGAGCCCGGCGCTCGGCATCGCGCCGCTGCTGGACTACGCGACGGTGAGAGCGCATGCGGAGGGGGCTGATCGCGCTCACCGGCTCCATCCATGGCGGCATCGGCCGCATGCTGCTCGCCGGGCGGCGCGCCGAGGCGGAGAAGCTCGCCGGCGAATTGCAGGAAGCCTTCGGCGACCGGCTTTACATGGAGCTCACCCGCCACGGCCTGACCGAGGAGCGCCAGATCGAGCGCGCGCAGGTCGAAATTGCCATCGAGAAAAATATCCCGCTGGTCGCCACCAACAACGTCTATTTCGCCGATGCCGACATTGTACGAGGCGCACGACGCGCTGCTCTGCGTCGCCGAAGGCGCCTTCGTCATGGAGGCGGACCGGCCGCGCCTCAATCCGGAGCATCGCTTCAAGAGCGCGCAGGAGATGTGCATGCTCTTCCGCGATATTCCCGAGGCGCTGGAGAACACCGTCAATATCGCGAAACGCTTGCCACGTCTGGTCGCAGGCGCGCTCGCCGATCCTGCCGGGATTCCATGCGGTCGACACGGAAGGCAACGTGCTCAGCGAGTCCGACGCGCTGCGCCTCAACGCCGCGCAGGGGGCTCGAGGACCGGCTGAATCGCTACGTCTTCCGCCCGGAAATGGCGGAAGCGGAGCGCCAGGCGCTCGCCAGGCCCTACCGCGAGCGGCTGGATTACGAGCTCGACGTCATCATCACCATGAAGTTCCCCGGCTACTTCCTGATCGTCTCGGATTTCATCACCTGGGCGAAGTCGCAGGGCATCCCGGTGGGGGCCGGGGCGCGGCTCGGGCGCGGGCTCGGTCGTCGCCTGGTCGCTCAACATCACCGACCTCGACCCGCTGCGCTACGGGCTGCTGTTCGAGCGCTTCCTCAACCCCGAAACGCGTCTCGATGCCCGACTTCGACATCGATTTCTGCCAGGACCGGCGCGACGAGGTCATCCGCTACGTGCGCGAGAAATACGGCCAACGACAAGGTCGCGCAGATCATCACCTTCGGGAAATTGCAGGCGCGCGCGGTGCTGCGCGACATCGGCCGCGTGCTGCAGATGCCCTACTCGCAGGTCGACCGCATCTGCAAGCTGGTGCCCAACAACCCCGCCGCACCCGTGACGCTGGAGGAAGCCATCGGCATGGAGCCGCTGCTCAAGCAGGCCATCAACGAGGACGAATCGGTCGACCGGCTGGTCTCGCTGTCGCTGAAGCTCGAAGGCCTGTACCGCCATGCCTCGACGCACGCGGCGGGCGTGGTCATCGCCGATCGGCCGCTGGGCGAGCTGGTGCCGCTCTACCGCGACCCGAAGGCCGACATGCTCGTCGTCCAGTACTCGATGAAATGGGCGGAGGCGGCGGGCCTCGTGAAGTTCGACTTCCTCGGCCTGCGCACGCTGACGATTTGCAGGAAAACGGTCGAGCTGCTGAAGCAGGAAGGCATCGATCTCGACCTACTCGATTTGCCGCCGGGCGATAAGAAGACCTACGAGTTGCTGACGCGCGGCGATACGCTCGGCGTGTTCCAGTTCGAATCCGCCGGGATGCGCGAGGCGCTGAAATCGCTGCGGCCGGACAGTATCGAGGACATCATTGCGTTGGGCGCGCTCTACCGCCCGGGCCCGATGGACAACATCCCGGCCATATCGAGGTCAAGCACGGCCGCCAGGCCGGCGGACTACCTGCACCCGATGCTCGAGCCCGTGCTGAGGTGAGAACCTACGGCGTCATCATCTACCAGGAGCAGGTGCAGAAGATCGCGCAGGTGATTGTCCGGCTACACGCTCGGCGGCGCCGACCTGCTGCGCCGCGCCATGGGAAAAAAGATCAAGTCGGAGATGGACGCGCAGCGCGCCATGTTCGTCGAGGGGCGCGCAGAAGAACGGCGTTTCGCGCGGCCAGGCCTCGGCGATCTTCGACCTCGTCGCCAAGTTCGCCGGCTACGGCTTCAACAAATCGCACGCGGCGGCTTACGCGGTCGTCACCTACCAGACGGCCTACCTCAAGGCGAACTACCCGGTCGAGTTCTCGCCGCCTCGATGACCTACGAGATGGGCTCGACCGACAAGCTGGCGCAGTTCGCCGGCGAAGCGCGCAAATTCGGTATTGCCGTACTGCCGCCGGACATCAACAAGTCGGGCGCGTTCTTCACGGGTGAATCCCAATCGCCTCCCCCCGACGGGGGGAGGGTGGGAGGGGGGCTTGGTGAAACTCCATGCAAGGCAAGTCCCCACTCCAACCCTCCCCCGAAGGGGGAGGGAAGATCATCGTGCGCTATGCGCTCGCCGCCATCAAGAACGTCGGCGCGGCGGCGATGGAGGCCATCGTCGCCGAGCGCAACGCCAACGGCCCGTTCCGGGACGTCTACGATTTCGCCGCGCGGGTGGACGCCACCGTCATCAACCGCCGGCAGATGGAGCATCTCGTCATGGCCGGGTGCGTTCGATTCGCTGCACCCCAACCGCCACCAGCTTTTCGAGTCGATGGACATCCTCCTCTCCACCGCACAGAGCGCGACGCAGGACCGCCACAGTTCGCAGATCAGCCTGTTCGGCGGTGACGCGGCGGTAAGCGAAACGAACCGCCAGCAGCTGAAGCAAGTCGAGGAGTGGCCTTCCATCGAGAAGCTGAATTTCGAGCGCGCCTCCATCGGATTCTACCTCTCCGCGCATCCGCTGGAGCCCTATGAGGGGTTGCTTAAAAAGCTCGGCGTCTCCGGCTCGAACAAGCTGCTGCAGCCGCTGAAGGACCGGCAGCCGCTCAAGCTTGCCGGCGTGCTGACCGCGATCAAGTTCCGCTCCTCGCCGCGCGGGCGCTCGGCGTTCCTGACGCTGTCGGACGCCGAGGGGCAATACGAGATCACCGTGTTCGACGAAGCGCTGCTCAACGCGAAGCACGCGCTGCTGGAGGTGGCACGGCGCTCTACATCGCCGCCGATGCGCGCCATTCGGAGCGCGGCACGCGGCTGCTGGCCTCGAAGATCGAAAAAGCTGGAAGCGATGGTCGGGCAGGTGCGCACGGCGGCGCTTTCGGTGAAGGTCGGAGGATGCTTCCGTGCTGCCGCGCCTGAAATCCATGCTTGGCGAGCCGAAGGATCGCGGCGCCAAGGTCGAGCTGTTCATCGAGGTGCCCGGCGGCACGGTGAAGCTGGCGCTGCCCGGCTGCTACGCCATCAGCGCGCCGCAGCTATTGCAGTTGCAGGCCCTTGAAGGCGTCATGACAAAAGCCGCCTGATCGCGTATAATACACGTATGCAATGGAAGGATTTACCATCGGACGCGCCGCCGGCCGTCGCTGCCTTCGTCAAGACAGCGGAATCGGGAGCGGTGGGGCGCGAAGCGCTGACGGAAGAGGCAGAACGGCTTACCGGGCTGAGGATGCTTGACGACGGTTCGCTCAATAATGAGGAAATAGGCCTCATGCTGCGCACACTGGTGGCATGGAAATTAACGCAAGGGCACTCCGACAACATGCCACGGCCGATGCCCGATGAGATCGGATACGTGGTGCTCGGTCACGGCTACGGCGCGGAAGAACACTGGCGGCTGGAACGCGGCGGCGACGTACAGGCCTTTGTCAATAAACGCGTACCGCGTGGCGAGCGGGTCTGGGTGATGGCCTGTGAGACCACGAACTCAAGAAATATCGCCGCCCTCGAGGGAAAGGAATTGGTCTCGCAAGGATTATCGGCGGAGGTCAAACCTCGTCCCACGGGGTGGAAAAAGGCCTGATATTTAGAGTGCGGCCAGCGCTTCTTCCTCGATTCCCAGCGCTTTCGCGATGCCGCGTGCCTTGGTGAGGGTCTCGCGCCATTCGTCCTCGGGGTCGGAGTCGGCGACGATGCCGCCGCCGACCTGGAATTCGAAACGCGCGCCGGTCGATCACCAGCGTGCGGATGACCACCGAGAGGTCGCAGCGATCCTTCGCCAGCCAGCCGATGGCGCCGCTATAGACGCCGCGTTCCATTTTTTCCTGTGCTTCGCACCAGCGTACGGCGGCGATCTTCGGCGCGCCGGTCATCGAGCCGGGCGGAAAACAGGCGCGGACGACGTCCGGGACGCCCACATCCGCGCGCTTGCGCGCGGGTGACGGTGGAGACGAGGTGGTGGATGGTCGCGTAGGAATGGAGCGCCGAGCGCTCGGCGACGGCGACGCTGCCGGGCTCGCTCACCCGCGCGAGGTCGTTGCGCATGAGGTCGACGATCATCAAATTCTCGGCGGCGTTCTTTTCGCTGGCGAGGAGGGCGTCGCGCAGCTTTTCGTCCTCCTTCGCCGTCACGCCGCGCGGGGCGGAGCCCTTGATGGGGCGCGAGGTGAGCATGCCGTTCGCACCGAGGGTGAGAAACATTCCGGGCTGGAAGAGAGGATGGCGACGTCGCCGTGGCGGATATAGGCGCTGTAAGCCGCCGGGCTGGCCTCGCACAGCGCGCGAAAAATGCCGAAACTGTCCGGCGCGGCGGAAAATTCGCCGAGAACTTGCGCGTGACGTTGGCCTGGTAGAAGTCCCCGGCGCAGATGCGCTCCAGCGTCGCGCGCACGGTGGTCTCATATTCCGCACGGGTGAAGTTGGAGGCGAGGTGGGCGATATTTTTCTCCGTCATTCCCGCGAAGGCGGGAATCCAGTCCTTTTTAAGTTGCGCTTTCGCGCGTCTGGATTCCCGCCTTCGCGGGAATGACGGATTATTTCCTCCCGCACGAATTCTTCCACTTTCTGCGCCGCGTGGTCGAGCGGAAGAGGCGCTGGTATTTCGTCAGCCAGAAATCCGGCAGGTCGATGGGGGAGGGGGCGCCGCGCGCGTAGCGCTCCAGCCCAAGCCGCATGCCGTAGCCGAGATAGCCGACCCATTCCGGCAACTCGGACTGCGTGCAGGCGGGAAGCGCGTCCCAGCGCGAGCCGGCGACCTGCGTCGCGGGTTCCAGGAACAGGAAACTGGTGCCGCCGCTATGGCGCTCGCGGCGGCCGGAATAGAGGAGGGCGAGCTCGGCGCGGCCGGCATGCTCGCCGGCGAGCGCCAGCGGCTCGCGCCAATCGTGCGTGGCGATGCAGCGGAAGCTCATGCCCAGTCCCGGCGGAAACGGGCGGTCTGCGCGGCGCGGTCGCGGGTGAGGCGCTGCGCCAGCTTGCGCACGATGGCGTTCGATCTCGCGTAGCGCCAGCCCATCGGCGCGATCTCGCCGACGGGGCGGATGCCGTAGCGCGTGTTGGTGAGGAAGACCGCCTCGGCGCCCTCCAGCGCATTCAGCCCGGCGCGCAGCGAGCGGACGGGCAGCTCCGCAAGCCGCATCACCGCGTCGCGCGTGGTGCCGGCGAGGCAGCCGGTGTCGAGCGGCGGGGTGAAGAGCGTGCCTTCTTTCAGCCAGAAAAGATTGGCCGAGGCGGCGCAGCAGAGATAGCCGTCCGGCGTCAGCAGCAGCGCGTCGTCGGCGTCGTGGTCGGCGGCCTCGAGCAGGGCGAGGGTGCTGTTGAGCCCCTGCGCGAGCTTGTGCTGCCCGGGCAGGCAGGCGGGGGGGGGGGCGCGCGATGCTGCCGAGCCACAGGCGGCACGGTTCGGCCGAAACGGGAAGCGGCGGCAGGGTCTCGATGAGCCAGGTGGCGGGCATGCCGGCGGGGAAGGGCAGGTAGCCCCGGCTGCCCGAGCCCCGGCTGACGGCGATGCGCAGGAAGCCCGCGCGGACCTTGTTGCGCCGGAGCACGCGCCGGGCGAAGCCCGCCCAGTCGATTTCCGGATCGGGAATGCGCAGCGCGGCGAAGCCCTTCGGCGAGGCGGGCCATGTGCAGCTCCCACTGGTAGGGCACGAAGCGCTCGATGCGCACGGTCTCGAACACGCCGTCGCCGAAGCGGAAGCCGCGATCGGCGACCGGCACGGCGGCGCGCCCGGCGCGAACCATCCGCCCGTTGAGGCATGTGATGCGGTCGTCCATGCCGCTTGTTAACCCAGCCGGCGGCGAAATGCCACTCCCGCCCCTCGCAAATTCGAGTGACTTGGCGCGCGGTTTGCGCCAAGAAAAGCCCATGGCGCATTACCCGCATATCTTCACCGTCAACCGGCTGCGGCTGGAGGCGCATCTCGGCTTTTACGACGAGGAGCGCGCGCGACAGCAGCCCATCGAGGTCGAGCTGCGGCTGTATTTCCCCGCCGCGCAGGAATGCCTGGCCAGCGATCGCGGCGCTTTCCTCGATTACGTCCGGCTGACCGACGCCATCGCGGAAAAGGTCGCTTCCGGGCAATACCGGCTGATCGAGTACCTCGCTTCCGGGGCTTTTCGCCGTCGCCCGCCGCATCGTCGACGGCTACGGCGCCGATATCCGCCTCTGGCTGAAGCTCACCAAATGCGCCTCGCCGGTGGCGAACCTGCAGGCGGGCGCTTCGTTCGTCATCAGCGACCTGCCGGGCGGGGGCGACTTTCCCGCCCATCGGTTGAGGTCCATGATCCTCCTTGCGCTGGGCAGCAACCTGGGCGCGCGCGAAACGTTCCTCGCGCGGGCGCGCGATGGCATCGAAGCGCTGCCGGCGGAGATATTGCGTGCCTCCGCGATCCACGAAACGCCGGCGCTGCTGCCCGAAGGCGCGCCGCGCGAATGGGACGTGCCGTACCTCAATCAGATGCTCGCCGTCGTTACGGATACCCAGCCGCTGGAGCTGCTGCGTGCGCTGAAGGCGCTGGAGCGCGCGCTGGGCCGCGTCGATCGCGGCCGCTGGGGCCCGCGCGAGATCGACATCGACCTTCTCACCTACCACGATGTGGCGATGGATACGCCGGAGCTCGCCCTGCCGCATCCCGGCCTTGCCGAGCGCCGCTTCGTCCTCGCGCCGCTGGTGGAGATCGTGCCCGAATGGCGCTATCCGGGGGAGCGGCGCGCATGCCGGGAGCAGCGCGCGTGAGCTGCTCGAAAGGCTTGCCGCATGAAACAGCCGCACCTCATGGCGATCCTCAACCTGGCGCCGGATTCCTTCTCCGGCGACGGGCGTCACCGGCGTTGCCGATGCCGTGCGGCGCTTCAACCACGTGGTGCAGCAGGGCGCCGCCATCGTCGATATCGGCGCCGAGTCGACCCGGCCGGGGCGCGGCGCCGCTTTCCGCCGCGCAGGAATGGGCGCGGCTCGGGGCCGTCGCTCGCCGCCATCGACGCGCAGCCGGCGCGCGCGAAGGTGCGCATCAGCATCGATACGCGCCATGCCGAGGTCGCCGCGCGGGCGCTGGCGCTGGGGGGCGGACATCGTCAACGACGTCGGCGGCCTGCGCGAGATGAGCATGCGGGCGCTGCTCGCGGTGAAGGGCTGCACCGTCGTCGCCATGCATTCGCTGACGGTGCCCGCCGACCCCGCAGTGACCCTGCCGCCGGACGCCGACCCGGTCGCCGCCATCCTCGAATGGAAGGAGCAGACCGTCGCCGCCGCGCGCCGCTCGGGCATCGCGTCGGAGCGGCTGATCTTCGATCCCGGCCTCGGCTTCGGCAAGAGCGCGGCGCAATCGCAGGCGCTCGTCGACCGCGCGGGCGAGCTGCTGGCGAGCGGCGGGCTCTGGCTCTACGGCCATTCGCGCAAGGGCTTCCTCGGCGGGCCGCCCCGCCGAGCGCGACGCGCGCACGCTCGACTGCTCGCGGCGACTGGTGAAGGCGGGCGTGCCGATCCTGCGCATCCACGACGTCGCCTCCCACGCGCAGCGGCTTCGCGAGCCCGCGTGAGCGGGGAGCTGGGCAGGCTGCTCGCCGCGCTGCGCTCGCCGTCGCTGCCGGGCATCGACCTCTCGCTGGAGCGCATGCAGCGGGGCGCTCGCCGAGCTCGGCCATCCGAGGCGCGGCTGCCGCCGGTCGTCCACGTCGCCGGCACCAACGGCAAGGGCTCGACCATCGCCACCCTGCGCGCGATGCTCGAAGCGGCCGGGCAGCGCGTGCACGTCTACACCTCGCCGGAGCTGGTGCGCTTCCACGAGCGCATCGTCCTCGCCGGCCGCGAGATCACGGACGCCGAGCTTATTCCCTGTCTCCAGCGCGTCGCCGGGATCATCGAGCGCATTCCGCTGACCTCATTCGAGGCGACCACCGCCGCCGCGTTCCTCGCTTTCGCCGGGCATCCGGCCGACATGCTGCTGCTCGAAGTCGGCCTCGGCGGGCGGCTGGATGCGACGAACGTCGTCGCCGCGCCGCGCGCGGTGCTGCTGACGCCGATCAGCCTGGACCATACGGAGTTCCTCGGCAACGACCTCGCTTCCATCGCGGCGGAGAAGGGCGGGCATCCTCAAGCCGGGCGTCGCGGCGTTCTGCGCGGCGCAGCGGCGGCGGCACTCGCCGTCATCCGCGAGCGCGCCGGGGGAGATCGGCGCGCCGCTCGCCGTCGAGGGCGAGGACTGGCAGGTCGCGGCGACGGGCAACGGCTTCGTCCTGCGCCGCAAGCAGGAGCGTTACGAGTTCCCCCGCCCCGCGCTGGCGGGCGAGCACCAGCTGGGCAACGCGGCGCTGGCGGCGGTCACGGCGCTTTCGCTCGGCCTGCCGCGCGAGGCGATCGCCGCCGGCATCGCCAATGCGCGCTGGCCGGCGCGGCTGCAGCTCCTGACGCGCGGCCCGCTCGCCGAGGGCTGGGAGGGCGACGTGTTCCTCGACGGTGCGCATAACGTCGCCGCCGCGCGGGAGATCGCGCGCTGGGCGCGCACGCGCGGGCGGCCGGTCCACCTCGTCGTCGGCATGATGGCGCGCAAGGATACGCGCGGGTTCTTCCGGGCGCTCGCCGGCTCGGTGGGGCGGATCGTCTGCGTGCCGATCCCCGGCCATGCGGACAGCACGCCGGCGGAGGAGCTTGCCGCCGCCGCGCGCGAGGCGGGGCATGCGGATGCCGTCGCCGCACCGTCGCCGCTGGCGGCGCTGGCGCTTTTCCCGGCCGGCGCCAGGGGTGACCTATTGGTCACAGGGCTCGCTCTATCTCGCGGGCGAGATACTGAAAGACCATGAATGAACGCCGGATGCGTGGTATAGTCCCAAGCTGAGGCTGTGGAATGAGCGCCGTCCCTGTTCAAGAGCTGGAAGCGATCACCGTGCGCCGCGCCAGGGTGGCCGACGCCGGCAAGGTGCGCTACCGCGTCTACAGCACGCCGACGGAATTCATCGCCGTCATCGCCGAGAGCGCGCTGATGGCGGTCAAGGTCGCCGGGGGGTGGCGGACCCGCTGCGCATCGTGCGCGACCTGCCGACCGAGGGCGTCACCCTCGCCGCCGAGCGCCTCGCGCGCGAGGAAGCGTTCGAGCGGGTGAGCCTCGCGACCGCATCCCAAGGCGCGCGGCGAGTTCAAGGCCGAGCTCGTCCTGCCGCAGACGCCGGAAAATTTCATCCCGCTGAAGCTGCGCGACCTGCAATCGAACCCCGACCGCAGGACGCGCATCCTCTCCGCCGACGCGCTGAACGCGCTGATCGAAAAAATGCCGCCGAAAGCCCGCCCCGGCGATGGCGACCGTCATGCCGCCGTCGGATGCCGGGCCGTACGCGTCCTCCTCGGCGATGGGCGCCCCGGCGATGCCGGCGCCGGGAATGCCGGGCGGTAGCAGTGGAGCTTTTTCGCCGCCCATGGGACACGCCCAAGCTGCAGGCGCGCCGGGAAGCGTACCGCAAAGCGGCCCCATGCCGTCGTCCCTCATCGATGGGAACGCCTGCAACTTCACCGCGACCGCCAGCGGCCGCTGCGCAGGCCGCGCCCATGGCCGCCAAGCCGCGTTTCGAGCTTCCCGAGGCGACCGGGCCGGAGCCCGCGCGGTCGACCCCCGAAGTGCTGTCGCCGGAGGAAGTGGAACGGCTCCTCAACGGCTGAAATTGACTTCGCGCCGCGCGTGCGTATGGTCGCTCCATGCGCGTTCTCGCCCTGTTCGCCCTGCTGGTTGCGCCCACGCTCGCCTATGCGCGCGACGAGATCCGCGCCGTCGGCTCCTCGACCGTTTTTCCCTTCGTCTCCGCCGCCGCCGAGCAGTTCGGCCGCGAGGGAAAATTCCGCACGCCCATCGTCGAATCGACCGGCACCGGCGGCGGCTTCAAGGTCTTCTGCGGCGGCCTCGGCGACGATTACCCCGACCTCGCCGACGCTTCACGCCCCATCAAGCCGCTGGAAGTCGAGCAGTGCCACGCGCACGGCGTCAACGCCATCACCGAGCTGGTGCTGGGCTTCGACGGCATCGTTATCGCCGCCGCGCGCGACGGCGCCGATTTCCCGCTGACGCGGCGCGACATCTTCCTCGCCCTCGCCCGGCAGGTGCCGCAAGGCGACAAGCTCGTCGCCAACCCCCTATAAAAGCTGGCGCGAGGTGGACCCGGCGCTGCCCGACCTGCCGATCGAAATCTACGGCCCGCCGCCGACCGAAGGCACGCGCGACGCGTTCGGCGACCTCGTGCTGGTGCCGTCCTGCAAGGATTTGCCGGAATATGTGAGCGCCTATCCCGACGAAAAGCTGCGCGAGAAGCAATGCACCGCGCTGCGCGAGGACGGGCATTACATCGAACTGCTCGGCGGCAACCTGATGATCCAGAAACTGGCGAACGACAAGAACGCGCTCGGGATTTTCGGCTACAACTATCTCGGCCAGAACGCCTCCATCATCAAGGCGCATCCGGTGGACGGGGTGATGCCCGGCTTCGATTCCATCACCGGCGGCAGCTACACGCTGGCGCGGCGGCTTTATATCTATGTGAAGGACGCGCAGCTGGGCGCGGTGCCGGGACTGCGCGAGTTCGTGACGCTGCTCGCCGCCGATTCCACCGCCGGCCGGATGGGTTCCTCGCGCTGAAAGGATTATTGCCCCTGCCGCCCGCCGAGCACGAAAAAATGAAGCAGGTGGCCGCCCGGCTGGCGGACGGCGCTACTTCTTCCCGCTGACGGCGGAAAAATTGCCCTGCGCGTAATCCTCGCGGCGCGGCGAGAAGACGTCCATCAGGCGGCAATCGCTGATGGCCCGGGCCGAGTGCGGCACGTTCGAGGGGATGGCGACGACGTCGCCCGGTTTCATCCGGTGCAGCACGCCGCCGACGGTAAGCTCAAAATCGCCTTCGATCAGGTGCGTGACCTGTTCGTTCGGGTGATGGTGCTCCGGCACCGGCGCGCCGGCTTTAGCGTCGACCAGCATGAAGGTCATCGCCGCCGTGTGGATGAAGCGCGCCTCGTAGCCGTCGATCAGCTTCTGCCTGTCGAGCGTTTTCCCACGATGCGAGGGCGGGCAGCATCACACGTCCAGCGCCTCGCGGAATTTTTCGCCGTAGAGCTCGGTCTGCTCGCGGATGAACTTGAAGCGCAGCTCGGGTTTCTTGCCCATCAGCTGGTTGACGCGCTCGGCGGTGGAGTCGATGTCCTCCGTGGCGATCTCGACCCTGAGCAGGGTGCGTTTCTTCGGGTCCATCGTCGTTTCCTTGAGCTGCGGCGCGGTCATTTCGCCGAGGCCCTTGAAGCGGCCGATATCGATGCGGCTTTTGTGCTTGGCCGAAAGCTGCGCGACGAGCGCGTCCTTCTCGGTGTCGGTCGCTGCATAATACGTCACGTTGCCGGCGGTGATGCGGAACAGCGGCGGCTGCGCGAGGTAAAGGTGGCCGGCGCGGATGAGCTCGGGCATTTCCTGGTAAAAAGAACGTCATCAGCAGCGAGGCGATGTGGGCGCCGTCGACGTCGGCGTCGGTCATGATGACGATCTTTTCGTAGCGCAGCTGCTTGATGTCGAATCCGGCGCCGGTATTGGTGCCGAGCGCCTGCATGAGATCGGATATCTCCTGGTTGGCGCGGATCTTGTCCAAGGTCGCCGAGGCGACGTTGAGGATTTTCCCGCGCAGCGGCAGCACCGCCTGCGTCTCGCGGATGCGCGCCTGCTTCGCCGAGCCGCCGGCAGAATCGCCCTCGACGAGGAACAATTCCGTGCCTTGCGGGATATTGCGCGTGCAGTCGGCCAGCTTGCCGGGCAGGCGCAGGCGCGAGGTCACGTTCTGGCGCTTGATGTTCTTCTCCTGCTTGCGCCGCAGCCGTTCTTCCGCGCGGTAGATGATGGCGTTCAGCAGCGCGTTGCCGCGCTCGAGGTCGCCGGAGAGGAAATGGTCGAACGGGTCGCGGATGGCGTTCTCGACGAGGCGCACGGCGTCGGTCGAGACCAGCTTGTCTTTGGTCTGCCCCTGGAAACTGCGGGTCCTTGACGAACAGCGAGAGGATGACGACGGCGCCCTGCATCACGTCGTCGGCGGTGACGGTCGCGGCGCGCTTGTTCTTCGTCATCTCGCCGAAGCTGCGCAGCGATTTGGACAACGCGCCGCGCAGGCCCTGCTCGTGCGTGCCGCCCTCGGGCGTCGGGATGGTGTTGCAGAAGAGCGAGAGGTGGCCGTCGACATCGTCCCTCGGCCAGGCGATGGCCCATTCGACGCGGCCCTTGCCGTCGGCAAGCTCGGCCTCGCCGGCGAAGGGCGGGGTGACGATGCCCAGTCCGCCGAGCTCGACGGTGAGGAAATCCTGCAGCCCGTTGGGGAAGTGGATGGTCTCCTGTGCCGGCACCGGCGCATCCGGCGGCAGCAGCGAGGGGTCGCATCTCCAGCGGATCTCGACGCCGCGGAACAGGTAGGCCTTCGAGCGGACGAGGCGGTAGACCTTCTCCGGGCGGGAATTTCGCTTTGTTGCCGAAAATTTTCTGGTCGGGCACGAAGGTGACCGAGGTGCCGCGCCGGTTCTTCACGCTGCCGGCCTTGCGCAGCTTGCCCTGGGCGAAGCCGCGCGAATATTCCTGCACGTAGAGCTGCTGGTCGCGCGCGACCTCGACGGTCAGCTCCTCCGACAGCGCGTTGACCACCGAGATGCCGACCCCGTGCAGCCCGCCCGCCGTGTGGTAGACCTGTTCGTTGAACTTGCCGCCGGCATGCAGCGTCGTCATGATGATCTCGAGCGCCGATTTCTTGGGGAATTTCGGATGCGGGTCGATGGGGATGCCGCGCCCGTTATCGCGCACGGTGACTGTGTTGCCGGGCTCGAGATCGACTTCGATGAAATCGGCGTGGCCGGCGATGGCTTCGTCCATGGCATTGTCGAACACCTCGTTGATGAGGTGGTGCATCGCGTTCTCGTCGTTGCCGCCGATATACATGCCGGGGCGGCGGCGCACAGGCTCCAGCCCCTCGAGCACTTCGATATGTTTTGCCGAATAAGCGGATGAGGCGCTGGCCTTGGCCCTTGCCCGCGCGCGAGATCAGGTCGTCCATAGGGGTGTGGTTATAGCGTGAAAGTGGCAGTTTTCAATGGGTTTGTGCGACGGTTCGCTGTCATATAACCTTCATTATCAATAAGCGTCGTTTCCATTTATAATCCAACCATTATTGAGGAATGGACATGAACGACCAAGATAGTCCGCTGGGAACTGCCGTTCACACTATGAACGACGGTGTTCTCGATATAGCGAACGCTGCGTTATCGCTGCCGAATGCCGCCGCACGCGGCGTATCTTCCGCGCTGCACGGGCAAGCGAAAGTCGAAGCGGCCATCGGGCCCTTCCAGCCGCGCCCGGTAGACGAAATTTTGGAACGCCTGGGCATTCAACCGAACCTTACCGCAGGACGCCTTAATCCTCTTCCTGCGATCAGGCGCTCCGGGCGATATTGCGGATACGACTAATCCCTGCATTTCTCCGGCAAGCGCCAGTACTGCCTTCAGGCGTTCCTCATCGGCGAAAGTCTCATGCGCGACGAAGAGCGTCTGGTCCGGTTTGAAGCGAATACGTTTCGGCTGGCGGGCAATGTGGGCGAGGAGCTTGTCCGGTGCGGCGAATATGTTGTCGCGGAAGGCGAGGACAATGCCCTTCGGCCCGGCGTCCACCCGCGCGATACCGGCCTGCTTGCACAGAATTTTGATCGAGAGCACGGCGAGCAGGTGCTCGACCTCCTCCGGCGGGGTGCCGAAACGGTCGGTGAGCTCGGCGGCGAAGCTTTCGATCGCGCCTGCGTCTCCAGCCCGGCGGCGCGGCGATAGAGAGGAAAGCCGCAGCGGCAGGTCCTCGATGTAGCTTTCCGGAATGAGCACCGACATGCCGAGATTGATCTGTGGCGACCAGTTTTCCGCGATCTCATCTTTCGCATCGCTGCGGCCGCGCCGCCGCTGAGGTCGGCGACGGCCTCCTCCAGCATCGACTGGTAGAGCTCGATGCCGACTTCCTTGACGTGGCCGGACTGCTCCTCGCCCAGCAAATTGCCGAAGCCGCGGATATCCATGTCGTGGCTGGCCACCGCGAAGCCGGCGCCGAGGCTGTCGAGCTGCTGCATCACCTCCAGCCGCCGCTCGGCGTCGCGGGTGATGAGCTTGTGGTGCGGCAGGGTGAAATAGGCGTAGGCGCGCGTCTTGCTGCGGCCGACGCGGCCGCGCAGCTGGTAAAGCTGCGACAGGCCGAACAGCTGCGAGCGGTCGACGAAGATGGTGTTCGCCCATCGGGATGTCGAGTCCGGATTCGATGATGGCGTCGACAGCAGCAGGTCGTACTTGCCGTCGTAGAAGGCGTTCATGTCTTATCGAGCACCGTGGGCGCGAGCTGGCCGTGGGCGACGGCGAGTTTTATCTCCGGCAGCAGCTCGCGCAGCTTCGCCTCGAGCTCGGCCATGTATTTGATGCGCGGGGTGACGTAAAAAATGCGCCCGCCGCGATGCACCTCGCGCTGGATGGCCTCGCGCACGACGACGGGGGTCGAACGGCATCACATGCGTGCGCACGGCGAGGCGGTCGACCGGCGGCGTCGCGATCAGCGACAGCTCGCGCACGCCGGAGAGCGCCATCTGCAGCGTGCGCGGGATGGGCGTCGCCGAGAGCGTCAGCACGTGGATCTCGCTTTTCAGCGCCTTGAGCTTCTCTTTCTGGCCGACGCCGAAATGCTGCTCCTCGTCGACCACCAGCAGCGCGAGGCGCTTGAACTGCACGGAAGCGGCGAGCAGCGCGTGCGTGCCGATGACGATGTCCACCGTGCCCTCGGCGAGCTGCTTTTTCGTCTCCGCCGCCGTTTGGCGGGCGTCAGGCGCGAGAGCATGCGCACATGGTAGGGAAGCCCGCTGAAGCGCTCGCGGAAGGTCTGGAAATGCTGGCGGGCGAGCAGCGTCGTCGGCGCGATCACCGCGACCTGGTAGCCCGAGGAGGGCTGCAATGAAGGCGGCGCGCAGCGCGACCTCGGTCTTGCCGAAGCCGACATCGCCGCAGATGAGCCGGTCCATCGCGTGGCCGCGCCCGAGGTCGGCGCGCACGTCCTCGATGGCCTGCAGCTGGTCGTCCGTCTCCGAATAGGGGAAGCGGGCGCAGAATTCGTCGTAGGCGCCGGATTCGGCGAGGAGCACCGGCGCCGGCTTCGCCGCGCGCTCGGCGGCCGTGCGAAGCAACGCCTCGGCGGCGATCTTCAGGCGTTCTTCAGCGCCGATTTGCGCCTCTGCCAGGCGACGCCGCCCAGCTTGTCGAGCGGCACCCGTTTCCTCCGCCGTGCCGTAGCGGCTGACGAGGTCGATATTCTCCACCGGCAGGAACAGCGTGCCGCCGTCATAGGCGAGCTTGAGGCAATCGTGGCGCATGGCGTTGACATCGAGCGTGACCAGCCCGTCGAACTTGCCGATACCGTGCTCGCGGTGGACGATGAGCTCGCCGGGGCGCGAAGCTCGCCGCCTCCTGCAGGAATGCCTCCGAGGTGCGTTTTTTCTTCTGCGTGCGGATGATGCGCTCGCCGAACATGTCCTCCTCGGTGAGGAGGATGAACTCCGGTGCTCGAAGGCCGCCGCTCGACGGGCAGCACGGCGAGGGAGACCGGTGCTGCAAGCGCCTCGGCCAGCGTGGTGGCGACTTCGCCGGCCTTCAGGCGCAGCAGCTTGCGGATGCGCTCGGCGCTGCCGAAGCTGGGCAGCGGCGAGCACGACCGGCTTGCCGGCGCCCGCGAGGTAATCGTTCACCGCCTGCGCGGGGTGGACGTTCTCCTCCGCCCGGCGATGGAATAACTGCGGGCTGGCGGCGACGGGCAGGGCGGTGGCGATTGCGTCGTCCGGGGCGAAGGGCGAGAAGCTGAGCTGCGGCCGGTCGCGCCAGAGCGGGGGCGAAGCCAGCGGGGTCGAGGAACAGCGACTCCGGCGGCACGGGTGGTAGACGCTGTCGCGCGCCTTGGCGAACGGGTGCGCGCCGCGTAATAATCGGCGACGTCGGATTCGCGCTCGGCCTGCAGCGCGGGGGACGCGGTAGTCCATGCTGAAGGTCGCGCCCGGCGTGTAATCGGCGAGCGTGTCGAGCGTTTCGTAGAACAGCGGTAGCCAGTGCTCCATCCCGGCATAGGCGCGGCCGTTGGAAATGGCTTCGTAGAGCGGGTCGTCGCCGGTGACGGCGCCGAACAGCTCGCGGTAGCGGGCGCGGAAGCGCGCGATGCTTTCCGGCGTCAGCAACACCTCGCTGACGGGACGCAACTCCAGCGACTTCAGCGTGTCGCCGGAAAGCTGGGTAAGGGGGTCGAAGCCGCGCAGCGACTCCACCTCGTCGCCGAAGAGGTCGATGCGGATACCTTCCTCGGCGCCGGCCGGAAAGAGGTCGATCAGCGAGCCGCGCACGGCGTATTCGCCCGCCTCCATGACCTTGCCGGCGCGGCGGTAGCCGTTGCCGTCGAGGAAGGCGAAAAGCTTTTCGCGCGAGAGCGTATCGCCCGCCTTCAGGTGAAATGCGCGGTGGCGAGCAGGGTGCGCGGCGGCAGTTTCTGCGTCGCCGCGCTGACGGTGGTTATAAGTAAGTAGGTCTTCGGTCGATGATCGCCCGCCAGCCGCCCCAGCGTGCTCAGCCGTTGCGACAGCACGGAATTCGACGGCGACACGCGGTCGTAGGGCAGCGTATCCCAGCCGGGCAGCGCGAAGACCGGCATGTTGGGCGCGAGGAAGCGGCAAAGCTCGGCGAGGCGCGCCGCGTCCTTGTCCTGCGGCACGATGTGGACCGACGGGCGCGCGCCGCGATTCCGCCAGCTTCAGCAGCACATAAGCCTGCGCCGAGAAACGGCACCGGCGCGGCGAGCACGCTCACGCCGGGCCTGGGCTCCAGCAACTGCGCGATGTCCGGCATCAGCTCAGCGGCTGCGATTTCAGCGCCTCGATGAGGGGGGCGAATTCCGCCCTCGGGCAGGCGGCCTTGCCGGTCAGCCAGTTCCAGATGTCGGCGTCGTCCTCGTCGAGCAGCGCTTCGTAGAGGCCGAGCGCCGGCTCGTCCATGCCGTCGAGATGGCGGTCGCAATAGGTGCCGAGCACGAGGTCGGTCTCCTTGCAGCCGCGATGCCAGCTGCGGTAACGCAAGCGCTTTAGCCACACGTCGCGCGGCAATGGGGGCGTCGCCAGCTTCATTTCCATATGGGCTTGACTCCTGAGCGGCTTGAAACATAGTGCAGATGCGCGAAATCGCAAGCGGGCAACCATGGCGGAAACTGCAGAAAATACCAGCGCGGCCGGCCGCAAGAGCGACGGGGTGGTGCTCGTCGTGCAGGGATAACGCGGCGCGCAGGCTTTTCATCGCCAGCAGCAACGACATCGCCGCCGCTACGCTGGGCTACGCGCGCGGCGAGCTCGACGGGCATGACCTCGACCGACATCCTGGGCAAGGCCGGCATCGACATGTTCGGCGAGGAGCTCGAATACGCCGCCGACGCGCCCGATTTCGGCGACGTGCTTGCCCGCCGCCGCGACCTGCGCATGAAGGGCCGCAGCGGCGAGGAGATGACGCTGCCCTGCACCGTCATGCGCGTCGTCTCGACCGACGTCAACGCCCCCGCTTCCAGCTCGTCCTGCCGAACGAGCGCGAGCAGCGCGCCAAGCAGCAGCTGCGCGATTTCCTGAAGCTCAACCTCGACGGCCGCGCCCAGCTCGACGCCGCCACCCGGCCTGCCCGACCGCGCGACGACCGGGCAGTTCATCGAGCTGCTCACCAGCTACCTCACCGAAAGCGGCACCAGCGCGGCCTTCGCCGTGCTGCGCCTCGACGCGTTTCGACAAGAGCGTCGCCCGCTACGGCAGGGACGAATGCATCAAGCTGATGCAGCACGTCGCCAATTGCTGCCGCTCGACGTTCCGCGCCGAGGACCTCATCAGCGCGCTGTCGGACCGCGCGCTTGGGTTGCTGCTCTTCGACATCTCGCGCGAATCGGCGCGAATGGTGCTCAACCGCCTGCGCTGGAACGTGCGCAACCACGTCCTCTCCTTCGGCGGCAAGTCGGATTTCTCGGTGACGATCAGCATCGCCTTCGGCATGCTCGGCGAAAAGGACCGGGCAGCGGTGATCGAGGCAGGGCGAACAGGCGATCGCCGCCGTCGAGCCGGAAGCGCGCAACGCGCTCGTCGAATTCGGCCAGTAACGTGGCGACGGCGCTCCGTTTCGCCTGCGCTTTTTCCCTGGTTCGCGCCCGTCACCTCGCTCAAATATGTCGGCCCCGCCATCGCCGCCGCGCTGACGCGGCTGCTGCCGCCGCGCGGCAGCGAAACGCAGCCCGAGCCGCCCATCCTGCGCGACCTGCTGTTCCATTTGCCCGTTGGCGTCATCGACCGCCGCGCCGTCACGCCCGTCGCCCTGCTGAAGAAAGGCGATTACGCCACCGTCGAGGTGGAGATCGCCGAGCACGTCGCGCCGCCGCGCATCAAGCACCGCCTGCCTTATAAAGTGGCGACGCGCGACGCGACCGGCCTGCTGATCCTCAATTTCTTCCACGTCAAGGGCGACTACCTCGCACGGCAGCTGCCCGTCGGCAGCAAGCGCCTGATCAGCGGCACGGTCGATTTCTACGACGGGAACGCCACCATCGCCCATCCGGACGTCATGGCGCCCGCCGAGCGCGCCGCCGATGTGCTGAAGCTCGCGCCGAGCTACGCGCTTACCGCCGGCCTGTCGCAAAAAGTCCTCGGCAAGGCCATCGCGCAGGGATTCGAGAAAGTCGCGGCGCTGCCCGAGTGGCACGATGCCACCTTGCTGACGAGCCGCCATTGGCCGGGTTTCTTCGAATCGCTGCGCGCATTGCATTTCCCGGGGCCGACGAAGCGGTCGTCGCCCCGACATCCGAGCCGCGCGCGCGGCTCGCGTATGACGAGCTGCTCGCCAACCAGCTGGCGCTGGCGCTGTCGCGCCGCGTCGAGCAGCGCCAGCCCGTCCTTTCCCATTCCCTATCATAAGGACACGGCGGAGACGCTTGCTGCGGCGCTGCCGTTCGCGCTGACGCAGGGCCAGCTTGTGGTGCTGAAGGAAATGCTGGGCGATATCGCCTCCGGCAACCGGATGGTGCGGCTGCTGCAGGGGCGATGTCGGCAGCGGCAAGACCGTCCTCGCCTTCGCGCTCATGGCGCAGGCGGCCGCCGCCGGCCTTCCAGGGCGGCGCTGATGGCGCCGACCGATTTGCTGGCGCGCCAGCACCTGCAGACGCTGCAGCCGCTGGCCGATGCGCTGCATATCCCCATCGCACTCATCTCCGGCAAGATGCGCAAGCGCGAGCGCGACGACGTGCAGGCGGCGCTCGCCGCCGGAAAGATCCCGCTCGTCATCGGCACCCATGCGCTGTTCCAGGAGGACGTCGCCTTCGCAAATCTCGCGCTGATCGTGGTCGACGAGCAGCACCGGTTCGGCGTCGCCCAGCGCATGCGCCTCACCGGCAAGGGTCGCGCGCCGCATTTGCTGCAGATGACCGCGACGCCCATCCCGCGCAGCCTGACCATGGCGCTCTATGGCGACATGGACGTCTGTGCACTCACCGAGCGCCCGCCCGGCCGCAAGGAGATCGACACCCCGCGCGATCCCGGCGGCGCGCCTGCGCGAGGTGGTCGAGGGCTTAAGCCGCGTCATCGCCTCGGGCGAGAAAGCCTACTGGGTGTGCCCGCTGATCGAATCGGAGGAGGGCGCGGCGGAGGACCTCGCGGCGGCGGAAGAGCGCTACGCGGCGCTGGCGAAGATATTCCCCGGCAAGGTGGGGCTGGTGCACGGCCGCATGAAAGTCGCGCCGCGCGAGAAGGTGATGCAGGATTTCGCCTTCGGGGAATTGCAATTGCTGGGTGGCGACCACCGTCATCGAGGTCGGCGTCAACGTGCCGGAGGCGACGGTGATGGTCATCGAGCACGCCGAGCGTTTCGGCCTCGCCCAGCTTCACCAGCTGCGCGGCCGAGTCGGCCGCAGCGAGAAGGCGTCGCGCTGCATCCTGCTCTACCACGAGCCGCTCGGAGAGCGCGGCGAAGGCCCGCATCAACATGCTGCGCGTCACCAACGACGGTTTCGCCATCGCCGAGGAGGACCTCAAGCTGCGCGCGCCGGCGACGTGCTCGGCACGCGCCAGACCGGCCTGCCGGATTTCCGCCTCGTCGACCTGGGCCAGCATCTGCCGCTGATCCGCGTCGCGCACGACGACGCGCGCCACGTCCTTCAGCAGGACCCGGATCTACTGTCGGAGCGCGGCAAGGCGCTGCGCCTGCTGCTCGGCCTCTTCGAATACGACGCGGCGATGGCGCGGCTGAAAGGCGTCTAGACCGACCCAAGGATGATCTTCGCCGCCTTGTCGCTGGGGGGATTCGGCCTCTTCGGCGCCGAGCTGGCGGGCGAAATCGGTGAGGGCGGCGACCTGGACGGCGCGGGGCCTGCCTGTCGGTGAGCAGGGGCAGCAGCGCGTCGCCGAGCGCCTGCGGGTTGCATTTTTCCTGGATCAGCTCGGGGATGATCTCGCGCTTCGCCATCAAATTGGCGATGTGGACGTAATCGATCTGGATCACGCGCCGAATCATCCACACGCTGAGCGCATTCGCCTTGTAGGTGACGACCAGCGGCAGCCCCGCGAGCGCGCATTCGAGCGCGACGGTGCCGGACTTGGCGAGCGCGGGCGGTGGCGGCGGCGAAGAGGTCGCGCTTTTCCTCCCCGTTGTCGAGCACGAGGGTCTTTGTTTTCCAGCTGCTGGATTCCACATCGAGGCGGATCTTCAGCGGCTCCGGGACCTGCACGACGACCTGCAGATCCGGCAATTGCGCCGCCAGCCGCTCCACGGTGCCGGCGATGATGGGGAGCATGCGGTTGAGCTCGCCGTGGCGGCTGCCGGGGAATACGGCGAGGATGGGCGCGTCCGTCGCGATGCCGTGGCGCGCGCGGAAGGCCGCGCCGTCGCCGCGTTTTTTTCCACCACCAGGCGATCTCGTGGCCGATGAAGTCGGTCTGCAGGCCTTCCTTGGTGAAATAGGGCGGCTCGAAGGGGAAGAGGGTGAGCAGCCGGTCGTAGACGCGCGCGGCGGTGGCGGCGCGCTTCGGGTTATAGGGCCCAGACGGTCGGCGCGACGTAGTGGATGATGCGCGGGCGCGCCTTGCCGCGCTTGCGCAGCCGCTGGAGCACGCGCAGGACGAAGCCCGGCACGTCGATGGTGACGAGCACGTCCGGCCGCTCGCGCTCGATGAATTCCAGCGTCTGGTAGATGCGTTTATAGATCGTCACCGCGTGCGGCAGCACCTCGGTGATGCCGATGAGCGAGATGTCGGACATCGGGAACAGGCTGGCGAGGCCCTGCTCCTGCATACGCGGGCCGCCGATTCCGATGAAGGTGAGGGGGGCTGCGTGGCGTGGCGTTTGAGGCGCTTCCATCAGCCAGCCGCCGAGCTGGTCGCCGGAAGCCTCGCCGGCGATGATGGCGATCTTCATTCGAGGACGCTGAAGCCGACGACGAAGACGCCGAGCTTGTCCGCCATGCGCGCGACCAGCGGCGCGCCGACGATCAGCGACGCCCCGGCTTCGACCGCGACGCCGGCGAAACCGTATTCGGCAAGGCGCTTGGCGACGCCGATGGTCGGCAGGTCGGTGCGGCGGTCCTGCTGCGGCTTCTTCGCCTTGATGAGCACGCCGCCTTTGTCGTCCGGGCGCAGCGCGGCGCAGCGGATGATGAGCGCATCCGTGCCCTCGACGGCTTCGACGCCGAGCACCATCTGGTTATGGACGATGACGCCCTGGCCGACGTCCAGCGCGCCGATGGCGCGGGCGACGCGGGCGCCGAACTCGATGTCCGCCTGCGCGCGCTTGTCGGGATAGACGGAGCCGATGAGGCCCTCGGGCGCCAGCAGGTCGCGCACGACCTCCTCGGCGCCGACGACGCGGAGCCTTCCTCCTCGAGGGAAGCGCACCAGCGCTTCGAGCAGCTCGTTGTCGCCGATGATGAACTGCGAGCCGAGCCGCGCCAGCAGGCGCGTGCCCTTGAGGTCCGGGCGCAGGCTGGAGAGCTTCGGCCGCGCGACCTTGCCGGCGAGCACGAGCTCTTCGACGCCGTGCGCGCGCAGCGTTTCGAGCGCCTTGCCGATGGCGCCGATGCGCACCCAGGCGTGGTCGACGCCGGCTTCCTGCGTGGTGGCCTCGTCGGTCGCCTCGTCGAGCGCCAGCAAAAAGAACGGGCGGCCGGAGGCGCGGCAGGCGGTCATGATGGTGCGCGGAAGCTCGCCCCGAGCCCGGCGACGATGCCGAGCACGCCCGATTGCGCCGGCTGCGCCAGCGCGCGGCTCACGCGGCCTCGCGGTCGTCTTCGGCGGGGGTGCAGAAGGCGCGCGAGGTGTCGCTCAGCACGAAATCGAGCAGGGCGCGCGCCTTCCGGCTGGTCGTAGCCGGACTGCAATTTCTGCGCGCGCTCGGCGAGGGTGCCTTCGTTTCCGAGGAACAGTTCCTTGAACAGGCGGCGCAGCGCGTGGATATGGTCGCGCTCGACGTTGCGGCGCTTGAGGCCGATGAGGTTCAGCCCGTCGAGCGAGGCGCGCTCGCCCTTGACGGTGCCGTAGGGGATGACGTCCTTCTCGACGCCCGACATGCCGCCGATGAAGGCGTAGGCGCCGATGCGCACGAACTGGTGGACGGCGGAAAGCCCGCCGATGATCGCCCCGTCGCCGACGCTCACATGCCCGGCGAGCGTCGCGTTGTTGGCAAGGATGACGTCGTTGCCGACCGTACAGTCATGCGCGACGTGGGCGGAGGCCATGAACAGGCAGTCATTGCCGACCTTGGTGACGAGCCCGCCGCCCTCAGTGCCGGGGTTCATCGTCACATGCTCGCGGATGATGGTGCGCTCGCCGATGATAAGCTTCGATTTTTCGCCGCGAAATTTCTTGTCCTGCGGCGCAGGCCGATCGAGGCGAAAGGAAAAATTTCCGTGCCCGTGCCGATGGTGGTGTTACCGTCCACCACCGCATGGCTGTGGAGTATGACGCCGTCGCTCAGCGTCACTTCGGCGCCAACGATGCAGTAGGGGCCGATCTGGACGTCGCGCCCCAGCGTCGCCTGCGGGGCGACGATGGCGGTGGGATGTTGCTGGCCGATGCTCACGTTACGCGCCCTTGTCGTCCCGGATCATGGCGGAGTAGGTGGCGTCGGCGACGCGGATGCCACCCACGAAGGCCTGCCGGCGAATTTCCAGATATTGCCCCGGCTGCGCAGCATCTCGCAATGGACGAGCAGCGTGGTCGCCGGGAACGACCGGGCGGCGGAACTTCGCGTCGTCGATCGACATGAAATAGACGACCTTGCCGCGCGCCGATTCGCCCAGTGTATGGACGACGAGCACGGCCGCCGACTGCGCCATCGCCTCGACGATGAGCACGCCGGGCATCACCGGATGGCTGGGGAAGTGGCCCTTGAAGTACGGCTCCTGCGGCGTGACGTGCTTGATGCCGAGGATGGATTTTCCCGTGCTCGATATTCACCGCGCGGTCGATCAGCAGCATCGGGTCGCGGTGCGGGATGAGCTGCCGGATGCCGTCGGTGTCGTACTGGGGCAGCGAATCGTCGATCGTCAGCGCGTCGCGCATGCGCATGGAGATGGCGGTCTCACTGGTCCATTCGTGCCTCGTTTTTGCTTGCTCAGGCGCTGGATGGCGATCACCTGGCGGTGGAATTCGAGAATGGGCACGGCCGGCGTGCCGCCGTAGGTCGCCCCGGCGGGGACGTCGTGCATGACGCCGGCGCGCGCGGCGAGCTTGGCCCCCGGCGCCGATCTTCAAATGGCCGGCGATGCCGACCTGGCCGCCGAGGACCGCGCCATCGCCGATGCGCGTCGAGCCGGAGACGCCCACCTGGCCGACCAGCACCGCGCGCTTGCCGATATGCACGTTGTGGCCGATCATCACGAGGTTGTCGATCTTGGCGCCTTCGCCGATGAAGGTGTCCGGGCCGGTGCCGCGGTCGATGGTGGTGCCGGAGCCGATCTCGACGTCGTCCTCGATGGACGACGCGGCCGAGCTGCGGGACCTTGACGTGCCCGTCGCGCCCCAGCGCGAAGCCGAACCCGTCCTGCCCGATATGCACGCCGCGATGGATCAGCACGCGGTTGCCGACGAGCGCGTGCGAGAGCGTCGAATTGGGGGCCGACATGCGAATGCTCGCCGATGACGACGCCGTCGGCGATGATGACGTTGGGCGCCAGCGAACAATGGTCGCCGATGACGACATTGGCGCCGATCACCGTCCCGGGGCCGACCGTGACGTCCTTGCCGAGCCTGGCGGTGGGATCGATGATCGCCGTCGGCGCGATGCCGGGGTTTCGGTTTCGCCGACGGATAGAATTTCTGCGCGGCGAGGGCGTAGCAGCGGTAGGGGTCCTCCGTCAGCAGCACGGCCATGTTCTTCGGCGCCTGCTCGGCGTATTTGGTGCGCACGAAGCACGCCCCGGCCTCGCTGCCCAGGAACTGCTCGATGTACTTGGTGTTGTCGAAGAAGCTGATGTCGCCTTCGCCGGCGCGGTCGAGCGGGGCGACGTCCTCGACCTTGCGCTTGCCGTCGGGACTCACGCAGCAGCGTGGCACCCGTTGCGGCGGCGAGCACGCTCAGGCGAAAGGGCCGGCGTTGACGAAAAAGCGGCGGTCGACCATGACGTCCGTCGGTGAGTCAGCTTACTGGAACTTGACCTGCAGGGTGGGCAGGCGGGCATCGAGCTTCTGCAGCACTTCGTCGGTCACGTCGAGCGACTGGTCGGCATAGAGGACCTGCGCGCGGAGACGACGATGTTCATGTGATGCGCTGCCGCGACTTCCTTGACCACCGCGAAGACGTTGCTCTGGATCGACTCCAGCGCGTCGCCGAAGGCCTTGTCGATCGAGCCCTTCTTCGTCTCGATCTCCTTCTGCGCGGCGGCTTCCTTGTTCTTGAAGTCGGTCACTTTCGCCTGGAAGGCGGCCTTGTCGGTCGTGGTCGGCTCTTCCTTGGCGAGGGCTGCTCCTGCGCGTAGAGGTCCTTCTCCTTCGCATCGAGGTCGGCCTGGAAAGCCTTCTGCTTCGCCTGGAGCTGCGAGCGCACGGCGGTCGCCGCCTTCGAATCGCGCATGATCTTCTGCAGGTTGACGACGCCGATGCTGGTGTCGGCGGAAGCGGGCATGGCGAAGCCGAGGAACATCACGGCGGCCAGGCTGAACATAATACGGTTAAGTGCTTGTTTCATAACGACCTCGTAAGGGGAAAGAAACGGTGCGAGGCCGCAACCTGCACTATTTCGTGCTGGAAATCCAGCGGAAATAAGGGCTAGGGCTAGTGGCTAGGGCTAGGGAAAGACAATCTTTTTCCTTCCCTAGCCCTAGCCACTAGCCACTAGCCCTTCCTAGAACCGCGTGCCGAAGCTGAAGCGGATCAGCTCGGTATGGTCGTACGGCTCCTTGAGGATGGCGCGGGCGACGTCGATGTGGATGGGGCCGAACGGCGAGGCCCAGGCGACGCCGAAGCCCGTGGAAAGCCGTGGCGCCGAGCTGTCGAACACCGTCGGTCCGGTGGGGTGGATGCCCCATTCGCTGCCGACGTCGGGTGAAGATGTCGCCGGTGACGCCGAGGTCCTCCGGCAGGCCGAGCGGGAAGCGCAGCTCGGGCGGTGGCGGGCGTAGTAATTGTCGCCCGCCCAGCGCGTCGCCCTCGGTGCGGTCGTGCGGGCCGATACCGGCGATGCCGAAGCCGCGTATCTCCTGCTCGCCGATGAAGAAGCGCTGGTTGATGCGCACGTCCTTGCCCAGCCCGGTGATGTTGCCGGCCTGGCCGATGCCGACCAGCGTCCACTGCTTGGCGATGGGGTAGTAATACTCCGACTGGATCTCGTGGCGGATGAAGCGGTCGGAACCGCCGAGGCCGGGCGAGGTCCTCGTTCACCCGCACGTAATAGCCGGAGGAGGGGTTCTTGCTGTTGTCGCGCTCGTCGTAGATCAGGCGAGTGGCCGATCATCGAGGTGATGTCCCGCCCTTCCTCCTCCTTGATGTAGAAGGAGGCGGTGGAGCTGACATTGGTGATGTTGCTGTCCTCGAGCGTGTAGCGCAGCTGGTGCTTCAGGTGCTCGAGAGGTGGTAGGTCAGGCGCACCACGCCGCCGATGGCGTTGCGGTCGTAAATTCGCCTCGTCGGTCAGGTTCTGGTCGGTCTTGTAGATGTCGAACCCGGCCTCGAGGTCGCGGTCGAGGAAATAGGGCTCGGTGAAGCCGATGTCGTATTCCTGCCGCTTGGTGGCGAGCAGCGAGTTCAGCCGAAGCTCCTGCCCGTGGCCGAGGAAGTTGTGCTCGGTGATGCCGGCGTTGACCAAGGGGCCGTCGGTCGTCGAGAAGCCGGCGCGAAATTGATCTCGCCGGTGGATTTTTCCTGCACCTCGACGTCGAGGTCGGTGGTGTCGGGCGTCGGGCCGGGCTTGGTCTGGATATTCACCTTGTCGAAGAAGTTCAGGCTGTTGAGCTTCTGCTCGGTACGCTTGATCTTGCTGGCCGAGTAGGCGTCACCCTCGGCGAGGCGGAACTGGCGGCGGATGACCGAATCCAGCGTGCGCAAATTGCCGAAGATGTTGATGCGGTCGATGTAAACGCGCGGTCCCTCGTTGATCTGGTAGGTGAGGTCGATGATGCGCTCCTTGCCCGCGCGGTGCTTGGTCAGCGGCTCGATGTCGACGAAGGCGAAGCCGTGGTCGCCGAGTGTGTCGGTCATCTTGTCGATGGTGTTCTCGACCTCGGTGGCGTTGTAGATGTCGCCCGATTTCGTGCTCATCGCCTTGCTCAGGTCGGGCAGCTTGCCCTTGCCGAGCTTCGACTCGACGTCGATCGTGCCGAAGCGGTATTGCGGCCCTTCCTCGATGGTGAAGGTGAGGTAGAACGCGTCGCGCTGCGGCGACAGCTCGCGATGGCCGACTTGATCTTGAAGTCGGCATAGCCGTTGGCGAAGTAGTAGCGGCGCAGCAGCTCCTGGTCGTATTGCAGCCGGTCGGGGTCGTACTTGTCGTTGTCGGTGAGGAAATTGTACCAGGTGTGGCGCGAGGAATTGATGACGTCGGTGAGCGTCTTCGTCTCGAAGCGTTCGTTGCCGATGAAGGTGATCTTCTCGATATACGCCTTCGGCCCCTCGACGATGTTGAAGACGAGGTTCACCCGGTTGTCCGGAAGCTGGATGACCTGCGGTGTGATCTGCGCCGAATAGCGGCCGTGGTGGCGGTAGACGTCGAGCAGGCGCTTGAGGTCGTTGCTGACCTTGGTGCGCGTGTAGATCGAGCGCGGCTTGAGCGTGACCTCTTTTTCGAGGTCGTCCTTCTCGATCTGGTCGTTGCCCTCGAAGATGACCTCGTTGATGACCGGGTTCTCGACGACGTTCACCGCGATCGTGCCGCCGGTGAAATCGACGCCGACATCGGCGAAGAAGCCGGTGTCGTAGAGCTTCTTCAGCCCGAGGTCGAGGGTCGTAGCGCGTAATTTTCTGCCCGCGCGCCGATGCCGAGATAGGTCTCGATCGCCGAGGCCTCGATGCGCTGGTTGCCGGCAACGGTGATGTTCTTCACCGCCTCGCCTTCGGGCGGCGCGTGCGCCATGTCGATGAAATCCTGCGCGCTGGGCGTCGCGGCGGGCTGCAGCAGCCCCTGCGCGCGCCCGTGCGACGGCGCCCGCGAGCAGCACTGCCAGCGCCGCGCAACCAAACAAACACGACCACGCCCTCATGATGGTCCCCACTAGCGTGAAAATCGGCGCAAAGGCAAGTTAAACCGCCGCACGAATCACAAGCGTTGCCTTTATGTCACGAGGGTTTTTCGCCCGTCATTGTCATTCCCGCGAAAGCGGGAATCCAGACGCCGCGAAGCGCCGTTTAAAAAGGAAAGAACTGGATTGGCTTCGCCTGTCTCCGCTTCGCTCCGGCTCCCGCTTTCGCGGGAATGACAGAATCAAAAAAGCTGGCGCATGTCGTTGAACAGCGAAAGCGCCATCAGGCAGAGGATGAAGACGAAGCCGAACCGGTAGCTCATCTCCTGGAAGCGCTCGGCGATGGGGCGGCCGCGCAGCGCTTCCACGACCGTAGAAAGCGAGGTGCCCGCCGTCGAGCATCGGGATGGGGAAGAGATTCACCAGCCCGAGATTCACCGACACCAGCGCGATGAACCAGAGGAAGGTGCGCAGCGTTTCGCCCAGCGTATCGCCCCTGCGACGTCGCCCTGCCCGGACATCTTCGCGATGCCGAGCGGGCCCTTCAATTCGTCGAGGCTGCGGTGGCCCGTCACCATCTGCCCCATCACGGTGAGCGAGGCGGCGCAGAGGTCGTAGGTCTTGCCCACCGCGGCGGCGAGCGCCTGCGGCAAATCGGCCTTGGTATAGACCATCTGCTCGCTCTTGAGGCCGATCAGCGGGTGCTGGCGAGGTTGCCGAATGCGTCCTTGTCGGTGAAGGGCGACCGGCGTCAGGCTCAGGCTGAAGCTGCGTTTGCCGCGCGCCACGTCGAGCTTTACCGGCGTGCCGATATTGGTCGCGATGCGCTCGGTGATGTCGGTGAAGGTATGTATCTTCACGCCGTCCACCGCGAGGATGCGGTCGCCGACCTTGAGGCCCGAGCTCGCCGCCGGCGTGTCCGGCAAAATGCCGCCGATCACCGGCTGCGTCGAGGCGATGCCGACGGTGAACAGGAAATAGGTGAACACCAGCACCGCGAGCAGGAAATTGAACGCCGGCCCCGCCGAGACGATCGCCGCCTTCGCCCATAGCGGCCGGTGGTGGAAGCTGACGCGCTTCTCCTGCTTGGTCATCGTCGCCAGCAGCGCCGCGTCGGGCGAGCTCACCGCGCCGGCGTCGCCGAACATTTTCACGTAGCCGCCCAGCGGCAGCGCCGCGAGCTTCCAGCGCGTGCCGTGGCCGTCGGTGATGCCGAAAAGCTCATGCCCGAAGCCGATGGAAAAGATCTCGACCTTGACGCCCGTCAGCCGCGCGACAAGGAAATGCCCGAACTCATGGATGAACACGATGATGCTGATGACCAGCGCAAAGCTCACCGCGTAATGCAGGAAGTGGAGCACCTGGTGCATCAATACGCCTTCGCGCGGGCCCGCGCGTCATTATCCGCCGCCAGCACCGCCTCCAGCGAATCGATGGGCGCCGATCTGGTCGCCTCCAGCACGCGCGCGACGGTCACCGTAATGTCGGTGAATTTGATCTCGCCGTTCAGGAAGCGCATCACCGCGACTTCGTTCGCCGCGTTGAGGCGCGATCATGTGCGAAGCGCCGGCGGCGAGCGCGCCACGCGCCAGCTTCAGCGCCGGGAAGCGCGCTTCGTCGACCTTTGCGAAATGCAGTGCGCCGATCTGCGCGAGGTCGAGCTTCGGCACGTCGAGGGCGAGCCGCTCCGGCAGCCGAGTGCGTAGCCGATGGGGATGCGCATGTCCGGCATGCCGAGCTGGGCGAGCACCGAGCCGTCGGCATAATGCACCAGCGAATGGACGACGGATTCGGGGTGGATGAGCACGTCGAGCTTCTCCGGCGGCATCGCGAACAGATAATGCGCCTCGATCAGTTCGAGTCCCTTGTTCATCATCGTCGCCGAATCGACGAAATTTTCGCGCCCATGCTCCAGCGCGGATGGGCGACGGCCTCCTGTGGCGTCACGTCGCCGAGCGTATCGAGCGGCCGGGCGAGGAACGGCCCGCCGGATGCGGTGAGCGTGATTTTTTCCACCTGCGCGCGATGCTCGCCGGCGAGCACCTGGAAGATGGCGTTATGCTCCGAATCGACCGGCAGCAGCGTCGCGCCGGATTTCATGCAGGCCTGCAGCACCAGCTCGCCGGCGCAGACCAGCGTCTCTTTATTGGCGAGCGCGACGGTGCGGCCCTGGGCGATGGCCCTCAGCGACGGCAGCAGCCCCGCCGCGCCGACGATGGCGCAGACGGTGAGCTCCGCCTCGGCGCTGGCGGCCTCGGCGAGCCCCTTGCGATCCGGCGGCGACGGCGATGTTCGTGTCCGCCAGCCCGGCGCGCAGCGCACTCAGATGCACCTCGTTGCCGATGGCGACCAGTTGCGGCCGGTAGCGCCGCGCGAGCTCGATGAGCTTCTCGACATTGTCCTGCGCGGTCAGCGCGACGACGTCGAACCGGCCCGGGTATTCGCTGATGACGCGCAGCGTGCTGTCGCCGATCGAGCCCGTCGCGCCGAGCACGGAAATACGCCGGCGTTCGCTGGCGGCGCGCGGCTTGCTTTGGGGACGGGGAGCGGAAATCATCGGCGGAAACTAGACCTGCGGGCTCGGGGGTGGCAAGAATTAAGGCCATGTCTTGATGCTCTGTATCCACAGCAGCACCAGCGCGAAGAACAGCGCGTTCGGCAGCAGCGCGTCGACGCGGTCGAACAGCCCGCCATGGCCGGGCAGGAGGGTGCCGCTGTCCTTCACGCCCGCGCGGCGTTTCAGGGAGGATTCGAAGAGGTCGCCCGCCAGCCCCAGCAGCGCGACGGCGCCGCCGAATAGCAGGCTGTTGAGTATCCATGCCAGCAGCAGCGCCGCGTGGTGGGACAGGCCGTGCAGGTAGAATATCCCGTGCAGCATGAGCATGGTGGGGGCGAGCAGGGCGCTGCCGGGCCATTGGAAGAAATGGACGAGCGCGGCCACCGCGCTCGTCAACAGGACGGCGCCCGCCAGCCCCTCCCAGCTTTTGCCGGGGCTGATGGACGGGGCGATTTTATGTTTCCCCCCATTTCTTGCCGACAAAATACGCGCCGATGTCGCTCGCCCATACCAGCGCGAACAGGAGATACACGATACGGAAACCGTCATGGCGCAGGAAGGCGAGGGCGAGCAGCGTCGCGAAGAGATAGAGCACGCCGATGGCGACCCAGATGCCGTGGCGCGTGCGTGTCAGGCCGATCCATTCGCGCAGGAGGATGACGGCGGCGAGAAGCAGCATCGCGTCGAAGCTGATCTCGTTCCACCAGGTGACGAACAGCACGACGGCGCCGAAAACGGCGGCGCTCGGCGTGCGCGTCCCGAGGTCGGCCCAGCGGACGCTCACGCGCCTTTCCTCTTGCCGAAGCGGCGCTCGCGTTTCTGGTAGGCGAGCACCGCCTCGTCGAGATGCGCGGGGAGGAAATCGGGCCACAGCACGTCGGTGAAATACAATTCCGTGTAGGCGGATTGCCAGAGCAGGAAGTTCGACAGCCGCTCGTCGCCGCCGGTGCGGATGAGCAGGTCCGGGTCCGGCGTGCCGCGCGTGTGGAGGTGATCGGCGATCATCGCCTCGTCGATATGGTCGGGCTCGACGACGCCGAGCGCGAGCTTGCGGGCGATGGCGCGCATCGCGGCGACGATCTCCTGCCGCGCGCCGTAGGACAGCGCCATGCAGACGGAAAGCCGCGAGTTGCCCCGGGTCAGCGCTTCGACCTCGGCGAGGTCGCGCTGGATGTCCTCGGGCAGCGATTCGCGGTCGCCGATGAACGACATGCGGATGCCCTGCTCGTGCAGCGTCTTCGCCTCGCGCTTGACGTAATGGCGCAGCAGGTTCATCAGGTCGGCGACCTCGACGGGCGAGCGCTGCCAGTTCTCGGTGGAGAAGGCGTAGAGCGTCAGGTAGCGCAGCCACGGCCGCTCGCGGCAGGATTCGAGGAGGGTACGCAGCGCCTCGGCGCCCTGGTTGTGGCCGCGCACGCGGCTGACGCCGCGCACCTGCGCCCAGCGCCCGTTGCCGTCCATGATGATGGCGACGTGGGCGGGGTAGGGAGCATCGCTATCGGTGGCCAGCGGCTGCGCAATACTATTCATCGTCATTGCGAGCGCAGCGAAGCAATCCAGTGGGTGCCGCGGGCACATCCTGGATTGCTTCGTCGGCGATGCCTCCTCGCAATGACGGTTCCATATATGCCACGAGCGTCAGACGCTCATGATGTCCTTTTCCTTGGCGGCGAGCAGCTCGTCGACCTTCTTGACGTAATCGTCGGTGAGCTTCTGGATCTGGTCGGACTGCGTGCGCTGCTCGTCCTCGGAGACCTTCGAGGCCTTGACCGCGTCCATCCCGTCGCGCCGCACGTTGCGGATGGCGACCTTGGCGCTCTCGCCGTATTTATGCGCGGTCTTGACCATCTCCTTGCGCCGGTCCTCCGACGGGGCGGGGATGGCGACGCGGATCGTCTGCCCGTCGACCGACGGGTTGAAGCTCGCGTCGTATTCGCGGATGGCCTTCTCGACCGACTTGACCATCGTCTTGTCCCAGACGGAGACCGAGAGCAGGCGCGGCTCCGGCACGGTGACGTTGCCGACCTGGTTCATGTGCATCATCGTGCCGTAGGCCTCGACCTGCACGTTGTCGAGCATCGTGGGGCTGGCGCGGCCGGTGCGCAGGCCGGAGAATTCCGTCTGCAGGCGCTTGAGCGCGCCGTCCATGTGTTTCTGCAATTCGGGGAGTGCCATGCGTAGCCTCTATTTGTCGGTGATGATGGTGAATTTGCCCTGCCCGGCGACGACGCGGGCGAAGCTGCCGGACTCGCCGATGGAAAAGACGAGGATGGGAATCGAGTTCTCCCGCGCCAGCGAAATGGCGGCAGCATCCATGACCTTGAGGTCCTTGCTCAGCACGTCGTGGTAGGAAAGCCGGTCGAAGCGCTTCGACTTGGGATTTTTCTTCGGGTCGGAGTCATAGACGCCGTCCACCTGCGTGCCTTTGAGCAGCGCATCGCATTCGAGCTCGGAGGCGCGCAGCGCGGCGGTGGTATCGGTGGTGAAGTACGGGTTGCCGATGCCGCCGGCGAAAATGACGACGCGGCCCTTTTCCATATGGCGGATGGCGCGGCGGCGGATATAGGGCTCGCAGACCTGCTGCATCTCGAGCGCCGACTGCACGCGCGTCTCGACGTTCATTTGTTCAAGGATATTCTGGATGGCGAGGGCGTTCATGATGGTGGCGATCATCCCCATGTAATCGGCGCTGGAGCGCTCCATGCCAGCCGCCGCGCCCTTGATGCCGCGGAAGATGTTCCCGCCGCCGACGACGACGCAGACCTCGACGCCCATGTCGTGCACTTCCTTGATGTCGCCGCAGATGCGCTGGACGGTGGGGAGGTCCTGGCCGTAGGGCTCCCGGCCCATCAGCGCCTCGCCGGAGACCTTGATGAGCACGCGCTTGAATTTCGGCTTGGCAGTGGGCTTGGCGGCGAGCTTGGTCATGGAATACCCCGGAAGTTGGCCATTAACTACTGTGCGTGGCTGAAAGTACAAGGGATTTTTCGTGCGCGGTTAAGCGGTTGTTAACCTTGGGCTGCTATCCTTGCTGGAAATGGAGGGTAGCATGCGCAATACCAATGAAAGCACCGGTGAGCTTGCACGCAAATGCGAAGCGGCCATCGGCAATGTCGGTTTCCCGGACCTCGCCACGCGCGAGCTGTTCGAGGGCCTCATCCGCAAAGCCGCTTCCGATACCGTGGACCAGGCCGCCAGGTCGCTCGGGCAGCAGTAGGGTCATAGGGCCGCCGCGCAGATTGCATAGCTTCCTAACGGCAGGGCGGGTTAAGATGATCACTCATGACCGATGATCAATTCACATTCGATCTCGATGCGCCGGCGCCGCGCCCGGTGAACCGCGCGCTGATCCCGGCCGTCGCCGAAGGGCAGGGGCTGCGGATCGGCCAGAAAGCACATCCCATCCTCACCGCGATGGACTGCCAGCTGGCGCTGCACGCGCTCTACGCGGTCGTCACGAAGGACGAGGAAGTGCAGGCGCCGATACAGCTTTTCGTCAGCACGGCGCCGGGAATGGTCATCGTTTCCCTCGCCCGCGACAGCGCCCTTCGCCGGCAGGACGGCGAGCCTGTCGGCGCGGCCCAGCATACGTTCGAGCGATTCATGTCGGATTTCCTGCAGCATACGACGCAGGCCGAGCGCAAGGACGGCAAGGGCCCCGAAGGACGGCCTTATGTCGGCGCCTATTTCCCGACCGCCCAGGCCCTTTCGGCGACGATCAGCAAAGCCGTCGCGGCATTACCGGCCGCGCAGCGCGACGAGTTCGAGGAACGCTACGCTGCCGCGCTCCACGCGCGGGATAAGAAGCTCGAGCATTAGCGGCTGAGCGGCACGACGACCGAATCCGGGTCGTATTCGTAGCCGGCGCCGGTCGCGGCATCCACATAGGCGGGGAAGCCCAGCATCGCCGCGTTGGCGTAGCTGCGGTCGCGCGTGCGCGGCTGAAGCGTCGTCGTTCCCTTCGCGCCGTCGCCGCCCTCGCAGCGGATGGTCAGGGCGCTGAAGCTGCGGTGGACGGATGCTTTCCCCGGCGTCGAGGCGATCTCCCAGTTGCCGAGCTGGTTGGTGAGCACGCAGCGCGCCCCCGGCGGCGTGGTCGCCACCGAGATGTCCTGGCTGTGGCTCGACGTCACCGTCGCGCAGGCGGGCAGGAGCATCAAAAGAAAGAGGCCACGAAGTTTTTTCATGGCCTCTTTTATAACGGATTTGGAACGAAAGCGCGAGCGCTACGCGACGCCGGCCTGCTTGGCGACTTCGGCGGCGAAATCGTCCTGCTGCTTCTCGATGCCTTCGCCGAGGGCGAAGCGCTCGAACGCGACCAGCTTGATCGGTGCGCCGGCGTCTTTTTCGGCGGCTTTCACCACGTCGGCGACCTTGGTCTTGCCATCGATGACGAAGAGCTGCTCGGGCAGCACCACTTCCTCGTAATATTTACGGATGCGGCCTTCGACCATTTTCTCGGCGATCTCCTTCGGCTTGCCGGAGGCGATGGCCTGCTCGATGAGCACGCTCTTCTCGCGGTCGAGCTTGCTGGTATCGACCGTTTCGCGGCTGATGGCCTCGGGCTTGGCGGCGGCGACATGCATCGCAACCTGCTTGCCGAGGGCTTCGAGCACGTCCTTCTTCCCGGTCGATTCGAGGGCGACGAGGACGCCGATCTTGCCCATGCCGGGCTTCACCGCGCTGTGGATATAAGTGGCGACGACGCCGTCCTTCACGGAGAGCGTGACGACGCGGCGCAGGTTGATGTGCTCGCCGATGGTGGCGACGGCGGCGGTGATGGCTTCGCTGACCGTCTTGTTGGTCGCGCTCATTTTCTGCTGCTTCAGCGCCTCGATGTCGGTGCCGGATTCGAGCGCTTCGCTCGCGATCTCGTGGGCGAGGGCCTGGAACTGCTCGTTGCGGGCGACGAAGTCGGTCTCGGAATTGAGCTCGATCATCGCGGCCGTGGTGCCGTCCCCGGCGACGGCGACGAGGCCCTCGGCGGCGACGCGCCCGGCCTTCTTCGCGGCGGAGGCGAGGCCTTTCTTGCGCAGCCAGTCGATGGCGGCTTCCATGTCGCCCCTGGTCTCGTCGAGGGCCTTTTTGCAGTCCATCATGCCGGCGCCCGAGCGCTCGCGCAGTTCCTTGATGAGTTGTGCGGACATTTGATACTCCTTATTTTGTCATTCCCGCGAAAGCGGGAATCTAGTTCTTTTTCTTTTAAGTGCGCTTCGCGCGTCTGGATTCCCGCTTGCGCGGGAATGACAGTTACGCCGTTTTCTTGGCGCGGCTTTTCTTGTCGGTGTCGGAGGGCACGGAGCCTTCCTGGACTTCCGTATTCGAAGGCGACGCCTGCGTCAGGTCGAGGGGGACCTCTTCCGACTTCTTGCTGCGGGCCTTCTTGGCTTCCTCGGCGAAGGCTTCTTTCTTCGTCGAGGTGGCGGGGGCGGCTTTCGCCGCCTTGCCGCCGCGCGGGCCACGACCTTTGGTCTCGGCCGGCTTCTCGTGCTTGCGCGATTCGCGGGCGTGGCGCTCCGTCATCTGGCGCTCGGTCTCGCCTTCGCGCGGCTGCTCGCCTTCGACGGCTTTCAGCTCGGAAGGCTCGTCCTTGGCGCCGAAATCGATCTCCTGGCCGCCGAGCGATTCCGACAGGCCGTCGAGCGCGGCGTCGGAGATCAGCTTGCAGTAGAGCTTGATGGCGCGCGTGGCGTCGTCGTTGCCGGGGATGGGGTAGTCGATGCCGTCCACCGTGCAGTTGGTGTCGACGATGGCGACGATGGGGATGCCCAGCTTCTTGGCTTCCTTAATGGCGATGTCCTCGCGGTTGGTGTCGATGACGAACAGCAAATCCGGCTTGCCGCCCATGTCGCGGATGCCGCCGAGCGAGCGCTCGAGCTTGTCGCGCTGGCGCTTCATCTGCAGCAGCTCTTTCTTCTTGAAGCCGGCTTCCGGTTGGCTCAGCGTCTCTTCGATCTTGCGCAGCTGGCGGATGGAGTTCTGGATCGTCGACCAGTTGGTGAGCATGCCGCCCAGCCAGCGGTTGTTGACATAATACTGCCCGCAGCGCTGCGCGGATTCGGCGATCGAGTCCGACGCCTGGCGCTTGGTGCCGACGAACAGGATGCGACCGTTCTTGGCGACCGTCGAGCGCACGGCGGTCAGCGCGCGGTGCAGCAACGGCACGGTCTGTTGCAGGTCGATGATGTGGATGTCGTTGCGGATGCCGTAGATGAACGGCGCCATGCGCGGATTCCAGCGTTTGGTCTTGTGGCCGAAATGGACGCCAGCGTCGATCAGCTCGCGCATCGAGAAGTCAGGAAGTGCCATGACTTTATTACTCCTTATAGTCCGGTTGAGCCTCCACAGACAGTAGCGAGTCGCCTCGCACCGGCGGGAAACCGGGAACACCCCGGCAGCCCTTAGTCTGTGTGCGTAATCCCCGCCCTTGCGAGCGTGGGAGCGGCTAATTAGGGCAGAATCCGGCGGAATGCAAGGGGAAACTAGCTGCGCACGGCGGCCGTGGGCTCGGGCTCGACGCGGGAGGCCAGCTCGCGCGCGCCGACGGCCAGCTTGGTGCTGGGCTTGCTCTCATGGTGCTTCGATTTCTCCATGGGAGCGAAGGGGCGGTTCTCGTGGCCCTCGACGGCGGTGACGCCCTGCGTGGTCACGTGGTGGTACTGGTAGAGGTCGGAAAGCATCGCCGTATAGATCTGGCCCATCTCGATGGGCTTGTCCTTGGCATGCTCTTTAATGGTGGCGGCGCAGTCGGCGAGCAGCTTGGGGATCTCCTCCGGCTTCACGTTGGCGAGCGAATCGCTGACATGCGCCTTGAGCTCGTTGAAGTCGAGCTGCTTCTCGCCGAAGGGCGCAAAGAAACGCGTGATATAGGCCGAGGCGAAGAGCAGCCCGCCGATGCCGCCGAACCAGTCGCGCTGGAATTCCCTGCCGCCGAGGCCCGCCGAGAATGTGCCACTCCGGCAGCCTGAGCTTGTTGACGATCGCGCCTGCCGCGTTGTGCCTCAGGTTCAGCCGGTCGTAGGCGATGGTGGCGCCGGCGAACGTCTCGATGACCGAGCTGGCATGGAACGTGACGTGCTCGCGCACCGAGTCCCACCAGGTGTGTTTCTTGTTCTCGTACGGGTCGGGGATCTTCGACATGAGGGCGATGGTCTTGCCCGTCATGTAGGTGAGGCCGCCGGCGAGGGAGTATACGCTGTGCTTGTTGCGCGCGGAATCCCACGCCCCCCTGAAATTGCCTTTGCTTAGCTCGGTGACGCCGCCCTTCCAGCCCTTGAAGCTGAAATGCTTGTGCTCGTTGGTGATCGGGAAGGCGAGCGCGAAGGAGCCGAAATAACGCAGGCCGATCTCGCCGAACGCCACGGAATTGCGCTGCATGAAGTCGTGGAACTTCTTGCCGATGGAGTGCGGCTTCTCCGGCTCCTCGCGCAGGTGGTAGCGCGTGTCGTCGTCCGTCGCGGGCAGGTTGCCGCCGGGGGCGACGTGCGGCGCGATCCGCTCGTTGAGGTTCTCCTTCAGGAAGTGCAGCTGGTTGACGTCGGGCGTCTTCTCGGCGCCGAAAGCGATGTTGATGCCGTTGGCCGTCAGGTTGGAGGCGGCGAAGATCAGCGTGCCGTAATCGACCTCGCGGCGGACCTTGTGCGCGATGGGGTCGAACACCGGCACGGGCAGCAGCGCGGAAGCGAGCTGGCCGAGCTGGCCGACGGTGCCCATCGTGCCGCGCACTCTCCACAGGTTCCATTTGCGCACCGGCAGGCGCGGCGAGAAATCGTTCCCGTCGAGGCGAGCAGGCTGAGGATGTCCGTCTGCGATTTCGCTCCCTGGGTGACCGAGCACCGGCTTGCCGTTCAGCTTCGTCTCGGTGACGACGTGCTGGCCGAAGGACGGCGAGGTGATGAGCTGCTTCACCGCGGCCGCCTGGCCGCCGTCCCTCAGGTAGAAGAAGGTGAAGTTCCCGTCCGGCATCGGCGAGAATTCGATCGATGCGATGGGCACGCCAGCGCGGCGATTGTCATACATCGCCATGGTCGGCCCCGGAAAAATGAAGTTCGCTCGAGTGCATTCAGAAAAAACCCAGGATTACTCAGTTCCCAGTTTAACGCAGCCCCGGCCCCCTCCGTGAGCGAAAAGCGCATCCGCACGCCAATCTTCACACAACTGAAATATTTCGGTGGAACAATCCCTTATTTGTTGCGCCGCACACAAAAATTCCGGGCGCGTTGTCACAAAAGCTTCACGGTCTTCGGCAGTTCGGCCGTGATAGCATGCAAGGTGAGGAGAACTATCGAATTTTTTGATGGCAACGGATAAACATCGCGAGACGAAGGCCGAGAAGGACGACCGGCAGGGCATCAGCGCTGCGCCGACGGTCGACAAGAACGGCGTTACGCACGGCAGCTCGTACGAGGAATACCTCTACGGCCGGCGCATCCTTTCGTCGGGCGTCTACCATCCGAACTGGGCGTCGACCACCAAGGGGCGCATCGCCATCCGCCTCGTCTCGCGCGGGATCTTCGGCGCGGCGGCCTTCGCCATCGGCGGCCATTACGCGCGCACCCCGGATGCAGGGCTACGAGCCGGAGCTGCGGCCGCAGAATATCCCGCAATGGATCGCGAAAGGCTTCGACACGATCGCCGGCAAGCCGATCCACTGGACGGCGAGCCAGTTCACCGAAGCACGCTGGGCCGACAACCTGGTGCGCTTCAAGCCGAAGGCCTACTACTATACGAAGATGGACGGCATGCCGGCCGGGCGCAGCCTCGGCGCCGAGGCGGTGGCGATCACCTTCGACTTCTCCTCGATGTCCTTCGGCGACGCGGTCACGCGCAACGTCATCCAGTCGTTCGACCCCAACCTGCCGCAGCCGTGGCTCAAGGACGCGCACGGCCACGACACCACGCGCCGCGAAGCGCACCATTTCGACAAGAAGGAATGGCTGAAATCCGTCGGCCGCGCCACCTGGCGCAGCCTGACCAAGAACGCGGGCGAGGACTGGTTCGCCGCGCTGCCCTACATCTATTGCATGAAGTGGCAGCGCCAGGCGCTGAGCAAATGGCGCCCGGGCTTCAAGCTGGTGGCGGACAACAACAACAACGGCGGCTCGCTCATCATCAACGAGCGCGGCGAGATCACCGGCGATTACCAGGCCCCCGGCGTCGTCGACCTGTGGAGCCGGTTCACGGTCTATAACGTCTTCACGCTGATGTTCCGCGACGGCTACGACTGGCTGGGCAACCGCTTCAAGAAGATCGCCGCGCACCAGTACCACCTGCACCCGCATATCCCGGACAACCCGGCGCTGGCGGTGATCCTCGGCGTGGGGAAAACGGCGCGTTACTTCGTCAAGAGCTTCATCAAGGCGTCGCTGTTCATGGTGCCGGCGGTGCCGTTCTTCTGGATCACGCGCACGCCGCAGAGCAAATGGAAATCGCCGCTGGTGCTCGGCGGCGCCGCGCCCGACCAGTTCGGCCTCGGCACCACCCGCCCCGTGCGGCGGGGGGACTCCTTACGACCCGACGGAACGTTTTTCGTTTAATTTCTCGCAAGGCCACGAGCTCGTCTGGCAGGGGCAGGAGCTCCATGCCAAACCGCGCCCCGACTATGTCTGGTTTCGGCGAGCAGCGCGTTCCGTCTCCCGCCGCGCTCGAAGGCGGCAATGCGCTTTACTCGCAGGCGAACTGCAAGACGTTCACCTCCAAGCTGCTCAACCCGTTCGGCAAGCTGTGCTTCAATACGGGCACGGTGCTGACGCAGGCCGCCGAGCCGTGGGTCAGCGCCGGGGCGCGGCGTCAGCAAGAGCAGCTTCTTCGGTCCCCCGGCGACGCGCGAATCGCTGCTGCGCACCTTCGTCGACGCGTCCTACAGCTACACGCCGGTTACTTCGCCGCCAAGGACGAGCTCGGGCTGCGCATCAACGATGCGCCCGCCGGCGGCGGCATCGGCCAGATGGACAAGGCGATCTACGGCCTCATCGACAACGTGTTCACCATGCATTTCCGCGATGCCGGCCACTCGATCGGGCATATCTACCGGCTGGCGACCAACCTGCAGCGCCAGGAAGTCAGCCATGCCGAGGGCAGCGTCGCCGAGCAGGAGATCGCCGAGCTCAAGAAACAGGCCCTGCAGCAGGCGAAGCTGCCGCTTCCTCCCGCCGATGCGCCGGCGCCGGTGCAGGTGAAATCCGAGCAGCCGCACGCTGCGCGCGCGCAGCAGGTGAAGGACGAACGCCCGCATGTCGCCGCCGCGACGCACCAGCTCACGAAGGAGCCGCTTACCCGCGCGCCCGTCGACCAAGGTGCAGGCGACCACGGTGCAATATAACGTGCCGCCGCCCACGCACCTGACGCATGCGGACGCGGCGCAGCACGCCAGCGAGCAGGCCGCGAAAAAATCCGATGACGGGCACTGGGTCGACAAGCTCGCCGGCAGCACGCGAGCGAGCAGGCCGCGCCGCACCGCCCCACCATCCACTGAGCCGACAAACGCGTTGCATTCCCCCCGCGCTGCGCTACGCTCGCAGCGACCTGAGGAGATGCACATGACCCCCGCTGCCGTTGCCCGCCGGAAGGCCGCCCGATGCTGAAACGCGCCGAAAATCGCCTGCGCCTGCTGGGCGCGTTCCTGCTTTTCTCGGGGCTGCTGTCGCTGCTCGGCATCGCCGTGCATTTTTCGCCGGCGCTGCTGCTCGCCGCCGCGTTCATCGCCGCGTTCGGCGGCGCGGCGCTGCTCGCGGGCTTCGTGCGCCGGCCCGCCGCGCGCGCCAGGGCGGCGGAGCCGCTGGTGCTCGACCGCATTGCGCCCGACTGGACGGCGCAGCTCGAAGCCCTGCAAACGGAAGCGCGCGCACTGCAGTCGCAGGCCCGTCGCCTGATCGCCGAGCGCCCGCACGATCCCGCCGAGGTACGCGCCGAAGCCTCCGAGCAGCTCGCGCGCCAGGCCGACGCCATCGTCCGCCAGATGGAAGAGGCGGAGGAATCCGCCGAACGGGTGCGCGACGGCATCGAGGCGCTGCGCTCGGGCGCCTCCGCCGCCGACCCCGCGCTTTCGACGCTGAACGAGCTCGCCGCGCGCGGCAACCTGCTGGCGCTCAACGCCGCCATCGCCGGCGCGCGCGGGGACGGGCGGGATGCTCGCCGATTTCGCCGAATCGGTGCGCCGCTTCGCCGTCGAGGCCCGGCAGGCGGTACAATCCGTCGCTGCGATCCTCGATGCAGGCAACCGCGCGGCGGACGGCGCCATGCGCGCGGCGCACGCGATCAGCCCGGCGCTTAAGCGCGTCGCCGAGGCGGCGGGGCAGTTGCAATGGGCCGCCGAGCGCCAGCGCGCCGCCGCCGACGAAATCCCGGGCGACGACGCATGGTACGACGACGTGGTGCGGGCTCGAGGCCGCCGCCCGCCAGCTTGCCGCGCAAAGCGAGCGGTTTCGACCTCGGCGAGGCGGCATGAGGCGCATCGGCGCCATCCTGCTGTGCCTCGCCGCGCCGGCCGCGCAGGCGCAAAGCGCGCAGCCCTTCGCCTGCCAGCCGACGCCGAAGGTCGCCGTCGAGAATTATCCCGGCGCCGACCGCATCCCCTACAGCAACGACCTGCTGCAGCAGAACGGCAAGTCGATCGCGGCGCAGGGGCAGGAGCTCGTCCTCCACGGCCGCGTGTTCGACAGCGACTGCCTGCCCGTCGCCGGCGCCACGGTCGAGCTGTGGCAGAACGACCCGTTCGGCAACTGGACGCTCGCCGCGCCCGCCGACCTCGCGACGCCGGACGCCGTGTTCGCCGGCGCCGGCCGCGCGACGACGGACATCGCCGGGCGCTTCACTTTCATCACCGCCTTCCCGGCGGCGCTCAAGGGCCGCGCGCCGCACGTCGACCTGCGCGTGCTCACCGACGCGCTGCCCGTCTTCGGCACGCAGCTTTACTTCAACGACGACCAGCGCAACGGCGACGATCCGGCGCTGAAGAAACTCTCGCTCGAATCGCGCCAGCGGGTGATGCTTTCGATGCACAAGCTGCCCGGCGGGCAGGGGCTCAGCGCGTCGATCGACCTCGTCATCCCGGGCAAAGCGTCCTACAACCGCTACTGATGTCGCCGCTCATCACCGTCGCCGAGCTCTACGAACGCCGGAACGATCCGCTGCTCGCCATCGCCGACGGCTCATGGCAGCCCGCCGGCGGCGAGATGCGCGCCGACTACGCGCGCGGCCACATCGAGCGCGCCGTGTTCCTCGACCTCGAAGCGGCGAGCGACCACCGCTCCGCGCTGCCCCACATGCTGCCGACGCCCGACGCTTTCCGCCGATCATGTCGGCGCGCACGGCATCGGCAACGCGCACGAGGTCGTCGTCTACGACCGTGTGGGCTGCTTCTCCAGCGCCCGCTGGTGGTGGATGTTCCGTCGCCTTCGGCCACGAAAAGACCCGCGTGCTCGACGGTGGCCTGCCCGCATGGTTCGCCGCCGGCCACGAAGTCACCGCGCGGCCGGCCGAGCCGCCACCGCAGCGGTTTCAGGCCGTGCTGCAGCCAAAGCGCCTCGCCACGCGCGACCATGTCGAGGACCAGCTCGCCAAGGGCGGCGCGGTGCTCGATGCACGCTCGCCGGGCCGGTTCTGCGGCCCGCGAAAAGGAAACGCGCGCGGGATTGCGCAGCGGCCACATGCCCGGCACGATCAACCTGCATTACGCATCGGTGCTGAACCCGGACGGCACCTTCCGCACGCCGGTGGAAATCCGCGCCATGGGTGCCGGGCCTGAAGCCGGACTCGCTTATCATCACCACCTGCGGCTCCGGCGTCACCGCCTGCATCATCGCCCTGGCGCTGGAGATCGCCGGCTTCCCCGACATCGCCGTCTATGACGGCTCCTGGGCCGAATGGGGCGCCGGCGATTCACCGGTGGTCGCAGCCTGAAAGCCCGTCATTCCCGCGAAGGCGGGAATCTCTCTCGAAGCTGGTGTGAGCGGATAAAGAGATTCCTGCCTTCGCAGGAATGACAAAAAATTATTTCTTCGGGCTCACCATCTCCTCCGGCTTCACCCACTGGTCGAACTGCTTGGCGGTAAGCAGGCCGAGGGCGAGCGCGGCTTCTTTCAGGGTGGTGCCTTCCTTGTGCGCCTTCTTGGCGACCTTTGCCGCGTTGTCGTAGCCGATATGCGGGTTGAGCGCGGTCACCAGCATCAGCGAATCGCTGAGGTGGCGCGCGATGAGCTCGCGGTTGGCCTCGATGCCCGCGACGCAATTGTCGGTGAAGCTCACCGAAGCATCGGCGAGCAGGCGGATCGACTGCAGCACGTTGTAAATGATCACCGGCTTGAACACGTTGAGCTCGAGATGCCCGTTGCTGCCGGCGATGGTGACGGTCACGTGGTTGCCCATGACCTGCGCCGCTACCATGGTCATCGCCTCGCACTGCGTCGGGTTGACCTTGCCGGGCATGATCGACGAGCCGGGCTCGTTCTCCGGCAGGTGGATCTCGCCGAGGCCGCAGCGCGGCCCGGAGCCGAGCAGGCGGATGTCGTTGGCGATCTTCATCAGGCTCACCGCCACCGTATTGAGCACGCCCGAAGCGTCCACCAGCGCGTCGTGCGCGGCGAGCGCGGCGAATTTATTCGGCGCCGTGCGGAACGGCAGGCCGGTGATCTTCGCGACCTGCTCGGCGAATTTCTTGTCGAAGCCGACCCTGGTATTCAGCCCCGTGCCGACGGCAGTGCCGCCCTGCGCCAGCTCAAGCAGCCCGTGAAGCGCCCCTTTGTCGCCGAGGCGCATGATATTGTCGGCGATCTGCTGTGCGTAGCCGGAGAATTCCTGGCCGAGGGTGAGGGGGGTCGCGTCCTGCAGATGCGTGCGGCCGATCTTGACGATCTTGGCGAACTCCTTCGCCTTCCCGTCGAGCGCGGCGTGGAGCTTTTTCAGCGCCGGGATCAGCGACTTTTCGATCTGCATCGCGGCGGCGATATGCATCGCGGTGGGGAAGGAGTCGTTGCTCGACTGGCCCATGTTGACATGGTCGTTCGGGTGCACCGGCTTCTTGCTGCCCATCGTGCCGCCGAGCAGCTCGATCGCGCGGTTGGCGATGACCTCGTTGGCGTTCATGTTGGTCTGCGTGCCCGAGCCGGTCTGCCAGACGACCAGCGGGAATTCGCCGTCATGCCTGCCCTGCGCCACTTCGCGCGCGGCCCTGACGATGGCGGCGCCGGTCTTTTTATCGAGCCCGCCCTGCGCCATGTTCACCGTCGCCGCGGCTTCCTTCAGCACGCCGAGCGCGCGGATGAGCGGCACCGGCATGCGCTCGCCGCCGATCCTGAAATTGGCGAGCGAGCGCCCGGTCTGCGCGCCCCAATAATGGTCGGCGGGCACGTCGATCGCGCCGAAACTGTCCGTTTCGCGGCGGGTGGCGGATTGGATTTTCTTGGCGGAGGGCATATCTGGTATCCTGTCATTGCGAGGAGCGAAGCGACGCGGCAATCCAGCCTGCTGCAAGAAAACTGGATTGCTTCGCTGCCGCTCGCAATGACATAAACAGGATTGAATCGCCCCGCAACGGAAAGAACATGCAGCCCGATTACTGGAAAAAAGCGCAGCGCGAGCTGTCGCGCAACTGCCCGACGATGAAGAAGCTCATCGCCGGCTACAAAGGCGAGCGCGGGCTGAGTGCGCGCGGCGACGGTTTCTATACGCTGCTGCGCGCCATCGCCGGGCAGCAGATCTCGGTCAAGGCGGCGGATGCGGTCTGGCGCAAGCTGGAAAAATCCGTCGTGCCGCTGACGCCGCAAAGTCTCCTGCGCAAGCGCGACGCCAGCCTGCGCAAATGCGGATTCTCGGCGCAGAAAGTCCTCTACGCGAAGAACGTCGCGAAATTCTTCGCCGGGAACCATGTGGACGCTGGCTACTGGGCGGCGCGCACGGACGAGGAGATCATCAAGGAGCTGACCTCCATCAAGGGCATCGGCACCTGGACGGCGGAAATGTTCCTGATCTTCCACCTGCTTCGCCCGGATGTACTCCCCCTGAAAGACCTCGGCCTCGTCAAGGCCATCGACCCGCCATTATAATTCAGGAAAATCAATGGATAAGAAGCAATACTTAATGTTGGCGGAGCGTTGGCGCCCCTACCGGACGGTCGCCACCTGGTATCTCTGGCGCGCACTTGACCCGGCGCCGGTCTCCTATTGAGCGGCCTTCCTTAACTTATCCCCTTTAAAATTCAGGGAATGCGCACTTTGTCATCAAACCGTCATGTGGGGGTGCTAGTCTGATGTCATGACTGGCAGCCCTACATATGTGGCCCTCGATACGACAGGCGCGGTAATCCCCGGCAGCTTCAGCGCGGGCTACGACACGGAGCTGCAGGACCCGGCCTCGACCACCAAGGCATGGACCTTCTACACGGTGCTGGCTCTCATCCGCGACCACCGCATCCCGCAGGATTTCCTGGCGACGCACGCCAACGCCATTCGCCGCATGCTCGTCTTCTCGGACAACAACTGCGCCATGCAGGTCGCCTCCGATGCGGCGAAAGCGGCCGGCCGCGACGGCACGATCACCAACGCGTACCTCACCGAAGTCCCGGGCTTCGCCGACCTGATGAACGAATATGCAGGCAAGGCCGGGCTCGACCATACCCATTTCAAGACGGCATCGGGCATGCCGGAGCAGGGCCATTATTCCACCGCGCTCGACATGGCGCGCATGATGTGGCACCTGCGGCACGACTTCAACGGCACGCCGGTCGAAGGCGCGGTCGGCCTCGCCGGGCTCGACAGCTACCAGGGCCGCGCCAATACCGGCGCGCGCGTGCTGCACCAGGACGGCGGCACCAACCTGGCGAAGACCGGCACCGCGCGCGGCATTTACGGAAGCGACGGGAAATATTCCTTCGTCGGCGCGACCGACCATGGCACTTACGCGCTGGCGGGCGTCGCCACGTCGGACGACCGGGCTTCCCTCGCGCGGGCGCTGGCGAACCGCACGAACAACGTGCAGGCCGCCTTCCCGCGCCTCGCCGATCCCGGCACTTCTCCGCTACAGCCCCGATGACGATCCGGCGGAAGTCGAACGCCGCCGCGCCGCCTCCAACGCGCACGACGAATTCAGCGATCCGGGCGCGATCGATTCCGGCCTGATCGGCCTGATCAAGTCGTTCCTGGAAGCCATCATGTCGGCATTCTCGGCATTGTTCGGGACAGCGACGCCTTCGCAGCAGCAGCCCGACGCCAACGGCGGCCGGCACGACGTCGCACCCGGTGCCGACCCCGCGCCCGCCGCTGCCCACGCCGGCCGCGCCGCCGCAACGAGGCGCGCCGCCGCAACGAGGCGCGCCGCCGCCGACACCGACGCACTGACCGAAGCGGCTTTCCCAACGATCGTCATCAACCTGTCATATAATCGCGTTACTATGAGAGCATGTCCGGGCACGACATGCATTCTCACCACCACCATTCCCCGCATCGCCATCACCGCGATTATTCGGAGGCGGTGCTCGACCGGCGCGGCCGGCTGATCGAGGCGCTCAGCTACAACTGGACCAACCGGGAGGATCCCGCCCTCGACCACCAAGCTGTGGACGCTGTACACGATCGGTACGCTGATGAAGGAAGGCGTGCTGCACAAGGATTTCATCCGCCGGCACCGCACCGACATCGACCTGATGCTCATCCGCTCCGACAACGAGGCCGCGCTGCGGGTGGCGGAGGCGGCCGGCGGCTCGGTCCATGCCTTCTGCTACCTGATGAACGACGTCGCCGCGCGGCCCGGCAGCCACCTGCCGCATTCGCATTTCGTGACGCCCAACGGCATGCCGCAGGAAGGCCATTACAGCACCGCCGGGGACATGGCGCACATCCCGTTCTACCTGGAGCGCGATTTCCCCGCGACTGGCGAAGCTGGCGGCGCAACCGCACCTGAGCGTCCCCGATATCGAGCGCTACCGCGAGATGCACGGCCACTATCCCGGCTCGGGCCTCGACCGGCTGGCGCACAACGCGGCGCACCACCACCACCATTTCGGCGCTGCCGACATCAAGCGGTTCTACGCCGAGCCGCACCACGCGCACTTCATCCGGAACACCGGGCATGCGCTGATCGGCCATGCCGTCACCTTCGGCAAGACCGGCACCGGCGACAGCATCGACGATCCGCACGGCTTCGACGGCTACGGCTCGCACGGCCGCACCGCCTTCGTCGGCGGCATCCCGCATGTGGGCTATATCGCCGTCGCCGGGGTGCACGGCCACGACCTGCGCAACCGGCTGGTGAACGAGGCGGCCCACGTCCTGCGCGAGCTGCACGGCCACGCCGCGGGTCACGCCGCCCCGCTGCACGGCGCGCATGCCGATGAGATCGGGCCGCCGCCGGCCGTTCCGGGCCATCATCCGGCGCCGGGCGGGCACCCTAAGCACGGCCACGCGCCCCGATAAGCATAATTTCGTTGCCGCACGGAAGCTTCCGGCTAAGATGCGGCCATGGTCCCGCGCTATTCCCGCCCCGACATGACTGCCCTGTGGCAGCCCTCCACCAAATACCGCATCTGGTTCGAGATCGAGGCGCATGCGGCGGACGCGATGGCGAAGCTCGGCACCATCCCGAAAAGCGCCGCGAAAGCCATCTGGAAAAATGCGCCGAAGGAATTCGACGCCAAGGCCATCGCCCGCATCGACGCGATCGAACGCACCACGAAGCACGACGTCATCGCCTTCCTTACCTACGTCGCCGAGGAAGTGGGCGAGGAGGCGCGCTTCCTGCACCAGGGCATGACCAGCTCCGACGTGCTCGACACCTGCCTGAGCGTCCAGCTGATGCGCGCGGCGGACATCCTGCTCACCGACCTCGACCTCGTGCTCGCCGCGCTGAAGAAGCGCGCCTACGAGACCAAGGACCTCGTCGCCGTCGGCCGCAGCCACGGCATCCACGCCGAGCCGGTGACGATGGGGCTGAAATTCGCCCGCTTCCACGCCGAGTTCCAGCGCGCCCGCGCGCGCCTCGAAGCGGCGCGCAAGGAGATCGCCGTGGCCGCCATCTCCGGCGCGGTGGGGACCTTCGCCAACGTCGACCCCGCGCGTCGAAGCGCATGTGGCGAAGCAGATGGGCCTCGCCATTGAGCCGATCTCCTCGCAGGTGATCCCGCGCGACCGGCACGCGATGTTCTTCGCGACGCTCGGCGTCATCGCCTCGTCGATCGAGAATATCGCGACCGAAATCCGCCATCTTCAGCGCACGGAAGTGCTCGAAGCCGAGGAATATTTCAGCAAGGGCCAGAAGGGCTCCTCCGCCATGCCGCACAAGCGCAACCCGGTGCTGAGCGAGAATCTCTGCGGGCTCGCGCGCGTCGTGCGCGCTTCCGTGGCGCCGGCGCTGGAGAACGTGGCGCTCTGGCACGAGCGCGACATCTCGCATTCCTCGGTCGAGCGCTTCATCGGGCCGGACGCGACCGTCACGCTCGATTTCGCGCTGGCGCGCCCTCGCCGAGCTGGTCGAAAAGCTGGTGCTCTACCCCGAGCACATCGCGCGGAACCTCGATAAGCTCGGCGGGCTGGTCCATTCGCAGCGCGTGATGCTGGCGCTGACGCAAAAAGGCATGAGCCGGGAAGGGGCCTACGAGGCGGTGCAGCGCAACGCGATGAAGGTCTGGCTCGAAGGCGCGAACTTCCTGCACCTGCTGGAGAAGGACAAGGACGTCGGCAAGGTCCTCTCGATCAAGGAGCTCTGCGCGCTGTTCGACCCGGCGTACCATACGAAACATGTCGATACGATCTTCAGGCGGGTGTTCGGTTAAGCCATGTCGGACGTTGCCAGCCCTCCAGTCTCCGCAGAAGAAAAGGCCGCCGCGGAGGCTGCCTTCCGGCAGGCGGCGCGCGATTTCGGTCACGCGCGCGCCATCTACCAGGCCGACGCAGGGCAGCAGGAACTTTTTAAGACCCGCAGGGACGCTTTTCAGGCCGCTCGCTCGAAAGCCGCCGACGCCGGCGTCTCCACCATCGAAGCCATCGCTACCGCCGAGAAGAAAGCGGGCAGGCGGCAGGCGGAAGCGGAGCTCGGCGAAAGTGCCGATATAATCCGATGACAGAGGCGTTCGAGATCGATCCCCGCCTCGCGCGCGATTCGCTGTTCGTCACCAACCTGCCGCTGTGCAACGTGCGGCTGATGGACAACAAGAAATTCCCGTGGCTCATCCTCGTGCCGCGCCGGGCGGGCCTCACCGAATGGATCGACCTGCCGCGCGAGGACCAGCACGGCCTGAGCGACGAGATCGCCGTCGTCTCCCACATTCTTAAAGCGCTGGCGACGCCGGACAAGCTGAACGTCGCCGCCCTCGGCAACCAGGTGGGGCAGCTGCACGTCCACGTCATCGCCCGCTATAAGGCCGATGCAGCATGGCCCGACCCCGTCTGGGGCGCCGAGCGCGAATATTACGCCGAGGAAGAATCGCGTAAATTCATCTACGAACTGAAGACCGCGCTGGATTCGCTGCAGTTAGCTTGACAGGCCGAAGGTTTTGTCTAGGTTACCCGACTCGTTACGGGCGGCTCGGTAGCTCAGCGGTAGAGCAGGGGAATCATAATCCCTTGGTCGGGTGTTCAAATCACCCCCGAGCCACCATTTCTTTCAATGGGTTAGGTCGCCTCCCTGCTGGTGGGAAGGAATGGCAAGTACCGTGAAAGTACCGTTTGCTGCGGGAGGTTCGGCCCGGACGGCGCTGAAAAAGGGGGAAACGGTGCTTGAAAGCAGTCCCTCCTTCACTGCATCATCGATCGCAGAATTCCAGCAAGGTTTTGGCGTATGCCTTGGCAGGAACGGCAACCCATTTGGGTGTCGCCCACAAGCAACCAGAAGGCCAACTCAGCCAGCATGATGCCTGCAAGGGTCAGTGCAACCGGGGTGGTCAAAATCGGAACTACAAATCCGCCTATAAAAAGCAGGTCAATGGCCAGCGTACCCAGGGATGCAGATACCGACCCCTACGGCCTTCATCGCCCAAAGATTGCGGCGGAATCCGTAGGAGATATTTTCGACCAACAGCAATTCATTGGTCGCTTTATCCCGCGTTCTCGCCCGTAACCAATCCGTAGCTGAGTCGTACATTCGATCCGCAGCCGCTGGATCAACCATTTCTTGTTGAACAGTCGGCAGGTGAAACCCCGGTACGTTTGCGGCGAGGTACTGGTGGTATCGCTGCTTGGTTGCCGGTGACAGACAAGAATCCGTGTGACGCAAAAGTCGCGTTGTCGGTTTACCGCCCATCCGTTCAAACAGGCCGCTTTCCTTCCGCTTGCCCATGTCCCGACCGCACTGGCCTAGCAGAAAAATTAACGCGGCCGACAGGCCCACCGCTGAGATGCCGCCTAGTAGCTTCCAAACAGAAGGTAGCACAAGGAACAGCACCAGCAGCAGTGGGCTTGAAACGATCAGCGCCGGAAGCAAGCGGGCGCAGTAGGTGTACCGGTCGAGCTTCATGCGTCCTCTGTGACCTCCTCGTAGCTTTCCACGACGTCATGGAAAGGAATTTGCGGTGCCGGGCCCCAGCCTGCGCGAGCAGGCATATTATGGTGATGGCGGGTGGTGCTGCCTTGCGTTCCCGTCACAGCGGCGCCACGACGACGAAATGCATTCGTGACTACCTTTCGAGGATGGGTTTTTGAATCCTTCGACGCAGAAACGCACGCTGAAAGAGACGATGAACGGGTGGCGCCTTCTGCCAGTGGTTTACCGATCAGGCGGTTAAGGAGACTCGGAGATACGTTTCGGCGGCTGCCATGATGCGGGATTTGAACAAACCGTAGTTCATGGAGCGGAAGCATCGTTGCCTGAGCGAAATCCATCGCATGAGTCAGAGCGCGAATCCCGGCGTCGCCGGTCAGCAGTACGCCCCGGCCTTCGATGCTGGCAAACAGCACGACACTGGTTTCGTTGAGCGGCGACGTTTTGCCATCTTCACGCAGCGTTTCGATGCCCCACGTTTCACCCACCATGCGTGCGAGAGCCTCCGCACCAGCGTCCATGGCATTTTTCAGCATATCGAGCAGACTTCGGCCCAGCGATTCTTCTGAATCCCCGTATTCTTCGACGAGCAGCTCTTTATAAAAATCGAGGGTAGGAGAAAGCACCTCAAAAATACCGATATGGCTACCTTGAAGTGGCTCGTGTACCGAAATACCGCGATCTTCCGCCATGCCTTCCAACTCGTGCGCGGTGCTCAAGGATTTTTGAATGTTTGCGGTTAGGCTCTTATGGGTCACGCGCCCATCGGCAACATAATCGTGAACATGATGGCTGTGGTTCCAAGGGCGATGCATCCAGAGCTCGCCTACTTCCATTTCTTCCATGACCACACGAAGACCGGAGGAGTGATCGTTGTCAGGATGGGTGCATACCATGTAGTCTACCCTGGTGGTGCCGTAGAATTCTTTGATGTGCTCGACGAGTTTTGCGCCGGACTCCCTTGTACCACCATCCACGACCATTACCTTGTAGCCGGTACTGCTATTGCCGTACCGCACTGCGATTGCATCGCCGCTTTTGTCTCCATTGCCCACCGGCAGCATGTCGATTTCGTAACCAAATTGCTCGCTCATAAACGTTTCCTATGTTATGTTACCCGCACACCATCAATACGCAATCGTGCGGCATATCGAACGTAATAAGGCATTAATATGCCTTGTCAAGGACGATTTTGTCCGTTATACCGCACAGCAGATTACGCCGCAGATTTACAGGGAGAATTATGTCTTTAACGCTTGGGGAAAAGATAAAAAAACTTCGCACTGACCTCGACTTGTCGCTCGATAAAACAGCGACGATGGCCGAGTTAAGCAAAAGCTACCTGTGGGAATTGGAGAATCCACGTGCAGGCAAGAAGCCGCTCAAACCTTCCGCAGAAATTCTTACCCGAATAGCTGCGGTACTGAAAGTGACACCGGAATTTTTGCTCGACGAAAAACAGGCGGAGCCAAAAAATGAAGTTCTGAAAGAGGCTTTTTTTAGGAAATTTAGTCAGCTCGATGAAGAGGATCAGCAGAAGTTCGAGGAAATGATGGATTTGTGGGGCAAGAAAAAATGACCCTGCCGACCACACCTGAACACTGGGCCATCCATCTATCCCGCCTATTGAAAATGGTGCAGGATGCTCACGGTGGTAGCCGATTTCCAATTAACATCGCCGGTATTGCACAAGATTACTCGCGCCAAGTTTACCCTGATGAGCCGATAACCTTGGTTCAGGGCATGAGGATGTCTCCGAAATTTGAGGGGGCATTTTTTCCTAGCCCGCACAAAAAGGGAGAATGGGGAATCGCGTATAACGAGAATATCCAATCGCGGGGACGGAAGAATTTTACCCTGGCACACGAACTCGGACACTATCTTCTACATCGAAAAACTTCTCCTAGCGGCATCGAGTGCGAGCCTCGCCATATGCTCGACTGGAAATCAGAATATGCACAAATCGAGGCACAAGCGAACATCTTTGCATCATACCTGCTGATGCCTCTGGACGATGTACGCGAACAGATCGCGGGACAAAAACCAACAATGGCGCTGATGGAACACCTCGCCAATCGATATGAGGTTTCTCGTGTCGCTGCTATTTTGAAGTGGCTTGATATGACAGATAAGCGCGCCATGCTCGTCGTAGGCAAAGATGGCTTTATTGATTGGTCGCGTTCAAGCGAACCGCTTTTGAAATCAGGTGTCTTTTACAGAGCGAAGCAGGAAACAACGGAGCTTCCTGCTGCATCGCTTGCCGCGAAACGCGATCCACTTTTCGACAACTTTACAGGCTTGAAACATACTAAGGGAGTGTGGCTTGGTAACGAAGATGTCCTGGAGATGACAGTTCTCGCTAAAACTGGAGAAATCACTACAACACTGCTGATTTATCCCGATGATGCACCTGTCAGGTTCGCAGAGCGTGAGGAAGAGCCGGAATTAATGGACGCTTACGATAAGTTTTCTAATAAAGTCGGGGGCGATTATGTTGAATATAAATAATCTAACGAGTGAATTCGAGCATAGCGCCATCAAATCACATTCGGTCGATCTTCCGATATTTAATTTTGACAAAACGAAATTAAACATCGAAATGCGTTCAAGGAAAAGCCGGCTTCCTTGGAGAGGACAATTTTCTCCTGAACTCATCGAATATTTTATGGATGTTGTCTGCTCGGACAGCCGATCATTTCTTGATCCTTTCTGCGGTAGCGGCACAGTACTATATGAAGCTGCTATTCGTGGCTGTACGGCATGGGGGATAGAAGTGAATCCTGCAGCTTGGCATTTGGCATCACTCACCGCGTTTGCGAATCTATCTACGCCTGAAAAAAATACCGTTTTAGAGCATGTCCAATCTTTGGCTATGCTCAATAACAGTACCAGTTCTATAGACCTTTTTTCTTCTAGTTTTGATCCGCAAACCATTCTTGAAACTATTGGCGCTCAATCCACTGGAGCATTCCTTGCACGTACACTTGCGGCTGTGATTCTACTTGGCATGGGAAATGAAAAAGAGTTGACCCGTGCTTCTGTAGTTCGAGGCGCAATGGCAGTTCTAGCCGTATTCAATGAACTTAAAAATATAGATGGCTCAACAGATTGCTACATAGGTGATGCGCGCAAAATTCCATTTTCTGATGAAACAATCGAAGCTGTAATTACGTCACCCCCTTATATTAACGTATTTAATTATCATCAGAACTACAGGCCAGCTACGGAGCTTTTGGGATGGAATCCTCTGGAAGCGGCGCGTACGGAGATCGGTTCCAATCGTAAACACCGCATGAATCGATTTCTAACGGTTATCCAATATTGTTTGGATATGGCGCAATGCATCGATGAAATGACTCGTGTGATGGTAACTGGGGCGCCATTGGTTATCGTGCTTGGGCGGACATCAAATGTTTTAGGGGCATCGTTCCAAAACGGAAATTTTATTAGAGAGCTACTCAATCTTTCGGGCGGATTTGGAGCAATACAAAGTGCTGAGCGCGTTTTTACCAACCGATTCGGCGAAAGAATATATGAAGATATTCTCATCGCACATCGAAAAAAGAGAGGCTATACAGATCTGAATGATGCACGAGGGATCGGCGTATCCGGGCTTATTTTGGCAAAGGGTATGGTATCAGAGAAAAACTTGAATGCGCTTGAATCTGCAATAGAAAGTGCTGGTGCAGTATGCCCATCTCCTGCGCTTAATATTTCAACCCCAGATGCGTTCAGAAACGTGAAAGAAAAAGAATATGCAAGTAGTTAGGATTGCAGCGCATGGCGATAAACTCAAAGCTCTTCTGGTAAATTCAAAACTACCGGCAGCAGATCGTGGTCGTGTAGAAAAAGCCGTTGCTAAATATGAAGAGTGGATAAAGAAACTCACTGATGTTAGCGGCGATGGTGCAGCAGTGCTGACAGCGCTTGTCGATGCCATTAACGATTACAAACGCTATATAGAGCTAGAACTCATTTTTGATTCGGACGATGACTTTTTATATCGTCAAAAAGGTCAGTTAAAACTGGACAACACAATACTTGAGGAATTTCTTCCGTACCTATTTAACGTCAAATTAGTGCCCGGATTAAACCGCCTTGCAAATCTTAGATGTGGGCCACAATCATCATATGCTGGGTTGAGTTTTGCTTCACCCTTTTTGGCGTTAAATAACGGGGGAGTATTCCTAAAACTCAAGGATCAGGATTTTGCCGTATCTAAATCGCACAAAATAATCATTAGCGATGAACCGAACGGCAAAAGTGATTTTGAAGCAAAATTTTACGTTTCGCATTTTGCCACAGAGATCAAGACAAATCTTGATAAAACCATGTTTCAAGAAGCCTCGCAAACGGCGGCTGAACTAAAGCGTGCAGTGCCTGGTTCTAAGTACGTTTTGCTTTGCGAATTCCTTGATATGACTCCAATTACTACGAAACTCACTTCGATTGACGAAGTGATTGTTTTGAGAAAGGCAAAACGGCTAGCATCCAATGTTCGATCGGAATTCAGTACAGGGAATGGTCGTAAACAAGCCCGGAAGTCATATGAGAAATTTCTTCAAGAGAACCCTCTCCGGCCTGAATGCTTTGAACGTTTCGTGTGGCACCTTAACGAATGCTTTCCCGAGAAAGAGGAAGATGCAGAAGACGTGGTGCTGGGCCGTGGATACTTCTAAAAAGACTATGCTTTCCGCTTAGCTAGTATCACACAGATAAGCGCCGCAATCGTACTCACCGGCAATATGTACCACGGCGCCGGAAACAGCGGCGCGAACCAGCCTACTGCCGAGTAAGATAAGGCTATCGTACCAGCGATCCACCACCCCAGGAAGGTGGTGGCGTTACGAATTATTTGTTGCCTCGGCGTCCAGGGCGTGTTGCGCCAGGTTTCGATGCGTTGCCATAGCTGCGGTTCGAGGCGCGTTGTGCGGGTGGCGAGGTCGTCGAGTAGCCAGTGGGTGCGTTGGAGCGCGGTCATTTCTTTTGGTGAAGGAATATAATCCGCCTGCTGCTCAATCAGCATCAATTCGGCGCGCACGGCGAGCAATCGCTTCCGAAGCGTCGTAATGCGTGTAATGCGGCGGCGGTGGCGCATGAAACAACCCGATATGAAGTACAGCGCCACCGAGAAATCTCGATGGCGCCGGGGTTGTTCAAAAAGCTGCGATAAAGTACAGCCACGGCGTTTTCGACCGAAGCCTGTTGTATGTGCGCCGTCAACCCGACCTATAGGTCGAGAGACGACACCAATCACGGTTTGATGCCGAACCGCTTTATCAAGGGCTTTTTGAAGACCCGGAACCTTTCTCAAAGTTCTGACATCAACCTATCACGCAGATTTGCCTGCGTAAACGGCCTATTCTTTGGGGTCGGCTTCCGCCTTCAATTCGCTGTTCAGCATAGCGAGGCGGATGGTATCGATGGGGCTGGCCTTGCCGGATTTGAAGGTGCGCACGGCAACTTCGATCTGCTGGAACAGGGCATAGGCCAGCTTGAGGGCCGATTGCAGTGATTCCCATGCGGGCATGTTGATGCGTTCAGAAACGGAGATTGAAGAAAAGCGGCGTTCCTTGCTGGGCAACGCATCGTTCGCCTGTATCACGGCGGCGGCCATGACGGCATCCTGCACGCCGATGGCATAGGAGGCATAACCGGCGAGTTCTGCCGGGCCTGCAAGCGACAGTGCGGCGGCGTAACGTGCGCGGTTCTCGTTCATGATTGTGGCGTTCATCAGGAATTGCAGTTTTCCGGGGTAGAATATCTTGGCGCTTTCGATTTCGTCGTAAAGTTCCTCTGCGTCCATGAAAGCGGTATCGAGCTTCACTACCACATCGTCCATAATTTCGCGGACGCGGGTTGAGGTTTCGCGCTCGGTGAGGCGCTTGCGGTCGGCGGCATCGATACCGGCGGCTTGTTTCCAGCGGTTTGCGACTTCCTGTTTTACGGCGGTGATTTTATTTTGGGCTGATTCGATGTCGCGCAGGATGCGATCAACGGTCATGCCGAGCTTGATCTGCAACTCGCTGACTTGTTGTGTGGTACGGAATGAACCGGGGGGTGGGGAATTCGCTCATGGTGGGGCTCCTTGCTATGGATCGACCACAGGGCTGCTACCCAATGCACCAGCGCTGCTGCCGGTCGATGCTCATTGCAATGTGCCGTGAGTCGTTTGCGCAATAAGCCAGCATCAGATGGCCATTTGCCTTGCGCCTACAGGTTTCCAGATACAGGCATAGCGCAACGCATCGGCGGCGTGGTCGGGCGCCGAGCTATCGACATCCTCAAAATTTCGGGGATCGCGCGGCAGCGAGGGAAGCGTTTCCCATGCGTAGGTGCAGTTGCGGGAAATATAGAGGCCGGGCAGATCGGGCTTTCCCGCTTGCGAGAACAAGATGCGCATACGTTCCCATCCGGTTTTGCGGGAGCCTTTGCCAGCCGGTTGAAAATAGACGCGGCAAGCTGAGAACTCATCGGCCAGCGATGGCGCGTTGTATCCTCTGGTGCGGGCGAAACAGGCATCATCGGCGCATCCGCGCGGCGGCACTTTCCATCGCGCGCACATTTCTAGGATGGATTCGGAGAGGCGCGGCACCGTCCAGCCTAAGCCTTCGTTGGGGCGGCCTGGGCGCGAGGTGGCGAGTTCATCGATGGCGACGAGGCTTCCCCTGGCGTAGAATTGCCCATCCGGGCCGAGTGCGCCGGGCGAACGCGCCATCAGGTAGGTAACAGAGGGTGCGCTTGAGCCGAAATCATGCGCCAGAAAGGTTTTCCATCCCTTCGGGATGTATGCCCATACGGGTATGGCGGAGCGTTTTTCTTCGAGGCTTCCGGCGAAGAATGCGCCGCGTGCCACCGACCAGTCGCCTGTTGTCCATGCCTTGAATAATTCAGGATCACCGGTACAGGCGGCCTGTAACTGCCGCTCGTAATCGCTGCGGTCAAGGTGCGGATTATCCATGTAGGTGCTGATGGCACGGATGAACCTCACGCCCTCGGTGTCGAATCCATGCCAGGGGACGCTGCGAAACACATAACGCTGTGCCACCCATGCGTGTCCGGGGCCACTGGGATTGCCTGCCAGAATGGTGCGCGTGGGGATGCCTTCGGGCGCACGGAGGTTGGAACGCAGCATGTCGATGGGGGCCGGTTCGGGAAATTGGGTGAGTTCATCCACCACAACCAGGGTAAAAGAGCGCCCCTGAAAACGGTCATAGGCACCGGGGCCGTCTAAGCAGCCAAGCTCAACATAGCCGTGGGGCAGCCGCCATACGTGATCCGAGGCGTTGTATTGCGCGGCCTGACCGTAGGCGGCGCCGAATAATTGCCGCAGCACCAGCTCGAAATCGCGCACACCGGGGAAGGAACGGCGGATGTAGAGCACCCTTGCATGTTCCCTGTGCAATTCGATATGGCGCAGGATGAGCAATCCCATTGCCCAGCTTTTGCCGCCGCCGCGCCCGCCACCGAGGAACAGCGAGATATTCTCAGGAACGGCTAAAACGCTCGCCTGAAATGGTGTGGGGTTCAGTTCGGCCATGTTTCGGCCTCCGGCGTCACGTTAATCATGCGGCTGAATTCTTCCTCACTGGCTGCGGGCGCAGGAAGGTTGATGATGACATTGACCTTCTGCTCCACACCGCCTCCGGGCGTGCCCATATCACGGTAGCCATGCCTGCTTTTCAGGGCGAAGATAGTAGCGGTCAGATCGCCGTTGCGGGCCTTGTCGAGCAGTAGGGAAACAAGTTCTTCCTCCTCGATCTTTCGGCCCTCGGCCAAAACATCGGCGATGCGCTCGTCTTCCTCGCGCACTCTCATCCATGTGCGATAATTAATGCCCAGGGCTTCGGCCAGCTTGGTTTCGGGCACACCTTGGCGACAGGCGGCGATGACAATATCCACCGATGCGTCGGGTATGAGGTACTTGCGCCTGTCCCGCCTGGGGCAGGGGGAGGCCCCACCGGGGGCCGGGGGTGTCGCCCCTCAGCCTCGGTGCGGTGCTCAGGGCGGTGCTTTTGCGGCGGTCGCTTCTTTAAGTCCATGACTGGCAACATCTTCCAGTGTCTATCCAATTTGATTCCAAATCAGATGGTCTGCTGAATTGCAGGACGTTCCTTTTTATACTGCGCCTTCTGCGCTTAGAGATGCCTGCATTGCAAACGGATGGATGACGGTGGACGGCACGCCATGATGTCATGTTGTCGTCTTATAAGACGACAACAGACGCACATCTCCATGCAGCCGCGATGTTACGATGATATATCGGATGCACAACGTGCTGATAACGAAGCGATGTATCGTACATCTCCCGCGATACATCGCTTACATCGGCGATGTAACTGTGTCTTTCGCTTGGATGCGGATGTGCCGTTGTGCCCGACCATTTCCTTCGCGCTTGACGATGTGATTGCCAATATCGACGGCGGTATAGTCCGGCAGAAAGCGGCGAATCGTTTTGTCTGCCGTTCCTTTATCCCAACCGTAATGATCGACAAGCTGCTGCACGAGCGTTTTCTGTGTCACGCTTTCTTCATGGCAATCTGCGAGGTGACGGAAAAGGATCAAGTCTTTGCGGCTGTCATCTTCGGTGGCACTAAAGCCACCGGCTTCTTCTATTACCAGGCTGCTCGCTATCTCCGCCTTCGGATCGAGCGGGATGCAAAGCGCCCTGATGTTCATTGTCAGGCCGGTAGGCGATTCTTTCAGCTTTTCCACCTTGACGAACGATTCCCTGTGATCGTTTTTCATGTAGATGACAAAATCGGCGTTTGCGATGAGGGAAGTATGGCCGCGTGCGCCTTTTGTTTGGTCTTTGCCGGTATGGTGCACGATCATGACGGTGGCATCGATTTCTTTGCTCAACTGCGTGCATTTCTGCATGAATTTCGCTATGTCGTTCGAGTTTTCGTCGCCGGTAAAGCTCGTCGATAGCGTATCGATGACCACAAAGGAGTGCTCGCCGAGTGGATTTCGCTCCTTGATTTCCGCCATCAGCGTCTTGAGCATATCCTCTTGTGCGATATAGACGGGCACCTGGCGCAGATAAAAATACTCCGGCGTTATTTCGTAGTGTTTCATCCAGGCTTCTACGCGCTGTTTGAAACCGCCTGCGCCTTCGGCGGCAATATAAAACGCCGGTGCTTCTTTGCATGGCTTGCTGAGGAACGCATCGCGTCCGGTCGCGCAACACAGCGAGAGGTGGAGTGCAAGGAAGGATTTTAATGAGCCAGAGGCACCATACAGCACACCGACACCGCCCTTCGGAATCAAATCCTTCACCAGCCATTCGAGCGGCGGCATGGACAGGAGCTTATCCAACGCTAGGAAGTAGTCTTTTTGCAAGGTAGTTTTGGCGGCTTCCCGCGTTGAGTTTTTCATGGAGCCTCCTACTGGTATTGCTTAATGTCTTCGGGATCGACGGCGCCGAAGGCTTCCGTAGCCGTTTGCATCGGCGGGATGAGGTGGCCTTTCCTAGAGGCGTGTAGTATCTTATACAGGGTGTCGTACGTCACTTTGCCTGTCCCATCCGAACTCAGGGATTGCCAGCGTTTGCGTATGATCTCGCCATGGTCAGCATAATTTGGATCACTGGTTGACCAGGCAGTGAACATATCTTCTCCTTCGCCGCCTGTGGCGTGATGGCAAGCCATCATCAATTCCAACCATTTGTCCTGATCCTCGAAGTCCATAGGATTGAGGCCGGATAGCATGATTTCCAAATGTTCAGGCGTATGCGCCCCGACAGGCTGATCGCTGTCGCGCTTGACGCGCAGTAACATCTTTATGAGCTTGATGGGAACGAGCGGAGCTTTGCTTACAAGCGGGTGAAAACAGCCCCCATTCATAAGTTTTGCCATTGGGATGTACCGAACCGGCGGCGACCACCTGACCGCTCGTTTTGAATTCGATTCCGGGAAAACGGGGGTGAGTAAGGCGTAATTTTACACAGCGTGTAGGCAACCGAAAATAGAGATGGTATCCGCCGCCACCCGTAATGACATGCGGGATGTTGAGAAGGCGAAGGCCGAAATCTTTTAGCAGCCTTTCCAGGGAATCATCGCCGCTGGGGTAATTGCGCGGGTCGGCGTCAATCACCAATAACCCGGAATCGATGCGGATGCCGATGTTATGATCTTGCCGCATCCATTCTCTTGGATCAAATCGATCGTTATCGAATTTCTGCCAATTTTTATGGAGCGGAGTTTTGCTACGATCGCTGCCCGGCTGATGCAGCACAATGAAGGTATAGCCGAAGTTCAAATCGTATCCGGCAAGTTCTTTCAAATCTAACCCGCGATAGGCGCCATCGGCGGATGCAGGTTTAGAGGATTCGGATTTCTTGCTACGATTATTGGTATTCGAGGTGCGATTATCTTTGTTGGGCATGGTATTCCCCTTGAATGACGGTTGCATGGGAAGGCGGTTGTGTGGAGCGACGCCTTTTCTTTTATCGGGTTGAGGCGAGATGCCTCGGTGCATCGAGATTTTCGCCGCGCACGAATTCATCCAAAAAAATCTTGGAATATCTCACGAGTTTTTGACTCACGATGTAATAACGCGGCCCGCGTCCTTGTGCGCGCCACGTTTTCAAAGTTCCCGGACGGCAGCCAAGATATGCGGCTGCATTTTTCGTATCGAGAAATGGGGATGAAGACGATATTGCTTGCTGTTCCATAGGCACCTCACTTGCGGGTTGACAGAGTGCTTTCAGCCGTAGAAAATCACTTTCTAAGGGCGGATGGGAAATTGCCCTAACCACCCAATTTCCCATCCGCCCTTAGAGGCCAAAAGCAGATGAAAAATAACTCAGGTTACCTGTAATCGACACCCACATCACTACCAACACAGCGACGACCTACAGCTTCCCTCCAGCCGATTTGAGAAACGCCTCGATCTCGTCGATGTGATACCGGATCGTGTGACGGTTTACGGTTACGAAGCGCGGGCCTTTGCCCTCAGTGCGCCAGCGTCTGACCGTAATGGGATTGCAGCACATATATTCGGCTGCCTGTTCGGTGGTCATCCAGGGCGAGAGGTGTTTCTGCGGTTGGATCGTGCTGTTATGCTGCTTCGCTTTCATGCGGTTGTCCTTTCATTCCAGTGAGTGTGACGAGCCTGTCGGTGACTTTCTGCTGGTACTGGCGCAGATGCTCGGCCAGATGTTCGGCGTGGACATAGCCGCCCGATGCGCCGGGGAGCCGTTGGTCGAGCAGCAGGGCGCTTTCGGCATACGGCACGCCTGCCGCGATCGCATGGGTGCGCCACAGGTGCCGATAGACGTGAGGGCTTGGTAGATTGTCCTCATACGGCGTTGTAACATGGCCGTCCTTGCTGCTGATGCTCGGCCACAGCCATTCGGAATCGAGGGGTACATCGTTCTCCATGCGCGCCCTCAGCATATCGACCAGGAAATCGGACAGCGGTAAAATGAACGGACGGCCGGATTTCATGTGCTGAACGGCGATGACGGCTTTTTCCAAATCCACGTCGCGGCGCCGGATCGTCAGCGTCGATGTCTTGCGTAGGCCGGTGAACAGGAAGAAAATGTGCAGGTCGCGGCGCATGGGCGAGATGGCCTGTGCCGACTGCCACCATGCCCCAAGGTCGAGATTATCCACCTGACGGCGGTTGTTTTGGGGAATGCGCAGCACTTCGACCGGATTGGCCGTGATACTGTCGTCCAACCGCTTCGCCTCGTTGATGAGGGCGCGCAGCGTGCGCATGACGGAGTGGGCGGTCGTGTTGCCGTGCTTCTCCTTCATCTCGTGTAAGCGCGTGCGCACGTCCGCGCGTGTGATGTCAGCCACGGCCCGGTTTTTCCACTTCGCCAAGTAAAAATCGACATGGTATTGGTAATCATCCACCGTGAACGGTGAGAGCTGCCGCGCCTCAAGGTAGCGCTCAAGTATCTGCTCCAAGGTGATGCCGGTTTCCTCCGGCCCGGCGCTCGGATCGATGCCGGATTGAATCTGCAGCATCAAGGAAGCGCCCCTTGAGCCGGGCTTCGCGCAGGCCCATGCGGTCGCAGCGGTCGATTTTAATGCGAACCGTGCGGATGAACCGACCGTTGCGCCGGACGTCGCCTTGGACGGCATAGGTCTTGGCCGTTTTGTGGCAGATGACGAGAAGGCCCTTTACCTGCGTGTCGCGCCAGATGCCGGAACCGAAGGGGAGGTCGCGGACGCGCGCCTCGGTAAGTGATACAACTCTCATAGTTAGGTGCTCCAGAAATACCGTGTTAAGCACCGTAATGAGCACCGTAACTGCATTTCCGCAGATCACCCGTCATCACCGTGCATAAACGATGATGTCGTGTAAAGGCTTGCAAGGGAGCGCTATATTTGCTTTAAGGCGTCAAATGTTGGCTCAGGGCGGCTCGAATCATAATCCCTTGGTCGGGTGTTCGATCCACCCCCGAGCCACCATTTTTCAATAATCCGGTTCAAGACGCTTCCGTCCCGGTGTAGTCATCCTGCATATGACCACTCCGACCGACATTCTCGACTTCTGGTTCTCCGAGCCGGTCCGCAAGGACTGGTGGGGCGGCAACCCCGTACTCGATGCGGAAATCCGCGACCGCTTCCTCGGCGTCTATGCGGGCGCGCGCGACGGGCAGCACGACGACTGGGCGGAGACGGACGACGGGCTGCTGGCGCTCATTCTTCTCTTCGACCAGTTCCCGCGCAACATGTTCCGCGGCCGGGCGGAGGCCTTCGCCACCGATCCCCTCGCGCTGGCGCTGGCGCGTTTCGCCGTGGAGAACGGCCTTGACCGCGACTACCCTGCCGAGCGCCGGCATTTCCTCTATATGCCGTTCATGCACAGCGAGGCGATCGAGGACCAGGAGGCGTGCGTCGCGCTGTTCAGTGACCTCGGCGATGCGGATACGCTCGATTTCGCGCGGCGCCACCACGACGTCGTCGCCCGCTTCGGGCGTTTCCCCCATCGCAACGCGGCGCTGGGGCAGGAATCGACGGCGGAAGAAACAGAGTTTATCGCCACCGACCCCCGGCTTTTGATGGAGCGCTGATTCGCCTCGCCGATAATTCACTTGCGGCTTGAGGGGGCAAGTGGGAGGAATCCGCCCGGACCTTGAAGGAGGACACCATGGGCACACTGAACGGAAGAACGCCATCGTCACCGGCTCGACCTCGGGCATCGGCGAGGGCATCGCGGAGGCGCTGGCGAAAGAGGGCGCCAACATCATGTATAACGGCTTCGGCGACAAGGGCGCGATCGACGCGCTGGTGAAGAAGACCGCCGATACTTATAAAGTGAAGACCGACTACTCGAACGCCGACATGAGCAAGGCCGACCAGATCGCGCAGCTCGTCGCCGACACGGAGGAGAAATTCGGCAGCGTGGACATCCTCGTCAACAACGCGGGCATCCAGTTCACGGCGAATGTCGAGGATTTCCCCAACGAGAAATGGGAATCCATTATCTCCATCAACCTCTCGGCGGCGTTCTATGCGATCAAGGCCGCCGTGCCGGGCATGAAGAAGCGCAAATGGGGGCGCATCATCAATATTTCCTCGGCGCACGGGCTCGTCGCCAGCCCGCAGAAATCGGCCTATGTCGCGGCGAAGCACGGCATCCTCGGCCTGACCAAGACGGTCGCGCTGGAGACGGCGCAGTTCGGCATCACCTGCAACGGCATCTGTCCCGGCTGGGTGTTCACGCCGCTGGTCGACAAGCAGGCCAAGGACCGCGCCGCCAAGGAGAACCGCAGCGAGGACGACATCAAGAAAGAGATGCTCGAAGAGAAAATGGCGACGATGAAATTCACTACCGTCGAGCAGATCGGCGGCCTCGCCGTCTTCCTGTGCAGCCCCGCGGCGGACAACATCACCGGCGCGCCGCTGCCCATCGACGGCGGCTGGGTGGCGGAGTAGGAAATCTGTCATTCCCGGCCAAGCGGGAATCCAGACGCGCGAAGCGCCACTTAAAAAGGACTGGATTCCCGCTTTCGCGGGAATGACAGAACGGGATGTCATGAACAGGAAAAAAACTTCTTCGAAGAAAAAAGCCGCCGCGAAAGAGAAGCCAGCGCGGCTGCGGCTGAACCTTGCGCTGCAGGGCGGCGGCTCGCACGGGGCCTTCACCTGGGGCGTGCTCGACCGGCTGCTCGAAGAGGAGGACATCGACATCGTCGCCATCTCCGGCACCTCGGCGGGGGGCGATGAACGCGGCGGTGCTCGTCGACGGCTATGCCGAGGGCGGGCGCAAGCGGGCGCGGGCGCAGCTCGAGGAATTCTGGTTCGCGGTCAGCGGCCACGGCGAGGTCTTCAACCCGCTCGAACATATCCCCTTCGCCAACCTGTTCCACCAGTGGGGGCTCGACTGGTGGACGAAGCTCAACCCGTGGGAGGCGTTGTCGCGCCAGTTCTCGCCCTACGAGCTCAACCCGATGAACTACAACCCGCTGCGCGACCTGCTGCACGAGATGATCAACTGCCACAACATGAGCAAATCGCCGATCAAGCTGTTCGTCACCGCGACCAATGTCGAGACCGGCCAGCCGAAAATTTTCTCCGGGCACGAGATCGGCGTCGACAGCCTGCTCGCCTCGGGGTGCCTGCCGTTCCTCTTCCAGTCGGAGATGATCGACGGCGTGCCCTACTGGGACGGCGGCTATACCGGCAACCCGTCGCTGTGGCCGCTTTATTACCGCTCCGACTGCGAAGACATCCTGCTCGTGCAGATCAACCCGCTGCAGCGCCCGGGCGCGCCGAAGAACGCGATGAACATCATCGACCGGCTGAACGAGATCACCTTCAACGCCAGCCTGATCGACGAGATGCGCGCCATCAACTTCGTGAAGAAGCTCATCGCCCGGGGCAAGCTCGAGGCGAGCGAATACGCCGACGTGCGCATGCACATGGTCGCGCCGCCGTCGACGCTGCAGGGCATGGAGGCGTCGAGCAAGACGGTCGTCGACTGGGATTTCTTCTGCACGCTGCGCGACGCCGGCCGCGCCGAAATGGAGGCCTGGCTGGGCAAGCACAAATCCGCCATCGGCAGGCGCGCGACCATCGACATCGCGAAGGACTTCCTCGCCGCGCCGAAGCACGCCGATGCGACGCACGCGACGATGAATCCCAGCTGGCGGGAGGGCTGATCGTTCCCGCACTGCCTGCGTAGCCGAATAGGCGAGCCCGGAGGGCCGCCGCAGGAGGGGGAGCGGAGCGGGGGCGAGTGAACGAAGCGAACTTGTATTCGCCCCCACGCACGCGTAGCGCGCCACTTATAACAACCCGTAGCTCTTGAACGAATAATGCCCGTCGCCGGCGATGATGACGTGGTCGTGCACAGCGACGCCGACGGTCGCCGCCGCCCCGACGATCTTCTGGGTGATGTCGATGTCGGACTTGCTGGGCGTCGCGTCGCCGCTCGGGTGGTTGTGGACGAGGATGATGGCGGAGGCGGCGTGCTCCAGCGCGCGCTTGACGATCTCGCGCGGATAGACCGGCGTATGGTTCACCGTGCCGCGCTGCATGACCTCGTCGGCGATCAGTGCGTGCTTGTTGTTGAGGAACAGCACGCGCAATTCCTCGACCTTGCTCTTGCCCATGGCGAGGCGGCAGTAATCCATCAGCGCCGTCCATGACTGGATGACGGGGCGCTCGCCGACCTGTGCGCGGGCCAGGCGCTCGGCGGCGACGCGGATGGTCTTCAGCGTGGCGAGCACCGCGTCGGTGACCTCCTCGACCTCGCGCAGCGCGGCTTCCTCGGCATAGATGAGCGTATCGAACGCGCCGAAGCGCTTGAGCAGGCGCTTGGCCAGCGGCTTGGTGTCGACGCGCGGCCGGGCGGCGAAGAGGATGAGCTCCAGCAGCTCGTAATCCGGCAGGCTGTCGCCGCCGGGTTCGAGGAAGCGCTCGCGCAGGCGGGCGCGATGGCCGTGATAGTGCGGGTTCTCGTCCATCGGGAAGCCCGTAGATAGCCGGGATCGGGCGTCCGGGCACCAGAATTTTCATGAAACCTTCATATTCCCGTTCCACGCATGGATTAGACTGGGGGCTGAAGAGGTTCCCATGGCACCATTCGACGAAAACAAACCAGGCAACGATTACGACGGCCAGCTGAGCTTCGGCACGTATATCGGCAAAGAGGTCTACCAGCTGGCGGTCTCCTTCGGCTCGCTGATCGGCGGCTGGTACGCCGGGCTCGGCATCGGCAAGGTCGCGTTCAACGGCACCGCGCCGGCGGCAAAGCAGGCGGAGTGGGCCGAGGGATTGGGCAAGTCCGGCTTCGTCCGGGCGGCCGGGCTGAAAACGCTGCCCGGCAAAGCGCAGATGATCTCCGGCGTCGTCGGCATGTTCGCCGGCAGCATCCTCGGCGGGCTCGTGCTCGGCTACGGCCACTGGAAAAAAGAGAAACAGGCGCAGATGCAGGTCGACGAGCTGACCAAAGACATCTCCGACATCGAGGTCTTCAGGAAGACCGACCCCGAGCTCAAGCAGGAGAACCAGCGCCTGTGGAAGATGCTCAAGGACAAAGAGGGCGAAGCGCCGCAGCCGCGCGTCAGCGCGGAGAACGCCAGCCATGAGGGCCGCGCCGCGGAAAGCGCCGGCCAGGCGGCGGCGCTTAGCAGCTAGCGATGCCCGAGCGCATACAGCTACGGTCCTATGACGAGCGCCCGAGCAGCCATCTCGGCATCGGCGGCTACCTGAAACGGTTCGCGATGCAATTGCTGCCGTTCGCCATCGGCGGCGCCGGCTTCGTGCTGGCGCGCACCTGGAAGGACAGCTGGTTCGCCCAGCCTTGGCTGGTCGGCAAGGAAGGCGCGAAAGAGCTGGCGGCGGTGGCCGAGAGGACCGGGCAGCATGTCTGGCTCAACGGCGAGGGGTGGGGGCTCAAGGTCGGCGGGGTGGTGCTCGCCTACAATCTCTGGCACGACAAGCGCAAGGCGCAGCTCGACACCGATGCGATCAAGAAACAGATCCTCGAGCTCAAGCAGTTCGAATCGGCGGACGGCTACCTCACGCGGGGAGAACGCGCAGCTGCGCCAGCAGGTCGAGTTCCTCGGCCGCAACGTTGAAACGCCGCACACTCAGGTGCTCGCCGCCGAGCGGCAGGCCGAGCCGCTGCAGAATCCCGACGCCGCGCAGGTAAAACGCTAGGCCGCGACGTGCCGCTGCGGCGCGTCTTGCAAATGGGCGCGAAATCCTTATGGTGTCGCGGCTTTATGAACGAACCGATCTCCAATATGCGCTCCATCTGCGTCTTCTACACTGAGTCGTCATCCCCGAGACCGTAGCCAGCAGGCGAAGGTCGAGTGGGATCCAGGCGAAAAAAGCCAGGAGGCTTTTTTCGTGACGACGGCCGCCTCCTGGCGGCCGTGTGGTCTGGATCCCCGATAAAATTTTCTACTGAAAATTTTTCGAGGATGACCGATTCTCTAGGTTCGCTTCGCTCACCAAGCGAATCGGTCACTTCACCGTCTCGCTCAGCTTGCCCTGCTGAATCTTCGATTTGAAGAGGTCGAGGAAGGCTTGCGTGTGGCTGATCTGCTTGGCGACGACGTCGAAATCGTCCGGCGACAGGCGTGCGGTGTCGTTGGTGACGAAGGAGAAGATCTCCTTGTACGGCCCGTCCGGCACCAGGCCGATGTAATAGTCGCGCAGGTAGCCGAGCTGCGTCATGTCGCCTTCGAAGCTGTAGGCCAGCGCCAGCTTGAGCAGCACGTTCGTCTCGCGCGCGTTGAGCGGCTCGGTAAGGTTGGGGCGCGTCGAGAGGATGTCCTCGGCGGTGTTGATGATGTTCGGCCAGTCGCCCATCGCCCACAATATGTCGAGGCGCAGCAGGGCGCCTTCCTGCGTGGTGTCGCTGTAGAGCATGCTCAGCGCTTCCTCGTTCTTGCCGAGCTTGGAGAGCGCTTGCGCGGTGAGCTGCTGGCGCTCGATGACCAGCGCCGCCGGCGCGCCGCCGAAATTGGTGGTCTGCAGCGTATCGAGCGCCTTGTCCGGCTGCTGGTTCAGCAGATAGATGAGCGCGAGGCGGGCGCCGACGCGGGCGCGGTCGACGCCGCTCAGGCGGAACTTGATCTGGTTGTCGAGCAGCTGCGCCGCGCGGTCGAGCAAATCGACCGAGGCGAGGCGGTCGGCGAGCTTCTGGATGATGGCGTCGCCGTTCGGGCCGATCGGGGTGAGCTCGCGGAACTCGTAGAACAGCGCGAGCGATTTGAGCGGTGGCATCTGGTCGGCGCTGCCGCCGAGGAAGAGGTCGGTGAAAAGCTGGCTCATGTTGCCGGCGACGGTCAGCGTGTCCGGATCGCCGGGGAAGGCGGCGAGCATGTATTTCCACGTGCGCAGCGTGCCGGCGTAGTCCTTGTTGTCGCGGTAGATGTCGGCGAGCTTCTTCAGCAGCTCGTGCTCGAACTCGCCGCCGTGCCAGCTGGTGTGGATCTGCTCGAGCTCGGCCTCGGCCTTGTCGGCGGGCAGCTCGCCCTTGGCGTAATGCACCAGCACGTTCTCGTAGCGCGCGCGGGTCTGGATGTAGAGGTCCTCCTGCTGCCTGGAAAGCTCGTCGAGCAGCTCTTCGGCCTGCTTGGTGTCGCCTTTCTTCACCGCCGCCATGGCGAGCGCGTATTCCGCGTGATGCTCGATCGGCTTCAGGATACCGTCGCGGTTGAGCGTGTCGTAGACGTTGAGCGCCTTCTCCGGCTCGTCGTTGAGCAGGTAATACTGCGCGGCGAGCTTCGCCAGCCGGCGGCGGATCTCCGGCGGGTAGAAGCGCAGGACAGGCTTGTCGTAGCTGAGATAGTCGAACTCCGTCGCGCTGGCCTGCACGACCGGCACCGGCGGCAGCGCGGCCTCGACGGTGACGCCCGCATTCGCCGCAGCGCCCTTCTGCTCCGCCTGCTGGTCGGCGTTCGGCAGTGGCGTCGCGGGCGCGGCCGGCTGGGCGCCGGGCGCCGGCGGGACGGCCGGCACGGACGGGGCGGGCAGCGTGTAGAGGCCGATCGCCTCCTTCCATAGCTGCGTCTCCGGCAGGTTGGCGAGCTCCGGCGCGTTGATGGCGGCGGCCGCCTCCTGCGGGCGCACCAGCAGCAGGTCGCAGGCGGCGGCGAGCAGCGCCAGCTTGTGCTCGCGGAAATAATCCGGGTATTGCGCGGCGAGCAGGTCGAGATTGCCCTTCGCCTCGGCCATGAAGCCTTCGCCCAGCATCAGCTGCGCCATGGCGAGGATCGCGTCCGGTCGCGTCTGCGGCGCGGCGGTGGCGATGGCGGCGAGGCGCTTCTGCCGCTCCTCGTTGAACTTGTCGGGCGGCACGTACCATTGCGCGTAGGGGATCATGACGCCGGAAAGGTCGGCGACGCCCGTCACCGGCTTCGCCTCCGCCGTGATGGTCGGCAGGTTGAGCGAGGCCGAGAGGCTGCTCGCCCCCGTGATCCTAAGGCCGACGAGCGTCTTCTCCGCCTTGAGGTCGTCGCGCAGCGAGGTAACGACGAGCCCCTGCTGGGTCGACAGCAGCGTGATGGCGGGGAAGCGTTTTTTCGTCCACCTCGCCGCGCCCTTCCTCGAAGGCCGGCAGGACGAGGACGAGGTCGCCGACGCGCGGGTCGTAGAAGCGCAGCGGTCCGGCCATGTCGAACAGGTTCATCAGCAGGTAGGAGCTCTTGTCGTCGTCGCTCTGCGCGGTGATGGGCGTGTCGAGCGCCGCCTTGCTGCCGCGCGCGGAAAGCAGCACCTGCCAGCGGTACGAGCCTTTCGGCTGGCGCGCGGTGGCGTGCAGCGAGCCGTCGGTGGTGAGGCGCAGCACGGTGTCGCCGCTGTCGGAGCGGAACTGCTCGAGGGCGCTCACCGACGCCGGCAGCACGCTCTTGAGCAGCGTCGTGTCGATATGCTCGGATTTCGAGAAGACCAGCCAGATATCGTCCCCGCGCGCGAATACGGCGGCGGCGACGCGCTCCTTCCACGGGAAGTTGATCCAGATGCCCGACGGGTCCGGCTGCGCGGTGACGAGGAAAGGCTGGCCCGCCGTCTCCTTCGGTGGCTCCGGCGGCGCCGGGATGGCCGCCTCCGGCTTCGGCGCGGGTCTTTCCTCCGGCTTCGGTGCGACTGTCGGCGCCGGTTTCGTTTCCGCCGGCGGTTTCGCGGCGGGTTTCGCCGGCGAGGACGGCGCAGCTTCCCCGCCTTCTTCGGACGGAGTGACAATTTGCGTGGGCGCCGGTTTCGTCGTCAATATCTGCGGCGGCGCGGTGGTGATGGCGTGCGGAACGTTCGTCAGCGGTTCGGGCTTCGGCGGCGGAGGAGGCGGCGCAGGCGGGGCGATCCTCGGCGCCGGTTCCGAGGGCGGCACGACGATCACTTTTGCTTCCGGTGCAGGCGCCGGCGGTGCGGGCGGCGGTGTCGGTGCCGGCCTCAGCACTCGCGGCTTTGCGGGCGGCGGCGTGGGTTTCGCCGGCGGCTTGGGCGCGAGCTTCGGTGATGGTGCGGCGGGCTTCGCCGCTTCCTTCACCGGCTGCGGGTGCGCGGTGAGGATGTCGATGCCGACACCATTGCCGCCGATGAATTGCCGCGTGCGGTACGCCGCATCGAGCGTCAGGGTGACGCGCTTGCCGCCGTCGGATTCGCTGACGCCGGTGACGTGGGCGCCCAGCTTCGCGCGGATCGCCGCCGCGTTCATGCCGACCGGCTTGTCGAAGCTCAGCGTGACGGTATTGCCTTCGTTCGCCACGCTCAGATGCGCCGGCTGGCCGAAGGCGAAGCTCAGCCGCTCGTATTGCGGCGTGGCGGTGACGGCAAGCTGCGCCGCGCCTGCGCTTACGGCGAGCGACATGCCAGCGAGAAGGGTCGCCCGGGCGAGGATGGTTCGGTGCGTGGTCATTTGTTCGCTTTTCGGCATCTTCCTTCAAAAACGCGGAAGCGCAAGCGCAATCGGAATTTTCTTGCCATGGTTCAAGGCTCTCGGGCTAAATGGCCCGATGCGCTGGACCGACACATTCGACATCGCCATCGCGCTCGAGGAAGCGCATCCGGACGCGGACAACGTCAACCTCCGCTTCACCGATTTGCGCGACTGGGTGCAGGCGCTCCCCGGCTTTGCCGGCGAGCCCGACGGCTGCAACGAAAAAATCCTCGAAGCCATCCAGATGGCGTGGATCGACGAGCGCGATGGCTGAAACGCTCCTGCTGAATTCGCTCGACGACACGCGCCGCGCCGCGCAGGCATTCGCGCGCACGCTGAAGCGCGGCGACGTCGTCGCGCTCTCCGGCGAGCTCGGCACCGGCAAGACCACCTTCGTGCAGGACGTCGTGCGGTGCTTGAGCGACACGGATGCCGAGGTCACCAGCCCGACCTTCACGCTATTGCAGACCTATCCCGTCCGCATCAGCAGCGGCGAGGCGATCACGCTGCACCATTTCGACCTCTACCGCATCGCGTCGCCGCGCGAGCTCGCCGAGCTGGGGCTGGAGGAAGCCTTCGCCGAGCTCGCCCTCATCGAATGGCCGGAGCGGCTGAGTGACAAGCGTGCCTTTACGCACTGGCTGACTTTTGGTCTTCTCGAGGGCGCAGGCCCTCTCCCTGACCCTCTCCCGCAGGCGGGAGAGGGGATATCAGGGGCAGCGTCAGGCGGCCCTCTCTCCCGCTTGCGGGAGAGAGATGGAGAGAGGGGAAGTGAATCCACGCGTACGCTGCGCATCGAGGCGCGCCCGTGAGCGACCCCAAACGCAGCGAGGCGATGGACGCGTTCCTGCACCGCGCGGGCTGGAGCGGCGCGGCGCGCAGCACGCTCGCCGGCGACGCCTCCTTCCGCCGCTACGAGCGCGTCGCGCATGCGAACGGCGCCGCCGTGCTGATGGACGCGCCGCCGCCGCACGAGGACGTGCGCCCGTTCCTCGACGTCACCGCGCGGCTCACCGTGTGCGACGTCAGCGTGCCGAAAATACTGGCCGCCGACGAGGCGCAGGGCTTCCTGCTGATCGAGGACCTCGGCGACGCGCTGTTCACGCGGGTGCTGAGGGAATCGCCCGCGCGCGAGGAGGAGCTCTACCTCGCGGCGACGGAGGCGCTGCTCGCCATCGCCAGGGCCTCGCGGGCGAATGCGGGCGCGTGGTCGCGCGAGCTCAAGCCGTACGACACGGCGGTCTATTTGCGCGAGGCGGCGCTGTTCGCCGAATGGTTCCTGCCGCAGGTCACCGGCATCGATCGCGCGCGCCGGCTGCGCGAGGAATACCTTGCGCTCTGGCGCGACGTCCTTGCTGCGGCGCAACTGAAACGCGATTGCCTGGTGCACCGCGACTACCATGCGGACAATCTGCTGTGGCTCGACGCGCGCAACGGCCACCACGCCGTCGGGATGCTTGACTATCAGGACGCGCTGTGGGGAGATGCGGCCTATGACCTTGTCTCGCTTCTGGAAGATGCGCGCCGCGACGTCGCCCCGGCGACCGTCGAGCTCTGCGCCGGGCATTTCCGCAAGGCGGGCGGCGAGGGCGACGACTTCGCCGCGCGCTACGCGCTGCTCGGCGCCCAGCGCAACGCCAAGATCATCGGCATCTTCACGCGGCTCACGGTGCGCGACGGCAAGCCGCACTACCTCGATTACCTGCCGCGCGTCTGGGGGCATTTCATGCACGATTTGACGCTGCCGCTGCTCGCTCCCGTGCGCCAGTTCGTCGACCACCACGTGCCGGCGGCGTGGCGCGGGCGCTTCGTGGCCGACGCCGCCATCGGGGGGATCGCCGCATGAACACGCCGCATACCGCCATCGTCCTCGCCGCCGGGCTCGGCACGCGCATGAAGCCGCTGACGGACACGCTGCCCAAGCCGCTGATCGAGGTCGCCGGCAAGCCGCTCATCGACTGGTGCCTCGACTGGCTGAGCCTCGCCGGCGTCGCCCGCGCGGTGGTCAACGTCTCCTACATGGCCGAGCAGATGGAAGCGCACCTCGCGCAGCGGGCGCGGCCGCGCGTCAGCATCTCGCGCGAGGAGACGCCGCTGGAGACGGGCGGCGGCGTCATGAAGGCCCTGCCGCTGCTCGGGCGCGGGCCGTTCGTCGCCATGAACAGCGACGCGATCTTCCCGCCGTCGGTGCCGCACCCGCTGCAGAAGCTCGGCGAGGCGTGGCGCGACGAGCTCGATTTCCTGATGCTGCTGGTGCCGCGCGAGCGCGCGCTCGGCCGGGAGGGCAAGGGCGATTTCATCCAGGACAAATCCGGCCGCGTCCGCTGGCCGCAGCCGGGCGAGGAGGCGCCGTACGTCTTCAGCGGCGTCGAGATCGTCCACCCGCGCGTCTTCGAGGGCTGCACGCAGGGCGCGTTCCCCATGCGCGAGCTCTGGCAGCGCAGCGAGCAGCCGGACGGCTGGCACAGCCGCATCCGCTCCGTCGTGCATGACGGCCCATGGCTGAGCGTCGGCGATCCGGGCGGGTTGAAAACCGCGGAAGAGTTTTTGGTGGCGCGCTGACGCGCACGGGGGCGTACCGCCCCCGCTACCGCTCCCCCTCGTTCGCGCTGACGCGCTCCGGCTCGCCTATTCGGCTACGCGGGTTCTTGGTGGTGCGCTGACGCGCACGGGGGGCGTGGCGCCCCCGCTACCGCTCCCCCTCGTTCGCGCTGACGCGCTCCGGCTCGCCTATTCGGCTACGCGAGGCAGTGCGGGAACTCGGAAATTTTCTAGCTCGGCGGGACGATGGGGAGGCGGACTTCGGCGTCGGGCGAGGTGGGCGCCCAGTAGCCGGCGGGCATGTCGAGGATGCCGCTGGGTTCGATCGTCAGCGGGAAGAAGGCCTTCGAGCCCACCGACGGCGCCTGTCCCGACTGGCTGCTGACGGTGATCGTGCCATCGGCGGCGATGGCGAGCGTCGAATCGTTGGGGATGGTGACGTTGCCGTCGGTGCTGGTGATGCTGCCGCCGTTGGTCAAGGTGAGGCGGCCGGCGCCGCTGACGGTCGCCGGGCCGTTGATGCTCAGCGTGTCGCCATTGGTGAGACCCAGCGTGCCGCCGTTGGGCAGGGCGAAGTCGGGCGAGTTTCCGCCGAGCTCGATGACGGCGCCGCTTTGCGTATAGATCGCGCTGCCGGTGGTGGTGCCGACCATGTAGGCGGTCATCGAATCGACCGAGGCGGCGGGGGCGGAGCTTCCCGGCGGATCGACGAGGTTGGGGCGGTCGAGCAGCGCCATCTGGATGGTGCCGGTGCAGCCGCCGCCGGAGCTGCTCGGGTAATTCGTCTGCAGCTGGCAGCTCGACAGCGCGGTGGGCGTGGTGCTCAGGCCCTGCGACTGGCAGGTGGCGGCGGGGGCCTCGCAGCCGCCGTCGCTGACCATGCGGTAGGTCACGTCGGCGACCTGTGCGCCGGGCGCGGCGTAGCTGTTCGCGGCGACGCAGTTGCCGCTGGAGCTCGCCACGCTGCCGCCGGAGAGCGGCAGCAGCAGGAATTTCTCGGGCGGCGAGGACGGCGAGAGCGGGTCCGTGGCGGCGCCCTGCGCCGGGATGAGGCGGACCGGCAATTGCGTCGCGCTGCTCGAGAAGCTGATCATCTGCGCGATGGGCAGCGGCAGCGCCGCGCCGCCGCAGACCGAGGCGGGAAGCTTCGCGCCGCTGGCCGAGATCAGGCTGTAGACATTGCCGGTGCGGTGCCACAGCCAGTAATAGGGCTGGCCGTATTCGGTGACGAGCAGGCTGTCGGCGTTCGCATTGAGCGCCATGTCGTAGGTGGTGAGCGGGATGGCGCCGCCGCAGTCGGTGGTGTTCGGGCCCTGGTTGGTGAGCGCGTTATTGCCGGCGGCCAGCTTCTGCTGCGTGCCGAAGGTGCCGCTGGTGTCGGTCTGGCTGGTCGGGCAGGCCGAGCCGCCGCCGGAGCTGCTGCTCGACGAGGACGACGAAGACGAAGACGACGAGCTGCTGTTGCCGGACGAGAAGGGCCAGCCCTGCCACGGCGGGAAGCTGATGGAGAATTGCATCACCGCCTGGCTGACGTCCGGCGCGGCGCCGACGCAGTTGCCGTTGTCGTCGAGCTCGGCGCAGCCGGGCGGGCGGTCGGGCTGCTGGGTGAAGCCGCCCGCGAAGCCGCCGGTGCCTTCGCCGGCGGCGGGCCCGCCGACGCCGTTGTCCGAGCGCCAGCAGGAGGGCGGGTCCCAGCCCTGCGTCATGCAGTGGTGGATGAGCTTGGCGTCCACCTTGAACAGCCGGTTGACGTTGATGTGCATCACGGTCGAGCAGTCGGGCGCGCTGCTGCCCGACGGCGGCTCGGCCGTGCAGGTGTCGCCGCCGCCGCTGCTGGCGCCGCCGCTGCTCTGCGCGGTGGTGGTGGTGTTCTGCTGCGCCAGCGCGGCGAAGGCGAACAGGGCGCTGAGCGCGGCGAACGTCGCGGCGTATGTGCGCGTGGGCCGCATCAGTTGGGCCCCGTGGCGGCGCCCTGCCGGTTGTCCTTGCTGACCGGGTAGAGCTTGATCGTGTCCCAGTTCGCCGGCTCGCAGTCGAGCAGGCGTGTGTCGTCGCAGCTGACGGACCAGCCGACGCGCGAGGCCTCGGCGGTGATGGTCGGCGGCAGCATGCCCTTCTTGAAGAAGTAGCGGGCGCGCATCTCGTTCCAGTTGTCGGTGGTGCCGCAGACGTCCGGCCATTTGCCGTTGTCGGCCTCGACGATCTTGACGTAGCAGTTCTTGTTCTGCGCGCAGTTGCTCGGCGTGGTCGAGTTGCAGGCGCTCTTGTTGGGCAGGTTGACCGCGGCGACGATGCCGATCTTGGCGAGCCCCATCTTGCCGGTGTCGGTCTCGGTGCCCTGCGGCAGCATGACGATGTCGCCGCACTCGGCATTGTCGAGCCCGGTCTTGGTGGTGGCGGCGCCGCCCGAACCCGAACCCGAGCCCGAGCCCGAACCGGAGCCCGAACCGGAGCCTGAGCTCGATATCGGGAACTGCTGCGTCGTATCTTTAGCGGTGAGGTAGCCGCGCCAGCTTCGCGGCGCCACCTCGTGCAGCATGTTGACCATGCGGTGCGAGGTGGTCGAGCTGCCGGTGGTGGTCGTATCGGTATTGCCGGCGGCGGTGGTGGTGCAGGGCTTGGTGGGGTCGTTATCGCTGCATTCGGTGATGATGGCGGTGGAGAACTCGCTGCCCGAGGCGAGCATGCTCATCCCCTCGCTGCTGCCCGGCTTGAAGACTTTTTCGTAGCGGCCGAGGCAGCTCAGATGGCCCACCGGCGCGCGCAGGGTGCGGATCTGGTAGAGCTTTAGCTCGGTCCAGCTGGTGACGGGATCGGGCACGTTGACGGTCGCGCCGGCGACGCTGATGGTCTTCTGCTCGGTCCAGCCTTCGTTCTTGTCGACCCCGCTGCCGCCCCAGCCGCCGTAGAGGCAGCGCTCTTCCTTCTGCGGGCCGCCGCTGGAGCCGGAACCAGTACCGCTGGAAGACGTGGAGCTGCCCGAGGCCGTAGAGGACGACGTGCTCTGGCCGCTGCCTGGCGCGCCTTCGCGGCCGACGCCGACGATGGCGGTCCACTGGCCGTAGCTGTCGGTGGCGTTCTGGGTGTTGCTGCCGGCGGAAGTCGCGCTCTTCTGCAGGGAGGTGCCTTTGTCGAGCAGCATCGGGTAGGGCATGTGGTCGCAGAAATATTCGCGGAAGGTGGTGCCTTCAGGCGCACCCTGCGGCAGCTGGTCGTTCGCCTTGTCGAGCGGGTTGTGGTAGCGCATCTTCAGCACGTTGAGCGGGCGGAACGGCTTGCGCAGCGCCTTGCAGAGGTTGGCAGCGCTGTAGTCGCTGCTGGTGTTCTTCATGTCGAAGCGGCAGTTGGCGTTCGTATTCAGGAAATTGTAGGCGCCCGGAACATAGGGTTTCCGGATCGGCAGGTCGGACTTGTCGTACTCCGTTGCGCACGGCGGCTGCTTGATCGTGCTGTAATCGACCTTCTGTTTCGAGGTGGTCGGTTCGAAGCACTGCCAGCAGGGAATGGCCTTGGCGGTGTTAGGGCCGGTGACCTGGTAACAATACGATGATTTCGCGACGTCGGCGATCGTGCCCGAACGGGTGTTATTGTCGGCGTAACAGATGGCGTTCCAGTCGATGCGGTTGAGCATGCCCGGCGCTTTCTTGCCCGCCGCGGTCTGGCCGGCCGCGCCGGACGAGGCGGGCGCGGGGCAGGGCGCGTCGGAGCGGAAGGTGCCGGGGACCTTGATGGTCGCGGTGCCGGCGCCGGGCGGCGGCGTGTCGGGCAGGCTGCCCTCGAAGCCGCATTTGCGCCAGTAGACCACGTCGACGCGCATCGACGTGCGTCCGCTGTCGGCGGACTTCGGCGCGGGGCATTGCTTGACGTCGTCGGCGTATTTGTCGCTGGCGAAGTTGGAGTCTTCCAGCACGCCGGCGCAGAAGACGCTGTTCTTGAGGGTCTTGGCGTGCTTGTCGTCGGTATAGGCGGCGGTCAGCGGCGAATAGCCCTGGCGGTCGTTGGTCTCGAAATCCCAGCGCGGCGAGAAGGGGTGCGACGGGTCGTAGATGGCTTCATACTGGTAGGTATCGAGCGTCGAGAGCGTCACGCTGGCGAGGCCCGCCGGCGGGTCTTGAGGCTCCTGGATGGTCACGCCGCTCGGCAAATGCGGCTCCAGCGGGTCCTTCTTGTCGACGCGGGAGGCGTCGCTGGCGTCGTGCAGCAGCTTCTTCCACGCGGCGGTGAGGTAGTAGCCGGCGCTGTATTCGTTGTCGGTCACCTTGGTGACGCGCAGCGGCTGGCAGGAGGTGCGGCCGTTGATGTGCTCGGACGGGTCCTGCGGGTTCTCCATGTCGTGCGTGATCGCGTCCTCGTGCTGGAACGGGTAGAGCGCCGCCTGCAGGATATAGAGGTTGGCGCAGGTATCGAGCTGCATGCGGATGGATTTGGCGTAATCGGCGCAGGAGCTGGCGTCGTCGCCGCTGGGCTTGCAGCTTGAACGCGGGTCGGAGGCGAATTTCAGCCAGGTCTTGCAGTTGGCGATGTTCTGCAGGTTGGTGTCGGGCTCGTTGCCGCTGACCTTGCCGCTGCTGCCGGTGCCGCCCGACGTGGTGTTGCCGGTGGTGGTGCCGCCGCTGCTGCTTCCGGCGGTGCCCGGGGCGGTGCCGCAGCTCGTATTGCCGAGCATGCTGAAGGTCTGCGTGGTGTCCCCCGCCGTGCCGCGGTAAAGGACGCCGGTATAGGGCTTGCCCGTCGAAGGATCGCAGGGGAAGGCGTAGAGATAGGGCGTGAAGCTGCCGGTCTGCGCGCCGGAGTCGCCGTTCGCCGCCGCCTGGCCGACGAAGGAGGTGCGCGGCGTGTCGCGCATCGGCATCGGCTTGTCGAAGGCGGGGCAGGGCGCCATGGTGCCGAAGACGCCGTTCGTGCTCGAGCTGCCGACGGTGTTGGAGCCGGCGACCTTGTTGTCGCCACAGGCCTCGCCGGGGTTGCAGCAGCGCACGGTGGTGCTGGCGTAGGTGTTGTCGCAGCCGGTGGTCTCGGAATTCGCCCCCGTGGTGGCCTTGCAGGTGATGCCGCTGTTGTCGTCGGCATGTGCGGACGGAACGAAGCAAAAAAGGATGACGGCCAGAGCGGCCGCGAAAAGCAGGGTCGAGACGGCATCGGTACGGCCACGGCCGTACGTTTCAACGCGTTGCATGCACCACACCGGTCCGGGATTTTCCCGTTATCAGGATTCGTTGTTTACATTAGCACAGGTCACGGTAAGCTGCACGGAAATTGTTAATTTTTACGAAAATTATCGTTTAATTACGAGAGAATGACCGGTCCGGTGAGTCAGCCAAACGTCAGTGACGAGCAGCAGAGAATCGCCGAGCTCATTCGTTCCGGAGAGTATTTCGACGAGGCGAAGCGCTGGTACCAGGCTCTCTATATCGGCCCCATCTCCGAGCGCACGGCCTTCCTCATCATCGCCGTGCTCGCCGTCTTCGTCGGGCTGACCGGCGTCGGCGCCGTGCTGGGCCTGCTGCCGGTCACCGAGCGGCCGCCCGAGCTGCTCGCCACCGACCGCATCGACGACGTCACCATGCAGCTCGTCCAGATCCGCCCGCGCGGCACCGACCTCAACCATGCGATGCTGCAGTTCTTCCTGCGCAGCTATGTCAGCGCCCGCGAGGGGTACGACGTCTATCACTACACGCAGAGCTACAATTTCGTCGCCGCGCATTCCGACGCGCCGACGTCCGCCGCCTACGCCGCGCAGTACGGGCCGGGCGCGGCGGGCGGCCCGGTGGCGCAGCTCGGCCAGCTCGGCCGGCGCGCGGTGAACGTCTACTATGTCAGCATCAACGACAAGGTCGAGCCGAAGGTGGCCGCCGTGCGGTTTTCCACAACCTCCGACACCGGTGACGTGCCGGTGACATCGCAGTGGACGGCGACCATCGGCTTTTACTATAGTGACTTCCTCGTCACTACCACGCGCGACTCAAGAACCGGTGAATTCACAACGAAAACCCAAGAACCTCAATTCCAGGTGGTCAGTTATGTCCTCGCGCCCGCGAATGCTGCGAACGGCCGTTAGCCTTGCGCTCGTCGCGCTGCTCGGCCTCGCGCCGGCGGCCTACGCGCTGCAGGAGCCCAAGCCCATCGCCACCGACAGCCGCATCCGCACCGTCCGCTACAGCCCGAACGAGGTCTATCAGTTCATCGGCCATTACGGCTACCAGTCGGCGATCGAGTTCGCGGCGGACGAAAAGATCCTCACCGTCTCGGTGGGCGATTCCATCTCGTGGATGATCAACCCGTCGAACAACCGGCTGTTCCTCAAGCCCATCGAGCAGAACGCGCTCACCAACATGACGGTCGTCACCGACAAGCGCACCTACTTCTTCGAGCTGCACGCCGAGGAAACGCAGGACATTCGCGACCCCAACATGGTGTTCGACCTGCGCTTCGTCTATCCCGGCACCGATTCGGACTCGGTCGATTTCGCCCAGTTCGAGACCTTCCCCGACTTCGACAAGCATCCCGAGAAATACAATTTCAACTACACGATCCGCGGCGGGGACGCGATCGCCCCCATCCGCATCTTCGACGACGGCGAGTTCACGTATTTCCAGTTCCCCGACAAGAACGGCGAGATCCCCGCCTTCTTCCGCGTCGAGCCCGACCTCAGCGAGTCGCTCATCAACTTCCGCAAGCGCGGCGACTACATCGTCGTCGAGCAGGTGACCAGCCGCTTCACCCTGCGCCGGGGCCCCTACATCGTCTGCGTCTACAACGAGAAACGCCCGCTGCAGACCGTCCCCGGCCCCGAGAAGCCCTTCAGCCAGCGCGTGCGCGACTTCGCGCCGTTCTAGGTATTGTCATTCCCGCGCAGGCGGGAATCCAGTCCGCGCGAAGCGCAACTAAGAATTCTTTTTTAAGCGGGCTGGATCCCAGCCTTCGCTGGGATGACAAGGCGGGTTGCGCCGATTTCATTCCATAGCTATAAAACGACCCATGTTTTCGAAACGCCAGAGCATCGAGCAGGTGGAAGAGGGCAAAGAGCTCGCCCCGAAATTCGACGAGCACGGCCTCATCCCCTGCGTCACCACCAGCGCGAACACCGGCGAGGTGCTGATGCTCGGCTACATGAACGAGGAAGCGCTCAGGAAGACCATCGAAACCGGCGAGGCGCATTACTACAGCCGCAGCCGCAAGACGCTCTGGCACAAGGGCGCCACCTCCGGCCTCGTGCAGAAGGTGAAGGAGATGCGCATCGACGACGACCAGGACGCCATCTGGCTCGCGGTGGATATCCCCGGCGACGCCAGCTGCCACGTCGGCTACCGCAGCTGCTTCTACCGCGCCGTGCCGACCGGCAAGGGCGACAACGTTGAACTCGTGTTCAAAGAACAATCCAAGACCTTCGACCCCAAGAAAGTCTACGGCGACGCCCCGAACCCGACGGTGCTCTAAGCCAATCTTCACCCTGCTGTCATAATCCGCCGCCTATACTGGCGGGATGAGCGAGGACCCCAACAAGGACGCCGGAGAAGGCGCCGATCTTAATGCCGTGCTGCCCGCGATAGCGGGCGCAAAGGTAAACCGGCGCACATTCCTCGAGTTCCTGGGTGCGGCCAGCGCGCCGGTGAAGCTGAGCGCCGAAGCGTCGCGCGTGCTGGCATCCACCGGGCGGCTGAGCGCGGAGGAGATCCTTTCGTTTCTACCGGAGGACCAGGTCGTCGCCGTAGCGCGCAGCCTGTTCAAATCCAGTGAGATATTGAGCTGCGTCAAGGTCAGCAAGGACTTCAAGGGCCCACTGGCGGGTAAAATCCTCTCCTATCAGCGCGGTCTGGACGACGCTCACCTGAAAGAGAGTCTTTCGGAATTCAGGGGTCCCGGCGTTCAGGACGTCCTGAAGCGGCTGATACGCGCCGAAGGGGCGCAAAAGGCTTTGCTCGAAAAGGTGCGCCAGGCGCATTTGAGCGAGATGACGGAGGGATATGTGCCTGCGCAGAGCGACCCCTTCTTCCTGGAGCAGGCCCAGTCCATGGAGTCCGAGTTCAAAGAGACCCTCGGATTCCTGCAAAGGCAACCGGGAGACTCGCCGGTTCAAGGCGTACTCCAGTTCATCGACGGGCAACGCTCGCAGTTGCGGAATTCCATCGCCGAGGAGATGGGGCGGCTGTCGGCAGAGCAGGTCAGTGAAACGCTGCGGGAATGCGTTGCACAGTACGACGTTCCCTTCGATCCGGAATTGCGCGAGGCCATCCAGAGGGTCGTTCCGGACTTCGATGCGCTGAAGACAAGAATCGGCGACGAGTGTCGCACCGAGACAGTCCGCCGGCGGCAGGAGTTTCAGGATAGCATCCGGATAGAGCGCGTGCGGGGCGCGATCGGAACTTTCGTCATCGATTGCAGCCGCATCGACCCGGCGCAAAGGCCTTTCGTGCATATGAAAATCGGTACATTATTTCCCCATCCGGAGGATTTCCTGGATGCACGAAAAACGCAAACGACGCCGGTCGGCGACAAGCTGTGGGTCACTACCAGCTCGCTCATCGTACGCGCGAAGCTCAGAGAGCTTGAGAGCGGCCGGGCAGAGCCGGGAGCCTCGCGCTAAAAAAAGAGGCCACTCTTGCGAATGGCCCCGATTGAGGATGGTGTGTGCTAGAAAATCAATTCGCTTGCCGGGCGCTCGCGGGCGCTACCTGAATTCCTTTTCCTTACGTGGCGACGAAGCCGTGCGCTTTTGCGTTCTGCGCGTTGAAGATGGTGATCTCGCGGATGGCGTCGCCATACGTGGCCTTCTCGGGCCGCGCGCCGGTGTACAGGCTGATGATCTCGATCGGGTTCATCTTGTACCGGTTCTTGAGAAAGAGCACCTGCTCCTCCGCCATGGTCTGTATCGTGTTCAGCACTTCGATCTGTTGTTTCGTCATAACGTTGCACCTCCCCGTGCCTTGTGTGCGCTGCTTGCGCGTTTTTTCTGATGACTCATTCGTGGTCAGTCTTTTTCGGCCTTACGGCTCTTGGTCTGTAGTTAAGCAAGGGCTGTGCCAGTTTTTTAAGCAGTTGAATCTTTTCGATTCCTTGTTTTTGGTCTCAATCCGAACTGGGCAAATACTACCTAGAAAGGGAAGACAATGCCTAATATAGGCAAAAGTTGCTCACTTGGCAAGTATCATTTAACAGGCTGAATAAGAGAATAAATTAGGCTAAAATTCTAGCAAATAGCCGGAGAATCGGCCCTTTTGGGGCCAGCCGGGCGCGGCCGGACGGGACTCCATGGCGCGGGCAGCGGAGGAAGAAACGGCCCTGCGCCTATTGAAGGTCGGGATTGATGTAGGGGTAGAGCTCGTCCTCGATGGTCGAGCCGTCCTCGTCGAAGGTGGCGAGGTGGTAGAGTCCGTCGCCCTCGTTGGCCAGCGGCAGGATGGAATTGCCGATGATGATGCCGTCATGCGGGCTCAGTATGTCGTACTCGTAGTCGCCGAATGGGTTGGTGATGGAGCCCAGCACGTCGCCCTTGTTGGTGCTTTCGCCGAGGCGCTTGCGCGTCAGGAAAATGCCGCTGATGGGCGAGCGCACCCAGTGCGTCGACTTGGCGATGAAGAAATCGCGCGGCGCATGCTGGATGGGGTTCTCCGGCAGCATGCCGATGGCGCGCATCACGTTGAGGATGCCCTCGACGCCGAGCCGGCTCGCCCGCGCGTCGAAACGCAGCGCGGTGCCCGCTTCGTAGAGCAGCATGGGGATGCGCTTTTCCGAGACCATTTCGCGCAAGGAACCGTCGCGCGGGCTGGCGTTCAAAATGACATGCACGCCGAAGGCCTGCGCCAGCGCGAGATTGGCCGGCTGGGTAAGGTCGGCGCGGATCTGCGGCAGGTTGCGGCGGTGGATGGCGCCGGTATGCAGGTCGATGCCGTGCGTCGCCTTGGAGACGATCTCGGTGCGCAGGATGTAGGCGATCTGCGAGGCGAGCGAGCCGTGCTCCTCGCCGGGGAAGGAGCGGTTGAGGTCGCGGCGGTCGGGCAAATAGCGCGACTTGTCGTTGAAGCCGAAGACGTTGACGATGGGGATGGCGATCAGCGTGCCCTTGATGCGCTTGAGCGCCTTGTGCTTGAGCAGGCGGCGGACGATGTCGACCCCGTTGATCTCGTCGCCGTGGATGGCGGCGGTGATGCAGAACACCGGTCCCGGCTCGGTGCCGCGAATGACGACGACGGGCATCTTCATGTCGGTGAAATCGTAGAGCTTGGCGACCGTCAGCGAGAATTGCCGGCGCTCGCCGGGCTTTATCTCTTCGCCGCCGATGATGAGCTCGTCCGTGGCGTTCATTTCCTGGCCTTGGGTTTCGCCGCCGGCTCTCCCTGCGGCTCGGACGACGTCACGCCGACATGCAGGAACTGCTGCTGCGTCACGATCGGGATGCCGTGCGTGCGGAAAGCGCGCCAGAGCGCGACGGCCACCTCGCTCTTCGGTGCGGCGGGGCTTTTATGCGCGTCCTCCAGCCAGAAGGTCAGGGTGAGCGTCACGCCGTAATTGCCGAAGGCGGTGACATAGGCGGCGGGCGAGGGGTCCTTGAGGACGCACTTGCAGGATTTCGCCGCTTCGAGCATCGGCGGCAGCGCGGTCGAGGGATCGACGTCGTAGCCGATGACGACGGTGAGCGATTGCTGGCTGAGCGTGTTGCTCATCGTCGAGTTGATGACGCGCTGGCCGATGAGGTCCTCGTTGGGGATGAGCATCTCGCGCCCGTCGCCCAGGTCGAGCCGCGTGTAGCGCGCGGCGGTGGCGCGCACGGTGCCGCTGGTGCCGTCGGTGAGGGCGATGAAATCGCCGATCTCGACCGATTTCTCGAAGAGCAGGATGATGCCGCTGATGAAGTTGCTGGCGATCTTCTGCAGGCCGAAGCCAACGCCGACGCCGACCGCGCCGGAGAACACCGACAGCGCCGTCAGGCTGACGCCGAGGATGCGCAGCCCGATCAGGAAGACGATGAAGTAAAGCACGATCTGCGTGATCTTGGCGATGAGCACGCGGTTGCTCACATGCATCGCCTTCATGCGGCCGAGGCGGCGCTCGGTAAGGCCAAGGATGGCATTGGTGCCCCACAGCAGCAGCGCGAGCAGGGTGACGGTGCGGAACACCGCGAGCGCCGTCAGCTGCGTGGTGCCGATGGTGAAGCTTAAGCCCTTCATCGCCGTCACCAGCGGCATCCAGACGCCGAACAGGTGCAGCAGCGTGATCGGGATGATGACCAGCACGATCACCCAGCCGGCGCTTTGCCGCGAGCTCATCTGCAGCACGAGGCGCATGGCGAGCCAGGCGATGGCGATCTTGATCTCCATCGGCAGCAGCACCGGCTCGACGTCGCTCGCCTGCACGATCGCCAGCCCGAGCATGGCGAAGATCAGCGTCAGCCCCGGCACGAAGAACGGCGCCGCCGATTCGCTCAGCCAGTTGGTGAGGCCGAACTTGCGCCGGCTGCGCACGAAGCGCGCGAGGCGCACGCCGATCAGCGCGGCGAGCACCGGCGCTGCGGCGACGGCGATCAGCTCGCCGGGCGTCGATGCGTCGACGCGGTCGAAGAACTGGAGGAAGGCATCGCGCGCGTCGTGGTAGAAATTGCTTAAGCGCTCGCCGAGCAGCTGCAGCCGCTGGTGGCCGGCCGCGCCGGCGTCGGCGGCGCTTGCGTTGTTCGTATTCTGCAGGGCGGGGACGGGCATGGACTTCTTTTTAGCGATGTGACGAGCAGATGCAACTATTGCCGTCATTGCGAGGAGCACCGCGACGAAGCAATCCAGTCCTTGCCGGTTGCGCTGACTGGATTGCCGCGCTTCCGTTGGTCGCTCGCAATGACGGATATATCCACAAGCCGCCGCGCAAGTTTTCAAGTTTATTGCGCAGTGCAGCATGATGGGCTAGCACTTCGGAACATGGCACCTGTGCACGTCGATACCGGAAACACCACCTGGCTCCTGCTTTCCGCCGCGCTGGTGATGCTGATGACCCCCGGCCTCGCCTTCTTCTATGCCGGGATGGTCCACCGCAAGAACGTCGTCTCCACGCTGCTGCAGAATTACGTCGCGCTGGCGCTGGTCGGCATCCTGTGGGTGGTCGCGGGCTACAGCCTCGTCTTCACCGAGCACTCGCCTTATATCGGCGGCCTCAAATACGCGATGCTCCACGGCGTCGACAAGGAATTCTACCAGGACACCGGCATTCCGCTCATGGCCTACATGGCCTTCCAGATGATGTTCGCCATCATCACCCCCGCGCTGATCACCGGCGCCTTCGCCGAGCGGGTGAACTTCAAGGCGTGGCTCATCATCATGGCGATATGGAGCATGGTGGTCTACGTGCCCGTCGCGCACTGGGTGTGGGGCCCGGGCGGCTGGCTCGCCGATCTTGGCGCGCTGGATTTCGCCGGCGGGCTGGTGGTGCATATCACCGCCGGCGTCTCGGCGCTCGCCTGCGGGCTGCTCTTCGGCAGCCGGCAGAACCGCGAGGAAGTGAAGCCCAACGACGTGCCGCAGATCATGCTCGGCGCGGCGCTGCTGTGGTTCGGCTGGTTCGGCTTCAATGCCGGCTCGGCGGTGACGGCGGGCGCGCTCGCCGCCTACGCCTTCGTCAACACCTTCATCGCCGCCGCCGCCGCGTTCCTCGCCTGGATGGTCATCGAATGGCTCCATGAAGGCCGTCCGACGGCGGTGGGCGCTTCGGTCGGCCTCGTGGTCGGCCTCGTCGCCATCACCCCGGCGGCGGGCTACGTCACCGTGAGCTCGGCGCTCATCATCGGGACGGTCGCGAGCTTCGTCGCCTACTTCGCCGCGAAGGCGGTGAAAAAGATCACCCATCTCGACGACGCGCTCGACGTCTTCGCCTGCCACGGCATCGGCGGCATCGTCGGCGCCATCCTGACGGGCTGTTACGCCAGCAAGGAAGTCAACGCCGCCGGCGTTCCCGTCGAGGGGCTGTTCGTCTCCGGCGAGACGAAGCTGTTCTTCGCCAACCTCGAATCGGTCGGCGTGGTCGTCGTCTTCGCCTTCGTGATGACGATCATCATCGTCAAGCTGGTGAATCTCTTCGTACCCATCCGCGTCGGCGTCGACGCCGAGGGCCACGGCCTCGACCTCTCCACCCACGGCGAACGCGCGCGGCACGAGGAGCCCAGCGAAATGAATCCCTATAGCTGGCGATAGTCTTTAGTGGTGCGCTGACGCGCGCGGGGGGCGAAGACGCCCCCGCTACCGGTTGACTCGCTATCGCTCGTCTCCCTCCGCTTCGCTCCGGGTCCCCTCGTTCGCTTCGCTCCGGCTCGCCTATTCGGCTACGCAAGGCAGTGCGGCAAGTTCGGTGAACGCTTCCGCCACCATCGGCGGCGTCAACGCGCTGAGTTCCTTATTCGGCGCGACGAGCGTTTTCGCGCATCTGCCCCACGGTTGATACACGATCGCGTTGGTCGGGCCGAAAAGCCCGAGCGTGGGGATGCCGGCGGCGGCGGCCATGTGCATCAGGCCGGAGTCGTTGCCGATATAGCCCTGCGCGCGCTCCATGCAGGCGTAGATGGTGAGCAGCTCCTGCGCGCCGGTGGTGAGGTCGATGGGCGCGTAGGGGGCGAGCGCCTCGAGCAGCTTCAGCGCGCGCTCGCGCTCATGCGGCGCGCAGACGACGACCGGGCGCCAGCCCTTGCACGCGCCGTCGAGCAGCAGCTTTCCGAGCGCGGCGAAATTCTCCATCGGCCATTCTTTCGGCGGCCAGTTGGCGCAGGGGCCGAGCACGAGGTATTTCCCGCCGTCGGGAAGCAGCGTGGCCGCCTGCGCGCGGTCGGCTTCGCCGGGCCAGAGGATCGGCAGCGGCAGCGGGCCGGTGCGCAGCATTTCCTCGAACTGCTTCACCTTGGGAAGGCTGTCGCTGCCGCCGCGAAAAACATGGCGGCGGAAGGTCGGCAGCACGTAGCCGATCGCCGAGCCGTACATGTCCCCAGACGTCGCTCCACGCATGCGCCCAGCCGACGGCGAGCAGGGTGAGCCAGTGCGTGCGGCGGCGCTTGTCCTTCTTGAAAACGACGGTGCGCTCCAGCAGCGGGTAATGCGCGTAGAGCGGCGCGGAGAACGGGCTGGCGACGATGCTCACGCGCGCCTGCGGATGGCGCGCGCGATGTGGCGCAGCAGGGCGGAGGCGAGCACCGCGTCGCCGATGCGCGTCGGCGCGTAGAACAGGATGCGCTGTGTCATGGCGGTTTCCTAGCGGAGTTTTTTCGTCATTGCGAGGAGCATCGCGACGAAGCAATCCGGTCCTTGCAACAGGCAGCCCTGGATTGCTCCGCTACGCTCGCAATGACGTGAAAATGTTTACAACGGGCGCGGCAAAGCCCATATTTCGCTTATGATCCGTTTCGACAACCACGCCTTCAAGGGCCTCGACGATTCGCTGCACCGGCTGTTCGGGCTGCTCGAGGCGATGTGCGGGCACGTGGGCGAGCTCGTCGCCATGCTGCCGCGCGCCCTCGAAATGGCCGACCCGCATTCCTTCGACGAAGCCAAGGCCATCGACAAGCGCATCAACGAGGCCGAGCGGCAGACCGACCAGACCGTGACCCCAGATCATTAATAAATTCTCCACCGGGGCGGAGGAGCTGCGCTTCATCCTCGGCGCGATCAAGATCGCCGGGCAGCTCGAACGCGCGGCGGACAAGCTCAAGAATTGCCTGAAGCGCCTGTCGCGCCGCTCCGGCCCGCTCGACGCGGTGGTGAAGGCGGAGCTCGCCGCCGCCGTCGCCGCCGTCACCGCGATGCTGCCGCTCATCGAATCGCAGATCCTCGACTACACGCCCGAGCGCGCGATCGCGCTGCTCGCGCACGGCGCCGCCGTGCAGAAATCCTACCGGCAGATACTGCTGCACCTGCACCAGCACCGTCCCGCGCAGGCGGGGGACGACCAGCATATCCTGCTGGTCGCCAAGAACCTCGAGCAGACGGCCGACATGGCGGTGGAGATCATGAAGATCTGCCACTTCATCCATTTCGGCACGAAATACGAGAAAGCGAAAGAAGCGCAGGGCTAGGCGCGTCGTCCTACGAGGACTGCGGGCGCCGGTTCGACAGGATCATGGTATTGAATTCATCCCGGGTGATGGGAATGCCCTCGAATTCGATCTCCATGCGCGGTCCGGGAACGAAGCCGATGCCTGCGCGGTACATCTCGGCGATGTCGGGCTCTTCCTGCCGCTCCAGGATGCGGCAGGGAATGTCGTCGAGCCTGTAGTAGTGGCAGATCATCGCGCGGCCCCGCGTTTTCGCTCCATGGTCTCGTTCTCGTGCATCAATTCGGTGGACTCGATGCTGGTCCCGTCCTTGCCGCCGAGGATCACGCCGTCGATGAACTGCTGGGGCATCACCCCGGGTTGTTTCTGGTTGAGGTGCCTCGCCTCGCGTACCCAGAGCTTTCTCATGTCCTCGGGAGCATCCTGCATGTAATAGGCGCTGGTCATTTGGATCAACACGTTCAGGCGCTTCATTTGCTGCTCGATGAGCTTGTCGTCCATTTTTCCCGAAAGCCGGGGTATGGGGAAGACCTTCTGCTGCTTGCTGGGATCGAGGTGCTCCCCGAATCTCTCCAGGTGCACGCTGCCGAGGGATTGCAGGTAATCGCGATACGAAGCGAAGGCCGGCGCATTCTGGAAGAATTCGGTGCGGGTGCTCTCGTATTGGGGAAAATCGTATGCCTCCTCGATCCTGGTAAGGGCATGTGCAGGGGATACATCGAAACCGCTCCGTCGGGCCCGGCCATGCGGCCGGGAAGCGAGGGATGCGGGCTGCTCTTCTTCGGGTTGGCGCCGTATCAGGCTGTCGATGCTTTCATGCTTGGCTTTTCCGGCCATTACGTTGAGCGCATTAGTGACCTCTTGGTAGTCCTCCGTGGAGAATCCGAGCGGGGCGGTGGGTGCCATGCCCGGCCTCGTCTCGACGGCCGCGATCCGGTTCATCAGGCTGATCGCCTCGTTGTAACGCCGAAGGACCAGGAGTTTGCGCAGCTGGTGCGTTTCCGCATTGGGATCCGGATCGCTCTGGTACGTTTCCCACGCACGGACGATCTCGTAGAAGATATGATTGATCTTGCCTGCGACGTATTCCTGCTGGAAGGGAACGAACTGCACTTCCGCCGGCTCACCGTAGACGCGTGTGGTCAGGGTGCGTTTCAGCAGGCCGCCGCGGACTATTCCCCACGGTTCGATATCGCACGAGAAGTCACCGATCTCCGGGTTATGGGTTGCCTTGGTCACTTTCTTCAGCTTATCCACCATCCGGTCCAGCACTTGCGGTTCGTGGGCGATCACCATGATGCGTGCGACGTCCTTCACCTTGCGGGTGTCGCCACCGTATCGGCGCAGCGCCTTTTCCCGGATGCTCTTTTCGGATTTCAGGCCACTGGTCTTAAGGGAGATGCCTGCGAAGTTCTGCTCCGAAAAGGCGTTGAAAGCGGCCACGCGCTCGAACTCGTCGCCACATCCGGCGCGGATGGCCTTGTAGGCCTCCTCGGCCGTCCGGCAGACATCGCCTTCATCGTTGTATAAATAGAGCGTGACCGGGTAGGATTGATCGCGGTTGGTCTTCCTCGACGTGTAATGGCGGGTGATGGTGATCTCCGGCTGGACGGGCAACCGGTATTCCTTCACGTGCTCGTAAACTTCATCCAGCCCGCCCCGGATGGCCATGTTGACGAGCTCGTCCTGCGCTTCCTGGCGTTCCAGCAGGACGGAAGAAGAGACCTCGGGCATATCGGCGGCGTTATCCGGCTCCGGCTGAGGTCGCGGTGGGGCAGGCTGGGGCAGCCGCTGACTGTCGGCGAGCGTAGCCGGCCGCTGCTGGTATCGCTGCGGTCTGCTACGGCTGATCCGATCTTTTTTATCACCCATCCGGCGCTATTTCCCTCGTCCTACAACGCATCAGCGTAACATGGGTAATCTGGCGCGGACGTTAAGGAATTGTGAAATTCCGGTGCCGAATCGTCATCAGACCGTCACAATTTTATCCTATACTGGGTAGGAACATTGGGTAGCGATGGTGGACGACGACCAGAACAATTTCTCGCGGATCGGGTATAGATTTCTTGTCCCGGTAGTCGCCGTCGCCAGCGGGATCGCCGGCGCGGTCGGCGCGGCGCATACCACGATACGCAACCGCTTCTCCAAGGATATACGGCTTGCCACCTCGCTCCAGCACATCAACGATCCCTATTACGAAGACCTCGACCGCTACGCGACGGAGTTCTTCAAGGACAAGACCATCGATGCAAAAGCCTGGCGCAAAAGACAGGCGCGCGCAAGGTGCCTCCACGCGAAAGAGCTTGCCACGGAGCTTACCGAACGCGGGTTCCCGTCCGCCAGCAGCGGCATCGAGGGGTATCTCAAGGAATTCAGCATGCGCTACGAGATGATGAGCCCGAACTCGAAACGCGCCATCGTCGTCAACTCCGCGATCACCGCGGCCATCGGCTTCGGCGGCATATTCACCTTCTTCAATAATATGCAGACCCGCCACTACATCGACCGGATGGCGCATAAGCAATCGCCCTCCAACGAACGCCAATAGCGTCCGCGCGGCGCCCGGCGCTCAACAGAATATGGAAAAGTTTCCGTGAGTCTCGCTCATCCGCGCTTGCGGCCGGGATCGGCGAAAATCCGCTCGATGCGCCGGTCCGGCACCAGCCAGACGAGCGCCACCAGCGCGTAGATCGCCTGCGCCGCCCACACCCAGTAAAAACGACAGCACGATCGCCGCGAGGTAGCCTAGCAGCGACAGCTTGCCCTTGAGGTCGCGGCCGATGGCGCGCGCCAGCAGCGAGCCGTCGCCATGCGTGTGCAGGATGGCCCACTGCAGGACGGCATAGGCGAGCGCCGCCATCAGCAGCACGAAGCCGTACAGCGCGGTAGGCAGCGGCGCCGTGTGGTGCAGGCCCACCCACTCGGTGGTGAACGGCACCAGCGACAGCCAGAACAGCAAATGGAGATTCGCCCACAGCATGCCGCCACTGACATGCTGCGCGGTGTGGAGCATGTGGTGGTGGTTGCTCCAGTAGATGCCGAGATAGAGGAAGCTCAGCACGTAGCCGAGGATCGACGGCAGCAGCGGCAGCAGCGCATCCCAGCCGTCGCCCGCCGGGCTCTTGAGCTCGAGCACCATGATGGTGATGAGGATGGCGAATACCCCGTCGCTGAACGCCTCGAGCCGCCCTTTGCCCATGATGGTCATAGGGAAGGTCTAGCGCAAATCCGTGGAAAGAAAAGCGCCGAGCGCGGGCTGCGCGGCCCGGGAAAATGCTTTACGCTTGCGCCCTGGGCCCGGCAATGCTAGCTGCCTTCACGTTTCAGGCGGACAGGTGACCGAGTGGTTGAAGGTACCAGTCTCGAAAACTGGCATACTCGCAAGGGTATCGTGGGTTCGAATCCCACCCTGTCCGCCAATTTTCTAGGTCGAGCTGTGGGCGGGCCGCGTCAGCTCGGCCTGCATGACGCTGCAGCGTTCGCTGGCGAAGCTGGCGATGCAGCTGGCCAAATAATAATGCCAGAGGCGGATGAAATGCTCGTCGCGGCCCATGGCGCGGACTTCGGGCAGGTGCGCGTCGAAGCGCTCCAGCCATTCGACCAGCGTGCGCTCGTAATCGTGGCCGAAGCCGAACTGCTCGTGGACGGCGAGGCCGGCTTTCTCCGCCTCCTCCCTGAAGCGCTCGCGCGAGGGCAGGGCGCCGCCGGGGAAGATGTAGGTGTCGATGAAGCCGGACTGGCCCTTGGTGTCGAGGTAGGTCTGGTGGTCGATGGTGATCGACTGGATCATCGCCTTGCCCGCCGGGTTTCAGGCAGCGGAACACGTGGGTGAAATACTGCGGCCAGTATTCCTCGCCGACATGCTCGAACATGCCGATGGAGACGATGAAATCGTATGGCTCGGTCACGTCACGGTAATCGACGAGGCGGATGTCGGCGAGCTTGTCGAGCCCGGCGCGCGCGAGCCGCGCCTGCGCGTATTCCGCCTGCGGCTCGGAAAGCGTGATGCCGGTGACGCGGACGCCGGATCGCGCCGCCGCCTCGGCGAAGCCGCCCCAGCCGCAGCCGATCTCGAGGATGCGCTGGCCGGGCTGCACGTTAAGCTTGCCGAGGATGCGGCGGTATTTGGCCTGCTGCGCGTCTTCCAGGCTGCGCGATGCGTCGCCTTCGAACAGGGCGCTGGAATAGGTCATGCTGTCGTCGAGCCAGAGCCGGTAGAAATCGTTGCCGAGGTTGTAATGGGCGGCGACGTTGCGCTTGCTGGCACCGCGCGTGTTGCGCGAGAGGGCGTGGCGCAGCTTGAACCAGATCATGCGCAGCGGCTGGCCGAAGAAGAAGCTCTCGATGGCGTCGAGGTTGAGCAGCAGGAAGGTGAGCAGCGCGCCCAGGTCCTCGCTGTCCCACAGCCCTTCGATATAGGCCTCGGCGAAGCCGACCTGGCCGCGCATCACCGCTTCGTCGAGCGCGTGCCAGTCGTGCACGCTCATCTGCACGGCGGGGCCGGGCTTCGTGCCGGTGAAAACGCGGTGCTCGCCCTCGGGCGTGGTGAAATTCAGGCTGCCGACGGAAATTTTCTCCAGCGCGGCCATGAAGACGCCGTGCGGGCCGTCGCCCATCGCGGGGAGATGCTTGCTGGCGGTCGCGGTCATCGGCATGCGCTCGTCGGTAGCGGACGGGTCATAAAAAACCTATAGGATGGCTCAATACCCGCCGGCGCGCTTGCCGAACAGCCGTTTCATGAACGAGGACAGACTGTGTCGCCGCCGCTCGTGGGCGACGACGGCGTCGCTGGTGACGTAGTTGAGCTGGATGACGCGGCGCTCGCCCTCGAACGGCTCGTGGCCGTGCCAGGCGTTCGGCACGTTGCGGAAGACGAGCAGGGTGCCGGTGTCGGGCGCGACCTCGTCGAACGCGTCGGCGAGGTCGGGCGAGCGCAGCAGGCGCAGCCGGCCGCCGGGCGCTTCCCAGGCGTTGTTCATGTAGAGCAGGAGGGTCATGACCTTGCTGTCGCTGTCGGTGTGGACGCGGCCGTCGGCCTTGCGGGCGCGGCCGCGCACGGTGGTCATCGGCGGGCGCTGCGAGAGGTCGATGGCGAATTTCTCGGCGACGATGTTGCGCAGGGCAGGGCTTTCGAGCTCCTCCATCGCCCCGGCGAAGCGGGGGCCGTATTTCAGCGTATGCAGCGGGAAGCTGCCGGGATGGCCGATCGCCGGGTAGTCCGCGTTGATGCCGGCGAGCGCCTCGTCGCGGATGAATTGCGGGACGATGACATAGGAGAACGGCTCGGTGCGCAATGGCGTGGCGCGCAGCTTTTCGTAGTCGAAGACGCTCATAATTCCTCCGGCGCTGTTCTAGCCAACCGCAGCGGCCGAGACAATGTTTAAACGATTGTCATCCCTGCGAAAGCAGGGGTCCATGCCTGCGCATTACGGTCAGCTTTCGTATGCCGCCCTGGATTCCCGCTTTCGCGGGAATGACGGATTCGCTACATAGGGCCCATGCCACCTGTCCGCCAGCCCCTGTTGCCCGGCGATCCTGCGCCGGATTTTCGTGCGCGCTCCAGCGCGTCGGAGACGCTGTTCAGCTTCAATACCGTCGCCGGGCGCTATATCGTGCTCGGCTTCTTCGGCTCGACGGCGATCGAGAAGAACGCGGCCATCCTGCGTTACGCGCTCACGGAGCTGCGGCCGATGTTCGACGACGAGAAGCTCTCCTATTTCGGCGTCAGCGTCGACCCGGCGGATGAAAAACGGCTTCAGCAATCCATTCCCGGCGTGCGCTTCTTCTGGGACACCGACCGCGAGGTCAGCCGCGCCTACGGCCTGCTCGGCGAGGAAGCGGGCGGCAAGGACTTCACCTATACGTCCTGCACGCTGGTGCTCGACCCGTTCATGCGCGTGCTCGCCGTCATCTCGATGGCGGACGCGGCGGCGCACAACGCGGCGCTCAAGGAAACGCTGGAGGGCCTGCCCGCCATCGACGACCATGCGGGCGTGGAGCTCAGCGCGCCGGTGCTGGTGCTGCCGCGCGTGTTCGAGCCGGGATTCTGCCGCGAGCTGATCGGGCTCTACAACCAGCATGGCGGCATCGAGTCGGGCTTCATGCGCGAGCGCGACGGCCAGACCGTCGGCGTCCTCGACACCGCGTTCAAGCGCCGCAAGGACTTCAGCTTCGACACCGGCGAGGAGTTCGAGAAGCTGCGCAGCAACGTGCGCGCGCGGCTCAAGCGGCGGCTGATCCCCGCCATCCTGAAAGCCTTCCAGTTCGAGGTGACGCGCATCGAGCGCTACACGGTCGCCTGCTACAACGGCGAATCCGGCGGGTTCTTCCGCCCCCACCGCGACAACACGACCAGAGGCACCGCGCACCGCCGCTTCGCCTGCACGCTCAACCTGAATGCCGAGGAATACGAAGGCGGCAACCTCCGCTTCCCCGAATTCGGGACGAAGACCTACCGCGCGCCGACCGGCGGCGCCGTGGTTTTTTCCTGCTCGCTGCTGCACGAGGCGACGCCGGTGACCAACGGCCTGCGCTACGCTTTCCTGCCGTTCCTCTACGACGACGCGGCCGCCAAGATCCGCGACGAGAACCGGCAGTTCGTCAAACAGGGCTTCACCAAGATCGAGCATTGAGAAACCCGCCGTTGCCATCGCCCGCACGGGGGATTACAAAAAATCCATGCCGCCGTTCATCGATCGCATGTTCATCACTCCCGCCACGGTCTTCGTGCGCGACGCGGCGGCGCTGTGGCTGGAGCAGCCGCAGACGCTGCGCCGCATCCTGCGCGAAAGCCCGCCGGCGCAGATCGTACTGTGCGCGGGCCTCGGCGTCGCGGTCGGCTTCGTCACGGTGCTGGTCCACTGGGCGATGCTCGGCGCGCACCGGCTGACCTTCCATCTCGGCCACCAGCAGCATCTGAGCTCGGCGCATGACCTCAGCTCCATGCGCGTGCTACTGGTGCCGACGCTGGGCGGCGCGTTCCTCGGGCTGGTGACGCTGCTCATCCGCCTGTGGCGGCCGCGCGAGATCGTCGACCCGATCGAGGCCAATGCCATCTACGGTGGCCGCATGTCGCTGATCGACTCGACGCGGCTGCTGTTCGCCGCCCTGCTGTCCAACGCCGCCGGCGCCTCGATGGGGATGGAGGCCGGCTTCTCGCAGATCGGCTCGGGCATCATGTCGTGGGTCGGCCAGCGGCTGCAGTTCCGCCGCGAGGATTTGCGCATCTTCGTCGCCGCCGGCTCCGCCGCCGCCATCGCCGCCGCCTTCAACGCCCCGCTCGCCGGCGCCTTCTACGGCTTCGAGCTGGTCTTGAGCACCTACACCGTCGTCGCCCTGCCGCAGGTCGCCGTCGCCGCGCTGGCGAGCGTGCTGACCATGCGCACCTTCACCCACGGCGAGATGCTGTTCACCCTGCCGCTCGATTTCACCTCGATCCCGCCGTGGAACTACCCGTTCTTCGTCATCCTCGGCATCGGCTCGGCGGGGATCGGCATCGGCACGATGAAGCTGGTGGCGCGCTGCGAGCAGATATCGCAGAAACTGCCGCTGCCGGAGTGGCTGCACCCGGCGGTGGGCGGGCTCATCCTCTCGCTGATCGCGGTGATGTTCCCGCAGGTGCTCGGCAGCGGGCAGGGGGCGATCGACGACCATCTGCACAACCACTGGCCGCTGCTGATGCTGGTGGCGCTGATGGTGGCGAAGATCGTCGCCTCGGCGGTATCGGTCGGCGCGGGCTTCCGCGGGGGGCTGTTCAGCTCGTCGCTGCTGATCGGCTGCCTGTTCGGGCAGATCATGGGGATGGTCGCCGGCATCGTCATGCCGCAGACGCAGCAGGAGAGCTTCATGCTGGTCGGCATGGGCGCAGTGGGCGCCTCGATCATCGGCGCGCCGGTGACGATGGTGCTGCTCATCCTCGAGATGACCGGCAACTTCCCGGCGACGACGGCGGTGCTGCTCGGCGTGCTGATCGCCTCGGCGCTGACGCGCTACATGTTCGGCTACTCGTTCTCCACGTGGCGCTTCCATTTGCGCGGGCTGCGCATCTCCGGCGCGCACGATATCGGCTGGATCCGCGACATCACCGTGCGCAAGCTGATGCAGGAGGGCGGCCACCTCGTCGAGGCGGCGACGCCGCTGGTCGAGCTGCGCCTCGCCGTGCCGGCGGATTCGACGCGGCGCATCTTCGTCATCGACGAGGACCAGCGCTACCAGGGCGTCATCGACGTCGCCCAATTGCACAGCGCCGACCTCGACAAGGACGTCGGCGGCATGACGGCGCTCAACCTCGCCAAGGCGCGCGACGCCTACCTGCTGCCGGTGCAGAACATCCAGCAGGCGCTCGAGCGCTTCGCCGCCTACGAGCAGGAGGTGCTGCCGGTGCTCGCCTCCGACGTCGATACGAAAGTGCTCGGCTATGTCAGCGAGGCCTACGCGCTGCGCCGCTACGCGCATGAGCTCGAATCGCGCAACGTCGCGCTCAGCAACGCCGGCTCGCCGGTCAGCGAGGGCTAGGAGTTCACCTCGTCCGCCAGCGCCTGCCAGACGTCCTGCCGCCAGTATTTGCGGCCGTGGCCGGAGGGCGAGGACAGCACGTAGATGCGCGTCCTGCCGATGCGCTCGGGCTGGAAGCCGTAGGCGATGTCGCCGGTCGCCTTCCCCAAAAATGACGCCGCGCCGGTCTTGCTGGTGAAGGCGAGGATGCGCGGCCGGGTGCGCGCGATCTTTTCGCGCAGCGCGGCGATGTCGAATGCATCCGCCGGCAAATCCGCGTCGTTGCCGAAGGCGTGCTTGCACAGATCGGTGAGGCCGATGCCGAGCTTGAGCACCCCGGCATATTCCTGCGGCGCGAAACGGCGCGGCGTCAGCCCGGTCTCGTGCAGCGCGCGCCAGAAGAGGTTGCCGGGGTTGGCGTAATAGGCCTTCGCCAGCGCTGAGCGGTGGCCGAGCGCGGTGCCGCAGAAGACGACCTTCAAATCCGGCGCCAGCACGTCCGGCACGCGATGCGTGTCGGGAAGCAGGCCGGATTTCGGGAGCGCGGTCATGGTCTTTATATAAGAGCGCCGCGCGCGCGACGCTAGACGTTCTGCGCGTGCGCGGCGGGCGTGTCGATGCGCTGGGCGGCCTGCACCGAGCTGACCGAGGTCTGCGGCCGCTCGTCGCGCTTCGCTTCGGGCGGCGGCAGGGCGGCGACGGCGGTGGGCAACGGCGCGATCGCCGGTTCCGGGTCGGGATGGTGCTTCAGCAGGCGGTTTTCCTTGTAGGACATGAAGGGCAGCTTGCCGATCAGGCGCACGAACGGATGGATCGTCGTCGAGGTGACGAGCGTGTACATGACGTCGAGCGCGGTGTAGTGCATCCAGCCTTCGAGCGCGCTGTTGAGCTTTTCGTGGCCGGCGACTTCGTGCGCCCAGTCGACGCCCATGCGGTCGAACGCCTTGTCGACCTTCTGGTTGATGCCCGGCGCCGCCCTGCCCATGGCGCTGCCGATATTGCGGCCGACGCGCACCGCCATCGCATCGACGCCCTGGAACTCGCCGATGGCGGAATTGTTCCTGCCGAAGCGGCGCACGAGGTTGTCCGGCGCGCCGATCGCCCAGCTGGTCGCCACCGACGCGGTCATCGAGCCGATGCGCGCCAGCACCGCGCCGAGGAGGGTCGGCTTGTGCTCCTCGTGGATGAGCCGGTGGCGCTCGACGATGCGCGGGTCGTCCTCGGCGTCGGCGCCGTAATGGTGGCGGTCGATCGCCTCGACGATGGGCGCCTTGTATTTCGCGCCGAAATAGGCCGAGGGCAGGATCGTCAGCGTGCCGGGCAGGTTGATGCTCAGCGCATCCGCCATGATGTTGGCGACCTTCTCCGGGTTGGCGAACATCTTCACGAAGGGCAGCTTCTGGAACTGCGCGCGCACATACTGGTGGTATTCGCTGGGCAGCTTGCCCTTGAAGAAGGCCTGCGGCAGCGGGCGGATGCTGTGCTTCACCCAGAAGACGAACAGGCCGGAGATCGCCAGCGTCGCCCCGAAATTGATGGCGATGTTGAACAGGTAGTGATGCAGCTTCTCGCCGAAGGTCGGCTCGACCTGCAGCTTAGGCGGCTGTTTTTCTGGCTGTTGTCCTGTTTCCGTCATCGGTCCCAAATGATCCAGCGCGGGCATATTCTCCCACGCTCCAAATCTATCACGGGGCAGGGCAACCGATTGTGAAGCTTTGGTGACAAAAACAGCCGTTATCCTACGGGTTTGTCCTGTAAAAACCCGTCCTGCCGTCACAAAAACTTCACAGTAATCCTTTAGGTCGCGCGCATGTATTCCGCTATTCTGGACGCATGAGCATCTATCGTTTTCCAGACGCATCCGACGTCGCGGAGGTCCGTTTCCGCTATGCGAACGACCGGCTTCCCGAAGCGCTGATCGCGGCGCGCCCGGGCGCCGATGCCGGCCACCTGGCCGCCGTGCGGCACGCGCTGGAGCTTACCGGCTGGCAATGCATCCCCGCCTGGGCCGACGGGCGCGAAGTGCTGCAGGTGACGGGCTTCAAGGAAGCCGGCGAGCTGGGCGGGCTGCTGCTCAGCCACCGGTTCGTGCGCGGCATCCCGCAGGTGACGGAAGAGCCGGGCGACCACCCCACGCGCGGCATCCGCGACTGGCTGCAGCACACCAGCCTGCGCGCCGCCGGCTGGCTGAACCTCATCGGCGACACGGGGCTGCTGGTCTCCGGCCTGCGCAGCGGCAACCCGGACCATGTCAGCGCCGGCGCGCTGTACACGGCAGGCGCGGCGGTCGCCGCACTGTACGGCAACGTCAAGACCGAACGCCAGGTGCACGAGCTGCTCAAGCACACCGGCATGTTCCTCCAGCAGCAGGCGGTCGCGCTTCCCGAGGATTCGGGCCTCTACGACGTCACCCACAACAAGCGCGACAGCGCGCTGCACGAGACGCAGAATTTCCTCTACCGCTACCCGGCGGAAATGATGCTTGGCCTCTACACGATGGGCGCCTTCACCATGCTGCAGGCGGGCCTGCACACCCGCGACGCGCAGGGCAGGCGCAACCCGTGGAAGATCGCCTACGGCGGCAACTCGGTGACGCTCAAGGCCACCTCGCTGCTCATTCCCGAGAAGCACAAGAGCGAGGACGAGAAAAAAGAGGCGCGCTACCACACGCCGGTGGGCAAGGTCATCAGCTGGATCGAGGAAAAGCCGATGCGGCTGTTCGGCTTCGGCTCCTTCCTCAGCGATTCGTTCCTCGGGATGGCGGCGTACCGCGACCACCAGAACCACCCGGACAAAAAACACGACATCTTCATGTGGATCACCACCGGCACCTATCTCATCGCCGACGCGCTGGCCGCGATCTCGAGCAAGGACCCGGCGAACGCCGACGGCAAATTCAGCGCCGACGAGCAGCGCCGCATCGAGGCCATGTCGGCCGAGACCATCGCCCGCCAGCCGGAATCCATGCAGGCGCCCCTCATCAACCAGCTGGCGAGCTTCCTCTCCCTGCAGCCCGAGATGCGCGGCAACGCCGATAAGATCAGCCGCTCCCTCACCGAGCAGCTCGTCCACATCCAGCAGAACCCGTGGGCGCAACGGGTTGCCGCCGCGCCGGCCCAGCCGGAACAGGCCCTCCGCACATAAAAAAAGGGCAGCTTGCGCTGCCCTTTTTCGTTTTGTGGTGAGTGGAGGCGACTAGAAATCCATGTCGCCCATGCCACCCATTCCGCCCATGCCACCGCCGCCGGAAGAGGCTTTCTTGTCCTCCGGCTCGTCGGCGACGAGGGCTTCGGTGGTGATCATCAGGCCGGCGACGGAAGCGGCGTCCTGCAGGGCAGTGCGCACCACTTTCGTCGGGTCGATGATGCCCGCCTTGATCATGTCGGTGTATTCGAGGCCCTGGGCGTCGAAGCCGAAGTTGGTGTCGTCCGACTCGAGCAGCTTGCCGGCGACGACGGCACCGTCGAGGCCCGCGTTCTCGACGATCTGGCGGATCGGCGACTGCAGCGCGCGCTTGATGATGTTGATGCCGGCGCGCTCGTCGTCGTTGCCCGCCTTGACCTTGTCGAGGGCCCGGCTCGCGTAGAGCAGCGTGACGCCGCCGCCCGGGACGATGCCTTCTTCGACGGCCGCGCGGGTCGCGTGCAGCGCGTCGTCGACGCGGTCCTTGCGCTCTTTCACTTCGACCTCGGAAGCGCCGCCGACCTTCAGCACGGCCACGCCGCCGGAAAGTTTCGCCAGCCGCTCCTGCAGCTTCTCTTTATCGTAGTCCGAGGTGGTCTCCTCGATCTGCGCCTCGATCTGCTTGATGCGCGCCTCGATCTTTTTCTTGTCGCCCGCACCGTCGACGATGGTGGTGTCGTCCTTGGTGATGGTGACGCGCTTGGCCTTGCCGAGCATCGAGAGGTTCACTTTCTCGAGCTGGATGCCGAGGTCCTCGCTGATGAGCTCGCCCTGCGTCAGCACGGCGATGTCTTCCAGCATCGACTTGCGGCGATCGCCGAAGCCCGGGGCCTTCACCGCCGCGACCTTCAGGCCGCCGCGCAGCTTGTTGACGACCAGCGTCGCCAGCGCTTCGCCTTCGACGTCCTCGGCGATGATGAGCAGCGGGCGCTGCGATTGCACGACCGCTTCCAGCACGGGAAGCAGCGGCTGCAGGCCGGAGAGTTTTTTCTCGAAGATGAGGATGAGCGGGTTGTCCAGCTCGACCGTCATTTTCTCGGCGTTGGTGATGAAGTAGGGGCTGAGGTAGCCACGGTCGAAGTTCATGCCTTCGACGACGTCGAGCTCGAATTCGAAGCCCTTGGCTTCCTCGACGGTGATGACGCCCTTCTTGCCGACTTTCTCCATGGCCTCGGCGATCTTGCCGCCGATCTCCTTGTCGCCGTTGGCCGAGATGGTGCCGACCTGGGCGATCTCTTCCTGCGACTTGATGTCCTTCGACTTCGCCTTCACCGAGGCGACGACGGCTTCGACCGCCTTGTCGATGCCGCGCTTGAGGTCCATCGGGTTCAGCCCGGCGGCGACCGCCTTGCTGCCTTCGGAGAAGATCGCGTAGGCGAGCACGGTCGAGGTGGTGGTGCCGTCGCCCGCGAGGTCGTTGGTGCGGCTGGCCACTTCGCGCAGCAGCTGGGCGCCCATGTTCTGGAACTTGTTGGAGAGGGTGATCTCCTTCGCCACGGTCACGCCGTCCTTGGTCGTGCGCGGGGCGCCGAAGCTTTTCTCGATGACGACGTTGCGGCCTTTGGGCCCCAGCGTGACTTTCACCGCGTTGTTGAGCTTGCTCGCGCCGATCAGCAGCTGGTCGCGGGCGTTGGTACTGTAGATAAGGTCTTTAGCAGCCATGATAGTCTCCGTTGTTACGAGTCTACGAAATCACGAATCTACGATAAATTTCTTCGTGGATTCGTTTTCTCGTGGTTTCGTGGTTTCGATTAAGCGGCTTTCTTGCCGCTGGATTTTTTCTCGACGACGCCGATGATGTCGCTCTCCTTGAGGACGAGGAGCTCCTCGCCGTCGAGCTTCACTTCGGTGCCGCCCCATTTCGAGAACAGGACGATGTCGCCGACTTTCACGTCCATCGGGATCAGCTTGCCGGCTTCGTCGCGCCCGCCGGGGCCGACGGCGACGACTTCGCCCTGGATGGGTTTTTCTTTCACGGTGTCCGGGATGATGATCCCGCCGCTGGATTTTTCTTCGGCATCGACGCGGCGTGCGATCACGCGGTCATGCAGGGGTCGGATGGTGGTCATAGATTTACTCTCCAGATGTCGATTTACGTGGTCCGTCCGGTGCCGGCGCGGAAGGCAGGAAACACCAGCATTTCCGCAGGCCGGAGCCGAATGCGAGTGCGCATATAAGCGTAGCCGGATAGGCTGTCAAGCATCCCCTCTATAAATCGGCGGGAAGTTACCGCGAAGAGGGAAAGGCTTTCCGCTTCCAAATCGTCATTGCGAGGAGCGAAGCGACGTGGCAATCCAGTCCTTGCCATCCGCTCCTGGATTGCCACGCTCCCGCTGGTCGCTCGCAATGACAGATAGTTTCACCCCGCCGCCGCGCGATTGTCCGCTTTGCCCGCGCCTCGTCGCCTTCCGCGAGGCGAACCGGCATAAATTCCCCAAGTTTTACAACGGCGCGGTGCCGAGCTTCGGCCCGCTCGACGCGGAGTTCCTCATCGTCGGCCTCGCCCCGGGCCTCAAGGGCGCCAACGCCACCGGACGGCCGTTCACCGGGGATTATGCCGGGATCGTCCTCTACGAATCGCTGGCCAAGCACGGCTTCGCGCGCGGCACCTATCAGGCGCGGCCGGACGACGGGTTCGAGCTTCTGAACGTGCGCATCACCAACGCCGTGCGCTGCGTCCCGCCGGAGAACAGGCCGACGCCGCAGGAGGCGAAGACCTGCAACCGGTTCCTTGTTTCCGAAATGGCGGCGATGCCCCGCCTGAAACTGATATTGTCGCTCGGATTGACCTCGCACCAATCGGTCGTCCGCACGCTCAAATTGCCGCTCAAGGACCATAAATTCGGCCACGGCGCGCTCTATGAGATCCGCGCCGGCCTGCGGTTGCTGAGCAGCTACCATACCTCGCGCTACAACGTGCAGACCGGCCGGCTGACGCAGGCGATGTTCGACACGATCGTCGCCACGGCCGCGACGCTGCTCAAACGTTAAGATTGGCTACAATAAAACTTAATATGCTCAGGCCGTTAAATCATTTTTAACCGGTGGGGTGCTAGCGTGGTCCGAACAGGCAGGCCATGGCCAACGACCCGACATACACGCGGACCGTTTCCGGTCCCTCCGGCGAGAACACGCACGTGTTCGCCGAACTGCTCGCCACGCCCGGCCGCGACCGGGTGACCAGCCTCAAGGCCAGCGGCCCGATGGCCCAGCTGGTCAACCTGCCCGAAGGCGTACCCGACGCGCACGAGCTGGCGCATCTCGACCTCGTCAGCAGCTGGGCGCGCAGCGAAGTTTCGAGCGCCCTGAGCTGGCTGGGCCCGAACGGCGCGGACCTGCTGGCCAAATACGGCGCCGACCACCCCGGCATCGCCCCCATCGCGCAGAAGGCGAGGGACTTCACGACGCTGGCGGACACCGCCGACCAGCGCCGCGCCGACCTCGAATACTCCCTCAGCAACCTGGCGCTTCGCAAGACTCTCACCCAGAACCAGCCGTCGCCGCGCGTCGCCGAATACCTCGCCGGCAACGCGGCGTCCCACGACCAGGGCGTTCACTTGACGGACGGCACCAGCGTCGCGCCGCTCGGGCCGAAGGGCAATGGCGGCGTCCGCCAGGTCTAGAACAGGCGCTTCAGTGAATCCATGATGCCCGGGTGGTAGCCGCCGAGCCCGCAGACCGGCGTCGCCGTCGGCTTGAGCTTGCACCAGCTTCCGGCGCCGTCCTCGCAGGCGAAGCCGGTCAGGCGCTGCTCCACCGTATGCACCTTGAGCACCTCGCTGAAGGTGCGGCAGCGGTTGCCCATCTTGTTGTTGAAGGTCTCCACCGGCATCAGCGTGCCCTGGATGTTGCCCTGCGCCCAGTTGTAGGGCTCGTTGTCGGTCATGGTGTTCATCGCGTCGTAGAAGACGCGGCTGTAGTAGGATTTTTCGATGGGCGTCATCGCCGCGTAGAGGTCGTGCGAGAATTCGCTGTCGCCGTTCTCGAGCTTCACCACGGGGTCGATGCGCACGCCGGGGCGCGTCGACCGCAGCTCGGGCGAGACGTCGACGCCCGGCGGTGCGGGCGGCGCCTCGGCCCCGGGCGATGCCGTTTGCGGCGCGGCGGGCAGCGTGTTGTCGAACGCGGGCGCGCTGGGCTGCGAATGGTGGTTGGCCATCGCATGCCAGAGCAAGAACCCGCCGATGATGAGGATGACCCAGATCATGTGGTGCTGCAGGATGCGGAAGGGGAGCAGGAACAGCCGGATCGCGATGCGCACCGGCATGAATATCGTGTGGAACAGGAACCGAAGCACCATTCCGCAAGGCTAGCAAATCGCCGCGCCAGCCGCTACAGGCGAATGAATCCCGTGCGCCGCATCGCGCCCGAAAGCACCGGCGCGGCGATGGCGCGTGCCTTTTCTGCACCTTCCTTGAGGATGGCGTCGAGCGCTGCCGGATCGCCCGTCAGCTCCCGCATGCGCGCGGTGATGGGGGAAAGCTTCGCCACCGCGAGATCGGCGAGCTCGTTCTTCAGCGCGCCGAAATTCTTGCCCGAGAAACGCGATGCGGCCTCGCTGACCTTGATGTCGGAAAGCGCGGCATAGATCGTCAGCAGGTTCGCCGCCTCGGGGCGCGCCTGCGGGTCGTAAGTGATCTCCGGCAGCGAATCCGATTTCGCCTTGCGGAATTTTTTGGCGATGGCATCGGCATCGTCGGTGAGGTTGATGCGCGAATAATCCGACTCCTCGGACTTGCTCATCTTGCGTTTGCCGTCATTGAGGCTCATCACCCGCGTCGCCTCGCCGAGGATCAGCGGCTCCGGCAGCGGGAAGAATTCATCGCCCGAAGCGCGATTGAACGCCCCCGCGATGTCGCGCGCCAGCTCGAGATGCTGCTTCTGGTCCTCGCCCACCGGCACATGCGTCGCATGGTAGATGAGGATGTCGGACGCCATCAGCACGGGATATCCGTAAAGGCCGAGATTTGCTTTATCTTTAGCCTTTTCTAGTGAGTCCATTTGTTTGAGGGCTTTATCTAACCCGGATTCTGGAGAGAGCACTTTATCCAATGAAGACTTACCAAGACCCAGCACTTCCAAAGCTTCATCAGAGAGTTTCATTTTCTCCTTGAACTGCGTCATGCGGTTGAGCCAGCCGAGCGGCGTGTAGCAGGACAATATCCACGCCAGCTCCGCATGCGCGCTGACGGCGGATTGCGGGAAGATGATGCTCTTTTTCGGGTCGATGCCGCAGGCGATGAGCGCCGCGGCGATCTCGCGCGTGTTCTTCGTCAGCTCCTTCGGGTCCTGCGGCACGGTGATGGCGTGCAGGTCGGCGAGCATGTAGAGGCACTCATGCGAATCCTGCAGCGCCACCCAGTTGCGGATCGCGCCCAGGTAATTGCCGAGATGCAGGTTCCCGTGGGTTGGATGCCCGATAATATGCGCGGCCTGGCCATTGAATGACAGGCTATGTCACGTCTTCCAGCCATTGTAAAGCCAAGGGAATAGAGGGGGCAAAGGCCCAATCATCACAAAAGCTTCATACACATTCCCATGCGTCCTAGTAGCATAAGGGTGGGATAACCTATGAGCACCGGAAACGGCATCACCGAAGCGCGCATCGCGGAAGAGACCGCGAGGGTCAAGGTCGAATCGTACCAGAAGCCGGCATCGCTCGGCGGCTGGGCGGGCGGCAGCCGCACACTGTGGGCGATCAGCTTCCTTTTCGCGGTGTTCGGCATCGGCGTTGGGATACTGGCGCCGTTGATCCCGGCGCTGCTCGGCGTTGCGGGAGCATCGATGGGCGCGGCGATGGCCGCCATCCCGGTCTCGGCCGCCGTGTTCGGCGCGACCGGGATGCTGACCGGCTTCGCCGGCGGCCTCGTCATGGGCCGCGTCAGTGGCGCTGCCGCTGCGGTCGGCGAGGAGCAGGAAAAGCGGATGAAGCAATGGATGATCCGCCAGAAGCTCACCGAGAACCCGAACGCCGCGATCGCGCCCGACGCGTCGGGCCCGCCGGAGCCGAAACTTTCCGCGCACGACAAATGGCGGACCTATTTCAACCCGCGCGTCGGCCTCGTGATGACGGCCATCGGCATCGCGGGCGGGCTGCTGCTCGCGGCGGCGCTGGTCGCGACGGTCGCCACCGCCGGCGTCGCCGCCGGTGGCAGCTTCCTCGCCATCGGCACGCCGCAGATGATGACCGGCCTCACCGGCATCGCGGGGTTCATGACCAATACGTCCGCCATCTACGCCTATTCGGCGGGCGTGATGGGCCTGTTCGGCGCGACCTGGTTCTTCAACGCGCCCAAGATCACCTCCGACGTGACTTCGTTCTTCGGCGACCTCATCGGCGGCAAGCTGCTCGGTCGCGAATGGGGCCCGGCGCCGGCGAAGCAGCACGCCATCCGCAAAAGCGAGCCGCAGGCCGGCGTGGACCCGGCGGCCGCCGCCGTTTCGCGCAACCCGCGCCCGTCCTACCAGGAAATGCTCGCCGCGCGCGACGCGACCGCCGCCGAACAGGCGCTCACCCGCTAAGCTCCATGGACTTCCGCGCCGCGCTGCGCTAAGCCACCGCGCATGAACGCACCCGTCAAACGCTTCCGCCGCTTGCGCCGCACGCCGTGGCTGCGCGTGCTCGTCGAGGAGCACCGCTTGAGCGCGAGCGACCTCATCTGGCCGCTGTTCGTCGCCGAAGGGAAGGGCGCGAGCGACATCCCGGGATTGCCCGGCGTGCAGCGCCTCGGGATCGACAGGCTCGCGGCGGCGGCGAAAGAGGCGCAGGCGCTGGGGATTCCCGCCATCGCGCTGTTCCCGGTGGTGCCGAAGGAAAAGAAATCCGCGCGGGCGGAGGAAGCGTACCGCAAGGACAACCTCGTCGCGCGCGCCATTGCGGCGGTGAAGAAGGCGGCGCCGGGGCTCGGCATCATCGGCGACGTCGCGCTCGATCCCTACACGCCGCACGGCCATGACGGCGTGCTCGACAAGTCCGGCGAGGTCGACAACGACGCGACCGTCGCGCTGCTGTGCCGGCAGGCCGTCGCGCTGGCCGATGCGGGCTGCGACATCGTCGCCCCCTCGGACATGATGGACGGGCGCGTCGCCGCCATCCGCGCCGCGCTCGATGAGGCGGGGCATACGAACGTCGTCATCCTTTCCTACGCGGCGAAATATGCCTCGGCATTCTACGGCCCGTTCCGCGCCGCCGTCGGCTCGCAGCAGGGCAAGCCGCTCGACAAGCGTACCTACCAGATGAACCCCGCCAATGCGGACGAAGCGCTGCGCGAGGTCGCGCAGGACGTCGCCGAGGGCGCCGATATGGTGATGGTCAAGCCGGGCCTGCTCTATCTCGACGTGCTCGCCCGGGTGAAGCAGGCATGCGAGGTGCCGGTGCTCGCCTACCACGTCAGCGGCGAATACGCGATGCTCAGGGCTGCTGCTGCCGCCGGGATGCTCGACGAACGCGCCGCGACGCTGGAGACGCTGCTCGCCTTCAAACGCGCCGGCGCCGACGCCATCCTCACCTACGCCGCGCGCGACGCGGCGCGGTGGCTGAAGCCATAATTCATGCAATATTAACGTTTTTCGGCAATCCTGAGCGGATGAATAAAGACATCAAGCCCGTGGCCGGCAAAGAGACCATTGCGACGCTCGATAGCGGCGTGGATTACCGCCTGCACGAATCGTTCGGCGGCAGCGCGCAGACGCGTCCGTTTTCCCCGGCGACGCAACACGCGCTGCAGCTCATCAAGGAATTCCTGGGCGAGGATGCGCACCGCGTCACGCCCTATTTCCTTCTCGACGGCCAGCAGCTCGCGCTCAGGCGGCTGAAGCTGGATTACCAGGTCCAGGACAAATTCAAGGAGCTCCTGAAAGGCACCGGGGTCGACGGCGAGCCGATCAGCCTGGTCACCGGCCTGAACGTGACCAACGCGATCGTCGACCGCCTCGCATCGCAGCGGCAGGCCGAACCGGAAAGCGCCACCGTGGGGCCGAAGGAATGGGCCCAGTCCGTCGGGCCGCTCAACGTGCGCAAGCGCAAGCCGTTGACCACGACGCAGGAAGAAAGCCTGCTGCGCTAATCGTGCGTGGTCACGCTGATCGAGTGGTTGCCCGGCAGGTCGAGCGTCGAGGTGTGGGTGTGCTGTTGGTAATAGACAAAGCCGCCGACGGCGACGAGGACGACGACGAGAAGGATGATGGCGTTCTTGTTCATGGTTCGCTCCGGTTTTTGATGGATGGTCGTGACAGCCCTAAATTACGCATGCGGGTATAAGCGCGCGATTATGTTCAGCGCGGCGAATACATCTCGACGTTGATCGTGCCGTTGATGATGCGCTCTTTTGCGGTCGCCACCTGGTCGATTAAGGTCTCGCTGATCAGGCCGCGATTATTCTCGTCCACCGCGTAATCCAGCGCGCCCTCACGGATGCCGAGGTATTTGATGCCGGGGTTCCACTTGCCCTCGGAGCTGGTCTTGAGCGTGTCGTAGACGGCGATGTCGACGCGCTTGACCAGCGAGGTCAGCACGTGGCCGGGGAACAGCCCGTTCTGGTTGGTGTCGACGCCGATGGCGTAATGCCCCGTCTCGTCCGCCGCCTTGAGCACGCCGAGGCCGGAGCCGCCGGCGGCGGCGAAGATCACCTCGGCGCCGTTGTCGAACTGCTTCATCGCGAGGTCGTGGGCGCGGGCGGGGTTGCTCCATGCGTCCGCCTTGTCGCCGACCATGTCGGTGTCGATGGCGACGCTGGGATTCACGTAGCGCGCCCCCTGCTGGTAGCCGACGGAGAAATTGCGGATCAGCGGCACGTCCATGCCGCCGATGAAGCCGATATGGCCGTTGCGCGCCGTCTTCGCCGCGATCATGCCGACGAGGAAGGCGCCTTCATGGTCTTTAAAAATAATCGACTGCACGTTGGGGAACAGCGGCGGCACCAGCCCGTCGATGACGGTGAAGCGCGTGTTGGGGTAGCGCTCGGCAAGGTTGAGCACCGGCATCACGTTCTGGTAGCCGACCGCGATGATCGGCGTCGCGCCGGAATCCGCCACCTGCTTGATGACGTCGGTGATGTTGTCGTTGGCGCTCATGCGCTTCTCGGTGACCTTGATGTGGAATTCGTGCTCGGCCTTCTCGACCCCGGCGCGCGCCGCGTCGATGAAGGAGCGGTCCGAGGCGTTGCTCGAATAGAGGTAGATGATGGCCGGGCTGAACAGCGCCTTGGTGTCGGCGGGCGCGGCGTCCTCGGCGCGCACGGAGGCGGCGGAAATGCAGAGCGCGGCGAGGGGGAAAAGCAGGCGGGCGAGCCTCGAGCGAGGCATAGGAACTCCAATGTGCGAACGCGTCACTCGCGCCTTGTATGGCGGACGCGTTGATGACATAAGGGCGCTTAATAGCATCACCGCCGCAGGTTGCAAAGCCCCTAATGAGCACAGCCGAGAAACCGAAAACCGACGCATCGCCGCTGGCGCGCCTTGAGGAAGCCATGCGCGCGCAGAAGCTCGACCTGCTGCTGCAGGGCGTCGCCGACGAGTTCCAGGGCGAATACACGCCGCAAGGCGCGCGGCGCCTGACGTTCCTCACCGGCTTCACCGGCTCCGCCGGGCTCGGCGTCTTCCGCGCCGGCGGCAAGCACGCGCTCTTCGTCGACGGCCGCTATACGCTGCAGGCGGCGAACGAAGTCGATCCCGGCGCCATCCAGATAGTGAACAGCGGCGACGTCTCCTTCGGCGAGTGGCTGCGCGCTCTTTCCTCCACCTGGAAGGGGGAGGATCAAGGAGGGGGTCGGCAGCGGTCCGACAAACAGACGCCTGCGAAACCTCACCCTCAGCGGACCCCCACCCAACCCTCCCCCTTGCAGGGAGAGGGCTTAACGCCGCGCGGTCCGGTTATCGGCTTCGATCCGTGGCTCGTCACTGAGCAGCAACTCGCGGGCTGGAAAAAAGCCGCGCCGGATGCCGAGTGGCAAGCGGTCACGCCCAACCTCGCCGATAGTATCTGGGACGACCGCGCCGCGCCGCCCGCCGGGGACGTCCACCTGCTGGCGAAGGAATTCACCGGCGAAAGTTACGACGACAAGCGCCGCCGCCTGCTCGCCGCGATGGAAAAAGAGGGCGCGAACGCGCTCATCCTCACCCAGCCGGACGGCATCAACTGGCTGCTCAATATCCGCGGCGCCGACATCCCGTACAATCCGCTGCTGCTCGGCTATCTCCTCCTGAGCGCCAAAGAGACCGTTCTTTACGTATATGAACGTTCATTCAGCAAAGAAATTCTGAGCTATTTCGAGAAGCTTGGCGTCAAGCTCGGAAAGCTGGAAGACGTCTTCGACGGGAGCGCGCCGGGACTGCCTGAGGGCAGCAAAATCCTGCTCGATCCATCGCTCGCCGGGCATGGCTGGTGGCAGCTTGCGCAGACCAAGGGCTGGGAAATCATCAGCGGCGACGATCCGACGCTGCTGCCCAAGGCGTGCAAGAACGAGGCCGAGCTTGTGGCCATCCGCAGTGCGCATGCGCGCGACGGGCTGGCGCTGACGCGCTTCCTTTGCTGGTTCGACAAGCGCGCGGCGGCGGCAACCTGCCGGACGAGCTGGAGATCGCCGGCAAGCTGGAGGAATTCCGCGCGCGCGACGAGGGCTATCGCGGCGCGAGCTTCGCCACCATCGCCGGCACCGGGCCGCACGGCGCCATCGTGCATTACCACGCCACCGGCAAGAGCAACCGCCGCGCGGTGGTCGGCGAATTGCTGCTGCTCGATTCCGGCGGGCAGTATGACGGCGGCACCACGGACGTGACGCGCACCGTCTTCGCCAGCGCGCCGTCGAAAGTGAGATCGGCGCCGGGGCGCGAGGTGCGGGAGCACGTCACCCGCGTGCTCAAGGGCCATATCGCGCTGGCCTCGGCCTGCTTCCCCGAGGGCACGTCCGGCATCCAGCTCGACGCGCTGGCGCGGCAGTATCTCTGGGCCGCCGGGCTCGATTACGACCACGGCACCGGCCACGGCGTAGGCGCCGGGCTGTGCGTGCATGAAGGCCCGCAGCGCATCAGCAAGAAGGGCTCGACCGTGCCGCTGCAGCCGGGGATGATCGTCTCAAACGAGCCGGGCTATTATAAAGAGGGCGCCTACGGCATCCGCATCGAGAGCCTGGTCGTGGTGGCGAAGGCCGGCACGACGTCGGACGGAAAAGCGAAGCTCTGCTTCGAAACGCTGACGCTGGTGCCCATCGACACGCGGCTCGTGGACGTGACCATGCTCAACAACGACGAGCGCAACTGGCTGAACGATTACCACCGCCGCGTCCACAAGGCGCACGCGCCGCATCTCGACGACGCCGAGCGCCAGTGGCTGGCCGACGCTACGCGGGCGGTCTAAGCCGCTTTTTTATACGTCAGGCGCTGCCTGGTTGCCTATTATCTACTGCCGTGTGTGCGGATTGCGGCAATGGCGCGCGTCATAATGGAAGCAGGGTGGCGAGTAAATTTTTAACTTAAATCCGTAGCGGCAATCACGGACCGACGACTGTCTCATAGAACATTTGTGCCGTCTTCATCCTCTCCTCGTAAGCAGAGGGGGTAACAGTAGTTTTAGGGGGGGATTTTGTGAAGGCAGTCTCGGGTGACACATCAAGTATGCCTGCCATTTTAGTGCGAAAAGCATCCCAGTCGGCATTTTTCAAATTCTTAGCATACGCCGCCGCCCACTTCTCGGGCTCGCGCCACCGCCTGTCGAGAAAATCTGCATCCGGAATGTTAAGCATCATATCGCGAATAGCATCCTTCACACGATCAAATCTTTGCAAGGTACTTTTGCCGCAATAGTGGTCGTAATTGTCGTATTCCATCGCGTGGGGACTCTTATCGATCATGGCAAGAATCTGACCATAAAGCGATTTAAGAAAAGGATCACATTGTTTATGGAGCGCGGCCCAAAGCGCGTCTGAGGAGCTATATCGTTGATACGGGGAACAGAGTTCGTGCCATACGGTAGACTCTTGATTAGAGGAATGTCCCATAAATTCTCCCATTAGAGGAATGTCCCATAAATTCTCCCGAAAATTTTGTATTCATATAATCATAGTATAGATTCGTCTGCTTTGTTTTGTGAAGATTTCGTTAAGTATTTAGCCGGCCAGCGATGGCGGGCACGACAACTGCATAAGATGCTTAAGCAGGCGCTTCCTCGACATATTCCGCGAGGATTTTTTTGATGCCGGCGTGCTTGAAGGCGATTTCGAGGTGATCGCCTTCGACGCCCAGGATCACGCCGTTGCCGAATTTCTGGTGGAAGACGCGGGCGCCCTTGGCGAACATTCCCTCCCCCGCCGGGGGAGGGTTAGGGTGGGGGCTTGACTGCGCTGAGCTTTGGGAAGCCCCCCTCCCATCCTCCCCCCGCCGGGGGGAGGGGATGACGCGCCCGGCCAGGATCGATTCGACTTCCTTCTGGAACAGTGCGGGGCCGCTGGCGCGCCTTGCGTAGGGCCCGCCGTCGAGGAACTCGACCGTCTCGGCGGGGATCTCGCCCAAAAAGCGCGAGGGGACCGAGCTTTGCCACTGGTTGTAGATGCGCCGGTTGGCGGCGTGGCTGAGCGTCAGGTGCTTCTTCGCGCGCGTGATGCCGACATAGGCGAGGCGGCGCTCTTCCTCCAGCCCGGCGTTGCCGAGCTCGTCCATCGTGCGCTGGCTGGGGAACAGCCCTTCCTCCCAGCCGGTGAGGAAGACGACGTCGAATTCGAGGCCCTTGGCGGCGTGCAGCGTCATGATGTTGACCATGTCGCCCGAGGCCTGCTCGGTGCCCTCGGTGACGAGGCCGACATGCTCCAGGAATTCGGCGAGGCTCGGGAATTCCGTGAGGGCGCGCACCAGCTCGCGCAAGTTCTCGACGCGGCCTGCCGCCTCGGGCGATTTATCGGCCTGCCACATCGCGCGGTAGCCGGATTCTTCGAGCATCAGGTCGGCGAGCTCGGCGAGCGGCAGATCGCTCAGGCGCGAGCGCCAGCGCTCGAACTGGCCGAGGAGCTTGGCCAGCGTCGCGCCGGTCTTGCCCTTCAGCGCATCGACGCCGAGCAGGTGCTGGATGGCGGCGTAGAGCGATTCGTTGCGGGCGCGGGCGGTGACGTGCAGCAGCTCCATCGTCGCCTTGCCGATGCCGCGCTTGGGCGTGTTGATGACGCGCTCCAGCGCAAGGTCGTCATGCGGCTGGGCGACGATGCGCAAATAGGCGATGGCATCGCGGATCTCCATGCGCTCGTAGAATCGCAGCCCGCCGATGACCTTATAGGGGATGGCGAGCGTCATGAACCGCTCCTCGAAGGCGCGCGTCTGGTAGCCGGCGCGCACCAGCACGGCCATTTCCTTCAGCGAGGTTTTGTCGCGCTGGAAAGCCTCGATCTCTTCGGCGACGAAGCGGGCCTCCTCATTGTCGTCCCATATGGATTTGATGCGCACCGGGTGGCCGCCGGTAGCGTCGGTCCATAAAGTTTTCCCCAGCCGGCCGGCGTTGTTGGCGATCAGGCCCGAGGCGGCGGCTAGGATCGGCGCGGTCGAGCGGTAATTGCGCTCCAACCGGATAATTTTTGCGCCGGGATAGTCGTGCTCGAACTTCAAGATATTGCCGACCTCGGCGCCGCGCCAGCCGTAGATGGACTGGTCGTCGTCGCCGACGCAGCAGAGATTTTTGTGATAGGCGGCGAGCAGGCGCAGCCACAAATATTGCGCGGTGTTGGTGTCCTGGTACTCGTCGACGAGGATGTAGCGGAAGCGCGAGGCGTAGGTCTCCAGCACGTTCGGGTGCGCGGTGAAAATGGTGAGGTTGTGCAGCAGCAGGTCGCCGAAATCGACGCAGTTCAGCGCGCGCAGGCGGTTCTGGTAGATGGGGTAGAGCTTCGCTGCGACCTGCTCCAGCGTGTAGTTGCCGGGCTCGGCCTTGATCTTGTCGAAGGTCAGCCCGCGATCCTTCCAGCTTTGGATGACGGCGTTGACGGCGCGCGCCGGGAAGCGCGTGTGGTCGATGTTCTGCTCGGCGAGGATGGCCTTGAGCAACCGCTCCTGGTCGTCGCTGTCGAGGATGGTGAATTGCGGCGTCAGCCCGACCAGCTCGGCGTGGCGGCGCAATATTTTCGCGCCGGTGGAGTGGAACGTCCCCAGCCAGAGCGACGCGGTCTCCTTGCCGTTGGCGTCGCCGAAGAGGAGCCCGGCGACGCGGCCGCGCATCTCGGCGGCGGCCTTGTTGGTGAAGGTCACCGCCAGCACCTGCGAGGGGAAGGCGCGTTTCGTCATCAGGATATGGGCGATGCGCGTGGTCAGCACGCGGGTCTTGCCGGTGCCGGCGCCGGCGAGGACGAGCACCGGCCCCTCGGTCGCCTCGACGGCCTCGCGCTGCTGCGCGTTCAGCCCGTCGAGGTAGGAAGGCGAGGGGTGCTGCTCTATGGCGGTTGCTTCTTGCATGGTGCTCGTTTTAATTTACGTCATTCCCGCGCAGGCGGGAATCTCTTTCGCCGCCGGCGCAAGAGTCGAGAGAGATCCCTGCCTTCGCAGGGATGACAGGCCCTCGCAAGGAGAGATAGTTGTCCACACCCGCGATTTCCATACGCCCGGCGCTGCCGGCGGACTTCCCGGCGATCACCGCGCTCATCGCCGAGCTCAACCGCGGCGAGGGGCGGCTCGAATCGGCGGGCGAGGATGCTATCGCCGAGCTGCTGCGCAGCGGCCACGGCGGACGGCTGAAGGCACAGGCCATCGTCGCCGAGGAGGGCACGCGGCTCCTCGGCGTCGCGCTGTTCTACTGGGGCTACGACACGGTCTCGGCGACCTACGGCTACCTCCTCGCCGACATCGTGGTAACGGAGCGGTCGCGCGGGCAGCGCACCGGCCGCCGGCTGTTCACCGCGCTGGCGCAGCAGGCGGCGCGCGAGGGCGCGAAATGGGTCTCGCTCACCGTGCTGCGCAAGAATCCGCGCGCGCAGAAATTCTACGCATCGCTCGGCATGGTCGAGATGGGCGTCGATGTTTTCGCCATCGGCCCGCTCGCGCTGCGCAAGCTGGTCTGATCGCCCGCGTAGCACACAGCCTGAAATGCTTTCTTGCGGCACGGCGAAGTTTTGTTACAAACTTTTGTATGCGATTTTCCCGCGCGGCGTTTGCGACGCTGCTGACACTGATCTTTGCGACGACGTTGGTCGCGCCCGGCCCGGCGATGGCGGCGCGCCACCACCGGCGCGCGCATCACGGCGCGGCGGCCACGAGCGCCACGACCGGCGTCAACGACCCGCGCTACGCCGACCTGGTGATGGACCCGGTGACCGGCGAGGTGCTGCACCAGCAAAGCCCGGACGGCCGCCGCCACCCGGCCTCGCTCACCAAGATGATGACGCTCTATTTGCTGTTCGACGCACTGCAGAAGGGCCGCATCGGCATGAGCGACCGCATGCCGGTATCGCAGCTCGCCGCCAGCCAGCCGCAGACGAACATCGCGCTCGACCCCGGCGATTCGGTGCCGGTGGAGACGGCGATCAAGGCCATCGCCGTGCGCTCGGCGAACGACGTCGCGGTGGTGATCTCCGAAGCGCTCGGCGGCAGCGAGGACCATTTCGCCGACATGATGAACGCGAAAGCGCGCCAGCTCGGCATGACCGGCACGCATTTCGAGAACGCCAACGGCCTGCCCAACGACGCGCAATACACCACCGCGCGCGACATGGCGAAGCTCGGCATCGCCCTCAAGCGCGACTTCCCGCAATATTACCCCTATTTCTCGACGCGCGAGTTCAGCTGGCAGGGCGTGACGTATTATACGCATAACCGCGTGATGCTGCGCTATTCCGGCGTCGACGGCATCAAGACCGGCTTCATCGGCAATTCGGGCTTCAACCTCGTGACCTCGGTGGTGCGCGGCGGGCGGCCGCTGATCGGCGTCGTCATGGGCGGCACCACCGGCGCCTGGCGCGACAACCGGATGATCGAGCTTTTGAACCAGAGCTACATCCGCCTCGCCTCGCGCGGCAATGCGCGCGGGACGGCGGTGGCGGCGAACCTGCCGGACACATCGCTGCCCCCACCGGAAGCGGGCGCGGATGACGACAAGGACGAAGCCGGCGCCGAGGACGATTCGGGCAAGCAGGAAGCGGCTGCGGCCGCTCCCGTCGCCGCTGCGGCTCCTGTAGCGGCGAATGCGAATCCGCCTGCCGCTGCGGCGCATGCGCCCGTCGCGCCAGTGAAGCCGGTAGTGACGCCGGCCGTAGTGAGCGCCCCCGTCAAGCCGGCCCGCGCCGCAGGTCGCCGCTGTGGCGCCGCCTGCGCCACCCGCAGCGGCCACGACCAGGACGCTGCCTTCGGGCAAGCCGCCGCTGGCGGGGGCGGTGAGTAGCGGCTGGGGCATCCAGGTCGGGGCGTTCTCGACGCCGCTGCTCGCCAGGCAGGCGACGGACCGCGCGGTGCAGCTCAGCCCGCTTCTCAAAGGCTCGCACGTGGCGCTGGACGAGGGGACCAAGGTCCACCGCGCGCGGCTGGATAACCTGTCGGAGAACCAGGCGCGCAAGGCCTGCGAGACGCTTATCTCCAACAATTCACCGTGTTTTGTCTATAAGGCTGGAACGCAGAATCTTTAGGTGATTCAAAGGCTAGAGCGGTTATCTTCAACCAAGTCGCCTATTGAATTATAAGAATATTTATAAAACTGTCACAAAACCTTCACAAATCATCTTAACCAAATCGTAACCAAGTCTGGTATAGTATGACAGTATAAAGAAAAAGCTATGAGTCTTGACGCACATACAGCCCAGGCCGCCGAGCAGATGAGTAAGCTGCTGAATAATATTATCCAGGGCTCGTCGCCGGCGGAGCTCGCTTCGCGCGCCGGCAAAGGCGGCGAGGGCGCGGAAGCCACTGCCAGCCTTTCGGGTGGCTCCTCCCACGGGTTCGGCGATCTTCTCGGGTCGATCAAGGATTGCGGTAAGTCGCTTCTGTGCGGCTCGCCGCTCGGACCTACCGGCGTCGCGCCGATCCAGCAGAATGTCGCGCTCAACGTCGCCGGCGATCTCGGCCATTTCTCGGCGCCGACCTTCGGCGCGGGCTACGGCAACAGCCAGGACGCTTTCCTCAGCGCTTAATCGATTACCCTTCCATGAAAAACGGCGACCTCTCGGTCGCCGTTTTCGTTCGTGCGGCAATTATGTTCCCTCTCCCGCTTGCGGGAGAGGGTTAGGGAGAGGGATTCGAGCGGCAGCGAGACATGAATTTCTGAGGCAGAAAGAATCGCTTCGCGAAGTCATCGCGCGATGCGCGACTCCGCACCCTCACCCAGCTCCGGCTAAGCTCGCTCTGCTCGCCAAGCCTGCGCAACCCTCTCCCGCAAGGCGGGAGAGGGGGAAGATAAGACCGAAATTCGGAAACGGGTTCGGCATGGTATCAACCGCTGCGGATATGCCTAGAAGGGCGAGATGGCATCCAGCACTTGCTGCCCCCAGCGCGGCTGCTCGATGTCGCTGATCTGGCCGCGACCGCTGTAGGTGATGCGGGCTTCGGCGACCTGCGAGGAATCGACCGTGTTGTCGGAGTTGATGTCCTGCGGGCGCACCACGCCTTTGACGCCCACTTCGCGGATCTCGTAGTTCACGAGAATTTCCTGCGAGCCGTCGATGACAAGGTTGCCGTTGGGCAGCACCTGCGTGATAAGTGCTGCGACCTGCGTGTTGATGGTCTCCTTGCGGTCGATGGTGCCGGTCGAGTCGGTCTGCGAGTTGCCCGAGGCGTTGATGAGGCTCGACGGGTTGGCGCCGGTGAGCTTCTTGAACGGCTTCTCGAGGCCGAGCACGGCCGGCGCGGCCGCCGTCTCCGCCGCCGTGCGCTGGCGGTCGTTGGTGTTGTCGAGCTTGGCCTGGTCGGCGATCGCGACGTTGACGCGCAGGATGTCGCCGACGCGCTGGGCGCGCTGGTCGCGGAAGAAGGCGCGGCTGCCGGGCTGCCACAGCGAGTTCGCCGTGCGCGCCGCCTCGGGCTGCGGGTCGGGCAGCGGCCAGGACAGCGCCGTGTAGCTGGGGCGCGTCTGCGGGTTGTCGACGCTGGAGAAGGGCGGCTTCTCGCCGGTGCGCGACAGCTTGTCGAGCGTGCCGGCGCAGCCGGAGAGGCTGAGCGCGGTCATCGCCAGCAATGCGGTCAGTCGTTTCGTCGCGTTCATCTACATCTCCCCGATATTGGCTTCGACGTGGCCGGTATCGACCACGCGGCTGCTTACGGCCTTGCCGCTCTTGGTGTTCTTGACGCGGATGGTGGCGCCGACGGCGCCGTCCTCCAGCGCCTCCGCCTCGGTGCGGATATGCACGTAGGGCGTGGTGTAGGTCAGCTCGACCGTCTGGCCCTTTTTCACGACCAGCGGCATGGCGATCTCCTCGGCGCGGATGGGGCGCTCGGCGGAGATCGTGCGGCGCGGCGACTTGCCGATGAGCTGCGCTTCGTCGGTGACGGTGTCCTTGCGTATTTGCCGCTCGGGCATCGATTTCATCTCGATGTCGCCTTGCGCGATGACGTCGGTCGAGCCCACCTGGCGGATGAGGACGGGGACGCTGAGCATCGCCTCGTAATAGCCGGCGACGGGCTTCACCGCCTCGGTCTTGCCGCCCGAGACGATATAGGCCTGGCCCTGCCAGCGGTGGGCGTCCTTGTCGATCTGCAGCGCCTGGATGCTGACGCTCAGCGCGTGGTCGGCGGAATAGAGGGTGCTCGGCGAGCCGGGCAGGAGGGTGGCTTTCACGCTCTTGTCGGAGAAGCCCTGCGAGGTGATCTCGGCGGCGGACGGCGCCCGTCACGTCGTCGGCGCTGACGGTGAAGTAGGGCGCCGGCGCGGAAACGGTCACCGAAACGGACGTGCGTTGCGGCGTCACGTCGATGCCGGTCGGCGAAACGCTGGCGACCTGTTGCGGGTATTGCCAGTTGGCGGCGGAAGCGGTGCCCGCAACCAACATCGTCATTGCGAGCGTAGCGAAGCAATCCAGTCGGTGCCGGTGGCACATCCTGGATTGCCGCGTCGCGATGCTCCTCGCAATGACGGTTTTTTTTGTTTCATCGTTTTTCATTTTTTTTCTCCCTGGCCCTGGCCACTAGCCCTTCCTTACGCCGACTGGTTGAGCGACTGCATCATCTGGTCGGAGGCGGTGAGGACCTTGGTGTTCATCTCATAGGCGCGCTGGGCGACGATGAGGTTGGTGATCTGCGTCACCGGGTTGACGTTCGATGCCTCGAGGTAGCCCTGCAAAATGGTGCCGGTGCCGTCGATGCCCGGGTTGTTGAGCGTCGGGCTGCTCGAGGCGGCGGTCTCGGCGTACATGTTGTCGCCCAGCGGCTGCAGGCCGCCTTCGTTGACGAAGGTCGCCATCTGCAGCTGGCCGACCTGCTGCGGATCGATCTGGCCCTGGATGGTCACCTGCACCTGGCCCGAGGTGTTGATGTTGACCGAGGTCGCATCCGGCGGGATGGTGATCGCCGGCTGCACGGTGAGCCCGTCCTTGGTGACGATGACGCCGTCGGGCGAGAGCGTGAAGCTGCCGTCGCGCGTGTAGGCGAGGGTGCCGTCCGCCAGCTCGACCTGGAAATAGCCGCGGCCCTGCACGGCCATGTCGAGCGGCTCGTTGGTGTTGGTCATCGTGCCCGAGCTCATGTCGCGGGTGATGGCGTCGGTCTTGACGCCCAGGCCCATCTCGAGGCCGACGGGCTGGATCGCGCCCTGGTCGTTGGCGTTGCTGCCGACGCGCTTGACGTCCTGGTAGAGCAGGTCCTGGAACTCGGGCCGCTCGGACTTGAAGCCCGTCGTCGTCATGTTCGCGAGGTTCTGCGAGATGGTGTCGATATTCACCTGCTGGGCGGCGAGGCCGGTGGCTGCAATGTCAAGGGAACGCATGGCGGGTCACTCCTTAGGCGGCTTGTGAATTGGTGTACGCGTCCGAGGTCTTGCGCTCGAGGTTGTACATGGTGTCGATGAATTTCGATGAGTTGGTCACGGCGCGGGTGAGGTTCATCACGCGCACCAGCTCGGTGACGCCGTTGACGTTGGAGGACTCGATCGCGCCCTGCACGACGCGCGCGCTTTCGGACGGCTCCGGCGCCTCGCTGCTGGTATAGAGGGAGTTGCCGAGGCGCTGCAGCCCCTGCTCGTTCCGGAAGGACATCAGCCCGATCTGGCCGATGGTCTGGCCGTCGGCGCCGACCTGGCCGATGCCGTTGACCACGACCTCCTTGGTGCCCTCGGGCACGGTGATCTCGCTGCCGTCGGCGCCGAGCACCGGGTAGCCGTCGGTGGTGACGATCGAGCCCTGTTCGTTCAGCTGGAAGCCGCCGGCGCGGGTGTAGCGCACGCCGAGCGGCGTCTGCACCTGGAAATAGGCATTGCCGCTGATGGCGAAGTCGAGCGAGTTGTTGGTGTATTGCATCGCGCCGGGGGTGAGGTCGCGGTAGCTCGACGGCTCGTTGGCGTAGGCGTCCTTGGTCTCGCCGTCCTCCTCCAGGTACTGGTTGAAGGAGAGCTTCTCGGCCTGGTAGCCGGCGGTGTTGAGGTTGGCGATGTTGTTCGCCGTGACGTCCATGTCGCGGAACAGGTTGGCCTGCAGCGACGTGGCGATGTAGATACTGGCGTCCATTCAATGCTCCGAAGTTCTTGGTCTCGTTCGGGGGAATAGAAGCAAGCCGCATGCCAGATAGGGACCGGGGGCTGGGGACTGGGGACTAGGGAATTGAAAGAAAGCGATTTCTTCCGGCCCCAAGCCCCCAGTCCCCAGCCCCTTGTCTTATGTGCTTCATACGTCTATGGAGGTTGAGAAGAGAGGATTCATGGCCAGGAAAAAGAAAAAAGAAGAAGCCGTTGAAGAGGAAGCCCCGGAGGCGAGCACCGCCCCGGAAGGCGAGGCGAGTGCCGAGGGCGGCGAGGGCGCGGAAGGCGAAGGCGCGCCGACGAAGGGCAAGCGCAAGCTGGTCGTCATCATCGGCGCGGTCGTGCTGCTGCTCGTCATCGCCGGGGTGGCTTTCATGCTGCTCGGCCACAAGAAAACCGCCGAGGGGAGCGCCGGCGCGGGCAATACGACCATGACGCCCGAGCAGGTCGCCGCCAACAAGCCGGTCTATTACGAATTGCCGGAATTCCTGGTGAACCTCAACACCACGGCCGGCGGGCGGGCGAGCTTCATTAAAATGTCGGTGACGCTGGAGCTCAAGGACCAGGCCTCCGTCGCCGTGCTGGACGCCAACAAGCCCCGCATCATCGACACGTTCAACACCTACCTCCACGAGCTCCGCCCCGAAGATGTTCAAGGTTCTGCAGGCATTTACCGGCTGCGGCAGGAGCTGATGGCGCGCATCAACGGCACCGTGCAGGAGGGGCTGGTTAAGGATATACTTTTCTCTGAAATTATCGTACAGTAGCCATCGTAATACGAATGCGGCCCACCGCATCGACACCTGGGATGGCGTGCTCTGGCAACGAAATTGCAACTGGCTATCTATAAAGCCAGACCGGTAGGAGCAGGCAATGGCGGAAGAACAGACGAATCCGGCGGAAGCGCCCAAGGACGGCGAGCAGGCGCGCGTCCTCAACCAGGACGAGATCGACACGCTGCTCGGCTTCAATAACGCCCCCGGCGCGGTAGACCGCTCTTCCGGCATCTACGCCATCCTCGACCGCTCGATGATGGCCTACGAGAAGCTGCCGATGCTCGAGGTCGTCTTCGACCGGCTGGTGCGCATGCTGTCCTCCAGCTTGCGCAACTTCACCTCCGACAACGTCGACGTTTCCATCGATTCCATGGTCTCGATGCGGTTCGACGATTACCTCAATTCCATCCCGCTGCCGGCGCTGCTCGTGGTCTTCCGCGCGGTGGAGTGGGAGAATTTCGGCATCGTCACCATCGATTCCTCGCAAATTTACTCCACCGTCGACATCCTGCTCGGCGGGCGGCGCACCAACAAGCCGGTGCGTGTCGAGGGCCGCCCCTACACCACCATCGAGCAGGACCTCGTCAAGAAAATGGGCGACATCATTTTGAACGACATGAGCGCCAGCTTCGACCCGCTGTCGCCGGTGACGTTCCAGTTCGACCGGCTCGAAAGCAACCCGCGCTTCGCGCAGATCACCCGCCCCAACTCGGCGGTGCTGCTGGTGCGGCTGCGCGTCGACATGGAGGAGCGCGGCGGGATGATCGAGATCATGCTCCCGCACTCGACGCTCGAGCCCATCCGCGACCTGCTGGTGCAGATGTTCATGGGCGAGAAGTTCGGCCAGGACTCCGTCTGGGAGCGCCACCTCGGCCGCGAGGTCGGCCAGACCACCATCGACGTCGAGGCCATCCTCGACGAGCGCAGCATTTCGCTGGGCGACGTGGTGAACCTCAAGATCGGCTCGACCATCATGCTCGACGTGGCGCCGGAGGACCCGGTGCGCCTCAAATGCGGCGGCGTGCCGCTGACCACCGCGCAGGTCGGCCGCATCGGCGATAGGATCGCGGTCGCCATCAACGACGACATCCGCCAGTTCCGCGAGATCCTCCGCGAGCAGGGAGCGATATGATGGGTAACCTCGTCCTTTCCCTGATCGTCGACTGCTTCATGGCGATATTGCTCTGCGTCACCATCTATTACTGCTGGAAGCTCAACCAGCGCATCCGCGTGCTGCAGGATTCGCGCTCGGAGCTTGCCCGCATCATCCGCGAGTTCGACGAATCCACCCGGCGCGCCACCGCCTCCATCGGCGAAATTCATGAAGCGACCAAGCGCATCAGCGACAATATCCAGCACAAGATCGACAAGGCCAATTTCCTCGCCGACGATCTGCAATACATGATCGAGCGCGGCAGCAAGATCGCGGGCCCCGGCCGCGAGGCCAGCGCCCCGCCCGCGCGCCCCGCGCGTGCCGAGGCCCCGCAGCCCGCGCGCAGCCCGGCCGCGCCGGCCGCCGCGTCCCTGCCGCCGCGCGACCTCGGCCGCGTCCACAACCTCGACACCAACGACCTGGCGGCCGTCAGCCCCGCTGCGGCGCGCGGCCCGTCGCGCAACCGCTCGCGCGCCGAGCTGGAGCTGCTCAACGTCCTCAAGACCCGCGAAGAGTCGGGAAGGTAACGCATGGCCCGGACCCGTGAGAAGCGCGAGAACGCGCGGGCGAGGGCGCCGCGCCGCCGCCTGCGCATCATGCCGCTGACGCTGACCATGCTGGGACTGCTGTTCGCCCTCAAGGTCGGCGACGTCTATTTCGACACGCGCGCCCTGCACGAAGCGCTCAGCGTGCGCGAAGCCTCCGCCGCCGACACCGCGCCGCCCGCGCCCGCGCCTGCGGTCGATGCAAGCAAGCCGGCGGATGCCGCCGCTGCTCCTGCTGCGGCCGCCACCGGCAACACGACGGCTACGACCGCTGCCGCGCCCGCGCCCGATGCGAAGTCCGGCGACAAGGCCGCCAAGCCGGAGATGACGCTCGGCACCGGCAAGACCCCGGTCAGCAAGATCGAGGAGCTGAAGGCGAAGGAGAACGTCTCGCCTTACACGCAGGACGAGGTCGACCTGCTGCAGAACCTCACCAAGCGCCGCCAGGAGCTCGACGCGCGCGAGCAGGACCTCGAGATGAAGGGCAAGGTGCTCGACGCCACCGAGAAACGCATCGACGACAAGATCGCCGCGATGAAATCGCTGCAGGTCGACCTCGGCAAGGTCGTCGCCGAGTACAACAAGCAGGAGGACAAGGAGATCGACAGCCTCGTCAAGATCTACCAGAACATGAAACCGTCCGACGCGGCGACCGTCTTCAACCAGCTCGACATGCCGATCCTGCTGAAGATCATCGACAAGATGTCCGAGCGCAAGGTGGCGCCCATCCTCGCCGGGATGGACCCGAAGCGCGCCCGCGACGTCACCGAGGAGCTCGCCGAGATGCGCCGCAACTCCAGCGCCACGGCCGACGCCGCCGCAACGCAGGCCGGCCCGGCCACCGCGAAGCCTTAACGGCAGTTGCACGCAACGCCTGCAGGGCCTAGCCTGCGCTTCCATGGCGATGACGTTGAACGCAGCGAGGCAGCTTTTCGAGCGACTGGCGCAGGACAAGCGCATTCCGTGGAACAACCTCGATTCGAGCTGCATCGCCCGGGCGGATGCGGCCGTCGGCATCGCCATCCTGGAACAGGGCATCGATCCTTCCGAGCTCGGCAGGGTATTCCTGCAATCGCCCGGCCAGGTCGCATTCATGGCGGGCTACCGGAACACGCAGGGAACGCTTCCTCGCCGGGGCATGACGCAGGACGATGCCGACCCGCGTTCGTGGGATACGCATACGGCACTGTGCGCCCACGTAAAAATGGCGGATGAAAGCGTGGCCACGTTCGTGATCGATCCGTCCCTCAGCGACAGGCCCGTCACTCCCCGCGAATGGGCGGGCCTGCAAACGCCGGACAGCGTGGTCCTCGAGGCGGATATCGGTGCGGAGCCAAGGCTCCTCATCGATTCCGACCATCCCGCGATCCAGGCGATCAAGCGAAATGCGGTGCAAATGGCGGCGTGGAAAAAAGCCAACCGCGCGATCCACGACCTCGGCGGGGAAGTACCGGACTATTCCCACCTCGATATCGTCGCCCGCAGGGAACGCCTGGCAGGAACGTTGGCCACGCTGGCCGAAACGCCCGCCGCCGAGCGATCGCCCGAGGCCAGGGAATTGCCACCGCGCTCCTGAGATGGTGCACCAGCGCGAGTATCCTCGAACCGGATTTACCAATTTATTGAAATTTTACAGGAGTGGGGAAGACTAATCAAGACTCCGCCCGCGCTGAATGGGAAGAGTTTTGTGTGGGAGCCAATCAAACAGATAATATGCCCAACCCTAAAAATCGCTTGAATCAAAAAAATGTTGTTTATAGTCAACATATGATTTTAGATAGTTACCAGATCAAAAAAGCTCTTGGCTCTCCATATTATGAGAGCGACGAGGTCGTTCTTTACCAAGGCGACTGTATCGAGCTAATGCGCTCAATGGGAAAGAATGCTCAATTTAACCTTACCGTTACTTCACCCCCTTACAATATTGGTAAAGAATATGAAGAGGTAATGAATCTCGACAAGTATATTCAATGGTCGCAGCAATGGATTCAATGTGTCCATGATTTAACATGTAATAATGGTGCGTTCTGGCTCAATTTGGGATATGTTTCACTGCCGGAAAAGGCAAAGGCCATTCCTTTGCCATATTTGCTGTGGGATAAAATTCCGTTCTATCTAATTCAGGAAATTGTTTGGAATTATGGTGCAGGCGTTGCTGGAAAAACTTTTTTATCTCCTCGAAACGAAAAATTCTTATGGCATGTAAAAAATGCCGAAGATTATACTTTTAATTTAGATGCTATCCGTGACCCAAATGTAAAGTACCCTAACCAGAAAAAGAATGGTAAATTAAAATGCAACCCGCTAGGCAAGAACCCAACAGATGTATGGGATGTATGGCAGATTGCCAAAGTGACTTCGGGTAAGGACAGAAGCTCCAAAGAGAGAGTCGATCATCCAGCACAATTTCCTATTGAACTGATTTCCAGGATTATCAAAGCATCAAGCAACCCTGGCGATTGGGTCTTTGATCCCTTTATGGGCTCCGGCTCAACTGCAGTATCTGCCCTTCGTACTGGTAGAAAGGCAATAGGATTTGAAATTAGAAGGGACTATTTGGATATTACCATAGCGAGGATAAGCAACGAAAGAGAAAGCAAACAAACTCTTTTTGATAAGTCATCACATCGCCAATCATCAATTATCGAGCAGGCTAATCAACTTGAGCTTTGCTAAGTGTGAGCTAATGGATGCCTGTTGCCCTGATGATTCTTTTTGCCCTACCCAATCGTCATCATCTATCCAGCCGAATCTGATTTTTCTAATCTTCTTTTCAGGTAATGTTTCGGTAGGCAGCTGATAGTTGATTACCAGATAATAGCCACTACGAATCTTTTTACTGTTATCGCTTCGGTAACCCGTACTTCTGTTACCATAAACGCCGTTAGCGCTTGAGGATGTTTTAATCTCGAAAGAAAATCTATCATTCTTTAAGTTCACAATATCCTTGTGAATCTTCTCTTTTCCACCAACCCATATTTTAGAATCAAGCCGCTGTAGGGCGGAGCCAATAATTCTTTCCAAGATCACTCCTGTTGCTTGGGCTGGTAAGAATATATTCTTACCAATCACCAATCCTGAACTACCAATAGTTGAGGTGTATAGGTCATTCCATGAATCACTTACTACTTTTACAATATCCTCTTTAGACAATGGGAATTCAGCTATAAGTTGCTTGGTAATCTCCAGCCATTTTTCTTCAGGATGATTCTTATAAGGAGAGTCAATCACGTCCCATCTCCTTAATTAAGTGCCGGAAAAAATCCTCGGTAGTTCCACAAATATGAGGGATTATCTTTTCTAATGTGGCAAAGGTTATATTTTTTTGCCCCCGTTCTATGCCTGAGACATAAGAACGATCCAATTCTGCAAGCAGAGCAAGCTCTTCTTGACTAATGCCCTTTTGCAGCCTGAGTTTCCTTACCGTTTGGCATACGATAGCTGGTAATGATTTATTTTCCATATCTCCATAAAACCAGCATGTTGATTATAAATCCACTGACTATAAACAACAATTAGCTCGACAATTAGTTGCGCCAGCGCACATATGGCACCCGCAATTGAAAGGAGCCATTATGATTATCACTGATCTCACGCCGTACCGAAAATATGTGGACGCATTCGACATAAGCGAGAAACAGAAGCTGGAGCTTGTCAATGCGCTCTGGGTGCTTGCAGAGAGCATCCTTGATGAACAATTCGGCCTCATCCGCACCCATGCGGAGCTAGAACCAAAATCTGCCGATACATCGCCTTCCTCTAACCCATCGGATCAAAAGAGGAATTGTGCGAACAATAAAAAGTAGGGTTTTCAATAGATGGTGCTCACGGCCGGACTCGAACCGGCACTCGGTTACCCGAAACGGATTTTAAGTCCGTAGCGTCTACCAGTTCCGCCACGCGAGCACCGGCAAAGAGTAACAGCCGGCGAATGAATTGCAAAGAGGCGCTACGCGGCGGGTAAAATGCGCCCGCCGAGCGTGCCGATGAGCGCTTCGGCCTCGGCGCGCGCGGCGCGGTTGCGCGCGGCATCCGCCGAGTGGAAGACGAGGGTGGTCGAGCGCTCGTCGCGCGCGAAATGCGGGTAGGAGCCGATCTCGACGTCCGGGTAGCGCTGCTGGATGGCGCTTAGGCCCTCGGCGAGCGTGCCTTCGAGCACGTCGGTCGCCACCTGCTCGGACAGGCAGCTTGCGCGCGCCTTTCAGCGTGGGGAGGACGGCTTTCAGCATCGCCTGCATGATGGCGGGCACGCCGGCCATGACGTAGACGTTGCCGACGCGGAAGCCCGGCGCGGTGCTCACCGGGTTGGGGATCAGCTCCGAGCCTTCGGGCACGTCGGCCATCTTCAGGCGCGCCTCGTTGAGCTTGTCGGTGCCCCGGTAGAGGTCGGTGAGCAGCTTTTCAGCCGCCTTGTCGCGCACCAGCTTCACCCCAAAGGCCTTGGCGATGGCGGCGGCGGTGATATCGTCATGCGTCGGCCCGATGCCGCCGGTGGTGAAGACATAATCGAATTTTCCGCGCACTTCGTTGACGGTGGCGACGATGGTATCCTCGATGTCGGGGATGACGCGCGCCTCGACCAGCCGCACGCCGACCTCGTTGAGCTCCGCCGCGATATGCGCGAGGTTCCTGTCCTGCGTGCGGCCGGACAGGATCTCGTTGCCGATGATAACGAGGCAGGCGGTGACGGTCATGAAGACTTCTTAGGAGCCCGCGCATCAAGCCGCAAGTCTACGATTTCCTCCACCTGAAAGGGGGAGGACCAAGGAGGGGGTCCTGAGCGGTTCTGCGAACGAGGCGTGTGAACAGGAAACTCAGCAGACCCCCACCCAACCCTCCCCCCTTGCAGGGAGAGGGCCGTGACGTCGCCTTGCCAGCCGCGCTTCGCGGGGCTACATAAGGGATATGCAGTACGAAGCGGAAGAACTCGATTTCGACGACAAGCGGTCCGTGAAGCTCCACGGCGCGGAGGGTTTCGCCGGGATGCGCAAGGCCGGCGCGCTCGCCGCGTCGATCCTCGACGACATGGTGGACGTGGTGAAGCCCGGCCTCAGCACGCTGGAGATCAACGACATCTGCCACGCGAAGATCATCGCGGCGGGGGCGATCCCGGCGCCGCTGGGCTATCGCGGCTTTCCCCCAAATCGGTCTGCACGTCGGTGAACCACGTCGTCTGCCACGGCATCCCGGACGAGCACAAACTGCGCGACGGCGACATCATTAATATCGACGTCACCGTCATCGTCGACGGCTGGCACGGCGACACCAGCCGCACCTACTGGTCCGGCGAGCCGCCCACCAAGGCGAAGCGGCTGACGCAGGTCACCCTACGAAGCGATGATGCTCGGCATCGAACAGGTGAAACCCGGCGCGCATACCGGCGACATCGGCCACGCCATCCAGGCGTATGCGGAAGCCGCCGGCTTCTCAGTCGTGCGCGAATATTGCGGCCACGGCGTCGGGAAAATCTTCCACGATGCGCCGAATATTCTGCATTTCGGCCGCGCCGGCACCGGCATCGAGCTCCAGGAAGGCATGATCTTCACCGTCGAGCCGATGATCAACGTCGGCAAGCCCGCGACCATCCTCAACCGCCACGACGGCTGGACGGTGACGACGCGCGACAAATCCCTCTCCGCGCAGTTCGAGCACTCCATCGGCGTCACCGCGACCGGGTATGAGATATTCACCGCCTCGTCCAAGGGCCTGAACTGCCCGCCGTTCAAATAATGTCATTGCGAGGAGGGCATCGCCCGACGAAGCAATCCAGCTTGCGGCCCAGGAAACTGGATTGCTTCGCTGCCGCTCGCAATGACGAGGAAATAGTATGAAACATCCAAAAACCATCCTCATCACCGGCGCGAGCTCGGGCATCGGCGCAGCGCTGGCGAAGGAATACGCGGCGCCGGGCGTGACGCTCGGCCTCACGGCGCGCAACGCGGTGCGGCTCGAGGCGGTGGCGCATGAGTGCCGCGAGCGTGGGGCGGTGGTGCATACCGGCATCGCCGACGTCACCGACCGCGTGGCGATCGGCGCCTTCATCCACCATTTCATCGAGACGCATACGCTCGACCTCGTCATCGCCAATGCCGGCATCTCGGCGGGCAGCTTTGGCGGCATGGAGAAGGAGGAACAGGCGCGCGCTATCTTCGAGACGAACGTCGACGGGGTGCTCAACACCATCCACGCCGCGCTGCCGGCGATGCTCGCACGCGGCACGGGGCAGGTCGCCATCATGAGCTCGCTCGCCGGCATCCGCGCGCTGCCGAGCGCGCCGGCCTACAGCGCCAGCAAGGCCGCCGTGCGCTTCTACGGCGAGGCGATGCGCGGGCTGCTGAAGTCGCGCGGCGTTGCGGTCAGCGTCATCTGCCCCGGCTATATCCGCACGCCGATGACGTCGCGCAATCCGTTCTTCATGCCGCTGATCATGTCGGCGGAGCGCGCGGCGCGCATCATACGGCGCGGACTCGCGCAAGGGAAAAATCGCATCGCCTTCCCGCGCGTGCTCTATTTCGCGCTCTGCCTGCTCGCGTCGCTGCCGAATTTCATCAGCAACGCGCTGTTCGACGCGCTCCCCGCGAAGCCGCAGATTTCCTAGCATTTTTGATGGTTTCGGTTTGGCGAATGCATTATTTTTCACCGACTGCGCGCGCACCGGAAAAAAACGCAAGCAAAAAATACCTGTGAAAAACTCCGCATTTCTGCGGGTTTTTGCATTTTTGTTGTTTACAGCATACGAAAATGGTGCTTAACGTCGTGCCGCTAGTGACTAGGGAATCCCTAGTGAAACGGCGAATCGGGGTGGGGCCAACGCGCGCAAACGCGCACCGCACACTGTTCGTAAACACAAGGAAATCTGTCGCTTGGCACGTGTTGTTCCATAAGTCCTAACCACTTTAAGGAGTATCCTATGAATAAGAACGAACTGATCGCTGAAGTCGCCGACAAGACCGAGCTGACCAAAGCGAAAGCCGCCGAGGCGGTGGATGCGTTCATCGAAGTGATCAGCAAATCGCTGACCAAAGGCAAAGAAGTCCGTCTCGTCGGCTTCGGCACCTTCACCACCGTCAAGCGCAAAGCGACCGAAGGCCGCAACCCGCGCACCGGTGCGGTCATCAAGATCGCGGCTTCGACCCAGCCGAAATTCAAGCCGGGCAAAGCGCTCAAAGACGTCGTCAACAAGCGCAAAGCCGGCTAGTTGGCCTCAACGATACGCGGGCCACGGTCCGCGATTCGAACGAACGGCGCCCTCCGGGGCGCCGTTTTGTTTTCCTGCTTGCCTGATAGCCGCTTTCTAGTTATAGCCGGTCTCCTTCGCGAGAAGCGGGCGATTAGCTCAGTTGGTAGAGCATCTCGTTTACACCGAGAGGGTCGGCGGTTCGAGCCCGTCATCGCCCACCACTCTTCGCCCAACGGGCTACGGGTGGCGCAGCCACCAGAAGCCCGTTTCTTGGGCGAAGGAGTGTCCGGCGTAGCCCGAAGGGCGAAGACGGACTAGAACGTGACGTTAAGAATACCCCATGCGGGGGTGTAGCTCAGTTGGTTAGAGCGCCTGCCTGTCACGCAGGAGGCCCGCGGGTTCGAGTCCCGTCACTCCCGCCACTTCCCGCTTCGCTTCACGGTTGCGCAGGCGCAAATGTGCCGAGAAAGAATGATGAAGTTGCCGTCCCTGGGGCGGCCCGGCGGACGGCGATAGTTTTCAGTAGCAAGAAGTTTTCAGGCCGCATGCCTCGCGATGACGTCGAGCATGATCTCGCCGTAGCGCTCCGCTTTCTTTTCGCCGATGCCGCTGATGGCGGGGAGGTCGCCCATGCTGCGCGGGCGGGCGGCGGCGAGCTCGCGCAGCGTTTTGTCGTGGAAGATGACGTAGGGCGGGACGTTCTGCGCCTTCGCCAGCGCCATGCGCGCTTCCTTGAGGGCGGCGAAGAGCGATGCATCGGCGTCGTTGTCGAAGGCGAGGGCGGCGGCGAGCTTCTTCGTCGTGCGTGACTTCGCCGCGCGGGCGACGTGGCGGAGCTGGATGCCCTGCTTCTCCTTCAGGAACGCATGGCCCTGCGGGGTGATCTTCAGCCCGCCATGCTCGGTGATGGCGACGGTGAGCAGGGTTCATCGCGACGAGCTGGCGGAAAATGCCCTGCCACTCGTTCGCCGTATATTCCGCGCCGACGCCGAAGGTGGGGAGCGTGTCGTGGCCGAAGCGCGCCATGCGCTCGTCCGCTTTGCCTAGCAGCAGGTTGATGAGGTACTGCACGCCGAAGCGCTGGCCGGTGCGGTAGACGGCGGAGAGCGCCTTCTGCGCGGCGGTGGTGCCGTCGAACGTGTCCGGCGGCGCGAGGCAGTTGTCGCAATTGCCGCAGGGCGCGGGGAGCAGGTCGCCGAAATAGTCCAGTAATATCTGCCGACGGCAGCTGGCGGCTTCGCAGAGGCCGAGCAGGGCGTTGAGCTTCTGGTGCTCGATGCGTTTCTGCTGCTCCGGCGCCTCGCCTTCCTCGATGAAGTTGCGCTGCAGGGCCACGTCGCGCATGCCGTAGAGCATCAGCGCGTCGGCGGGCAGGCCGTCGCGGCCGGCGCGGCCGGTCTCCTGGTAATAGGCCTCGATGTTCTTCGGGATGTTGGCGTGGATGACGAAACGCACGTCCGGCTTGTCGATGCCCATGCCGAAGGCGATGGTCGCCACCATGACGATCGCCTCCTCGCGCAGGAAACGCTCCTGGTTGGTGCGGCGCGTGGCGGCGTCGAGCCCGGCATGGTAGGGCAGGCCAGCGAAGCCCTGTTCGACGAGATGGGCGCACATCTCCTCGACACCCTTGCGCGACAGGCAGTAGACGATGCCGGATTCGCCGGCGTGGTTCTGTTTGATGAAATCGACGATCTGCCGCTCGGCCTTGTCGCGCACTTGGATGCGGTACTGGATGTTGGGCCGGTCGAAGCCGGCGATGAATTCCTTCGCGTCCCGAAGGCCGAGCTTTTCGATGATGTCTTTGCGCGTCGGCGCGTCGGCGGTGGCGGTGAGGGCGAGGCGCGGCACGCCGGGGAAGCGCGTGGCGAGCAGCGCGAGCTCGGTGTAATGCGGCCGGAAATCGTGGCCCCATTGCGAGACGCAATGCGCCTCGTCGATGGCGAAGAGGGCGATCTTCGTGCGATCGAGCGTGTCGAGGAAATCCTCCATCAGCAGCCGCTCGGGGGCGACGTAGAGCAGGTCGAGCGTGCCCTCGCGCAGCCCTTGCTTGGCGCGGCTGACGGCGGCGGCCTCCATGCCGGAGTTGATCGCGGCGGCGCGCACGCCGAGCTGGGTCAGGGCGCTCACCTGGTCCTGCATCAGCGCGATCAGCGGCGAGACGACGATGCCGACGCCGTCGCGGCACATGGCGGGGATCTGGTAGCAGAGCGACTTGCCGGCGCCCGTCGGCATCAGCACGAAGGCGCTGCCGCCGGCGTTGACGTGGTCGATGATCGCCGCCTGCTCGCCACGGAAACCGCCGTAGCCGTAAGTGCGCTGGAGAATGTCGAGGGGACTTGCCACCACGATCATCTAGCACGCGCTATTCGCTTTTAAAATGTCATTCCCGCGCAGGTGGGAATGACAGCTAGTGGACGTGCTCCGGCCGTACGCCGAGGCCGATGAGGCGCGCGGGAATGCGACGCAGGGCGGGGAAAACGCCGAACAGGCGCAGGAACCATGGCGGCTTGAAATTCTTTCCATCCTCCGCCAGCGCGCGGGTGAGCAGGTGGTCCTGGATGAAGATCTGCAGGCGCTGGGTGAAGCGCGTGGGCCAGGAGCGGCGGGCCTGGACTTTCTGCAGGTCGGCGTCGCGCAGCGTTCCGGCTTTCAGCAGCGGGCCGAGGATGCGCGCGGCGGCCACCGCGTCCTGCACCGCGAGGTTGATGCCGACGCCGCCGACGGGCGACATCGCATGCGCCGCGTCGCCGATGGCGAGCAGGCCGGGGCGCGACCAGCGCTCCAGCCGGTCGATGCTGACGCCGAGCAGCTTCACGTCGTCCCAGCTTTGTATCTCTTCGACGCGGCCGTCGAGGAACGGCGCGCTGCGCACGATGCGCCGGCGGAACGGCTCCAGCCCCTCGGCGCGCACCGTATCGGCGGCGCCCTTGGCGATGACGTAGGCGCATTGCCAGTAATCCCCCGCGGTTGAGCATGACCATGACCTGCCCGGGCAGGAAGCGGCCGAGCGTGTCCTGTGGATCGCCGGCCTTGCGCGAGACGCGGAACCAGAAAACGTCGATCGGCGCGCCGGTGTCCATGACCGTGAAACCGGCGCGCCTCGCGGACGGTGGAGTGGCGGCCGTCGCAGGCAACGCTTAAACGTGCGTTCACTTTAAGCGGGCCGTCCGGGCCGGTAGCGGAAAGGCCGGTGACGCGGCCGTTATCGAGGACGATGCCGGTGACTTCCGTGCTCATGCGCAGGTGGAAATGGGGATACTGCTTCGCCTGTCCGCTGAGGAAATCGAGGAAGTCCCATTGCGGCATCAGCGCCATGAAGGGAACGGGCAGGTGGCTGAAATCGGCGAGGGTGATGGGAACCTCGCCGAACATGGCGCTGAAACGGGTGAATTGCTGGTGCGGGCGTGCGAGGAACTCGTCGAGGATGCCCAGCTCCTGCATGATCCGCAGGGTGGAGGGGTGCACCGTGTCGCCCCGGAAGTCGCGGAAGAAATCGGCGTGCTTCTCCATGACGGTGACGTCGATGCCCTGCCGGGCGAGCAGGAAGCCCAGCATCACGCCCGCCGGGCCGCCGCCGGCGATGGCGACGGTGGTGTCGATGGCACTCTCACCGCTCATGGCCGCACCATAGGGCAATGAACGAGGGCTGGAAATGCTTTCTTCGCGCCCGGGGAGCCGGCTAAATGATTGATCGGTATAAAATATAAGAGAGGCCTGTCACAATAGCTTCACTTTTGTTTTTACCGGCGGGCCTTACACTGGAAGGATGGAATTCTCTGCGGATCATCCACTGCGGACGTGGCAGGATCGCGTCGCCAGCTACCCGGCGCCGCGCAACGTGCTGTGGGACATCGTCGGCGCCTACCGCGAGCTCGGGCTGATCGGCGACGCCGCCGGCCGGCCGAAGGACCCGAGGACCGGGCTGCCCGGCTTCAGCGAAGCGGAGATGAACGAGATCGTGGGCCATTTGGGCGACAAATCGGCGCTCAGGCGGATGTGGCAGGAGCGCAACCCCGCCATCACCGATTACCAGCACTACGCCCACGACACCGGCTATGAGGGCTCCCGCGCGGTGCAGAACATCCGGCACTATGCGCCGGTGAGCCTGCTGGTCTGCCCGACCAGGCGCTACATCAATTTCGAGCATTTCGTCGGCGAGGCCTCACCGCAGGAGATCGGCGGTTTCTTCAAGTCCGTGCTGCATTCCGCGCGCGAGGAAGTGCTGGCGCACGATGCCGCCGTCGCCGCCAATCCCCCGCTGGCCGACATGCGCAGGCAGTACGAGGACCAGTTCGCGCAGATGCGCCAGTGGGTGGAGGGCGGCAACCGGCTGGAGGACTTCCCCGGCGCCCGCGCCATCACCCAGATGTATATCGAGGACTCGGCGCGGTTCGGCTTCGCCTGCCGCGATCCGCGCACCGGCCACAGCGGGTTCCGCGTCTTCATGAACAATTCGCCCGAGGTCGCGGGCATGTCCCAGCCGCATTTCCACGTGCAGGTCGCCGGCGGGCGCTTCCTCGGCCACGCCTACTCGCAGGACCCGGCCCAGGAATACAGCCCGAAGGAGATCGACGCCGCCGCGCGCTCGATCGCGCTTTAGGCGGCTTTCTTACGCTTTATTCACACTCCCGCTCCGGGAGAAGAAAACACTTCTCGCGCCGGGGGTTGGTTGCTATACCGCGAACGAGATGAATCCGGTCGTTCAGTCCTATTTCCCGATCCTCGTTTTCCTCGCCATCGCGGTCGGGCTGTCGTTCGTGATGCTGGGGCTGCCGTTCCTCGTCGCCAGGCTGCGGCCGGATGCGGAAAAGCTCTCGCCCTACGAATGCGGCTTCGAGCCCTTCGGCGACGCGCGCGCCGCTTCGACGTGCGTTTCTACCTCGTCGCCATCCTGTTCATCATCTTCGACCTCGAGGTCGCGTTCCTGTTCCCGTGGGCCATCGCGCTCGGGAAGATCGGCCATTTCGGCTTCTGGTCGATGATGCTGTTCCTCGGCGTCCTCACCGTCGGCTTCATCTACGAATGGCGAAAGGGTGCACTGGGAATGGGAGTAAAGCGCCTGTCATTCCCGCGAAAGCGGGAATCCAGACGCGCGAAGCGCATTTAAGAAAAGTAAGAACTGGATTCCCGCCTTCGCGGGAATGACAAAACGAGAGAGCACAGAATAAAATGACCCAACTCATCACCCACACGCACCAACCGCTCGCACCCGGCGCGGCGCAGGACGCGTTGCTGGGCCGGGTGACGCAGGAATTCGCCGACAAGGGCTTCGTCGTCGCCAGCATGGACAAGCTGGTGAACTGGGCGCGCACCGGCTCGCTGTGGCCGATGACGTTCGGCCTCGCCTGTTGCGCGGTCGAGATGATGCAGGCCGCCGCCGCGCGCTACGATCTCGACCGTTTCGGCCTCGTCTTCCGCCCCAGCCCGCGCCAGAGCGACGTGATGATCGTCGCCGGGACGCTGTGCAACAAGATGGCGCCCGCCCTGCGCAAGGTCTACGACCAGATGGCCGAGCCGCGCTGGGTCATCAGCATGGGAAGCTGCGCCAACGGCGGCGGCTATTACCATTATTCCTATTCCGTGGTGCGCGGCTGCGACCGCATCGTCCCGGTCGACGTCTACGTCCCCGGCTGCCCGCCGACGGCGGAGGCGCTGCTCTACGGCATCCTGCAATTGCAGAAAAAAATCCGCCGCACCTCGACGATACGGAGGGGCTAGCGGTGGCCGATCTCGAAACCCTCGCGCACCACATCGCCAACACGGTCTCCGACCGCGTGAAGTCGTGGTCGATCGAGAAGGGCGAGCTCGTCGTCTGGACGGACGCGGCGCATATCGTGCCGCTGGTCACCTTCCTCAAGGAGGACGAGGAGCTCCGCTTCACGCAGGTCATGGATATCTGCGGCGTCGATTACCCGGCGCGCATCCAGCGCTTCGAGGTGGTCTACAACCTGCTGTCGCTCAGCAAGAACGCGCGCCTGCGCATCAAGCTCGCGGTGGACGAGGTGACGCCGGTGCCGTCCATCGTCGACATCCACCCGACCGCCAACTGGTTCGAGCGCGAGGTGTGGGACCTCTACGGCGTCTTCTTCTCCGGCCACCCGGACCTTCGCCGCATCCTCACCGATTACGGCTTCGACGGCCATCCGCAGCGCAAGGATTTCCCGCTCACCGGCTATGTCGAGCTGCGCTACGACGACGACCAGAAACGCGTCGTCTACGAGCCGGTCAAGCTGACGCAGGCCTACCGCTCGTTCGATTTCTTGTCGCCGTGGGAAGGGACGGATTATGGGATTCCCCATGAAAAAACCGGCTCCTGAAGCCACGGCAGGCTGGGAAGTCGTCCCCGCGACCGAGGCCGACTGGCCCGGCATCTGGGAAATTTTCCGTGACGTCGTGCAGGCGCAGGACACCTATTCCTACGCGCCCGATACGACCGAGGAGCAGGCGAAGGACATGTGGATGGGCGCCGGCAAGTACGGCACCGGCGCCAGCGCCTTCGTGGTGAGGGACGGCGGCAAGGTCGTCGGCACCTTCTCGCTGCGCGCCAACCATTACGGGCAGGGCAGCCACGTCGCCAATGCCGCCTATATGACGCGCAAGGACCAGCGCGGGCGCGGCATCGCGCGCGCGATGTGCCTGTTCTCCATGGCGGAGGCGAAGCGGCGCGGCTTCCTGTCGATGCAGTTCAACTACGTCGTCTCGACCAATACCGGCGCGGTGCGCCTCTGGGAATCGCTCGGCTTCAAGACCATCGGCGTCTCGCCGAAATCCTACCGCCACGGCAAGCTCGGCTATGTCGATATCTACATCATGCACCGATTCTTGGAGGAGATGCAGTCATGACGTCCATTGTCGAGCGCATATGGCAGCGCCAACAAAAACTGTGGAAGGTCTTCTGGATCGGCTTGCCGATCTTTGTGGTACTCGAGATAGGAGGCGGCATAGTGGGCGGCATCATCTTGCAGTTGCAGGGTCACGGGTACTACATGGACGACCCGGCGAAACGGCAGCTTATCGTAAATGCTATCCTCACCAACCCGCTCTGGATTGCGATAACATTGGGTTATTGCGCCGTCTGGACCGTTTGTGTCTGGCGGTGCGCGCGTAATACTCGGCACAAAATATGGGGCTACCTTGCCCGCATCGCTGTGGTGTTGTTTCTGTTGTGGTGCCTGCTCGGCGGGCTATACGGCGTCACGAACAGGGATGAGCTTCTGAACCCCGATAGCGCGGACCAAGCGGGGAATTCGTCCGGACCGCTGACGGAAGGCGGCGTCAGCCAATGACCCACCAGGTCGACATCAAGAACATGACGCTGAATTTCGGCCCGCAGCACCCGGCGGCGCACGGGGTGCTGCGGCTCGTGCTCGAAATGGACGGCGAGGTGGTCGAGCGCGCCGACCCGCATATCGGCCTGCTCCACCGCGGCACCGAGAAGCTGATCGAGCACAAGACCTACCTGCAGGCCGTGCCCTATTTCGACCGGCTGGACTACGTCTCGCCGATGTCGCAGGAGCATTGCTTCGCGCTGGCGGTGGAGAAGCTGCTCGGCATCGACATTCCCGTGCGGGCGAAATATATCCGCGTCATCTTTGTCGAGCTGACGCGCATCCTCAACCATTGCCTCAATATCGCGCGATGGTGCTCGATATCGGCGCGACGACGCCGATGCTCTGGTTCTTCGAGGAGCGCGAGAAGATGCTCGGCTTCTACGAACGCGCCTCCGGCGCGCGCTTCCACTCGGCCTATATCCGTCCCGGTGGCGTGCACCAGGACATCCCGAGGGGCCTGGCCGAGGACATCGCCGTGTTCGTCGACGGCTTCAAAAAGATCCTCGACGACGTCGACACACTGGTCACCGAGAACCGCATCTGGAAGCAGCGCACGGTCGATGTCGGCACGGTGAGCGCCGAGGACGCGCAGGCATGGGGCTTCAGCGGGCCGATGCTGCGCGCCTCCGGCATCGCGTGGGATCTGCGTCGCGCGCAGCCCTACGAAATTTACGACCAGCTCGAATTCGAGATCCCCGTCGGCAGGCACGGCGACTGCTACGACCGCTACCTCGTGCGCATGGAGGAAATGCGCCAGTCACTGAAGATCATCAAGCAGTGCCTCGAACGCCTGCCCGGCGGCCCGGTGGTCGTCGCCGACCCGAAGATCGCGCCGCCCAAACGTGCGCTGATGAAACAGTCGATGGAAGCGCTCATCCACCATTTCAAGCTCTACACCGAGGGCTACCACGTACCCGAAGGCGAGACCTACACGGCGGTGGAGACGCCCAAGGGCGAGTTCGCCGTGTTCCTGGTCGCCGACGGCACCAACCGCCCTTACCGCTGCAAGTTGCGCGCGCCGGGCTTCGCGCATCTGGAGGCGCTGGATTTCATGTGCAAGGGCCACATGCTGGCGGACGTCTCCGCCATCCTCGCCTCGCTCGACATCGTCTTCGGGGAGATCGACCGATGACGTTGTGCAAATCGCTTATAGAAAGAGGGTTCAATTTTGCTGGCGTCGCTTTGGTGACCTTCGGTGGGCTTTGCATATGGGCCGCTATCCATGGAACCACCTGCAATCAGGGAGATGATTCGTTCCTGCTGATTGGCGGGCTGCCATCGACGCTATCGTATGTCCTGGGTTTTGCCTTGCTTCTCTGGAAACCCCTGCCGCACGTTCTTTGGCTTTTGATGGTACCGGCTCTGGCGCTCGTCCTGTACCTGATTTATTGGACCGGCCGTTTTGCGTATGAATATTTTGGTCTGTCCGGCGCGGCCTGCAACTTGGTTTGGGGGAACAACGGCGTCTTTCCCCGCGATTCGGGCGAATTACCGATGCTCGGCTGGTGGACAAGCCTGTGCGTCTTGGCCGTGGCGGGAACATTCTCGGCGTGGCGGTGCACGCTGGGAGCGCAGCTAGGGTCTGGCCTGCATTCTTCTAAGGGAACCACTCGATGAGCCACGGCAAGAAACATCCGCATCATGAACAGCCGATTGAGTTCGCCTTCACCAAGCAGAACGAGAAGGAAAGCGCAGCGCGTTATCAAAAAATATCCGGCGGGAAAGCAACAATCGGCCGTCATGCCATTGCTGATGCTGGCGCAAAAGCAGCATGCTAACTGGCTGCCGGTCGCGGCGATGGAGCTTGTCGGCAAGATGCTCTCCATGCCTTATATCCGCGTGCTCGAGGTGGCGACCTTCTACAACATGTACAACCTCGCGCCCGTAGGCCGCTTCCATGTGCAGTGCTGCACGACCACGCCCTGCTGGCTCAAAGGCTCGGACGAAGTGGTGAAGGCCTGCCGCGACACCGCCGGCGTCGGCCTCGGCGAGACCAGCCGCGACGGGCTGTTCACGCTATCCGAAGTCGAGTGCCTCGGCGCCTGCGTCAACGCGCCGATGCTCTGCGTCGCGGATGCGCAGGACGGCTCGGAAATTTTCTACGAGGACCTGAATTACCAGAACACGCGCGAGCTGATGTTCGCGCTGAAGCGCGGTGACAAGCCGAAGACCGGCTCGCAATCCGGCCGCGTCACCTCGGAGCCTGCGGGCGGGCTGACGACGCTCGAATCGCAGCGCGGCGAATACGAGAAGAAAAGGAAGCAAGCATCATGATCGCTGACGAGGGAAAAAAGGATGACCAGCCTGCGGCTCATCGATCGAAGGCGACATGGTTCGTGCTGGTGTTGAACATCGGCCTCGGGGCCGTTTTGCTTCATAGGGGTCTTTCCCACGACGATCAAATTGGCAGCTGGTGGTTCCTGGCGATGGGGACGGCATTGCTTTTTAACGGGCGTTTTGCAAGGCATCAGGGCCGCAGCCCATTATCAGGCATCCATTCAGGGAAAGAAAATGACACATGCTCGCCGATAAGGACCGCATCTTCACCAACCTCTACGGCATCGAGGATTTCTCCCTCAAGGCCGCGATGAAGCGCGGCGACTGGGACGATACCAAGGGCCTGCTCGCACTCGGGCGCGACAAGATCATCGAGGAGGTGAAGAACTCCGGACTGCGCGGTCGCGGCGGTGCGGGCTTCTCGACGGGGCTCAAATGGTCGTTCATGCCGAAGAAATCCGACGGGCGGCCGTGCTACCTCGTCGTCAACGCCGACGAGGGCGAGCCCGGCACCTGCAAGGACCGCGACATGATGCGCCACGACCCGCACAAGCTGGTCGAGGGCTGCCTCATCGGCGGCTTCGCCATCGGCGCGGTGGGCGGCGTGGATCTACATCCGCGGCGAGTTCCGCGAGGAATACGACAACCTCCAGCAGGCCATCGACGAGGCCTACGAAGCGGGCTTCCTCGGCAAGAACGCCTGCGGCTCGGGCTACGATTTCGACGTGCTCGTCCATCGCGGCGCCGGCGCCTACATTTGCGGCGAGGAGACCGCGCTGCTCGAATCGCTCGAAGGCAAGAAGGGCCAGCCGCGCCTGAAACCGCCGTTCCCGGCGGCGATGGGCGCCTGGGGCTGCCCGACGACGGTGAACAACGTCGAATCGATCGCCGTGGTGCCGACCATCCTGCGGCGCGGTGCGGCGTGGTTCGCCGGAATCGGCCGCCCGAACAATTCGGGGACGAAAGTCTACTGCATCTCCGGCCACGTCAACAACCCCTGCAACGTCGAGGGACGCGATGGGCATCCCGATGCGCGAGCTCATCGACAAACACGCCGGCGGCGTGCGCGGCGGCTGGGACAACCTGCTCGCCGTCATCCCCGGCGGCGCGTCGGTGCCGCTGCTGCCGAAATCGATCTGCGACACGGTGCTGATGGATTTCGACGCGCTGAAGGAAGTCCGCTCCGGCCTCGGCACGGCGGCGGTCATCGTCATGGACAAATCGACCGACGTGGTGAAGGCCATCGCGCGACTTTCGAAATTCTACATGCACGAATCCTGCGGCCAGTGCACGCCCTGCCGCGAAGGCACCGGCTGGCTCTGGCGCATGATGGAGCGCATGGTGGGCGGCAGCGCCAAACCCGCCGACATCGACCACATGCTCGACGTGGCAAGCCGCATCGAGGGCCATACGATCTGCGCGCTGGGCGACGCCGCGGCATGGCCGGTGCAGGGCCTCGTGCGCCACTTCCGCGGCGAGATCGAGCGCCGCATGGACGAATTCTCGCGGAGGGCGGCATGATGACGGGTACGTTCAGGCGAATCAATCGGTGGGCGCTGCGCATACTTTCCGTCGCGCTATGTCTGTACGTTGTGGTCGTCTGTATTTTCTTCGTAAAGAAACTGTCCCTGTTCTATGTGCTTTCGTTCCTGACGGGATTTTTCTGCTTGCTGGCGTCATTTGCCCAAGAACGTTTCGAGAAAAAAAAACCGGGGATAAGAGGCACTGATGCCCAGGCTCAAAACAGAGGATAAGGACGTCGGGTTCGCAGCGGGTCAGCCGGCGAGCCAGAGCATTTCCAGTGGAATGGAATGTGCGCCCACGTGGCAATTCCTCGGCCACGGCAAGAAATTCTGGATCGACATGGGCATCGGGATGCTGCCTTTGGTCCTGTTTCTCCTTATTACCGCGATCCCGTTCGCAAAATCGCTTCGTAGGCAGAGGGTCGCCGTCGAGCGGCAAAAAACTGCGGTCGACCGGCAGCAGGAAGCCATCACCGACGCTGCCGCGTTCCACGAAAAGGCACTCGTGCTGCTGAAAGAAATCTCGCAGAAACTGGACAGTAAATAATATGCCGAAAATGAAGATAGACGGTAAGGGAAGTCGAGTTCACGCCGGGGCAGGCGGTGATCCAGGTGTGCGATGAGCATGGGGTCGAGATCCCGCGCTTCTGTTACCACGACCGGCTGAAGATCGCGGGGAATTGCCGCATGTGTTTGGTTGAGGTGCGCCCCGGGCCGCCGAAGCCGCAGGCGTCGTGCGCGCTTCCCGCCGCTGAGAATATGGAAGTCTTTACCAAAACGCCGATGGTCAAAAAAAGCGCGCGAGGGCGTGCTGGAATTCCTGCTCATCAACCACCCGCTGGACTGTCCGATCTGCGACCAGGGCGGCGAGTGCGACCTGCAGGACGAGACGATGGCCTATTCCTCAGGCCTCAGCCGCTACCGCGACCACAAGCGCGCGGTCGAGGACAAGGACATGGGGCCGCTGGTGAAAACCGCGATGACGCGCTGCATCCACTGCACGCGCTGCGTGCGTTTCGTCGATGAAGTGGCGGGCGTGCCGGAGCTCGGCGCCATCGGTCGCGGCGAGGATATGGAGATCGTCTCCTACCTCGAAAAAGCGCTGACCTCGGAGCTTTCCGCCAATATCGTCGACCTCTGCCCCGTCGGGGCGCTGACGGCGAAGCCGTATGCGTTCATCGCGCGGCCGTGGGAGCTCGCCAAGACCGAGACCATCGACGTGCTCGACGCGGTGGGCAGCAATATCCGCGTCGATTCGCGCGGCGAGGCGGTGGTGCGCGTGCTGCCGCGCCTCAACGAGGAGGTCAACGAGGAATGGATCGCCGACAAGACGCGCGACGCCTGCGACGGGCTCAAGGTACAGCGGCTCGACCGGCCGTATGTGCGCCGGGGCGGCAAGCTGGTCGCCGTGAGCTGGACGGAAGCGCTCGCCGAGATCGCGGCGGTGAAGCAGAAGCTCAAGGGCGCGCAGGTCGCAGCGATCGCGGGGAACCTCTGCGATGTCGAATCGATGTTCGCGCTCAAGGAGCTGATGGGCGCGCTGAACTCGCCCAACCTCGAATGCCGGCAGGACGGCGCCAAGCTCGACGCCACCGACCGCGCGTCGTACCTGATGAACACCGGCATCAATGGGCTGGAGCAGGCCGATGTCGTGCTGACGATCGGCACCAACCCGCGCTGGGAAGCGCCGCTGGTCAACACGCGCCCTGCGCAAGGCCTTCCTCGCGCGCGGGCTGAAGGCCTACAATGTCGGCACCGAGTTCGACCTCACCTACCCGGTCGAGCAGCTGGGCGCGAATCCACAGGTGCTGAGCGAAATCGCTTCCGGCAAGCACAAAGTCGCCGAGGCACTGAAGAACGCCAAGAACCCGGTCGTGCTGCTCGGCGCCGGCGCGCTGGCGTGCGAGGACGGCGCGGCCGTGCTCGCCGCCGCGAAGGCCATCGGCGCGCTCTGCCAGCGCGAGGGGTGGAACGGCTTCAACCTGCTGCATTACGCCGCCGCGCGCGTCGGCGCGCTCGATCTCGGCTTCGTGCCGGGCAAGGGCGGCAAGGACATGGCGGGCATCGTCGATGCCATCGCGAAAAAAGAGATCAAAATGGTCTACCTGCTCGGCGTCGACGAGGTCGACATGGGCTATTTCGGCGATGCGTTCGTCATCTACCAGGGCCACCATGGCGATATCGGCGCCCACCGCGCGGACGTCGTGCTGCCCGGCGCGGCCTATACGGAGAAGGACGCGCTCTACGTCAATACCGAGGGCCGCGTGCAGGAAGCGCGCCGCGCCGTCTTCCCCCCGGGCGACGCCAAGGAGGACTGGAAGATCGTCCGCGCGCTGTCGGAAGTGCTGGGTAAAAAACTTCCGTACGACACGCTGGCGCAGCTGCGCCGCAAGCTGGTCGAGGAACATGCGAGCTTCGCGCGCCTCGATAGTAAGCCGACCGCCGAATGGAAAGCGCCGCAAGGCAAGGCCCGGCACCATTAAAAATGCACCGTTCGACTACCCGATACGCAATTTCTACCAGACCGACCCGATCAGTCGCGCCAGCCGGACGATGGCGCTGTGCGTCGAGGAAATCCTGCGCGTTTCCGAAAGGAAAGCCGCCTGATGCAGCAATTCCTCCAGAGCGATTTCTGGCAGAACATGGCGTGGCCGACGCTCATCGTCGCCGGCCGCGTGCTGCTCGTCGTCGTGCCGCTGATCGTCGCGGTGGCGATGCTGACCTATGCCGAGCGCAAGGTCATCGCGGCGATGCAGCTGCGGCGCGGGCCCAACGTCGTCGGCCCGTTCGGGCTGTTCCAGGCCTTCGCCGACGGGCTCAAGCTCATCGTGAAAGAGACCATCATCCCGACGCGGGCGAACAAGGTCATGTTCCTGCTGGCGCCGGTCATCACCTTCTCGCTGGCGCTGCTGGGCTGGGCGGTGATTCCGATCAGCGCGCATTTCGTCGTCGCCAATATCAACGTGGGCATCCTTTATCTCTTCGCTATCTCTTCGCTCGGCGTTTACGGCATCATCATCTCGGGCTGGGGCGTCGAACTCGAAATACGCCTTTCTCGGCGCGATCCGCTCCAGCGCGCAGATGGTCTCCTACGAGGTTTCGATCGGCTTCGTCATCATCACGGTGCTGTTGCGCGCGGGCTCGATGAACCTGTCGGCGATCGTCACCGCGCAGGCCGGCGGCATCGGTCACTGGTACGTCTTCTCCTTCCTGTTCCCGATGTTCATCGTCTTCTTCATCTCGGGGCTGGCGGAGACGAACCGGCTGCCGTTCGACCTGCCGGAGGCCGAGGGCGAGCTCGTCGCCGGCTACAACGTCGAATATTCCTCGATGGCCTTCGCCATGTTCTTCCTCGGCGAATACGCCAACATGATCCTGGTCTCGGCGATGACGACGGTGCTGTTTTTGGGTGGCTGGATGTCGCCTTTCGGCGGCGATACGCTCGGCTGGGTGCCGACCGGCGCCTGGTTCATGCTGAAAGTGGCCATTTGCCTGTTCGTGTTCCTGTGGGCGCGGGGGACGTTCCCGCGCTACCGCTACGACCAGCTGATGCGCCTCGGCTGGAAGATATTCCTGCCGCTGTCGCTGCTCTGGGTGGTCGGCACTGCCGGTTACCTCGTCTACACCAACCAACTGCCGGGAGCGTGAGATGAAACGGATGACGGTCTATGTACGCTCCTTCCTGCTCGGCGAGCTCCTCGTCGGCATGGCGATGACGCTGAAATATTTCTTCCTGCGCCGCTCGGTGACGATCAATTACCCCTACGAGAAGGGCCCGCTGTCGCCGCGCTTCCGGGGCGAGCACGCGCTGCGCCGCTACCCGAACGGCGAGGAACGCTGCATCGCCTGCAAGCTGTGCGAGGCGATCTGCCCGGCGCAATGCATCACCATCGAGGCCGAGGAGCGCGCCGACGGCTCGCGCCGCACCACGCGCTACGATATCGACATGACGAAATGCATCTATTGCGGCTTCTGCCAGGAGGCCTGCCCGGTCGACGCCATCGTCGAGGGCCCGAATTTCGAGTACGCCGCCGAGACGCGCGAGGAGCTTTTCTACGACAAGGCCAAGCTGCTCGCCAACGGCGACCGCTGGGAAGCCGCCATCGCCGCCAACCTCAAAGAAGACGCGGGAGTACCGGTAGATGGCAACGCAAAAACTCGGATTCTTCCAGCTAAGCGGCCTGCCGGGCGCGCTCAAGGCGGCGAAGGTGCTGGTGCTGGTCGCCATCGTCGTCGGCCTGCTTTTCATTGCGCTTGCCGTGGCGGGCAACCACCTGCTGCAGTTCCGCTGCCAGGAAGCGGGGGCGAACGCCGTCTCCTGCGGGTTCTTCAAGGGGCTCCTGCAGCGCTTCCCCAATCGCGACAACGAATCCTATTTCGCCGGTTACCTGCTCGGGCTTTATTGCGTGGGGCTGTTCTTCTACGGGCTGGCCCTGGCGGGCATCAACCGCGCCAAGCAATGGCCGCTGATGATCGGCGTCGCCGGGCAGATGCTCTACACCCTCGTCCAGCACGGCATTCCGCTGATCAGCATGATCGTTGGCGTGCTGTGCATCGCCAGCCCGCGCGCGCGGGCCTATTTCAGGAAGACCGAGGCGGCCGGCGCATGATCGACATCCCCACCATCCTCTTCTACGTCTTCGCCGCCGTCTTGCTGGGGCGCGGGGCTGGCCGTCATCACGGCGAAGAACCCGGTGCATTCGGTGTTCTTCCTCATCCTCGCCTTCTTCAACGCGGCGGCGCTTGTTCGTCCTGCTCGGCGCCGAATACCTGGCGATGACGCTGGTGGTCGTCTATGTCGGCGCCGTCGCGGTGCTGTTCCTCTTCGTGGTGATGATGCTCAACATCCATTCGAGCAGCTGCGCGCCGGCTTCATCCGCATGCTGCCGCTGGGCGTGCTGGTCGGGGTCACGCTGTTCCTCGAGCTCGGCGCGCTGCTCTACGAGTCGATGGTCAAGCCGCTCGCGGTGGCGCCCGCCGGCAGCCCGATCCCGACCGACGTCACCAACGCCGCCGCAATTGGCGCTGTGCTCTACACGAACTACGCGCTGCTGTTCCAGCTCGCCGGGCTGATCCTGCTGGTCGCCATGATCGGCGCCATCGTGCTGACGCAGCGCCACCGCTTCGGCGTGCGCCGCCAGCGCATTCATAAGCAGGTGTCGCGCACGGCGGACATCGCGCTCGTCAACGTCCGGCCGGGGGAGGGGGCGTAGCATGCAACACGCGCTGTTCGGCTCGGTCTCGCTGCTTCACTTCGTCATGCTCTCGGCGCTGCTGTTCGTCATCGGCGTCCTGCGGGATATTCCTCAACCGCAAGAACATCATCACCATCCTGATGTCGATCGAGCTGATGCTGCTTGCCGTCAACATCAACTTCGTCGCTTTCTCGGTGGCGCTGAACGACCTGACGGGGCAGGTATTCGCCATTTTCGTGCTCACCGTCGCGGCGGCGGAGGCGGCCATCGGCCTTGCCATCCTGGTGGCCTATTTCCGCAATCGCCGGCACCATCGATGTCGATGACATCAGCTCGCTTAAAGGATAACGAAGCCGCATGTCGCTGAACGAACTCATCCTCGCCACCGTGTTCCTGCCGCTGATCGGCGCGCTTATCAGCGGCCTGCTCGTGCGCACTATCGGCGACGCGCGGGCGCAGCTCGTCACCTGCCTGCCGATGGTCGCCGCCGCGCTGAGCGCCACCGCCATTTTCGCGCAGATCGCCGGCCACGAGGTCACGCGCGACGTGCTGGTCATGCCGTGGATCGCCTCGGGCGACTTCCGTGTGAACTGGGCGCTGCGCGTCGATGCGCTGACGGCGGTGATGCTGGTGCTCGTCACCTGGGTATCGGCGGTCGTGCACGTCTATTCCGTCGGCTATATGAGCCACGACGAGCACAAGCCGCGCTTCATGGCCTATCTCTCGCTGTTCACCTTCTGCATGCTGATGCTGGTGACGTCGGACAATTTCATCCAGCTTTTCTTCGGCTGGGAGGGCGTCGGCCTGTGCTCCTACCTGCTGATCGGCTTCTGGTTCAAGAAGCCGGAGGCCAACGCGGCGGCGATCAAGGCCTTCATCGTCAACCGCGTCGGCGATTTCGGCTTCGCGCTGGGCATCGCGGCGATCTTCATGGTCTTCGGCTCGGTGGATTTCGGCGCAGCTTCCCGCCGATGCGCACTGGCGGCTGCTGGGCCACGAGCTGCCGGTGCTCGACACGATCTGCCTGCTGCTCTTCATGGGCGCGATGGGCAAATCGGCGCAGTTCCTGCTCCACACCTGCTGCCCGACGCGATGGAGGGCCCGACGCCGGTCTCCGCCCTCATCCACGCGGCGACGATGGTCACGGCCGGCGTGTTCATGGTCGCCCGCTGCTCGCCGCTGTTCGAGCTGGCGCCGATCGCGCTCATGGTGGTGACCTATGTCGGCGCGATCACCGCTTTCTTGCCGCACCGTCGGGCTCGTTGCAGAACGACATCAAGCGCGTCATCGCCTATTCGACCTGCTCGCAGCTGGGCTACATGTTCTTCGCCTGCGGCGTCTCGGCCTACGGTGCGGGGATATTCCCACCTGTTCACCCACGGTTTCTTCAAGGCGCTGCTGTTCCTCGGCGCCGGCTCGGTCATCCACGCCGTCTCGGGCGAGCAGGATATGCGCAAGATGGGCGGCCTCTGGCGGAAAATTCCCTACACCTACGCGCTGATGTGGATCGGCTCGCTGCGCTGGCCGGCATCCCGCCCTTCGCCGGGCATTATTCCAAGGACGCCATCCTCGAAGCCGCCTACGCCGCCGGCTCGACGCAGGGCTACGTCGCCTACGCGCTGGGCGCGCGGCGGCGTTC
>JBBCHK010000010.1:0-194518 GCA_037200745.1 Alphaproteobacteria bacterium
ATGAAAAAGCCCGTCCTCATCTTCGGCACGTCCGACCTCGGCCGGTCGGTCGACTTCTACCTGACGCATGACAGCGAGCGTAAAGTCGCCGCCTATTGCGCCAGCCGCGACGCGATCAAGGCTCCCGAGCTCAACGGCAGGCCGGTGCTCGCTTTCGAGGAGATCGAAAAGACGTATCCGCCGGCGGAATACGACATGTTCGTCGCCGTCGGCTACGTGAAAATGAACGCGGTGAAAGCGCGCATCATCGGCGAGGCGGAGAAAAAAGGTTACACGCTCGTCAGCCATGTCTGCTCGCGCACGATCACCTGGGGCGACACGGTGCTGGGGCCGAACGTGTTCGTTTTCGAGGGCAACAATATCCAGCCGAACGTCACCATCGGCAAGGGCGTCATCCTCGGGCGCGGCAGCAATATCGGGCACGATTCGGTCATCGGCGATTACGCATTCCTCGCCAACCACGTGGTGCTGTGCGGGCATAATACGGTGGGCGAGGGCAGCTTCATCGGCAGCAACGCGACCGTCATGGACGGGGTGACGCTGGCGCCGCGCACGCTGGTCGGCGCGCATGCCTTCATCAAGCGCGACACGGCGGAAGGCGACGCGTTCGTGACGGCGCAGACGCCGCTCTCCCCAAAAAAATCCAGCCAATTCTTCGATTGGTGATGCCGTGCGCGTGGTCGTTTCGCAGCCGATGTACCTTCCATGGCCGGGCCTGTTCGAGCAGGTGAAGCGCGCCGACCATTTCGTGCATTACGACGACGTGCAGCTGCCGCAGGGCCGCTCCTTCGTCTCCCGCGTCCAGCTGAAAACGGGCGACAGGATCGAGTGGCTGAGCGTCCCCCTCGTCAAATCCACCCGCCACCTGATCAAGGACGTGGAGATCGACTCCTCGAAGGACTGGTTCGCGACCCACCGCCGCAAGATCGGCGTGGCGCTGGGCAAGGCGCCGCATTTCGCCGCCGTGGCGCAGCTGCTCGACGAGATCGGGCGGCGGCAGTTCACCAAGCTCGCCGACCTCAATATCTTTTTCATCGAGCTTGTGGCCGGATATCTGGGGTTCAGGACCGTTTTCTCCCGTTCGTCCTCGCTGTCGCTCACGACAAAATCCAGCCGGCGGCTGCTGGATATCTGCCGGCATTACGGCGCTTCCTCCTACCTCACCGGGCAGGGGGCGAAGAACTATCTCGACCACCGGCTTTTCGAGGAACATGGCATCGCCGTCGATTATATGGAATACGACATCGCCCCCTATCCGCAATCCGGGACGTTCACGCCGTTCGTGACCATCCTCGCCTTGCTGGCCGCAGTGGAGCGCGACCAGGTGGCGAGCCACCTCACCTCATCCACCGTTCCATGGAGGGATTATGTCCAGGCCGATTGACAGCGAGCGCCCCGGGCTGCTGCGCGCGCTGCGCGAGGACGCCGGGACGCAGCGCCTCGCCAACGCGCTGACGGCAGAACTGACGCGCCACAAATACCCCTACCATTTCGACTGGCTGGGCATTCCCATCATCCAGTGCCCGCAGGACATGGTGGCGCTGCAGGAGATAATCTGGCGCACGAAACCGGACGTCGTCGTCGAGACCGGCGTGGCGTATGGCGGCTCGCTGGTGCTCTCCGCCTCGGTGCTGAAGCTGCTCGGAAAGGGCAAGGTCATCGGCGTCGACATCCTCATCAAGCCGAAGAACCGCGCGGCGATCGAAGCGCATCCGCTCGCTCCGCTCATCACGCTCATCGAAGGTTCCTCGGTCGAGGATACCGTCGTCGCCAAGGTGAAGTCGCTCATTCCCGACGGCGCGCGCGTCATGGTCGTGCTCGATTCGGACCATACCCACGCGCATGTGCTGGCCGAGCTGGAGCGCTACGCGCCGCTGGTCACCAAAGGCTGCTACCTCGTCGTGATGGACTCGGTGATCGAGGATCTGCCGCCGGAGCTGTTCGAGGGCAAGCGCTGGGGCAAGGGCAACAACCCGAAAACGGCGCTGCACGCGTTCCTCAAGACCACCGACCGCTTCGCCATCGATTCGGACATCGACGGCAAGCTGCTCATCACCGCCACGCCGGACGGATTCCTGCGATGCGTAAAGTGAACAGGCCCATCCCCGTCGCCGGCCCGTCGATCACCGCGAAGGAGATCGCCTACGTCACCGACGCCGTCACCAACGGCTGGTACGCGCATGCAGGCGATTACGCCGCCGCCTTCGAGCGGGCGTTCGCGCGCCACACCGGCCGCCGCTTCGCCGTCGCCCTGCCCTCCTGCACCTCGGCACTTCACCTGAGCCTGCTCGCGCTCGGCGTCGGGCCCGGCGACGAGGTCATCGTACCCGACGCGACCTGGATCGCCTCCGCCGCGCCCGTCTCCTATGTCGGCGCCACGCCGGTCTTCGCCGACATCGATCCGAAAACATGGTGCCTTTCCGCCGGGACGGTATCGCGATGCATCAGCAAACGAACGAAAGCCATCATCGCGGTCGATCTCTACGGCCACATGCCGGAATGGGCGGCGCTGCTGAAGCTCGCCAGGGCGCGCGATATCCCCGTCATCGAGGATGCGGCGGAAGCCGTCGGCTCGCGCTACAAGGGAAAGCCCGCCGGCAGCTTCGGCGTCGCGAGCTGCTTCAGCTTCCACGGCTCGAAAACGCTCACCACCGGCGAAGGCGGCATGCTGGTCACCGACGACGAGAGAATCCACCGGCGCTGCCTGCAGCTGCGCGATCACGGGCGGGCGCCCGGCGACACGCTGTTCCGCAATGTCGAGATCGGCTACAAATACCGCATGTCGGCGATGCAGGCGGCGCTCGGCCTCGCCCAGCTGGAGCGGCTCGATGCGCTGGTGAAAAAGAAGCGGCGCATCTTCGGCTGGTACGAAAAGCACCTGCGCGCGCTGCCGGGCGTGTCGCTCAACCCGCCGCACGAGCATGTCGAGAACAGCTACTGGATGAGCACGCTGGTCTGGGACGAACGCTACGCCATCAGCAAGCATGCGCTGATCGCCGCGCTGGCGAAACAGGGCATCGCCACCCGCCCCTTCTTCGATCCGCTGAGTTCCCTGAAAGCCTACGCGGCACTCGACGGTGCCGCCTATCGCAAACAGAATATCCACGCCTATGAGATCGCCCAGCACGCGATCAATCTCCCCAGCGCGCTCTGCCTCACCGAGGCCGATATAAGGCGTGTCGTTCACGCATTAAGCGTTATCCTTCCCAAAGGGAAATAACTCTCTGGCCCCACTGGAAAGCTAAAATTACGTGTAAATCCATTATCTTATGATATAATGAAACGAAACCGTTGCGTTTCGTATTCTTTGTGGTAGGGTGGGTGCATCGATTCATTCTTTCAAGGCGGTCCTTATGCGTATCAAAACCCCAACCGTGCTCGCGCTGGCGACGATGTTCGCGCTCATGCAGGCCGCACCGGCCTTTGCCTACGACCATCACGGCGGCTGGGGCGGCGGCCACGGCCACGAAAGCTGGGGAAGCCACGGCGGCGGACGCGGGCATGACGGCCATGGCGGGCCGCTGCTCATCGTCGCTGCGGCGGCGCTGGCCGTCGGCGCGGTCGAGCTTTTGAGCGCGCCGGTGCGCGCCGTCGCGGCCAGCAACTATAACGGCGGCTACGACAATTACGGCGGCCCTCCCCCGGGCGGCGGCTATGCCCCGCCGAACTATTATGCGCAGGCCCCCGCCTACGCGCAGCCGGCGTATGGCTACTACCCGCCGCGCGCCTACTACGCGCCGCAGCCCTACTACGCGCCGCAACCTTACTACGGGCGTCCGTACTATGGCGGCTAAGGCGCGGCGGAAATCGGCCGGCGGCCGGCCGTCGCGGGAGCGCGCGCAGAAGATCCGCGACGATATCCTCGACATCGCCACGCGGCTGTTCCTCGAGCACGGCTACGGCGCGACGAGCATCGAGGCGGTGGCGCAGGCGGCGCGCATGTCCAAGCGCACCTTCTACGCCCGCTTCGACGACAAGGAAGCGCTGTTCGCCGGCGTGGTCGAGCGGCTGGTGGGCCGGCTGCGTCCGAAGGACCCGGCGCCTTTCTTCTCCGGCGGCTCGCTGGAGGACATCCTCAACCGCCTCGCCCGGCTCATCCTCCACGCGGCGCTGATGCCGGACGCGGTGGCGCTGCACCGGCTCATCCTCGCCGAGGCCGGGCGTTTCCCCGAGCTCGCCCGCATCGCCGACTCGCAAGGGGGGAGGCACGACGCGATCGAGCACATCGCCGCGCTGCTGGATGCGCACGCCGTACGGCCCGATCGCGCGGCCTCGCGCATCGCCGCCGAGCAGTTCCTGCAGCTCGTCGTCACCACGCCGCAGCGGCGGGCGATGGGGCTGGGCGGCACGCCGATGAATGAAACGGAGGCCGCGCACTGGGCCCGCGACGCGGTCGCGCTATTTCTTCATGGCTATCCGGCGAATCCCCGCTAGAAAAAGGGAATGGATAGCAGCCAGATCAAACGTTACCTCCCCTGGGTCGTCGCCGCCGCCTTGTTCATGGAGCAGCTCGACTCGACCATCGTCAACACCGCGGTGCCGAGCATGGCGGCCAGCCTGCACGTGACGCCGCTCAGCCTGAAGGCGGTGGTGGCGAGCTATATCCTGAGCTTCGCGGTGTGCATCCCCGTCAGCGGCTGGATGGCGGACCGCTACGGCACGCGGCGCGTCTTCGCCATCGCGGTGGCGCTGTTCACGCTCGCCTCGGCGATGTGCGGGCTCTCCGTCAGCGTGCCGATGCTGGTCGCCGCGCGCATCCTGCAGGGCGTCGGCGCGGCGATGATGATGCCGGTCGGGCGGCTCGCCATCATCCGCACCTTCCCCAAGTCCGAGCTGCTGACGGCGATGAACTTCGTCATCATCCCGGCGCTGATCGGGCCGCTCCTGGGGCCGACGGTGGGCGGGCTGATCGTGCATTTCCTCTCCTGGCGGGAAATTTTCTTCGTCAACATCCCCGTCGGCATCCTCGCCCAGTTCCTGATCCACCGCCACATGCCCGACTATCGCGGCGACGTCTCCCGCCCGCTCGACATCGCCGGGCTGGCGCTGTTCGGCACCGGCACCGCCCTGCTCTCCTGGCTGCTGGAGATCTTCGGCGAGCATGCGATCACCACGACGCACGCCGTCCTCGTCTTCCTTCTCGCCGCTTCCCTGCTCGGCGGCTACGTGCTGCACGCGCGGCGCATTCCCTTCCCGCTGCTGCGCCTCGAGCTGTTCCGGCTGCGCACGTTCCGCGTCTCGGTCGCCGGCGGCTTCATCACCCGCCTCGGCATCGGCGGGATGCCGTTCCTGCTGCCGCTGCTCTACCAGCTCGGGCTGGGGCTGCCGGCGTGGGAGTCCGGCATGCTGATGATGCCGGCCGCCCTCGCCGCGATGAGCATGAAAGTCATGTCGACGCGCATCCTCAAGCGCACGGGCTACCGCAAGGTGCTGCTGGCGAACACCTTCCTGATCGGCGCCACGATCGGCCTGTTCTCGCTCATCGCGCCGGGGACGCCGCTCGCGTTCATCGTGCTGCTCGGGCTGGCGCAGGGCTTCTTCAACTCGCTGCAATTCTCCAGCATGAACAGCATGGCCTATGCCGATATCGGCGCGTCCGACTCCAGCATGGCGAGCACCATCGCGAGCTCCTTCCAGCAGCTTTCGCTCAGCTTCGGCCTCGCCTTCGGCTCGCTGGTCGCGGCGTGGTTCCTGGGCGGGCTGCCGCAGTCGGACCACATGGCCATCATCGGCGCGCTGCACCACGCGTTCCTCGCGCTGGGGGCGCTGACGGTGCTTTCCTCGCTGGTCTTCGTTTTCCTGCGTACCGGCGACGGCGACAGCGTCAGCCGGGGCCTGAAAGTCGCCGAGGATCCGGCCGTCAAACCGGCGACCTGAGGCCGCTTTATCGCCGGATTATAACGAAAATCCGATTCTTATGCACAATATCCATTGACCGGCGGCGGAAATCCTGTATGGTGCCTCTCGAGTTTTTCACTACTCTTGCATGTGTTGGCTGCTTTGCAGCGTACCTAACGGTACAGACGGTCTTCCAAAAGTTGATCCTGACAGCGTTTGATAAAGAGTTCCCCGAATGGTTCGGGAGGGATGCTCAACGGCCGCCTCGAAAGGGCGGTTGCAATGTTCTGTCTAAAGGAGACAACGATATGGCTACCGGTACTGTAAAATGGTTCAATCCGACCAAAGGCTTCGGCTTCATCCAACCCGACCAGGGCGGTCAGGATGTGTTCGTACACATCACCGCGCTTGAAAAAGCGGGTCTGCGCAGCCTCAACGAAGGCCAGAAAGTCAGCTACGAGCTGGCGACCGAAAAGGGCAAGACCTCGGCTGCGAACCTGAAACTCGCCGCCTAGTTTTTCTACCCCATTAAAAAACGGCTGACCGCGTCCGGACGTTCCGGGCGCGGTCAGTGTTTATGAAAGTATGTATGCAAAATTTTGACTCGCTGGGCCTGCGCCCGGCCCTGCTGCGCGCGCTCGCGCAGATGAATTTCACCACGCCGACGCCGATCCAGGCCGCCGCCATTCCCCCGGCGCTCGAGGGCAAGGATATTCTCGGCACCGCCCAGACCGGCACCGGCAAGACCGGCGCCTTCGGCATCCCGCTGGTCTCCCGCCTGCTCGCCAACCCGCAGGACGGCGCACTCGTCATGACCCCCACGCGCGAGCTCGCCGTGCAGGTGATGGCGATGCTGCAGCAGCTGCTCGGCACCAACAGCGGCATCACTACCGCCCTGCTCATCGGCGGCGAAGCGATGGGCAAGCAATTGCGCCAGCTGCAATCCCGCCCGCGCCTGATCGTCGGCACGCCGGGGCGCATCAACGACCACCTCGCCCGCCGCACGGTGCGGCTCGAGCGCACGTCCTTCCTCGTCCTCGACGAGACCGACCGCATGCTCGACATGGGCTTCGGCGTGCAGATCGACAAGATCATCGCCCACCTGCCGAAGCCGCGCCAGACGCTGCTCTTCTCGGCCACCCTGCCCGCCAACATCCTCAAGCTCTCCGGCAAGTACCTGAGCGATCCCGTGCGCGTCTCCGTCGGCTCGACCACGGCGCCGATCGTGCGCATCAAGCAGGAGACCATCCAGCTCGCCGAGGCCGATAAATACGGCCAGCTGCTCGTGCAGCTCCAGCAGCGCGAGGGCTCGATCATCGTCTTCGTCAAGACGAAATGGGGCGCCGACAAGATGGCGAAGAAGCTGCGCGCGATGAACCACCGCGCCGACGCCATCCACGGCAACCTTCGCCAGCGCGAGCGTGACCGCGCCATCGCCGCCTTCCGCAGCAAGGAGACCCGCATCATGGTGGCGACCGACATCGCCGCGCGCGGGCTCGACATCCCGCATATCGAGCACGTCATCAACTACGACCTGCCGCAATGCCCGGAGGATTACATCCACCGCATCGGCCGCACCGCGCGCGCCGGGGCGGAGGGCGAGGCGATCAACCTCGTCACCCCGGCCGACGGCAAGAAGTGGAGCGCGATCCGCCGCCTGCTCAACCCGGAAGAAAAACGCGAGCACACCCCGCGCGCCGCGCAGGGTCCGCGCGGCAACGGGCAGCAGCGCCGCCGCTACCGCCCGAACCGCCATCGCGGCAGCGACCGCCAGGCGATGCGCCCCGCCGCGTAGGTGACGTACTAATAGACGGTTTATCCGCCGGCTGCTAAAGCGCTCCTGCCAACCAAGGAGCGCGTCATGCAACTATTCCGTTCCCTCCTCGCCATCGGCGCCGCTGCCTTTGCGCTTAGCGCGCAGGCGGCCGACCTCGCCACGCTGAGCGTGCATGTGCAGGGCATCGAGCCCGAAAGCAGCATCCCCGACGCCAACGCGCTCTGCGTGCCGACGGCGAACGGAAAGAGCGGGCCGGGGCAGAGCCTGCGCCCATCCATCGCCTGGTCGCCGGGGCCGGCGGGGACCAAGTCCTACGTCGTCATCGTCTCCGATCCCGACGTGCCGCAGGACCTGACGCAGGCCGACAAGCCGCAGACCATCCCGGCCGACGCGCCGCGCCAAACCTTCTACCACTGGGTGCAGCTCGCCATCCCGGCGGACGTCGCCCGCATCGGCGGCAGCGACGAGACCGCGCAGCCCAAGGTCGGCATCGGCGCGATCAACGACGTCACCGCGGCGAACCCGTTCGGCTACGGCGGCCCCTGCCCGCCCTGGAACGATCTGCGCGTGCACCATTACCATTTCCAGGTGCTGGCGCTCGACGTCGCCAGCCTGACGCTACCGAAAGGCGCCACCGGCAAGATGGTCGCCAACGTGCTGCCCGGCCACGTGCTCGCGCGCGGCGAGGTCGTCGGCACCTACACCACCAACGCCCAATTGCTGCACGCGAAATAATCTTCTACCGTCGGGCCGCCGGATGGGTGGCCGAGTGGTTTAAGGCAGCAGTCTTGAAAACTGCCATACCCGCAAGGGTATCGTGAGTTCGAATCTCACCCCATCCGCCAGCCTAATGAGGTTTGTCGAACTTGCGGCGTGCCTTTTCAACTTGGTTTAGATTTTCCGCCGCCCATACCCATACACCACAGAATGCGGCACCGAGGCTTAAACCCAATGCAGTCAGCCGGTATTCAACTTTGGGCGGCACCACCGGGTGAATGGTGCGCACAATCAGCCCATCACGTTCCATGTGCCGCAGTGTCTGGGTTAGCATTTTTTGACTGATTCCGGCAATCGCATCGCTAATGCGCGTAAAACGTAATTCGCCTTGTTCCGCGAGTAGCTCTAGCACTAGCATCGTCCATTTATCGGCAACGCGGCCAATTAGATCATTTACTAACGCTTCAATACGAGGATCAATATCGATAGGTGGAGTTTGCGCTGCATAACGTTTAGCGTCGGCGATTTGCTTTTTACTAAACTTCGGAATGCTGGCCATTTCTTACACTCTCTATTTGGTTAGTATAAAACTAAAAGGTGCCTACTTTCTTTTAGAGAGCATATCGCATATAACGGGATGCAACAAGGGTGAACACGCAACAGGAGCCAATATGAAACTTGAGCAAAGAACGATTCTTATCACGGGCGGTACGAGTGGTATTGGCCTTGAACTGGCAAAGCGTTTACTTCAGCAAGGCAACACAGTCATCGTAACTGGCCGTGATGCAGTAAAGCTCGAAGCGACAAAGGCAGCATTGCCGAACATCCATATATTGCAAAGCGATGTTAGGGATCCCGTTGCTATCGGGGCATTATACGACAAAGTACTATCACAATTTCCGGCCCTCGACACGCTCATCAATAATGCCGGTATCATGCGTAACCTCGATATGAACAAACCGCGTGACCTGGCCGATGTGACGCGTGAAATTGAGATTAACCTGAATGGCCCGGTGCGTATGGTGCAGCAGTTCCTCCCGCATCTAAAAACGAGGCCGCACGCATTGCTCGTCAATGTATCGTCCGGCCTTGCTTTTGTGCCGCTGCCCCTTTCCCCCGTGTATTCGGCGACGAAAGCTGCGATCCATTCCTTCTGCCAATCGTTACGCGTGCAGCTTAAAGGTACCAACGTTACCGTAGTCGAACTTGCGCCTCCAGGAACAGCCACCCCTCTATTTTACGGTGAATTCGAGAAAGAAACGAAGAACCAGAAAGGCGTGATGCAAGTGGATGTGCTGGTCAACCATGCGATTCGTGGCATTGAGGCTGGAAAATTAGAAATTCGTCCGGGCTTAAGCAACGTCCTCAAGCTTATGAGCCGCGTTGCGCCAAGCTTTATGCTTAGCCAGCTAGCGAAAATGGGTGACGCAAAAGATAACTAGATTTCTATATTGGTATGACTCCCTAGATAATATCGACGCGAATTCTAGAAGTTTTTCCCAACCGACGGTTTAGTCGATATTCCGCAAACCAAGGCAAACCCTAGATAAGGGAGTTTGCGGGCTATATCGCTAGCATCGCCATTTAATTGAGTAAAAACAATAACTTATAAGACTAAAGAATCGTTAAATATCAAAAACTTTCCAAGTTCACTCAGAGACTAAAATTTCTTCGATGGGTTGTAGATTTTACATCGAAATCAAAAGTTTTGGGGTGAGCAAAGCACCTCCATTCGAGAAAGTTTCTGATAAGGCTGACAAATATTCAGTACACTGCGACAGAGATTGAGAGAATCTATGAGTGGAAAGAAAAAAGAACCGAGGCGAAGAACAAGCCTAATTTATGAAATGGTGAATGGCTGCGTCGGCGTTATCTTGAAATGAGGTATTTTTCAAAGCAGTAAAAAACGTGCTTTGATCCACCATTTCGCCCGATAACTTACCCTCTTTGCTGGCATAAAAAACGCCGCTTTTATATCGCGCATCCGAAATGGCATCGACAAAGCGTTTTGCACCTACTTCCAGCTTATGCACCATTCCGCCCATCAATGGGAATACGATTGGCATCATCACATATTTCAACATAATCCGCATTGGCAGGGGAAGAGCATTTGGCGCCAAAGTTCCTTTCGTATTCCCTGGGCTCGCAACGACAAACTTGAGATTTGGGTATTTTCTTGCCATCGATAACGCCCACATAGTCATGACATATTTGACATAGGCGTAAGCCTGCAATGCATTAAACTTCTTACCAAAATATGATCCATCAAGAACTGCAACAAACTCATCTACTGAGGAAGTCCTCATTGAAACAGGTTTTACTCCGAGCATCTTTACACCCGGCACAGCTTCGGCGCTGATCGATAAAACTACTTTCCTCAACTTGTCGCGCTTAATCAATTCCTCGACTAAAATGACATTACCTAAAATATTGGTCGCAGATAATTGATTCATCCCCGAAGGCGTCAATTTCGCAGCGGTTTTCCCAATTACTCCGCCAGCATTCAAAATGACTGCATCAATGGGTTCTTTTATTTGTTCTACGGCTTTTCTGACAGAATCTGCATCTGTCACATCCCCAATAATAATTTCAAAAATCTTTTTCCCCGTTTTCTGCTCAAGGTCCTTTTTTGCTGCCTCTGCTCTCGCTTGATTCCTGCAAAAAAGAATTACCTTTTTAGTTTCATTTTTTAAAGCTAACTGGCGAGCAGCTTCTTTCCCAAGCCCTGCATTTGCTCCGGTGATTAAGATACTTTCGTTCATGTTTTTCCCTTTTTAGATTATCAATTAGAGCTAGCTTGCTATTTTCGAACTATTTAGTTATATATTAGAGCGATACCAAGTCAAGGAGTTTTGAACCAAATGATTCAGAATAAAGATAGGCCGCGTGGGCGGCCACGCAACTTCGACGAAATGCAGGCGCTGGAAAGGGCGAGCCAGGTATTTTGGTCGAAAGGCTATGATGGCGTAACCATCGATGATCTTGTTGCCGGGATGGGCGTGGGACGGCCGAGCTTGTATGCAGTCTTCGGCGACAAGCGGGCGATATTCTTGCGCTCTCTTAAGATGTACGCAGAACGGAAAGGCGCACAAGCCAAGAAGGCACTTCTCTCGCCACAGAGCCTTCGAGACTCGATGACCAGCTTTCTAAGTTACGCCGTGGAAAGTGCAACGGAGAAAGGTTCTGCCCGTGGCTGCCTTATGATTTGCGTTGCGCCGCTGGTGGACGATCCTGAGGTAAAGCAGTTCTTGCAGAAAGCAATTGCCGGTGGCGCCGCGCTGGTGGAAGGTCGTTTACGGGACGCAATCACAGCCGGTGAATTACCATCCGACTTTCCTGTGGCCGTGCGCGCGATCCAAGCGACGGATTTTGCTCGTAGCCTGACCATGCGTGCGCATATAGGCATGCCACGCAAGACGCTCCTCAAAGATGCCGAGGAAGCAGCCGACTTGCTGCTCCTGCCGCTTCGTGGAAATGCGGGGCAAAAAAGGAAATAACGCAATGGCCTTACTAGGCGGTTGTAGATTGTACGGAATACTACTGCTGAGTGCAGCCGCAGTCCGCTAAGGCGCGGAAACCCCCCAATAGAGTCTTCCGCAACCAGTATCGACTGCTCCGCCATTTTAAAAAGTCGGAATAATCTCCGTTCTAAAATTAGAAGCCGTGAACCACAGTGTGACAGGGCATTTGGCGATTGGTAAGTCGCCGCACATATTGTGAGAGTCTCTAATTTCTCTCTCAAAATGCTCTCGAATCTCTGAGGCAGTGAACTAGAGATTTCAAAGTAGGTTAAAAATATGCTGTAATTTCAAAAGGCCAAATTTTGGCATTCCGGAACTACGACTGGTACTCCAGTTTAGGTTTCCGGAAGAATCTATGTCGCTCTATTTAAATAGCGCTCAAATGCATTAATCGTACTCAATGTTTGAATCGGCAAGGCAAGTTTAGCGGGGATTTCTAGCAACTTATTCTTAAACGACGCGTCGAGTTCATAGAAAATGCGAGTGGTTTGTTTATCGAGTTTTTCAAATACACACTCTGATCGGAAGCTTTTGAATAAAGCCGAATTAGAAGTGACAGTAATCTTTTCATTTTCTTTAAATGAAATAGTGCATGTGTAAGTGAAGGCAATACTACGCAGTCCTAACGATAGATCAGCCACGAGATGATTCTCACTGCGCTCGTTAATAGAAACTTTCTGAATGTAAGGAAGAATGCGCGGATACTCTTCAAGATTTAAGGCAAGCCGAAATACTTTCTCAATCGGATGACGTAAGATTCGACTGCCTTTAAGCTGGGGCATGGAGTTTTTGCTGATTACGTTGCTGCCGCTCTAAAGTTTCCTGCGCTTGCTCAGTAATGGGTGAAATTCCCTGCACGTGGTGGCAACGTGTCCGGTGTTCTAATATTGGAAGCCAGTCCCACACTTTCCAGCAACCTGACGAAATGATAGCCTATATCCAATTGGCCGGGATAAATACCGTGTCGCGCCGATGAAGGAAATGCATGATGATTATTATGCCAGCATTCGCCCATTGAAGGGAATTGCAGCCCAAGTAACGTTGCGGGCCTGTACGGCACCATCATCCACCAACCAATCTTGTGTACCGTGCGTATGGCACAAATAACCAACGAACCAATGCATATGCACGCCGACTGCCACACGAACGATGACGCCCCAAACTACCCACGGCCATCCGCCAAGCGCATAGAAAATGATCGCGAGCGGCAATTGCTGCCAAGCCCAATAGCGTTGCAAAAATTGGTAAAATTTATCGTCTGCAATACCCTTGCCGGGGATCAAAGCCGGGCGGATGATCAAGCTTAAGCGTACAATGCAAATTCCACCAACCGTCTCTTACAATACCACCGGCATGACGAAGATAGTCATGGCAGGTTGGGTGGCGCTGAGCCCAATCGCGAATATCGTGCGCGCGGATGACCCAAAATGGTCCATGCATGCCAACCAACACGCCAAAATACACAAGAATACGCTCTACCCATTTGGGGCACTCGAAGGTGCGATGAATCAAGCGCCGATGAAAAACCGACCGAGTGGCCCACACACATTGTGATTTCAAGTGAGATCAAAAAGAGAAGAAATGCACCCCATGTAAAAAACAGTGGGCCAAGAATTATGGCACCTAATAACATTCCACCATTCCAAAGAGAACGAAATGGATCCCATGAAACTGTTCCGGATACAGCGTCAACATCTGACGTGATGATGAGAGAATTAACTTTGTAAGCATCATCACTCATACACTTTTAACTGGGCCAGCGAGTACTACTATTTCGTGGGATACAGTAGCAGCGGAAAACGACCAAGCGATTCTGTTCAGTCTGCATGATGACATTTCGCGCCAGATAGCGTTGAAACCGAAAAAAGGAAATTACTCATGCGATTTCCTCTTTTTGCCAGCGGCTAACTTTTTGCTTTCTTTTTTAAGAGGGCGACTCACTGGACAGAAATCGGCCAGAAAATCATACATATTGGTTATAAGATTCTCACGTACTAAACTATAATGGACATACTGCCCCCTTTTTCTCTGAAGTAATCAGCCCCGCATTTGTCAGTACTTCCAAATGTTTTGAAATAGTTGGTTTTGCCATATCAAAACGCTTGGCAATTTCTCCCGCATTGAGGCTGGTTTTAGACAAGTAGGCCAAAATTTGTCTACGTGTAGACGACGACAAAGCTTGAAAAATCTTTTCCATTTAGAAATCCATATAATTAGCTAATTTACTAATTATATACATACCTAACGATAATTGCAAGAATCAAAATATTCCATTGTCATCCATATTGGGACCTGCATAATAGTCTGCGGGTTATGTCGAAAATCGTTAATTATCCCCCGCCACTTTCCCGGGAGCGACTTGATTTGGCTTTATAAGTTGCCATGCGCGTTATATAAGCCGGCGGAGCATGCTCATTCCAATCAGGGGGATACCATGGCGAAAGTGACCGGTCTGTCGGGGAACGAAATCTATTGCATGGCGCTGAAGAATTATACGGCCGGGGAGTTGGTCGTCGGCAACAGCGTCAATTCCATGGGCTTCCTCGGCGGTTTGGGAGCCATGGGGAAAAATATTGCGGGCGGCGAAATAAAGCAGGTCACCGAGGCCATCGAAGAAGGCCGCCTCAAGGCGTTCGGCCGCATGGTGGAAGAGGCCAAGCGGGACGGCGCGACCGGCGTCACCGGGGTCACCTCCGAGCTCAAGGATTTCGCCGGCAATACGGAGTTCCTGTTCGTCGGCTCCTGCCTGCATGGAGGATCGGGTGGCTTTTTCACCAGCGCCGGCAACGCGCAGGAGCTTTACTGCCACATGGACGCCGGCTACGAGCCCGTCCAGCACGTGTTCGGCAACATCGCCTACGCGATGGGGCTCGGTGGCGGGCTGAAGGGCGCCTTCAAGGCCATGGGGCGCGGCGAGATCAAGGAATACAGCGACGTATTCAACGCCACCCGCCACGCGGCGCTGGAGCGCATCGTCGCCCAGGCGAAGGACTGCAAGGCGAATGCCGTCGTCGGCATCCGCACCAAGATCATGTACTGGCACGGCACGCACGAGATGCTGATGACGGGCACCGCCACCCGCAACGCCGCGTTGCCGGTCCAGGCCAGCAACGCCCCCCGTCACCAGCGACCTGACGGGCGAAGAGCTCTGGGCGATGACGACGCTGGGCTACACGCCCGTTTAAATTACTCATTTCCGCTTCCATCTATTCCCTCGGCATGGCCGGCGGGTTCAAGGCCGCCTTCAAGGCCTTCACCAAAGGAGAGATCAGCGACCTCACGACGCTGATCCACGACGCGCGCGAAGTGGCCATCGGCCGCCTGAAGAGCGAGGCGGATGCGCTGGGCGCCGACGAGGTGGTCGGCGTCAAGACCTACATCGTCGAAGTGGGGAACCTCGTCGAGTTCCTCGCCATCGGCACGGCGGTGAAGAAAACGTCGGGCGTGGCGGTGAAGACGCCGGTCCTGCCGGCGCACGCGATCGCCCCGGACAAGGACACCTGGATCGAAGGCGCCTTCGGCTTCTCGCTCGACCGCGAGCCGTAGGCAGCGTCAGTTCTGGAAGATCAGTAGCAGGAAGGCGGCGAACAGGATCAGGTGCACCGCGCCCTGCAGCACGTTGGTGCGGCCGCTGGCGAAGGTGACAATGCTCACGGTGAGCGTCAGCAGCAGCATGACGATATCGGTGTTCTGCAGCCCGAGGACGATGCTGCGCCCGGTGACGTAGCAGATCGCCAGCACGGCGGGCACCGTGAGGCCGATCGTCGACAGCACGGAGCCCAGGAATATGTTCACCGAGCGCTGCAGGTGGTTGGCGCGCGCGGCGCGCACGGCACCGATGGCCTCCGGCGTCGCCACCATCAGCGCGACGATCATGCCGCCGAGCTTGGCCGGCGCGTGCAGCGTGTCGATCAGGTAGTCGATCGGCTGCGCCAGCCGCTCGGCGAGATAGACGACCGGCACCATGTAGACCACGAGCAGCGCCGCATGGTAGCGCGACGAATGCGCGGCGGGGCCGTCATGCTCCGCCGCCGCATCGTCGCCGAGGACGAAATACCCGCGGTGCCGGCTGGTCTGGATCGCCAGGAACGCGCCGTAGAGGCAGATCGACATGCCGATCAGGAACGCCCCCCTGCGCGGCCGAGACGGTGGGGCCGGGCGTGCTCAGCGTGAAGGTGGGAAGGATCAGGCTGAGCACCGTCAGCGGGATGATGACGCCGAGATACGCATGCGCGCCCCTGCAGGTTGTAATACTGCTCGCGGTGCTTCCACGCGCCGATCAGCAGCGACAGCCCGACCATGCCGTTCAGGATGATCATCACCACGGAGACCAGCGTGTCGCGGGCGAAGGTGGGGTTGTTGCCGTGCATCATCACTGCGGCGATGCTCATGACTTCGATCGAGGTCACCGAGAGCGTCAGGATCAGCGTGCCGTAGGGCTCGCCGAGGCGGGCGGCCACGCGGTCGGCATGGCGGACGACGCAGAACGCCGAGCCGAGCACGGCGGCGAACAGCCAGGCGAAGACGAGCGCCAGCCAGAGCGGGTTCGCCAGCCCGGCGAACAGCGCGTCGCCGCGCAGGAGGAACACCAGGCTGGTCGCCACGCTCACGCCGAGGAGCCATTCCTTCCGGAGGAACGCGAGGGCGGGGTGGTTCGGTCGGGCCGCTTGGGTCATGACAGGTGCTGTGCCGTTCTGTGAAGGGAACTGTACTCAGTCTTTCACCGGCACCGCGTGCACGTCAATGCGGATGCCGACCGCGTCGGCGACGGTGCCCGTATCGGCCCAGCCGACCTTATAGGCGGCGCGCGAGAGCTTGAGCTCGCTGATCGCCCGCTGCCCGTCGAGCGTGACGGAGAAAGCGAGCGTCACCGGCTGCTTGACGCCTTTCAGGGTGAGCGTGCCGGTGGTCTCGTATACGTCGAGCTTGTCGGAGCCGAAATATTTGCAGCCATGCGCCTCGAACGTCGCCTGCGGGAAATGCGCGATGTCGAACCAGTCGGCGGTCTTCAGGTTGTCGGCGGCGTTCTCGCTGTCCGACGCCACGGAAGCGAGGTCGATCGTCGCGGTGGCGGAGCAATCGCCCGGCTTCGCCGGGTCGAGCCGCGCCTCGCCGCTGAAGCGCATGAAATGCCCGTGGACGGCGACGTTGTTCTCCGTCGCGGTGAATTCGAGCGTGCTTTGCGGCGCGCTAAAGGTGAAATGCTTCGGCAGCGGCGTGCGGAAACCGGGCGCCGCTGCGAATGCGACGACCGGGGCGAGCAGCGCCAGCCATGCGATCCGCCTCACCATGGCAGCATCCGCGTCAGCACCGTGTCGCGGCGGATGAGGTGGTGGTAGAAGGCGGCGAGCGCGTGCAGGCTGATGAGGCCGATCAGCAGGTAGGCGCCGCGATTATGCAGCATGGTGAAGAGCTGCGCCTGCTCCTTATTCGCCGCCACGAGATTGGGCAGCGTCACCAGCCCGAAGACCGAGACCGGGTAGCCGGCGGCGGAGGACAGCGCCCAGCCGAGCAGCGGCATGGCGAACAGCATGAAGTACAGCGCGAAGTGGCTGGCATGCGCGCCGAGGCGTTCCCACGACGGCATGCCTGCCGGCAGCGCGGGCACGGGATTCGCCTGCCGCCACAGGAAGCGCAGCGCGACAACGACGAGGATGCAGGCGCCGATGGATTTATGCAGGCCGATGTCGGTGAGCTTGGCCGGGCCGTTCGGCAGGTCCATCATGGTCAGGCCGAGGGTGAGCATGAAGATCACCGCGCCGGCGATGAGCCAGTGGAAGAAGCGGGCGAGGATGCCGTAATTGTTCTGCGTGTTACGCCAGCACATGGAGCCTCCTTGCGGAGTTAGCGATGGTAGCGCGAATCCGGCAGGGTGCCCGGGTTCGGGCTGAAGGGGTTGGCGGCGATGCCGAGATCGCCCGAGAGCGTGCAGCGCAGCTTCCCGCCGGCGATGGTCGAGCAGAGGTTATGCACGAACTCCGGCCGCGCGAAGGGACCGACGCGCAGCGCCACCTGCGAATTGCCGCGCTGCTGCGCCATGTACGGCGCGGCGACGCGCACGCGCACGACCGGGAAATCCGGGTGCGCCTGGCGGTAGCTTTCCCCAATAGGCGAGCGCGCTCTGCGCGTCGGGGAACATGCCGACCTGCGCCCACAGCGTCTTCTGGCCGAGCGTCGAGCTCGGGTAGAGCGACACGGCCTGCTGCGTCGTCGGCAGCGAGGTCGGCGCCGGAACGGAGGCGACCATCGTCGGCACCGTCGGCTGCGGGTTCTGCTGGCTCAGCGGCACGCGCTGCGCCTCGCCGACGCGCACGTTGCCCGGCGCGGGCTGCAGCACGACCGGCGCCGGCGACGGAATGGTGCCGACGGATTGCGGCGCGGGCGCCGGCGCCATCGGCGCCGATTCACTGCGCAGCGGCGGCGGTGGCGGCGGCAGATGCATCATCGAGGGCGGGACGTCGGCGGCGGCCATTTCCTGCGGCGCGGGCGGCGGCGAAGCCACCGGCGCGGCATTGACGACCAGCGGGGTCGTCGGCGGCAGCGCGGCCGGCGACGGCGGCGGGGCATTGTCGGTCAGCGACGAGAGCGGTGGAAGCGCCGCCGGGGTCGGCGGCGGCGGCGTCACCGTCGCGGTGGCGACTTCCTCGACCGGCGCGCTCGCCGGGGCGGCGGCAACGGCCGGCGGAGCAGCGGCGGGCGCCTCGCTGAACGGATTCATGTGCCACCAGATCGACTTGCGCGTCGACGGCTGCGCCGGTTGCGCGCTGGCGATCGCCTGCTGCTGCGCCTGCTGGTTGGCGGCGGCGGCGGAAAGCTCGTCCTCCATCGGCTGCGCGGAAGCGGTCGGCGGCAGGCTGGTCGGCGCGCCGGGCGGGGCCGGCGGCATGTCCTGTGCGGTGAGCGGCGCCGGCTGGGCGTTCGCCGCGACCTGCGGCGCAGGCGCGGTGGGCGCGTTCACCTGCTGGGTGCCGGTGGGCTCGCCCTGGGCGACCATGGCGGTCTCGACGACGTAGCACTCGTCGCCGCTGGCAGCGAAGGAGGAGCAGACCTGCTGCGCCTGCGCACGCGACGCGACCGGCCCGGCCTGCGTGCGGTAGACGGTGAGGTTGTCCGGCGGCAGCGAGATGGTGCGGATCGAGGTCGGCAGACCGCCGATCAGGTCGGCGTGCTTGCCCTTGAGCTCGCCAAGGTGCGACTGCGCCTCGGCCTGGCTCTCGAAGGAGCCGAACTGCAGCATGAAGACGGCGTCGGCGAAAGCGTTCGAAGCCAGCAGGGAACCGGCGGCGAAGGCGAGGAAAAGGCGTTTTTTCACGTGTTCTCCTATTTCGGGCGCCTGGCACACCATCCATGCGCGACCGGCAATTTAACGAGTCTGTAAGCGAATCGCCGGATGCAGGCAAGCGGTTTTTGCCATTGCCGCACAGAGGATTATCGGCACAAACCCGCCGGGGAATCCCGATTTTTCTTTCCTTCGCGCGACGGCGCCGCTAGCAGGGAGCGATGAGCTCACCCGCCCTGACCGCCAAGGCCTGGCCGTTCGAGGAAGCCCGCGCCCTGCTCGCCCGCATCGAGCGCGCGACGCGGCCGAAGGACGCGGTGCTGTTCGAGACCGGCTACGGCCCCTCCGGCCTGCCGCATATCGGCACGTTCGGCGAGGTGGCGCGCACGAGCATGGTGCGCCGCGCCTTCGCGGAGATCTCGGATATCAAAACGCGGCTCATCTGCTTCTCGGACGATATGGACGGGCTGCGCAAAGTCCCGGAGAACCTCCCCAACGCCGCGATGATCGCAGAAAATATCGGCAAGCCGCTGACCTCGATCCCCGACCCGTTCGGCACGCATGCGAGCTTCGGCGACCACATGAACGCGCGGCTCAAATCCTTCCTCGACGCGTTCAACTTCGACTACGAATTCAAATCCTCGACCGCCACTTATAAAAGCGGCGAGTTCGACGCGGCGCTGCTGCGCATCCTGAAAGAATACGACAAGGTGATGGAAGTGATGCTGCCGACCCTCGGCGAGGAGCGCCAGCAGACCTATTCGCCGTTCCTGCCGGTCTCGCCGCGCTCGGGGAAAGTGCTGCTCGCCAGGGTCACCGCCCGCGACGTCGAAAAGGGCACGATCACTTACGTCGAGGAGGACGGCTCAGAAGAGATCGTCCCCGTCACCGGCGGGCACTGCAAGCTGCAATGGAAGCCCGACATGGGGATGCGCTGGGCGGCGCTGGGCGTCGATTACGAGATGTACGGCAAGGACCACCTCGCCAGCGCGCCGCTTTACGATGCGATCTGCAAAATCGCCGGCGGCACGCCGCCGCAGCAATTCATGTTCGAGCTGTTCCTTGACGAGAAGGGCCAGAAGATTTCGAAATCGAAAGGCAACGGCATCACCATCGACGAATGGCTGGCCTATGCGCCGCCGGAGTCCTCGCCCTCTACATGTTCAACCTCGCCGCGCAAGGCGAAGAAGCTCTATTTCGACGTCATCTCCCCAGCAAGGTGGATGATTACCTGACGCATCTGGAGAAATACGCCGCCGCCGCCGACGCGGCGAAGCTCGACAATCCCGTCTGGCACATCCATGGCGGCCATCCGCCGAAGCCGGAAAGCCCGATCCGCTTCAGCCTGCTGCTCAACCTCGCCTCGGCCTGCAATGCCGAAAGCGCGCCGGTGCTCTGGGGTTTCCTCAAGCGCGAGCTGCCGGACGCGACGCCGCAGAACTCGCCGATGCTCGACAAGCTCTGCGGCTTCGCGGTGAAATATTACCACGACTTCGTCAAGCCGGCGAAACGCTTCCGCCTCGCCACCGATAATGAGCGCGCCGCGCTTGCCGTGCTGCGCGACTACCTCGCCGCGCTCGGACCGCGCTGCCGCCGTCCGAGGACATCCAGACCAAAATTTACGACATCGGCCTCACCCCATTACGGCAAGGAGACCATGCGCGACTGGTTCAAGGCGATGTACGAATTGCTGCTCGGCTCGACGCAGGGCCCGCGCATGGGAAGCTTCATCGCGCTGTTCGGGGCGAAAGAGACCATCACCCTCATTGACACCGCGCTGGCGCGGCGCGAAGCGGCCTAAGGGGTCGGAGCGGGCTTCGCCCTGAGATTCAAGGCGGCGGCGAAGGCATCGACCGCGCGCGATACGTTGAGGTTCGTAAGGACGCCGTCGCCATGGTCGTTGCGTGTCATCGCCTTCGCCAGTTTTTTCCAGCACCTCGCGCTCGAGCCATAGTCCCCTGGTTGCCCTCGCTTCTCAATACACGCTCGTCACCGCCGACGATCCCGTGAGTATGAAGCGCTTTCACCTCTTCAAAGTTCAGGCCGACGGCATTCCCTGCCAGCAGGAAACCCTGATGGATGAATTTTCCCGGAATATCCATGGACGAGTAATGGACAAGGCGCGTCGCCGGCTCCTGCCGCGGCTGGGGACGATGGCCCAGGCTCCAGAACTTTCGCGCCGGAGCGGCAGGCGCCGCTTCCGGCTCGACCGCCTCTTCTTCGCTGTGACCGGCTGATAGGCCGTGATACGAATGCCGGTGGGGAGGATCTGGGCACCCGGCGCCGCATTCGGTATCGGCACGGGCTCGAAATGTTGCTCGGGCACACCCTGGACCAGCTCGCCGGTCTCCTCGGTGAACTGCAGCTCCAGGCCATACCGGTCGTAAAGTCTTTGCTGAAAAAGCCGCAGCGGCTTCAGGTCCTCGCCTTCGAGGCTGTTCAGCTTCCTGGCGTCCGGCCCCGGAGCGATTTTTGTGGTCCTGGGGCCGGGCCCATGCGGCATCCGAGACCTTATCGAGTTCCCGTAACTCGGCCGCCTGCTCGGCTTGCGACGGCTCGGTCTGCGCCAGTTCTCCTGCCGCAGGTTCAATGTCTTCAAGATTTCTGCTGACCATGCTAGTCTCGTATCCTGATGTTTGATTTACACTTGAATCTACAGTTCTTTAGGGTCGCCAATCGTGAAGATTACGTGAAGATGCATGGGCCAGGAGCTAACTGAAATCCTTAGAGAATATGACGGATTCCTCGTCGACCTCTGGGCGTGGTGCATGACGGCAGTGCGCTTTACCCCGGCGTCGCGGCGACCGTCGAATGGCTGCATGCGCAGGGCAGGCGCGTCGTTTTCCTCTCCAATGCCCCCCGTCCCGCTGCGCGTGCCGTCGAGGTATTGACGAAGCTCGGCATCGCGCGCGACCGCTACATCGACGTCGTCACCTCCGGGCAGGTCGCGCGCGACTGGCTGGGCTCCGGCGCGGCGCCGTTCGGCGGCGACTATTATTACCTCGGCCCCGGCAAGGACGAGGACGTCGGAGGTGGTATCGCCGGGCTGCGCCGGGCGGACATCGGTCGCGCGTCGTTCATCCTCTGCACCGGCTTCGAGTTCGACCTTCAGCCGCCGGAAGAGATCCAGCCGCTGCTGCACCAACTCGCCGCGCGCGGCCTGCCGATGCTTTGCGTCAACCCGGACATCGAGGTGGTGAAGCAGGACGGCACCGCCATCCTCTGCGCCGGCGACGTCGCCCGCGCGCTACGCCGCGCTGGGCGGCGCGGTGACCTATGTCGGCAAGCCCTATCCCGCCGTCTACGCAACCTGCCGCGCACTGCTCGGCGATGGCAAACTCCTCGCCGTCGGCGACAACCCGGCCACCGACATCCGCGGCGCCAATGCCGCCGGCATCGATTCGCTGCTGATCGGCGGCGGGATACTCAAGGTATCGTTAGGGCATGTCCCCGGCGAAGAAGAGGCGCGCGGGCTTTGCCTCGCCGCCGGCGCCGATCCGACCTACGTGCTAGCGTCCTTCGCCCTCGGCGAGTAGCGCCTCGACGCGGCCGCGCATATTCGGCTGCATCCAGTCCGTCGCGCCCTCGTAGACGGAGCGCATGCGGCCCGTGCGGTCGATGAGGTAGCTCACCGGCACCCCGTCGCCGATCAGCCGGCGCGCGAAAACGCCGCTGCTGTCCTGCGCGAGGTAGGGCAACCGCCAGCCCGTTCTGCGTGGCGAACTTGCGCAAACTATCGGGATCCACCCGGTCGACGGCGATGGGAATTGACGACCAGCCCCCTGCCCGCATCGGCGGTCTCGAGCGCGTCGAGCGTCGGCAGCTCCTTGCGGCAGGGGCCGCACCACGTCGCCCACAGGTTCAGCAGCACCACCTTGCCCTTGAAATCCGCCAGATGCGCCGGCTTGCCGTTGAGGAGGAATTCCGCGTCCGGCGGCGACGGGTCGGTGGCGTCCGCCCATTGGTAAAGCGCCGGCGAGGCGGCGGCCTGCGTGGAAAGGATTGCAGCCAGCGCGAGAGGAATGATATGTCGGAGGGCAACGCACGCAAGGACCCTAGCATGGCCGGCCAAAAGAAATCCAGCGTAAGGAAGCCGCCGCCAACCCGATGTGGGGCGGCCACTACGCGCGCGGGCCGGAGGAGGCCTTCGCCGCCATCAACCCGTCGATCGACATCGACCGCCGCCTCTGGCGGGAAGACATCGCCGCCTCGCAGGCGCATGCGCGCATGCTGGGCAAATGCGGCATCCTGAGCGCGAGGGACGCGAAAGCCATCGCGCGCGGGCTGGACGAGATCGCCCGCGAGATCGAAGCGGGGAAATTCACCTTCACCGCCGCGCTCGAAGACATCCACATGAACATCGAAGCGCGGCTGAAGGAGAAGATCGGCGAGGCCGCCGGCCGCCTGCACACCGCGCGCTCGCGCAACGACCAGGTGGCGACCGATTTGCGGCTTTACGCGCGCGCTGCGTTGCAGCATTGCGATACCGCGCTGCAGCAATTGCAGGCAGCGCTGATCCACCAGGCGCAAAAAAAATACCGAGACCATCCTGCCGCGGCTGACGCACCTGCAGCCGGCGCAGCCGATCAGCTTCGCGCATCACCTGCTCGCCTATGTCGAGATGTTCGGCCGCGACCGCGCGCGCCTCGCCGATGCATCGCAGCGCCTCAACGAATCGCCGCTGGGCGCCGCCGCGCTCGCCGGCACCACTTACCCGATCGACCGCAGCATGACCGCGAGTGAGCTCGGCTTCGCGCGGCCGATGGCCAACTCGCTCGACGCGGTGGCCAGCCGCGATTACCTGCTCGAAATCCTCTCCGGCTTCTCCATCCTGGCGACGCACCTGTCGCGCCTCGCGGAGGAGCTGGTGCTATGGTCCTCGCCGCTGATCGGCTTCGTGCATTTGCCCGAAGGCTTCACCAGCGGCTCCTCGATCATGCCGCAGAAACGCAACCCCGACGCCGCCGAGCTCATCCGCGGCAAAACGGGCGGCATCACCGGCGCGCTCGTCGCCCTCACGACGATGCTCAAATCCCTGCCGCTCGCCTACAACAAGGACATGCAGGAGGACAAGCGCCACTTCTTCTTCGCGCTCGACGAGGTGCTGCTCTGCCTCCCCGCGATGGAAGGCATGATCGCCGGCATGACGGCCGACAAAAAACGCATGCGCGATGCCTGCACGCGCGGCTACCTCAACGCCACCGACCTCGCCGACTGGCTGGTGCAGCAACTCGGCATCGGCTTCCGCGACGCGCACGCGCTGACCGGCCGCCTCGTGCGCAAGGCCGAGGTAAAAGGCTGCATGCTGGAAGCGCTGAGCCTCGCCGAAATGCGCGAGATCCACCCGCGCATCACGAAGGACATATTCGCCGCGCTGAAGCCGGAGGCCTGCGTCGCGCGTCGGCTGAGCTTCGGCGGCACCGCGCCCTCACGCGTGCGCGAGGCCATCGCGGCGGCGAAGAAAGCCTATTTGTGACACGCGCGGCGCTCATCCTGCTTGCTGCGCTGCTGGCCGCCAGCGCCTGCGGCGTGCAGCGCCCGCTGATCCAGCCGTCGCAGGTGCCGGAATACGAGGCGCGCCGCGCCAAGCGGCTGCAGCAGATGCAGGACGACACCATCCCGCTGCCGCCGGATGTTTCCGTCGCGCCGCAGCGACCGCCGGTGACCACCAACGTCGCGCCGGAGCCCGCCGCGCCGCAGGATACCGGCGACTAGCGATGGATTTCTTCACGCATCGCAAAGGCGAGCTGATGGCGGAGGACGTCGCCATCGCCGATATCGCGCGCCGAGTCGGCACGCCGTTCTACTGCTATTCGGCAGCGACGCTGAGCCGCCACGCGCGCATTTTCCGCGAGGCGGTGGGGATGGATGCGCGCGTCTGCTTCGCCGTCAAGGCCAACGGCAACCTCGCCGTGCTGCGCCTGCTGGCGCACGCCGGGCTGGGCGCCGACGTCGTCTCCGAAGGCGAGATCCGCCGCGCGCTGGCCGCCGGCATCAAGCCGGAGCACATCGTTTTCTCCGGCGTCGGCAAATCGCGCGCGGAGATGGAGTTCGCGCTGGCGCAGGATATTTTTCCAGTTCAACGTCGAGTCGGAAGCGGAGCTTGACGCGCTGAATGCGCTTGCGCTCGCTGCGCACAAAAAAAGCGCCGGTCGCGCTGCGCATCAATCCCGATGTCGACGCGAAGACGCACGCGAAAATCTCCACCGGCAAGAAGGAGAACAAGTTCGGCATCGCCATGAGGACCGCGCCCGCGCTGTTCCGCAAGGCGGCGCGCCTGCCGGGGATTTCGCTCAACGGCGTCTCGGTCCATATCGGCTCGCAGCTGACTTCGCTGGCGCCGTTCCACACCGCATACACGCGCGTGCGTGCGCTGGTCGACGCGCTGGCGAAAGAGGGCATTGCGCTCGCTACCATCGACCTCGGCGGCAGGGCTGGGTGTGCCTTACAGCGCGAAGGGCGCGCCGCCGCTGCCGAAGGAATACGGGAAAATGGTGCGCAGCATTTTCGGCGACCTCGACGTGCAGCTCGTCTTCGAGCCGGGCCGGCTGATCGCCGCCAATGCCGGCGTGCTGGTGACTCAGGTGCTCTCGGTCAAGCGCGCCGCGCGCACTTACGTCATCGTCGATGCGGGGATGAACGACCTGCTGCGCCCGCGCTGTACGATGCGAAGCATGAAGTGGTGGCGGTGAAGAGATCGCGCGCGCGCAATGCAACGTTCGACCTTGTCGGCCCTGTCTGCGAGTCGAGCGACGTCTTCGCCACCGGCCCTGAAGCTGCCGCTGCCGAAGGAAGGCGACCTGCTCGCCCTGCGCGGCGCCGGCGCCTACGGCGCGACGATGTCGAATACGTACAACGCGCGGCTGCCTGATTCCCGAAGTGCTGGTCGATGGCGGCCGTTTCGCCGTCATCCGCGCGCGGCCGGGCTACGACGATATGCTGGCGGCCGACACGATCCCGGATTGGCTCTAGTGGACGTCCAGGTATCCTATAAAAGGTAATTCCCGATAATGGTTCGCGTAGTCGAGGCCGTAGCCGACGACGAACTTGTCGGGGGATGCTGAAGCCGACGAAATCGGCGTTGATCTCGACGGCGCGCTTACCGGGTTTCTCCAGCAGCACGGCGAGCTTCACGCTGGCGGCGCCGCGCGCTTTCATCAGCCCGGCGGCGTGGTGCAGGGTGCGGCCGGTCTCTAAAATATCGTCGACGATGAGGATGTGCTTGTCCTTCACTTCCTCGATCAGGTCGCGGTTGATGGTGACGGCGCCGGAGCTTTCCTTGGCGCTGCCGTAGCTGGTCAGCGTCATGAAGTCGATCTGCGGGTGCAGGCCGATGGCGTAGAACTCGCGCACGAGGTCGGCGGTGAACATGAACGAGCCGCGCAGCAGCGAGACGATGAAGAAATCGGTGCCCATCTTGCCGGCGATCTCGTGCGCCAGCGCTTCGACGCGCTCGGCGATCTCGGCGGCGGTGAAGAGCACGGGGATGGAGCGTTTCTTCGCCATCAGCGCACGGCCAGTTCCAGGGCATTGCCGAGGTCGAGCACGATGGCGGCGACGGAGTCGGCGAAGCTGGTCTTCACGTCGCTGATGCGGAAGGGGATAGGACTCGCCGGGCATTCACCGTGTGCTGCACCGGGTAGTTGCGCGCCCAGACGATGTGCCCCTTCTTGTCCTTCAGCTGGACGCGCACGTCCGGCACGCGGCGGGGCTCGGCGCCGTGGTTGGTGATGGCGCCGGCGATGGTGAACTGCGTCTTGTCGCCGTCGACGTCGCGCTGCATGGAGATGTCGCTGAAGGCGAGCCCGGAGGTGTCGGTGACGCCGGCGATGCGGTAGAAGACGCCGATCACCGGCCAGTCCTGCGCCCCGCGGGAAATAGGCGATCGCGGCGACGATGAGCCAGCTCGCGGCGAGCGCCAGCGCGGCGATGCGGTAGGGCTTCGGCGCCAGCAGGCGCGAGGAGAGCACCGGCAGGTGGCGCGGCTCGACAGCATCGCCCGGGGCGAGGCTCGCCTGCTCGGCGAGCGTGGCGAAATCGACGGCGACGGGGGGCATTTCTGGACGCGCGGACTCCACCGTCTCGACGCGGGTCGGCTCGACGAACCACTGGAAGCTGCAGGCGCCGCAGCGCACCGTGCGGCCGAGCGGCGGGACGAGCGCGTCGGCCACGAGGAAGCGCGCATTACAGCTGGGACACTGCAGGATCATGGAGCGAAACGATAAACCATTTGGCCTTGGCGCGCCAGCCGATATATAGACATCTGCCATGATCCGCTGCCAGAACCTCTCGCTCGAATACGTCCCCGGCAAACCGGTGCTGCGGCACATCAACCTGCATCTGGAGCCGGGCTCGTTCACCTTCCTCTCCGGCCATTCGGGGGCGGGGAAATCGTCGCTGCTGTCGCTGCTGTCGCTGTCGCAGAAGCCGACGGAAGGGACCATCCACCTCTTCGGGCAGGACGTCACCGAGCTGTCGCGCGAGGAGCTGCCCGACGTGCGCCGCAAGATCGGCACCGTGTTCCAGGACTACCAGTTGCTGAACCACCTCACGGTGGCGCAGAATGTCGGGCTGCCGCTGAAGATCGTCGGCGAGAAGCCCACCGAGATCGCGCCCAAGGTGGAAGAATTGCTGGCATGGATCGGGCTCGGCGGCTTTGCCGACGTGCGGCCGCCCTTGCTCTCCGGCGGGCAGAAGCAGCGCGTCGCCATCGCCCGCGCGGTGATCAACACGCCGCTGCTCATCCTCGCCGACGAGCCGACCGGCAACCTCGACCACGAGCTTTCGATGAAGCTGATGTACCTCTTCCGCTCGCTCAACAAGGTCGGCACGACGATCGTCTTCGCCACGCACGACGACTCGCTGATGGAAGCGTTCGACTACCCGGTGATCTACCTGCGCGACGGGCAGCTGCACCGAAGGTAGTCTTGGTTTGCGCCTGTCGGCGCGTGGGGGCGAATTCAAGTTCGCTTCGCTCACTCGCCCCCAGCTGCCGGTTGACTCGCTATCGCTCGCCTCCCTCCGCTTCGCTCCGGGTCCCCTCCTTCGGCGGCCCTACGGCCGCCTGCGGGCTCGCCCTTACGGGCTACGCAGGCAGTGCGGCTAGTTCGTCGCTTGCATCGTTGATGGTATCTTCCAGCCGCTTCAGCCAGCCGGCGACGTCTTCGCCGCAGGGCTCCAGCGGCGACAGGAAACGCAGCGTGGCGAGGCCGGGGGTTTTCCAGATGCTCGCCTTCGGCCAGAACCGTCCCGCATTGAGCGCGGCGGGGACGACCGGCGCGTTCAGCTCGGCGCTGATATAGCCGACGCCGGGGGTGGAACGGCCTGCGCTCGCCCGGCGGCAGGCGCGTGCCTTCGGGGAAAATGACCAGCGTGCGGCCCAGCCCGTGATGCGCCGCCGCCTCCTCGGCGATGCGCTTGATGGTGCCGTTCTTCTTCGCGCGGTCGATGCCGATCTGCCCGCTGCGCCGGAGATACCAGCCGAAGACCGGGATGTGGTAAAGCTCGCGCCTTCAGGATGAACACCGGGTGGCCGAGGATGACCCAGAGCATCAGCGTGTCCCACGCCGACTGGTGCTTGCAGGCGACGATGCGCGCGCCTTTCAGGTGCTCCGAACCCTCGACGCGCGAATGCATGCCGGTGCTGCGCGCCAGCCAGAGGAGCGTGCCGCGCGCCCAGAAGCGGGCGACGTGCCACGTCGCGCGGCGGCTGAGCAATGCCGGCAGCGCGAGGAAGCCGACGGCGCCGGTGAAGGCGAACCAGCCGGCGAAGAAGACCAGCGTGCGCAGCTTGCTCATGCGGCGGGGAAGAGAAGAAGCCGCAGCCGCGCCGCGAGGTATTTATGGTACTCGGAGAGGATCAGCCGCGGGGATTTCCGTCCTGCCACCAGTGCTCGCGCGGCGCATCGCCGGGGAAAACGGCGTCGGGGACGAACGTCACCTGCGGCAGCAGGCTGCGGAATTCGAGCAGGCTGCGCGGCATGTGGTAATGCGCGGTGATCAGGCGGATGGATTTCAGCTGCCGCTCGCGGGCGAACGCGGCGACCTCCTCGGCATTGGTCTCGGTGGTCGAGGCGAGGTGGCCGAGGACGATGGTCGCGCCGCGCGACTTGATCTGCGCGCGCTGCGCCGGCGTCGCGTGGGCGGCGAGCATCTGCGGCAGCGTCACCTCGGCGCCGACGCCGCTGATGAACAGCACCGGGCGCCGCGCCGTCCGCCAGCATCTCGAAGCCGCGCTCGACGCGCGCCTGCCCGCCGGTCAGCACGACGATGGCGTCGGTCGCCATCGCCGGCGGCGTCGGCTGCGCGGGGATGAAGAGGAGGAAGACGGCGAAGCCGAGGCTCCACAGCACGAGCAGCGCAAGCAGGCAGTAGCAGAGGAAACGCATGGGGCGGAACCTAGCGCGGCGCGCCCGCCCGGGCGAGGATAAATTGCGCGGCGTCGAATAAGTCGTCGCACACCGCGACGGGCGCGACCCTCGGGCGGGATGAGCTGGCTCAGCGTCTGCGCGCCTTTGCCGCAGCGCACGAGGATCGCCGGGCAGCCGGCCCTGTGCGCCGCCCTGAAGGTCGCGGCAGCATGTCGCCGACGAAGAATGTCCGCGCCGGCTCGCCGCCGAAATGCTCGAGCGCTTCAAGCAGCATCCCTGCGCCGGGCTTGCGGCGTTCGCTGGCGCGCTCCGGGGATGTCCGGCGCGAAATAGATGCGGTCGATACGGCCGCCGCCCTTCGCCACCTGCCCGCACATATGGCCGTGGATGCGCGTAAGCTCCGCCTCGCTGAGCTGACCACGGCCGACGGCGGACTGGTTGGTGCAGACGGCGATCGTCGCGCCCCGCGTCGTGCAGCAGCTTCAGCGCCTCGATCGCGCGCGGCAGGAAGACGAACTGTTCGAGCGAGAGGATGCCTTCCGTGCGGTCGCGGTTGATGACGCCATCGCGGTCGAGCAGGACCAGCATCAGTGGATATGGTGCAGCATCGATTGCACCGTCAGCCGCGTCGCGAGCAGCGCGGTCAGCGCGATGAACACCGGCAGGGCGATGAACACCGCGACGTGGCGCAGGCCGAAATCGAGCGGCGGCAGCACCGGCGAGGCCCAGTGATGCGTCAGCACGACGGCGGTGCCGAAGAGCACGGCCGCCAGCAGCACCCCGGCGAGCGCGCCGCGCATGGCGAGGAAGGCGCCGTTCCACTGGAACTGGCGCAATATGTATTCGTCCGTCGCGCCGAAGAGGTGCAGCAGGCTCACCGTCTTGAAATGCAGCTTGAGGTTGGTGCGCGCGACGAGGGTGATCATCCCCCAGCACGCAGGCGACGAGCAGCGCGGCGACCAGCAGGACGATGCCCTGCAGGAACGTCACCGCCTTGACCATGTGCTCGACCCACGGCCCCCGGTCCTCGACGCGGATGGCGTTGTCGAGCTTGCGCAGCTTCGCCGAAAGCGCGGCGACGTCGACCGTCGTGTCGCCGCCGTTGACGCGCGTGCGCACGTCGATGAGGATCGGCACCGGCAGGTCGCCCAGCGAGAAATGATCGCCCCAGCCACGGCTTGAGCAGCGCCTCCTCGTCGTCGCGGCCGAGCACGGCGACTTCCTCGACGCCGTCGGTCGCCTGCAGCTGGGCGACGGACTGGTCGATGAGCGGCCTTGCCGCATTGGCCGGCAGCTCCACTTCGAGGACGCCGAGCACCTCGTGCGACTGCGCCGAGATGCGCGCCGGAGAGCGTCATCGCGATGGCGAGCAGCAACGCGGCGAAGCCGGCGAGGCAGCCGATCATCGCCGGCAGCATGCGCTGCGCGTCGTCGCGGGCGAAGGAATGTCGCTGGAAAGCGCCTCGGCGAGTTTCATGGGGAGCAGCCTAACATTTTCGCATCGGCGCGCCAGCAAAAGCTGAAAGAACGGGCATCGGGGCTTTCACGATATTGTCATGAATCCAGGCTATCCTGATGCGAGGGAGTCCCTATGGACGCGGTACAGATACTGGGCTGCACGGTCTCGGTCAGGGGCAGGCGCGGTACGTTGGGCGACGTGGTCCTATACGATCTCCGGCGACCAGGCCGCCGGGCTTTACAGAAAATTCTCCGCGAAAGACAGCTGGCCCTGCAAGGACCTGTCAAAGTTCCAGGAAGAAAGCTCTTCGTTCAAAGTATCCAAAGCCTGGATCTTTCTGCACTTCGATAAAGCGGACGCGTACGACATTAACGGCACGCTCGAAGAGGCCGCCGCACTGACGCGCGGGCGCTAGGCGCTGGTGTCGACTTTCTTCTCCGCCGCGCCGCTGGCGACGCCGACCATCGCCGGGCGCAGCAGGCGGTCGTGGATGACGTAGCCGGCCTGCAGCACCTGCACCACCGTGCCGGGCTCGGCGTCCGCCCCCTCGATCTGGGCGACGGCCTGGTGGAAATTATGGTCGAACTTCTGGCCGAGCGGGTCGATGCGCTTGATGCCCTGCTTCTCGAAGGCGCCCATCAGCTCCTTCATCGTCATCTCGACGCCCAGCGCGAGTTGGCGAGCGCCGGATCGTTCGCCTTCTGCTCGGGCGCGATGGCGGCGAGCGCGCGCTGCAGGTTCTCCAGCACACCGACGAGGTCGCGGGCGAAGCCGGTGACGGCGTATTTGCTCATGTCGGCGAGCTCGCGCTCGGCGCGGCGGCGGGTGTTCTCGATCTCGGCCAGCGAGCGCAGCGACTGGTCCTTCGCCGCGGCGAGCTCTTTATCTTTTTCGTCGAGCAGCGCCTGCAGGGCGCGCGCCATCGCCTCGGGGCCCGGGCTCCTCGCCTTCGGGCCCGTCGAACATCTCGACTACGTTATCGTCCCGTCATCGCGGGCTATATGTGCGCGTTTCCCATCAATTTTCAAGGGCCAGATGCTTGAAGCGGTTGCATGGGCCCCGTTTCCGGCTAGAACGCCGCCATGACCCGTTCTTTCAAGCGCAGCCCTGCCGATTTGCGCCCGGTAACGCTGACGCCCGACGTCTCCCGCCACGCCGAAGGCTCCTGCCTCGTCGAGTTCGGCCACACCAAAGTGCTGTGCACGGCGAGCATCGAGGAAAGCATACCGCCCTACCTGCGCGGCAAGGGCCAGGGCTGGGTGACGGCGGAATACGGCATGCTGCCGCGTTCGACCAACACGCGCAACCCGCGCGAGGCGGCGAAAGGCAGCAGTCCGGCCGCACGCAGGAGATCCAGCGCCTCATCGGCCGAAGTTTGCGCACTTCGGTGGACCTTGCGAAGCTCGGCGAGCGGCAGATCGTCATCGACTGCGACGTGATCGAGGCCGACGGCGGCACGCGCACCGCCTCGATCACCGGCGGCTTCGTCGCGCTGGCGCGGGGCGGTGCATTCGCTTAAAAGCCGCGGGCTGCTCAAGCTCGGCAACCCGCTGCTGATGCCGGTCGCCGCCGTTTCCTGCGGCATCGTCGATTCCCAGGCGCGCCTCGACCTCGACTATGAAGAAGACTCCGCCGCCGAGGTGGACGCCAACATCATCATGACCGCCGACGGCAATATCGTCGAGCTGCAGATGTCCGGGGAGGAGGCGACCTTCAGCGAGGCCCAGCTCGCCGAGCTGATGGCGCTCGGCAGGAAAGGCATCGCCGAGCTCGCCGCCATGCAGCGCAAGGTGCTCGCATGAGCGCCTTGAGCGAGATCGTCGTCGCCAGCCACAACGCCGGCAAGCTGCGCGAGATCGAGGCGCTTCTGGCGCCGCTGTCGATCCGCGTCACCTCCGCCGCCGCGCTCAACCTGCCCGAGCCGGAAGAGACCGGCGATACGTTCGAGGCCAACGCCCTGCTCAGGCCGAGACGGCGGCGTGCGCGGCTGCGGCCTGCCCTCGCTCGCCGACGATTCGGGCCTCGTCGTACCGGCCCTCGGCGGTTCGCCCCGGCATCTATTCCGCGCGCTGGGCCGGGCCGGAAAAAGATTTCTCCGCCGCGATGGCGCGCGTGAAGAACGAGCTGGGCGAGAACGCGCAAGGGGCACCGGCCTTCTTCGTCTGCGTGCTGGCGCTGGCGCAGCCGAGCGCGGCGCCGCTCGTCGTGCGCGGCGAAGTGCACGGCACGCTGACCTTCCCGCCGCGCGGCCACAAGGGCTTCGGCTACGACCCCATCTTCCTGCCGCAGGGCGCGACCGAGACCTTCGGCGAAATGTCGGTCGAGGCGAAGCACCGCGTCAGCCACCGCGCGATGGCCTTCGCGAAACTGCTGGAAGCATTGCAGGCGGAGCAGGCCGCATGAGCGCACCGAAACTCCTCGCCATCGCCGCCTCGCAACCGGGCGGAGTCGCTCAACAAAAAGCTGCTGCGCTCGCCGTAGCGCAGGCGGAAGCGGCCGGCGCGAGCGTGACGCTGCGCGATTACGCGGAATACGACGCACCCATCTATCGCGGCGAAAAAGAGGGGCTGCCGGAGGGGCGCGCGCAAGCTCGCCGACGATATCCTCGCGCACGAAGGCATCCTGCTCGCCACGCCGGAATATAACTGGTCGGTCCCCGGCGGACTGAAGAACCTCATCGACTGGCTGTCGGTCGACCTGCGCACGCCGCTCACCGACCGCACGGCGCTGCTGATGTGCGCCAGCCCCTCGGCGCGCGGCGGCGTCACCGGGCTGCAGCATTTGCGCACCTCGCTCGAAATGCTCGACGTCTGGATCTACCCGCAGATCGTCGCCATCGGCCGCGCGCGCGGAGCAGCTGCTCAGCGGCGCGCTCGCCCCGCGAGGCCGACCAGCAGCACCTCACTTACTGCGTCGACGATTTCATCCGCGCGACGAAGGCCCTGCATGCGCGCGGCTAGCTGCTTCCTCGCATTGCTGCTGTCCGCCGCGCCGGCGCTGGCGCAGATCCCGCCCTCGCCCATCGCCCATGCCTCGCTCGCGCTCGACGCGCCGCAGGTGAAAGCGCAGCAGCCGCTCACCGCCGCCGTCACGTTCACCATCCCCGAGCACTGGCACATCTACTGGCAGAAATCCCGGCGACTCGGGCATCCCGACCACGCTCGCATGGACCCTGCCGCAGGGCATCGCCGCCGGCGACATCGAGTGGCCGGCGCCGCAGCGCATCGTCAGCGGCGGGACCGTCGTCAATTACGGCTACAGCGACCGCGTGACGCTGCTGGTGCCGCTCACCCCGGCGCGTGACGGCATCGCCGGCGACGTTTCGCTCAAGGCGGGCCTGGCTGGTCTGCAAGGACATCTGCATCCCCCGAATCGGCGACGCTCGGCGCCCACCTGCCGCAAGCGGATGCGCGCGCCGCCCGCATCATCGCGGCGGCGAAAGAGTCCCCTGCCGCAATCGCTGGCCACGGGGCTCAAAGCGACCTACAGCGCGCAGCCCGACCGGATCCTGCTGCAGATCGGCAGCGAGACCGGCGGCGGCGCGGACGATGTCGCCGCCGCCCCAGTTCTTCCCGGTCGAGGATGGCGTCGTCGACGACGACGCGCCGCAAGTCCTGTCGCAGCACGGCGACGCGCTGGAGCATTGCCATGAAGCGCGGCAATGCGGAATTACCCGCGCACTGGGCACGGCGTCCTCACGCTCGATGCGGACGGCGGATTGAGCTCCTATGCGATCGATGCGACGAGGCAGGCTGGGAACGTCGCCGAATCCGCCGCCCTCCTCCGCGCCGGCGGCGGCTGCCGCTGCTCCTGCTGCTCGCCTTTGCCGGCGGACTGCTTTTGAACCTGATGCCCTGCGTGCTGCCCATCCTCGCGCTCAAGGCGCTGGCGCTGGCGAAGAAGGCCGAGGCCTCGGCGCGCGGTGCACGCTTGCAGGGCGTGAGCTACGCGGCGGGCGTCGTTGCCAGCTTCCTGCTGATCGGCTGCGCCATGCTGGCGCTGCGCGGCGCCGGCGCGGCGGCGCTGGGCTGGGGCTTCCAGCTGCAGCAGCCGCAGTTCGTCACCTTCCTCTTCCTGCTGATGGTGGCGATCGCGCTCAACCTCTTCGGCCTCTTCGAATTGCCGGTGCTGTTCGGCACCCCTCGCCGCGAAGCCGGACGAAAAGAAATCGCTCGGCTCCTTCCTCACGGGCGCGCTGGCGGTGGCGGTTGGCGACGCCCTGCACCGCGCCCTTCATGGCGCCCTGCGCTCGGGGCGACGCTGGCGCTGAGCGCCCTCCCCGCACTGCTCATCTTCGCCGCGCTGGGGCTCGGCATGGCAAGCCCGTTCCTGCTCATCAGCCTCTGGACGCCAGCACGCGCCGCTGCTGCCGAAGCCCGGCGTATGGATGGTGCATTTCCGCCAGCTCCTCGCCTTCCCGATGCTGGCGACCGCCGCGTGGCTGCTGCTGGTGCTGATGCAGATCAACGGCATGGGTGGGGTCGCGCTGGCGTTGAGTGGCGCGATCGGGCTTTCCTTCCTGGCCTGGCTCGGCTCTTTCCTCCCCGCCAGGCGGCCGCTCATCGTGCTGATGCTGGCGCTCGCCGCCTTCATCATCGCCCGACAGCCGGCGCATGAGCACTCCGGCAGCGAAGCCAAGAGCGCGATGGCGATGGACGCAGAGCCGTTCAGCGACGCACGCCTCGGCGAGCTTCGCGCCGCCGGCCGCCCGGTCTTCGTCGATGCGACGGCGGCGTGGTGCATCACCTGCAAGCTGAACGAGCACCTCGCCCTGCGCGACGCGGCGGTGGTCGGCGCCTTCCACGACCGGCACGTCGCCCTGCTCGTCGCCGACTGGACCAACCGCGACGACGCGATCACCGCCTACCTCGCCACCTTCGGCCGCAACGGCGTGCCGCTCTATGTGTTCTATCCGTCACAGGGAGCGCCCATCGTGCTGCCCCAGCTCCTCACACCGTCGCTGGTGCTGGACAGGACCGGCCTTCACCAAGATTAACAATATGTAATTATTTTGTACGCCTTCTTTGGTGTTAAGAAATAAATTACATAAGAAAAACAAGGGGGAGTCTTTCATGTTCCGTCGCATTTCTCGTTTTAGTAACATGTCTTTTCGCCGCTCCCCTCTACGCGGCGATGCCGCCGGTCGGCCAGCCGGCCCCCGATTTCACCGCGACCGATGCGCTCTCCGGCAAGCAGGTTTCGCTGCACGATTTTTCCGGCAAGCTGGTCGTGCTCGAATGGAACAATTTCGACTGCCCGTTCGTGAAGAAATTCTATTCGACCAGCGAGATGCAGGAGCTGCAGAAGAACGCGCGCCATGAGGGCGTCGTCTGGATCAGCATCAATTCGAACGCGGTCGGCAAGGAAGGCTTCCTCGGCAGCGACGCGATCGCCAAGGCGGCGGTCACCCCTGCGCCACGCCCAGCCTTCGGCGTATATCCGCGACGTCGCCGGCAGCATCGGCCACCCAGTACGGCGCGGGCTCGACGCCGACCATGGTCGTCATCGACAGGAACGGCGTGCTGGCGTACGAGGGCGCGATCGACAACAAGCCCTCCGCCGACCCGGCCGACATCGCCGGCGCCACGAACTACGTCACCGAAGCCCTGCGCGACCTGCAGGAAGGCAAGCCGTGAAGATCAGCCACACGCAATCCTACGGCTGCTTACGCAATCCTACGGCTGCTTCGTGCATTATTAGTGGTGCGCGCGGTGCGCGCACGGGGGGCGATTAAAGCGCGCTGACGCGCGCCGCCCCCGCTACCGGTTGACTCGCTCACGCTCGTCTCCCTCCGCTTCGCTTCGGGTCCCCTCCTTCGCCGACCCTCCGGTCGGCTACGGGCTCGGCCTTCGGCCTACGCAGGCAGTGCGGAAGCTCAGGAGCGCGCGCGGCCACGCACGCCTCTGAGTTTCAGTTCATCCATGCGTAGCCGAATAGGCGAGCCGCGAGCGATAGCGAAGCGAGGGGGAGCGGTAGCGGGGGCACGTTGTGCCCCCCGTGCGCGTCAGCGCACCACCAAACCCTCTCCGGCCCAGGCGGGCGTTGGTTCAGTGACCTTCTCGGCGATGGCGGCGTAGATTTGTTTCTCCGCCTCGACGACGAGGACACCGCCGAGCCAGGGGCAGACGAGCCCGCCCAGCCATTCGATGAAATCCCAGCCCCCGAGGACGTGGCGCGTCGGCGGTGCGAACAACATACTCGACGCCTCGCGCAGGGTGAATTTCGCCTCGTCAAGCAGCGTGCGCAGCTGGGCGAAGCTGTAGGGCGTGCCCTGGCCGAACGGCGTGCCGCTCCTCGCCCACGAGCCGCGACGATTGGGCACGATCAGCAGCAGCCTGCCGCCGGGAACGAGCAGCTCCCAGAAAATCTTCAGCAGCTCGTCGGGGCGTGGCTCGTATTCGAAGGCGTGCAGCATGACCACGCGGTGCAGCGCGTTGCGGGCGAAGGGCGGGCGCAGCGCGTCGGCCAGCACGGAGCGGTTGTCGCTGTGCACCGGCCAGTAGATGGCGCCTGCGACGCCGGCATCAGCGCGACGACGCCGGGCTTGCCGTCCGCCCGCCCGAGCACGCGCAGCAGCGGCGTCGCGTAGCCGATGCCGACGATGGCCTCGCCCGCATGCTGCGGCCAGGCGCGCATCAGGTGCGCGCGCAGGCGGCGCTTCACCCGGTGGCCGAGCCGCGAGGCGTAGAACTGGCGCAGGGCGATGATCTTGGGGCGCATGGCGGCAGGGTGGCGCAAGCCTCGCCAACCGTCCAGCGCAAAGGTCGCTTGCGCGCGCATGCCGCCGCCCCTAAATTCGCGCCATGAGCGACACCGATCCCATCGCACGGTTTTCCGAATGGCTGGAGGAAGCGCGTGCCGAGCGCAGCATCCCCGAGCCGACGGCGATGACGCTCGCCACCGCGACGAAGGACGGTGCACCCTCGGCGCGCATCGTGCTGCTCAAGGCGCACGACGGCAACGGCTTCGTTTTCTACACCAACCTCGAAAGCCGCAAGGGCGAAGAGCTCGCCGCCAATCCGCGCGCCGCGCTGTGCTTCTACTGGGCGCCGCTTCTCAGGCAGGTGCGCATCGAGGGCGGCGTTACCCCCGTGAGCGATGCCGAGGCCGACGCCTATTTCACCACGCGCGACCGCAACAAGCAGGCGGGGGCATGGGCGTCGAAACAGTCGCGCCCGCTCGCCTCGCGCCCGCAACTCGTCACCGGTGTCTCGAAGGTCGAGGCGGATTACGACGAAAAGTCCATCCCGCGCCCGCCCTTCTGGTCCGGCTGGCGGCTGAAGCCGGAGCATATCGAGTTCTGGCAGGAAGGCGAGTTCCGCCTCCACCAGCGCGACCTCTATACGCGCGACGGCAGCGGCTGGAAACATACGCTGTTGTATCCATAACCCGGCAAAAATTTCCGTCGGAATTGACGAAAATGCGGCACGTTCTTGCAATGGGAGAGCGTCCACTTACGGAGGCAGCCATGCAGGCGACCCTGAATCCGCTCACGATGAGCAATGCACTTTCCCCTTCATCCAACTACTCGGCGAGCGACATCGTGCAGACCGATTCGACGTTCGAGTCGCTCTTCGCCGACCAGAACGAGACGCCGCAGGAGATCCTCAAGGACCTGACCTCGAACGGCGTCAACGGCTACATGAAGTGGAAGATCGACCAGATGAAGGACAAAGCCACCGCGCAGGTGATGAACTCGATGGGCCTCACCAAGGCGCAGGTCGAGGGGATGCCGACCGACCAGCGCATCGCGCTCGAGAAGAAGATCGAGTCGCAGGTGGAGCAGGAGGTAAAAATGTCCATCCAGCAGGAAATGAAGAAGAACGCCAATAGCGGCCCTCGCCGCCTTCGACCCGATGACCTCCGCCGCCATGCTGGGCGCCCAGGAAGTTTAGTCTTGGTGGTGCGCGCGTAGCGCGCACGGGGGGCGATTAAAAGCGCGCTTGACGCGCGCTCGCCCCCGCTACCGGTTGACTCGCTCACGCTCGTCTCCCTCCTTCGCCGACCCTCCGGTCGGCTACGGGCTACGCAGGCAGTGCGGAAATTCAGAAGTGCGCGCGGCCGCACGACTCAGAGTTTCAGTTCAGCCGTGCGTAGCGCCTTTAGCGGCGCGAGCCGCGAGCCGTCAGGCGAAGCGAGGGGGAGCGGTAGCGGGGGCACCACGTGCCCCCCGTGCGCGCTACGCGCGCACCACTAAAAGTTCCGGCCAGGGCCGGAACCGGAACCGGGCTGGTAGGCCGCCGGGCCGGAAGGCGGCATGGGGCTCGGCGCCATCAGGCCGGGGTTGATGCCCGGGGCGGGCTGCGGCGCATCGCCCGGCGCGGGCGGCGGCGATTGCTGGACGGATTGCGTGCGCACGGCCGGCGACGGTGACGGCGGATGCTGTTATCGGTGGTGGCGTGCCGGTGGTCTTCGGCTTGGCGACCGACCAGCCCTGTGGCCCATGCAATCGGAGAAGAGCGTCAGCAGCTCGGCGTTGCGGTCGCTCTGCGAGACCTGCGCGCCCGGCGGCAGCACCGTGTTGATGTTATGCTCGGCCTGGTCCTGGCAGTCGCCGTGGTCGCGGTCGTAGCGCGTCTGGATCTGGCTCTGGGCGAGGCAGCCCGCCAGCAGCAACGGCAACAGGAGGATGAGTTCCCTAGACGGCATCCCGCCTCACATAGCCCCGGATGGCGATCTCGTCCATCTCCTGCGCATCGCGCTTTTTCGCGGCGTCGGCGCGGCGCTTTTCCCAGTTGCCGAGCGCCAGCTCGTATTTCTTCATCTCGCTGAATATCTCGCGCAGCTGGGCGGCCAGCTTGTCGAGCTCGGCCTCGACCTTGCGCAAATGCAGGTGCATCGCCTGCTGGCGCTTCTTGATCGCGGCGGCGAAATCGCCGAAGAAATGCGCCATCTCCGGCATGGCGGAGGCGGTCTTGAGCTCGTGCACGAGCTGCTGGTTCAGCAGGTCGATAATTTTGTGCAGCTCCTCGCGCTGCTTCTGCAGCTGGTCCTGCTGGCGACGCAGCGCGTCCATCTCGCGCTGCTTGATGCGGATCAGCGTAGTCAGGGATTTCATTTCTTGCCTTCGCTCATGCCGAGCACCCTGGCGAGCTGCTCGTATCCTTCGGCGAGGCTTGCCGATTCCTTCTCGGGCTGGGTGATGAAGGCTTCGAGCTGCGGGTAATATGCATCGCGCGGTCGACGTCGGGGTCGGTGCCGCGGCGATAGGCGCCGAGGCGGATCAACTCCGCCATGTTCTCGTAGGTCGCGAGGTGGCGCCGCGCGGCGATGAGCAGCGTGTTCTCGTACTCGCTGTCGCAGTCGGGCAGCATGCGCGAGACGGACTTCAGGATGTTGATCGCCGGTAGCGCCCGCGCTGCGCGATCTCGCGGTCCAAAACGATATGCCCGTCGATGATGCCGCGCACACGCGTCGGCGATGGGCTCGTTGTGTCGTCGCCCTCGACGAGCACCGGAGAACAGCCCGTGATCGCGCCGGAGCCGACCACGCCCGGCCCGGCGCGCTCCAGCAGCCGGGGCAGCTCGGAGAATACGGTGGGCGTGTAGCCCTTGGTCGTCGGCGGCTCGCCGGCGGAAAGCCCGATCTCGCGCTGGGCCATGGCGAAGCGCGTCACCGAATCCATCAGCAGCAGCACCTGCTTACGCTGGTCGCGGAAATATTCGGCGACGGCCATCATCGTGTAGGCCGCCTGCCGGCGCATCAGCGCCGATTCGGAGGAGGTGGCGACGACGACGACGGAGCGCTTCAGCCCCTCCTCGCCGAGATCGTCCTCGATGAATTCCTGCACCTCGCGCCCGCGCTCGCCGATCAGGCCGATGACGTTGACGTCCGCCTGCGAATAGCGCGCCAGCATCGACATCAGGATGGATTTGCCGACGCCGGAGCCGGAGAAGATCCCCATCCGCTGCCCCGGCAGCAGGTGAGGAAAGTGTTGATGGCGCGCACGCCGAGATCGAGCTTCCCCGCAACGCGGGCGCGCGACGCGGCGGCCGGCGGGCTGGCGCGCAGCAGGTACGGAATGCCGCCTTTAGGCAGCGGCCCCTTGCCGTCGATGGGATTGCCATCGCGTCGACGATACGGCCGAGCCATGCGTCCGACGGCTCGACGGCGGAGGCGGAAGCCAGCACCGTGACCTTCGCCCCCAGCCCGACGCCCTCGACCGAGGCGAAGGGCATCAGCAGCGCGATGCCCTCGCGGCCGACGACCCTCGCACAATATTTCATGGTCCGCGCCGTGGCTGCCCTGCACCTTGCAGCGCGCGCCCACCGACAGCGCCTGCTCGATCCCGGTCGCCTCGATCAGCAGCCCCTTGAACCGCGACGACCCCGCCCGCTCAGCTCATAGGTCGGCAGGCGGTCGAGTTCGGCAAGCAGGTGCTGGCGCAGGGTGGACATCGCGGCGGAGTGTAGCAGAAAGGCAACGCGGGGGCCAGCGTCGCAGCGACAGGAAGCGCTTTTCTTTCAATCCCATAGCACATGTGTGGTATTCGGCTGTCATCAAATCGTTAAAATTGTGATTGAGTTGAGGCATCCTTAAGAGTATGTTAACACTTAACGCGTTAAGGACTGGTCGCTGATTTCTCCGGGTTTCCTGCGGCCGGATTAACAAGTAGAGTTTGGCATTCTTAACCACGAATTCAGGGGGATTTCGATGCGGGTATTACTGGTAGAGGACGATCCTTCGACCGCGAAAGCCATCGAGCTTTCCCTCGCCTCCGAAGGCATCATCTGCGACACGACCGAGCTCGGCGAAGAAGGGCTCGAGATCGGCAAGCTGTACGATTACGACATCATCATCCTCGACCTCATGCTGCCGGATATCGACGGCTACGAGGTGCTGCGCCGCTTCCGCGCCGCCAAGATCAACACGCCGATCCTGATCCTGTCCGGCCTCTCCGGCCCCGACCAGAAGATCAAGGGCCTCGGCTATGGCGCCGACGATTACCTCACCAAGCCCTTCAACAAGGGCGAGCTGATCGCGCGCATCCAGGCCATCGTGCGCCGCTCGAAGGGGCACTCGGAGTCGGTCATCCGCACCGGCAAGCTGGTGGTCAACCTCGACACCCGCTCGGTCGAGGTCGCCGAGAAGCCGCTGCACCTGACGTCGAAGGAATACGGCATCATGGAGCTGCTCAGCCTGCGCAAGGGCTCGACGCTGACCAAGGAGATGTTCCTCAACCACCTCTACGGCGGCATCGACGAGCCGGAGCTCAAGATCATCGACGTCTTCGTCTGCAAGCTGCGCAAGAAGCTGCAGGACGCATCGGGCGGCGAGAACTACATCGAGACCGTCTGGGGCCGCGGCTACGTGCTGAAGGACCCGGAGCCCGGCGCCCTGCCGGCCACCGCCAAGGAGACCAAGCGCAAGAAAGTGGCGGAAGAAGTCTAGGCCTGCCAACGAACCAAGGAAAAAGCCCGCCCGTAGAACGGCGGGCTTTTTTATTGCAGCGCGCCCAGCACGCCGTCGAGATTCAGCAGGGCGAGCAGGCCGCCTTCGTGGCGGACGATCTCGGTGGCGACGCGCTTCCAGGATTCGTCCACCGTCGCCGGGGCGCGGATGAAATCCTGCGGCCGCGCGGTGATCAGCTCCTCGACCTTGTCGACGACGAGCGCGATCTCCTCGTCCGCGTGCGCCACGACCAGCACCGCCTGCGAGGCGCCTTCCGGCGGCTTCGCCATGCCGAAGCAGCGCCGCAGGTCGAGCACGGGCACGATCTTCTCGCGATGCGTGGCGATGCCCACGATGCCTTCCGCCGCCAGCGGCACCGGCGCGACCTCGATGTCGCGCAGCGCATCTTTCACCTGCGCCACCGGCAGCCCGTAAAGCTGCGCGCCGATGCGGAAGCTCACCAGCATTTCGGTCTGCTCATGGGCGGCGCTGCTCATGCGACCTCCCGCAGGCGGGCGACGTCGATCACTTCCGCCTCGATGCCGTCGAGATCCAGCCTGTGCCCCTTCACCGGCGCCTCGACGACGTCGACCACCTGCTCGACGGCGATGCCGATGCGCTGGCCCTCAACCCCGGTGAGCACCACCAGCTCGGCGATGTTCGGCCGCTCGGTGCCCGGCAGCGTGGCGATGCGCATGTGCTCACGCGGCGCGCCGATGGCGTCGATGCGGCTGACGTCCTCAAGCCGCAGCGCCTTGAGCGCGCCACCGCCGGCGCGGAAAAGCAGGAAGCTCGCTGGCTTTAGCAGCGCTTCGCCGACGGCCGGCTTCGGCGCGGCGACCGGCGGCAGGTCGGCGACGTCGCGGAAGCCGATGCTGCGCGCGATGCCGGCAGGATCGAGCACGAGCAGCGGCGTCGCGCCGCCCAGCTGCACGCAGCCGCGATAGAGCGGCAGCCGCGAAAGCAGCGCAGGCAGCTTGCGCTGCACCGCTTCCTCCGGCTCGCCGAGCGTGGCGAAGCTGAGCGCGAATTCCGCCTCGCCGACCTTGACGATGGCGATGCTGTCCTCGCGCGCCGCCTCGACCTTCAGCAGTTCGGCGAGCGACACCAGCGGCACGACGCGCTCGCCGGCGAGCAGCACGCGCACGTTGAAGACCGTCTCGATGCGCCAGTTGCCGAGCGCGTGGCGATCGAGCAGCTCGAGCACGTAGCGCTCGGGCAATGCGAGCTTCGCCGCGCCGGTTTCGACCGGCAGCAGCGCGACGACTTCGAGCCCCGGCGCCTGCGGCCCCTGCGAGCCGCGCAGCGCGTCGGCGAGCGTGCGCGTCAGGGCGCCGAGCTTCTGGATGGGCGCGGCGAGCGTTTCGTCGCCTTTGGCTTTCAGTTGCTGGCGCAGGGCGATGAGCTCGCCCACCGCCCAGGCGAGTTTTTCCAGCAGGGCGCGGCGCGAGATCGTCGGGCTCGGCGTTTCGAGCCCGTGGCGGATGGCCTCGCGCTGTGCCTGCGCCGAGATCGGTGCGGGCGGCCTTGCCGGTTTCGCCGGCAGCAGCGCCGCGTTCGGCAGCGCCAGCGGCGCGATGGCGGGGGCGGGCTCGGCAAGCTGCGGCTGCGGCGCGCGCTTGAGGTGGGCGAGCAGCGCCGTGTCGTCGCCCTGCGGCTCCTCGCCGTGCGCGGCGAGGTGCTGGATGAGGTGCTTGATCTGCGCCAGCGCCTCGATCAGCGCGAAGCTGCCCTCGCCGCCGCGCGACAGCGCTTCCTCCGCCGCCTGGGCGATGGCTTCGAGCCGCTTCAGCCCGAGGAAGTCCCGACGTGCCCTTGATGGTGTGGACGAGGCGCGAGATGGTGGCGAGGATCTGCGTATCGCCGGGATTCTGCTCGAGGCGCACGAGCTCGGCATCGAGCAGCGCGAGCGATTCGCCCGTCTCCTCCAGGAACTCGCCGATGAGATCGTCCATAGACTTGCCTTGCCGGTTCTGCGTCCGTTTTGAGGTTGTGGATATTACAGGGCACTGCGCTATTGTGAAGCGTTATCCACAAGGCAAGTCCGGTTTTAGTGGTGGCTGTGCCACGGGGGTCGAAGACGCCCCCGCTACCGGTTGACTCGCTATCGCTCGTCTCCCTCCGCTTCGCTCCGGGTCCCCTCGTTCGCTTCGCTCCGGCTCGCCTATTCGGCTACGCACGGATGAATTGGAACTCAGAATATTCTCAGCGCTTCCGCACTGCCTGCGTAGCCCGTCAGGGCGAGCCCGGAGGCGGCCGGAGGCCGCCGAAGGAGGGGGAGCGGAGCGGGGGCGAGTTCGCGAAGCGAACTTGAATTCGCCCCCACGCGCCGACAGGCGCCAATCAAAAACTAGCTCGCCGCCGCGACGGCGAGCTGGTGCTGTGTCGCGACGATCTCAAAGAGGTCACTGTGTGCCTCCACGGCGAGCGTCGCGCCGACTTCTTCGGCGATCTTGCGGGTCAGGAACGGCTGGGCGCTTTTCGGCGACAGCATGGAATCGTCGCCCTGGCCCTTGAGGATGAGCGCGGTCTCCGGGTCGAGCTTGATGGTCTCGCCCTTGCCGCTCAGCGTGACGATCTTGTCGCCCGCCGCATTGGTGCCGATGCGTACCGAGATGGTGCCGCCACGGATCATCGCCGCCGCGGCGATGACGAACATGTTGAGGATCAGCCGCGCCGTTTTCTGGCTGATCGAGATGCCGGCGGCGTCGGTATGGGTGTCGGGCCAGTCGAGCTTGACCTTGCTGCCCTCGAAGAAATTGATGGCGAGCTGTTTCTTGTCGGCCAGGCAGGCCTCGCCGGAATCCGACACGCGGCCGTAGGCCTGGCGGTAGAACTGCAGGCGGTTGACCGCCTCGTGGGCGCTGGAGAGGATGAGCTGCACGGCCTCGTGCTGCATGTCGAAGCCTTCGTCGCCCAGGAACTCGGCGCCGTTATTGACCGCGCCGATCGGGCCCGTCAAATCGTGGCACAGGCGCGTGCACAGCATTTCCGCAAGTCTGGTCTCGGATACCATCGGGCCACTTTCTAACGATTCGCGTCAGGTTTCGCCATGATTTTTATGCTAGGCCCGAAATCTGAAGGAATCGTTAAACTTTTAGGCTTTTTTTAGGCTTTTCCCGGCAGGATGCGCGATTCGACGAGCGTCGCCAGCGCGTGCAGCCCGGTCTGGTGCGCTTCCTGGATATGTGCGGTGATAAGCGACGGGACCGCCAGCAGAAAATCGACATTTTCCTTCTGCTGCGCGCCCTTCTCGCCGGTGAACAGGGCGGTGGCGAGCCCCTGCGCCTTCGCCGCCTTCAGCGCGGCGAGGATGCTCGGGCTCTTCCCCGAGGTGGAGAGGGTGATGAGCACATCGCCCTTTTTCCCCAGCGCCTCGACCTGGCGGGAGAAGACCTGCTCGTAGCCGTAGTCGTTGGCGATGGCGGTGAGGATGCCGGAATCGGCGGTGAGCGCGATGGCGGCGAGCGCGCGGCGGTCGTCGACGAAGCGGCCGACGAACTCGCCGGCGATGTGCATCGCGTCGCAGGCGCTGCCGCCGTTGCCGCAGAAAAAGAGCGTGCCGCCATCGCCGAGCGCCTGCGCGCACTGATCGGCCAGCGCGGTGAGCGTCGCGCCGCATTGCGCGAAGAACCCGTCGAGCGCCTCGTGGTGCCGGTCGCGGATGGTGTGAAGCAGCGCGTCCATCAGCCGCGCAGCGCCCGGATGTTCTTGGCGTAGGCCGTCGCGCCTTGCCCGCCTTTGCCGAACACGGCCGAGCCGGCGACGAGCACGTTCGCCCCGGCCGCCACCGCCTCGCGCGCCGTGCCGGAGTTGATGCCGCCGTCCACCTCGAGATGGATGCGGCGCCCGGATTTGCGGATCATGGTGCGCAGGCGGCGGATCTTCTCCAGCTGGCTGACGATGAAGGACTGGCCGCCGAAGCCGGGATTGACCGTCATCACCAGGATGAGGTCGACCGCATCCATGACGTAGTCGAGCACCGTCTCCGGCGTCGAGGGGCAGATGGAGACGCCCGCCTTCTTGCCGAGCGACTTGATCTGCTGCAGCGCGCGGTCGAGATGCGGCGTCGCCTCGGCATGCACGGTGATGATGTCGGCGCCCGCGCTCGCGTAGCTTTCGATGAAGGGCTCGACCGGCGCGATCATCAGGTGGACGTCGAGGGTGAGCTTCGTATGCGGGCGGATGGCGGCGATGACGGCCGGGCCGATGGTGAGGTTGGGCACGAAATGCCCGTCCATCACGTCGACATGCACCCAGTCGGCGCCGGCCTTGCCGATGGCAGTGACCTCTTCGCCCAGCTGCGCGAAATCCGCGGAGAGGATCGAGGGCGCGATGAGAAGCTTGCTCATGAGGCCGATGCGTAGCATCGCCTTATGATAAAGTGAAGCGCTTCGCGCTTGGGGGGCACTAACGTGCCCCCGCTACCGCTCCCCCTCGCTTCGCTACGCTCGCGGCTCACCTATCCGGCTACGCAAGACAGTGCGGCCAGCTCAGCATTTAGTAAAACACGCCGCGAAGAAACCGTCCATGCCGCCATCGCCGGCACGCATGTCGAGGCGGGTGCGCAGCATGCCATCCGCAATGCATTCCGCCGGGAGCCCCTGCGCGGGAACGAGCCGCGCGTCCTTGTGCGTGTCGAGGAACCATTGCGCCTGCGCTTCGCCTTCCTCCGGCTCGAGCGAGCAGACGCAATAGACCATGCGCCCGCCCGACTTCAGCCAATCCCACGCGCGCGAAAGCATTTTGCGCTGGAGCGCGGCAAGCTCGGCGATGTCGCGCTCGCCGGTCAGCGCCAACACTTCCGGGTGGCGGCGCCATGTGCCCGTCGCGCTGCAGGGCGCGTCGAGCAGGATGGCGTCATAGGGCGTCGCGGGCTGCCATTCCAGTATGTCCGCCGTGATGCATTCGGCGGAAAGCTTCATGCGCGCGAGATTCCCGGCGAGCAGGCGCATGCGGCCCGGGCCACGGTCGAGCGCGGTGACGAGCGCACCGTCGCGCGCGAGCTGCATGGTCTTGCCGCCGGGTGCTGCGGCGAGGTCGAGCACGCGCCGGCCGCGCACATCGCCGAGCAATCGCACGGGGTAGCTCGCCGCGATGTCCTGCACGAAGAATGCGCCCTCGGCGAAGCCGGGCAGCGCGGCGACCGATTCATGCTCCGGCGGCAGGCGCCATATCTGTCCGTCGAGCCGCGCGCCGGACGGCATCGTCGCCGGTTGCGGCAGGTTGAGGTCGAGCGGCGGGCGTTGCGCGGCGGCTTCGGCGACGGCGGCGGCGATCGCGGCGCCGTAACGCTGCTCCCAGCGCGCACGGAAATGCCCGGGGATATTGTGCAGCGCTTCCGGCAGCGCCGGCTTTTCGCGTGCGGCGCGCTGCAGCACGGCGTTGAGAAGCCCGGCGAGGCCGGCGTCCTTGCCGCCCTTGATCGCCTCGACGGTTTCGTTCACCGCCGCGTGCGCCGGCGTGTCGAGCAGCAATAGCTGTGCGAGGCCGATGCGCAGCGCTTGCGTGACGCGCGTCCGTTTCACCGGAAGCGGCTTGTCGAGATAGCGCGCGATGAGCGCATCGAGCTGGCCGAGGTGACGCAGCACGGCGAGCGCGAGCAGCATGGCGAAGCGCGCATCCGCGGAATCGCCGGCGAGCGGCAGGCTTGCGGCAGCCTCGTCGAGCGTGCGTTGCTGCGTCAGCACGGCGTCGAGCAACGCGATGGCTTCGCGGCGGACGGCGGATGGGGCGATGCGGCTCATGATGGATTTTCCTTTCGTCATTCCCGCCTGCGCGGGAATGACAGATAAGACCTTTTGCGAAAGAAGGAAACTTGCATCGCTTCGCTGCAGTGATATGAAACCTGCATGCCGCCCGAAACGCCGCCGAAGAAGGACGAGACGCCGCCACAGGCCGTGCCGCAACCGGCGGCGAAGCCCGCGCCCAGGCCCGACCCCACGCGCTACGGCGACTGGGAAGTGAACGGCCGCTGCATCGATTTCTGATGGCGCGGCCCGATGCAATCCTGACCCGTATCGCCTGCGCTGCCGCCGCGCTGATGCCCTTCTTCGTCCTGCTGGGACCGGCGGGCGGTGACATCGCGGGCAGCTTCATCGCCGTGCTTTTCCTGCTGCACAGCGCGATCGCGCGCGACTGGCGATGGACGCGCGAGCGCTGGGTGCAATGCGCGCTCGCCCTCACGCTGTTTATTTCGTTGCGCGCGTTATGGGCACCGGATGCGATTTCACTCTGGCGCGCGGCGACGTGGCTGCGCTATCCCGTGTTCGGCGCGGCGCTGGCCTTCTGGTGCCTGCGCGGGGAGGCGACGCGCAAGCGGCTGTTCCTCGTCGCCTGCATCGCCGCCGCGCTGCTGGTCGCCGACACGCTCGTCCAGTACGTGTTCCACGTCGACCTCACCGGCCGGCCGCGCATCGATTACGGCAGCATCGTGCGCCTCACCGGGCCTTACAAGTCGCCGCATGTCGGCTCGGTCATCCTGGCGCTGATCTTCCCGGCGCTGCTGACGCGCCGCTTCTGGCCGGGCGTGGTCCTCGGGGTCGCCGCGACGATCGCCATCTACCTTTCCGGCGAGCGCATGCCGCTGCTGCTGCTGCTGCTCGGCTTCCTGCTTTCCTTCCTGCTGTTGCCGCGCGCCCGCGCGATGCTCGCCGCCGTCCTGCTCACCGCCGTCCTCGGGGCGGCGGCGCTCACCCTGACGCAGCCCGTCCTGCACACCCGCCATATCGACGATACCCGGCAGCAGTTCGCCGGCGGCCTCTGGCAATCGGCCTACGGGCAGGTGTGGCATTCGGCGCTGGCGATCGCCGAAGCGCATCCGCTGGCCGGGGTCGGCAGCGAGGAATTCAGCCGCATTTGCCCCGACCCCGCCTATGGCGAAACGACGCCGCGCGCGCTGCATTTCCGCTGCCCGCAGCACCCGCACAATATCTACCTGCAATGGTTCGCCGAGAACGGGATCGTCGGGCTCGGGCTTTATTGCGGCATGCTCGCCTGCTGGATCGGCACCGTCGCGCGGCGCAGCTTCGTGTGGAGCAACGAGCCGCTCGCCACCGCGCTCGTGGTAACGCTGCTGGTGCGGCTGTGGCCGCTCGCCGTCGGCACGAACCTCTTCAGCTCCTGGTCGGCGATGACGCTGTGGCTGGTCGCCGGCTGGCTGCTCGCCCTGCTTGCGGCGGGTGAATCCTAGCTCGCCTTGCCGTCGTCGCCCGCCCGGTCGGCTTCGGGGATCCAGACCAGCGCCATCAGGTAGGTGACGGCGAGCGCGACGACGCTGCCGATCAACACGCTCACCGTGCGGTCGAGCGCGACGCTGAGGACGCCGCCATGCGCCGGGTCGACCAGCGCCGAGGAGATGACGATCGCGGTGGTCACCGGGCCGATGCGCCAGCCCTGCATCATGCGCGTGAGGTAGATCGAGGCCAGCGCGGTCAGCGCGGCGGCGATGGGCAGGAAATCCGCGTGCGGGCCGAAGCCGAGGAGGAAGACCAGCCCCATCGCGCTGCCCACCAGCGTGTTGATGAAGCGCGAGAGGAACGTCGTCCACGCGTTCTTCATGTGCGGCTCGGAAACGACGATGACGGTGATCAGCCCCCATACCGGGCTGCCGATGCCGAGCGCCTCCATCAGCACCCAGACGATCGCCGTGCCGAGCAGGATGCGCACGGCATAATGCAGCCCCTCGAGATAGGGCACCGGCGGCAGCTCGGCGAACGGGTTCTTCATACGGTCGATATAGCAATCCCCGCGCAAAAAAACAGCCGCCACGTTGCCGGCGCGCATAATTTCGTTGAGTCTTCGGTTTCTTTCCCTACGATGTTCCCCGGACGGTCGAGAAGCCGTTCGGGGTGTGAAGACCTCCTGCAATGCCGGCGTTGTGCAGCCGTTACCCGCACTCCCTAGCTTGGCTGGGGAGGCTGTAATGGATGTCCAGGCCTAACGGCTAAAGATTACAGCAAACCTTGCATTGCAGGTTTCTTCAACTCCCCTGCCACCATTGGGGAGAACGGGATGCATTGCGATCTTGGAGGCGCAACGCCGGGGCAAAGCGGAATCCCGGCGCATACGGGGGACCTCCGACAGGCATTCACCCTCGTCGAGCTCGCCATCGTGCTGGTCATCATCGGCCTGCTGGTGGGCGGGGTGCTCACCGGGCGGGACCTTATCCAGTCGGCGAGGATCAATGCTACGGTGAGCGACCTGCAATCCTACACCGCCGCGGCGATGACCTTCCGCGATAAATACGGCGGCATCCCCGGCGATCTGCGCTACGACAAGGCGGCACAGGCCGGCCTCACCATCAGCGCCGTCAGTCCCGGCGCCACCGGCGAAGGGGATGGCGACGGCATATTGCGCGACAGCGACGGCGTGGCGTCGGTGTGCCCCGGCGGAACGGCCAATCAATTCGGATTGGGTGGCGAAAATGTGCTCTTCTGGCGGCAATTATCGGACGCGGGATTGATCGCCTTCAAATCCGTCGCGGACGGCACGTGCCTCGATACCTCTTCTTTCCTGAACAATACCGCCGCCGAGATCAGCACCCTGAAACCCCTGATTCCCACGTTGCGCCTGCGCGACTCAGGGTTCGTGCACACCATTACCATTCCTTCTTCGGGCGCAGGCGGCAACGCCCCGGGGAATTATTATAAGCTCGGCCAGTTCACGGCGGGCGGAAGCCTGACCAAAGGCGCCATCCAGTCCAGCCCCGTTATGACTACCCGTGAGGCCCTCGGCATCGACCAGAAGATGGATGACGGCTTCCCCGCGACAGGCGCCGTGTACTCTAATCTCACTGGCGCCAGCACCACGCCATTCAATGGAGGCTCACCGGTGACGAGTTCCGACACGCTCTGCTATGACAATTCCACCACGGCGGGTTCCTACGCAGTGGCCATCGACGACAATCTGCGCTGCAGCCTGTTCGTCCGGGCGGGCTTCTAGTCTTATTCCCAATGCCCGCGGACGTAGGCGCCGTGGTACCAGCCGTCGCCCACCCAGTGGCGGTGGTAGGGGCGATTCCAGTAGCCCCAGTCGTAATAGCGGTGCGGCTCGTAGCCCAACGGGCCGTAGTAAACGGGCGGCGGGGGCGGCGGCGCGTAATAGCCCGGCGGAGGCGCGTAATAGACGGGCGGCGGCGCGTAATAACCCGGGCTCGACAGGCCGATGCCGACGGAGACTGCCGCGTCGGCCGGACCGGCGGCGGAAAGCAGCGCCAGCGCGGCGCTCACGAGTAACAGTTTTTTCATGACATCCTCCTTGGGTACGCAAAGACCATGGTGCTTCTTAAATAGAAGCCTTGCCGCAAAGGAACGATCCGGCGGCGGCGCGGCTTTAATAACCCGGGCATAAAGTCGACTGTTTCACGGCGGGCACGCGGGTGACGGTCGTGGGCGTGAGGCCCGCCGGCGTGATCAGGTCGCGCAGCTTGCAGTTGTCGACGTCGCCGGAGGTGTTCAGCGTCACCGAGTGGCCGGGGATGTCGCCCTGCACGGAAGTGATCGTGTGCTCGGCGAGCAGGCGGCCGGTCACGGCCTTGAGGGAAGCGGAATCGAGCGCGGCGAAATGCACGGTGATGATATTGGCCTGCGCCGCCAGCGGCAGCGTGAGGACCAGGAGGCTGAGGATCAAACGGCGCATGGGTAAATCATGCCTCGGAAGCGCGCGCGGCGCAACTCAATTTTCGGCAATATCGGCGCGGGCGGGCGGCGGGCTCAGGGGCCCAGATTACGGTTGCCCGCGCGCCAAAACCCTCTATATCGTCCTTTAAGAAACAGGGTTTCCGATGGCAGGCCATTCCACGCAAAGAACGTCGCCCGGCGCAAGGGCGCGCAGGACGCGAAAAAAGCGAAGATCCTCACCAAGGTCGCGCGCGAGATCATCGTCGCCGCCAAGTCCGGGCCGGACCCGAACTTCAACGCCAAGCTGCGCGCGGTGCTCATCAAGGCGCGCCAGTCCGGCATGCCGAAGGAACGGGCGGACGCCGCCATCGCCAAGGGCTCGGGCACCGGCAGCATGGAGAATTTCGAGAGCGTGCGCTACGAGGGCTACGGGCCGGGCGGCGTCGCCGTCATTATCGAGGCGCTGACCGACAACCGCAACCGCACCGCCGCCGAGATCCGAAGCATCTTCACCAAGAGCGGCGGCAACCTCGGCGAGACGGGCTCGGTCGGTTTCATGTTCGAGCGCGTCGGGCTGATCGACTATCCCCGCCGAGCGCATCATCGAGGACGCGATGCTCGAAGCCGCCATCGACGCCGGCGCCGAGAACTGCGAAACGGCGGACGGCGTGCATACCGTCACCACGAGCATGGAGTCGTTCAACGCCGTGCGCGACACGCTGGCGCAGAAATTCGGCGACGCCACCGAGGGCAAGATCGCCTGGCTGCCGAAGGTCGCGGCGAATGTCGGCGGCGAGCAGGCCGAAGCGCTGATGGACCTCATCGACGCGCTGGAAGATAACGACGACGTGCAGGACGTCTTCACCAACGCCGAGTTCGACGCGGCGACATTGCAGAAGCTGAGTGCATAATTATGACCTTAAAAGCTACAGAAGTTTTTGTTCCGGGTGCTTACCCAGAACATACGTACGTTGAGAGAGCAGAACAAAAATTAGAAGAAACCCTCAAGAATGCTTTAGATACTCCCGGACAGATAATTTCTCTTTCCGGTCCATCTAAATCAGGGAAAACTGTCTTAGTAGAAAAAGTTGTCGGACAAGAGCAGCTTATTGCTATTTCTGGCGCATCGTTAAAACGTCCTGAGGACGTATGGCAACATGTCCTCGATTGGATGGATCTGCCTACCAGCGTGTCGTCCAGCACTACAATCGACGGGAATATAAAAGGAACTGCTTCTGCCTCAGTGGGGGCAGGAATTCTTGGCTTTGTAAAAGGAACCGGAAGTCTTTCGGCAACTGCAGAAGCTGGCGGTTCAGTAAAAACCGAACAGACTCAAGAACGGGGCGGTTTATTACAAGTCCAACGTGAAATAGCTAATAGCCCCTTCGTCGTCCTAATAGATGACTTCCATTACATGGACCGCACGCTTCAAGTTGAAGTGGCAAAAATACTAAAGGAAGGGGTGCGCCTTAATATAAAAATAGTAACAGCTTCTGTTTCTCACCGGAACGATGATGTCGTAAGAGCCAATCCAGAATTAAGGGGGCGTGTTAAGACCATTGATTTAAAATATTGGAGTAAACAAGAGTTAGAGGCCATCGCTAAAGCCGGGTTTGGTATTTTAAATATAGGCATTGCTCAAGAGGTAATTAATCAATTTGTTATTGAATCCGCTGGCTCTCCTCAGTTAATGCAACTTTTATGCCTACAAGCCTGCTTTGCTTTAAGCGCTAACCAAAAAAGCTTGCCATTTAAAGATATTGAAATCAGCTCGGATAAATTGAAGCAGATTTTGGAACAAGCCAGTACGAATACCAATTATCGCTCGCTAATAGATGTCTTGGACAGCGGCCCTCGCTTAAGAGGAACTGAGCGCAAAACATATAACTGTTATGACAATACATCTGGCGACGTTTACAGGGTCGTTCTTAAAGCAGTTGCCATGAACCCCCCGCGACTTTCATTTCCATATGAAGAACTTTTGCGTAGAACTGCAAAAATATGTGTTGGTGAGTCGCCAGTGGGGTCAAGTGTAACTAGCACGTGCTTGCATATGTCCAAGCTAGCCCAAGAGAAGTTCCCTGCCGAAAGGGCTATTGACTGGGACGAGCAAAAGCAGGTGTTTGATATTCCGGATCCGTATCTTTTATTTTATTTAAGGTGGTCCGGCCGCCTATTAGAAGAGTAGTGCCTACCAGCCGCATCATCGGCGTCGATCCCGGACTTATTTCGACCGGCTGGGGCGTGATCGAGGTGAAGCAAGGCACGCTTACGTTCGTCGCCTGCGGCACCATCGCGCCGAAGAAGGACCTGCCGATGGCGGAGCGGCTGCTCGCGCTGCAGCGCGGCCTCAGCGGCATCATCGATGCGCATTACCCCACGCAGGCCGCCATCGAGGAGACCTTCGTCAGCGAGAACGGGCAATCGACCCTCAAGCTGGGACAGGCGCGCGGCGCGCTGCTGGTGACGCTGGCGGCGGCGGGGCTTCCCATCGCCGAATACGCCGCGCGGCTGGTGAAGAAATCCATCACCGGCTCGGGCCGCGCCGAGAAGGAGCAGCTCGCGCAGATGGTCGGCGTGCTGCTACCCGCCTCGCGCGGCCCGCTCGCCGAATGCCGCCACGATGCGGCCGATGCGCTGGCCATCGCCATCACCCACGCCAATCATGTTCTTTGATGCGCCCGGAAAATTCTCCTGAATTTTCCATGGCACGCCGCTTCGCGGGCTGATGGCTCGCTCACGCTCCTGCGCTCGCTACTTTGGCCACACATAGGGCAGGTCGGCCGGGACGTTGGGGAAATATTTGCGGTAATAGTCGGCGTCCTTGCGCACGAGGTTGCTCTGGTGCGAGCGGTGGAACGGCTTGTCGCCCAGCCAGTGCGGCAGGACGATGGTCGACTTTTTCGGCTTCAGCAGAGGCATCGTATTCCTGTAGCCGCGCCGCTTCCATTCCCTGATCGCCTCGTCGTGGTAGAGCGCGAGCGCCGGGGCGTAGTCGCGCCACATGCGCGTCGCCGGGTGGTTGACCCAGCCGCCCTCGCCGGCGATGGCGCGCAGGAGCTGCTTCGCCTCCAGCCGCTGCTTGCCGAGGCGGCGGTAGTCGAGCACGCGCATCGACTCTTCGAAGTCGGGATAGGGCAGGAAGGTCTGCATGGGGCCGGAATAGCCGCGTCCGGCTAAAGAAGCGATGTTCTCCGCAAGGACGTTGTGCGGATTCCGACTTTCCATTATTGAAGGAGCATGATCGGGAAACTGACGGGCCGGGTGGATTCAGTCGCGGAGGATCACGCGATCATCGACGTGAACGGCGTCGGCTACCTCGTCTATGCGAGCGCGAAGACCATGGGCGCGCTGCCCGCAAGCGGCGGCATCGTCTCCCTGCGCATCGAGACGCATGTGCGCGAGGACCATTTCCACCTCTACGGCTTCGCCACCGAAGCGGAACGCGAATGGTTCAGGATATTGACCACCGTGCAGGGTGTCGGCGTCAAGCTGGCGCTCGCCATCCTCAGCGTGTTCGCGCCGGAGGAGTTGCTCGCTGCCATCGGCGCGCAGGACAGGAAGGCGCTGGGCGTCGTCTCCGGCGTCGGGCCGAAGCTGGCCGAGCGCATCGTCACCGAGCTCAAGTCGCAGGCGGGGAAAATGGGCGCCGCGGGCTACGCCTTCCCCGCCGCCCACGCCGGCGCCAGGAAAACGAAAGCCCCCGGCGGCACGCCGGTGGAGGACGCCATCTCGGCGCTGGTGCATCTCGGCTACGGGCGCACGGAGGCGTTCACCGCCGTCATGCGCGTCCAGCAGAACGCGCCGGGCGCGAAGCTCGACGTGCTGATCAAAGAAGGCCTTAAGGAGCTCGCCGCATGAAGCCCGCCGCCTCAGCGCTGACGCCCGAGCGGCAGGAGAACGAGGCCGAGGCCGGCATCCGCCCGCAGACGCTCGGCGATTTCACCGGGCAGAGACACGTCACCGACAACCTCGCCGTCTTCATCTCCGCCGCGAAGAAGCGCGAGGAGCCGCTCGACCATTGCCTGCTCTACGGCCCGCCCGGGCTGGGCAAGACGACGCTGGCGCAGATCATCGCCCGCGAGATGGGCGTCGGCTTCCGCCCGACCTCCGGCCCGCTGCTGACACGGGCGGGCGACCTCGCCGCCATCCTCACCAACCTGCAGCCGAACGACGTGCTGTTCATCGACGAGATCCACCGCCTCGCCGCCGCCGTCGAGGAGGTGCTCTACCCGGCGATGGAGGACTACAAGCTCGACATTATTATTGGCGAGGGCCCGAGCGCGCGCACGGTGCGCATCGACCTGCCGAAATTCACGCTGGTCGGCGCGACGACGCGGCTCGGCCTGCTCACCGGCCCGCTGCGCGACCGGTTCGGCATCCCGCTCAAGCTGAATTTCTACGACGAGGCGGAGCTGGCCAAGGTCGTCGGCCGCGCCGCCGCGCTGCTCGACGTCAAGCTCGCCGCCGAGGGCGCGCGCGAGATCGCCTGCCGGGCCCGTGGCACGCCGCGCATCGCCGTGCGGCTGCTCAGGCGTATCCGCGACTTCGCCCATGCCGACGGGCAGGACACCGTGACCGCCAAGATCGCCGACGCGGCGCTCAGGCGCCTCGATGTCGACGTGCTGGGGCTCGATGCATCCGATCACCGTTATTTGCGCTTCATCGCCGACCATTACGGCGGCGGCCCGGTCGGCGTCGAGACCATCGCCGCCGCGCTCTCCGAGCAGCGCGACGCCATCGAGGAGACCATCGAGCCGTTCCTGCTGCAGCTCGGCTTCGTCGCCCGCACGCCGCGCGGCCGCGTGCTCTCGGCGACGGCCTACAAGCATCTCGGGCTCAGCGCCCCGAAGCGCCAGCCGGAGCAGCTCGGATTACTGGAGGACGACGCATGAAAAAATGGTTCATCACGATCGCGCTGCTCGGCATGCCGCTCGTCGCGGCGGCGCAATCCGCGCCCGGCCCGACGGCGCGGGAGACGCTGCGCGCCTTCTACGAATCCTACCTCAACGCGCATCCCGGCCGGCACCCGGTGAAGCTGCACCCGGCCTTCTCGAAGGATTTGCAACGGCGGATGAAGGATAACGAGCGCATGTGCGCCGCGCTCGACAAGGACGAGGTCTGCGCCTGGAATGCGGATTCCGATCCCTACCTCGCCGCGCAGGACATGGACGGGAAGCTCGATTACAAGAGCGCGCAGGTGGCGATCCGCGAGCCTCGCCCGGGCACGCTCAGCGTCGACCTCGACCTGTTCCCGGCGGAGAAGGCCACCGGGCACGTCCACCTCGTTTATTCCATGATCCGTGAGGATGACCGCTGGGTGGTCGACGATATTACGTACGACAAGGACCATTCCATCCGCAAGGACATCGCCGCGCAGAAGAGGAATTTCCCGTCCTGGCCCGCACTCCCGGCCGCTGCGCCCGCGCAATGATCCCGTACGAGAAGGAAGGCGCCTTCTATTTCCCCGTCCGCGTCTATTACGAGGATACGGACGCCGGCGGCGTCGTCTACCATGGCAACTACCTGAATTTCTGCGAGCGGGCGCGCACCGAGTGGCTGCGCTACCACGGCATCGGGCAGGAGCAGTTAAAGAAAGACATCGGCGTGATTTTCGTCGCCCGGCGGGCTTCGCTCGATTACCGGCGGCCGGTGCGGCTCGACGACCTGATCGTCGTCGAATCCCGCGTCCTGAGCATGGGAGCAGTGCGCCTGACGTTGCGCCAGACCATCCTCAAGGAGAACAAAGCGGTGGCGACGGTCGAAATCGAGCTGGTCTGTATTGACAGCGCATTCGCCCCGACGCAGATTCCGGGCATCATCCGCGAGCGGCTGCCCGCCGCGCCGCCGCACGCCTAAAAACAACAGGAGTCCTCGCATGAATCCCTCCGCCGCCCCCGTCGCCGACGTCGCGGGCACCGATCTTTCCGGCAGCGTCGCGGGCGTGGTGCCCGGGCACTCGATGTCGCTCGTCGGCATGGTGGTGCACGCGCAGCCGCTGGTGCTCGTCATCATGCTCATCCTGATCGGCATGTCGATCTGGTGCTGGGGCATCATCATCGACAAGTACCTCGCGCTGTCCTCCGTCAACGACCGCACCAATGCCTTCGAGAAGGAGTTCTGGTCGGCCGAGGCGCTCGACAAATTCTACGACAAGGTGAAGAAGCGCAAGTCGCGCCACCCGCTGGCGCTGATGTTCAGCGCGGCGATGGAGGAATGGTTCCGCAGCAAGGGGCAGGAGCGCGTCGTGCCCGGCGGCAACCGCTCGACCGGCGAGCTCAATATCTCGATCAAGGAGCGCATCGTGCAGATGATGGCGGTCACCAAGAACCGCGAGCTCGAGCGGCTGGAGCGGGGACTGAGCTTCCTCGCCACCGCCGGCTCCTCGGCGCCGTTCATCGGGCTGCTCGGCACCTGCCTCGGCATCATCAACTCCTTCCGCGCCATCGCCGGCTCGCAGAACACCTCGCTCGCGGTGGTCGCACCGGGCATCGCCGAAGCGCTGTTCGCCACGGCGATCGGCCTGTTCGTTGCGATTCCCGCCGTCATCGCCTTCAACAAGTTCAACGGCGAGATCAACCGCCTCGCCGGCAAGCTCGACGATTTCTCCACCGAGTTCTCGACGCTGCTGTCGCGCCAGCTCGACAAGGGCGGCTACTGATGGCGATCAACGGACCGTCGGGCAATTCGCGCAGCCGCAGGCGCAACGCCGGCGGATTCAGCGAGATCAACGTCACGCCTTTCGTCGACGTCTCGCTGGTGCTGCTCATCATTTTCATGATCACCGCGCCGATGCTGACTTCGGGCGTCTCCGTCGATTTGCCGAAGACCAAGGCCTCGGCCCTGCCCGGCAACGACGAGCCGATCGCCATCACCATCCGCGCCGACGGGAAAGTGTACCTCAAGGACTCGGAGATCCCGCTCGACAAGCTGGGGCCGAAGCTGCAGGCGGTGCTCGGCGAGAAGAAGAACACGCGCATCTTCGTGCGCGGCGACAAGAGCGTCGATTACGGGCGCGTGATGCAGGTGATCGGCGAGGTCAACCAGGCGGGCTTCACGCGCGTCGCCCTGCTCACCGTGCCGCCGCCGCAGAAAGCGGAGCAATAGGGCGCCCCCATGAACGAGATCGGCGACATGGAGCAGCGCAGCCTCTTCTATTCCGTGCTGCTGCATGTCGGCGTGCTGATCATCGCGCTGGTCGGCATCCCCAAACTGTTCCCGCACCCGGAAGAGCCGGCGCCGATGGTGCTGACGGTCGATATCCTTCCCATCACCCCGGTCACCAACGTCAATGCCGAGAACAAGCAGATCACCCGGGCCCAGCAGGCGGCGGTGCCGCCGACGCCCAAGCCGCAGCCAGCGCCCGTCGCCGCCCCGCCGAAGCCGGTCGAGCAGCCGAAGCCGGATGAGCCGCAGCCCTTCAACCCGAACGACAACGCCAAGCCGCAGGAAGCGACGCCGCCCAAGCCGGAACAGCCCAAGCCGCAGCCGACCGATACCAAGCAGTTCGACGACGTGCTGAAGAACCTCGAGAAGGAATCGCAGGCGCAGAAGCAGAAGAACGCCAGGGACCAGGCGACGACGCCGGAGAACACCACGCGCTCGGTGACGCCCTACGACCCGTCGATGCAGCTCGGCCTGTCGGACAAGGACGCCATCCGCAACCAGTTCCGCCGCTGCTGGCGCATGCCGGCGGGCGCCAAGGACCCGCATTCGCTGGCGGTGCACGTCCACGTGCTGCTCAAGGAGGACGGCAGCCTGATCAGCGCTGAGCTGATGCCCGACCAGGTCGGCCGCTACAACAGCGATAGCTATTTCCGCGCCGCCGCCGATTCGGCCCTGCGCGCCGTGCACGAATGCACCGAGCCGCCGATGGGCCCGCTGAAGAACCTCCCCGCCGACAAGTACAACGCGTGGAAGGACATGGATTTCAACTTTGACCCGGCGGAGCTTTTGGATTAACTCCTCATGGAATTTTTAGTCATCGCGCGTCACTGACAGGGAGTCTTATGCGCCAGCGTCTTCTCGGTCCCGCCCTTGCCTTCGTTGCGCTGATGAGCTTCAGCGCGCCCGCCTGCGCGCAATTGCATATCGACATCACGCGCGGCAACATCGAGCCGATGCCGATCGCGGTGACCGACTTCACCGGCGATCAGGCGCTCGGGCGCGACATTTCCTCCGTCGTCGCCGCCGACCTCGAACGCACGGGCCTGTTCCGCCCGATCAGCGCGCAGGCGTTCCTGCAGCCGGTCACCAACGGCGACGCGGTGCCCAACTTCCCCGACTGGCGGCAGGTCAACGCGCAGGCGCTCATCACCGGCACCATCACCGCCACCTCGGGCGACAAGGTGCGCGCCAGCTTCCGCCTGTGGGACGTGCTCGGCGGCCAGCAGTTGATCGGCAAGGAGTACAATACCTACGGCCGCAACTGGCGGCGCGTCGGCCACCTGATCGCCGACGAAATCTACAAGCGCCTCACCGGCGAATCGGGCTATTTCGACACGCGCATCATCTATGTGGCGGAATCCGGCCCGGCGACCAACCGCGTCAAGCGCCTCGCCATCATGGACCAGGACGGCGAGAACCATAAATACCTGACCGACGGGCGCTCGCTGGTGCTGACGCCGCGCTTCTCCCCCAACTCGCAGCAGATCTTATACCTCTCCTTCGCCGCGCACGAGCCGCGCGTCTTCCTGCGCGACCTGCAGTCGGGCCGCGAGGAGATGGTCGGCCGCTTCAACGGCATGAGCTTCGCGCCGCGCTTCAACCACGACGGCACGCGCATGCTGATGTCGATCGCCGAGCACGGCACCACCAGCATCTACGAAATGGATTTGCGCACGCGCGAGATGCACCGCCTCACCAGCAATCCCGGCGCGATCGACACCTCGCCTTCCTTCTCGCCGGACGGGCGGCTGGTCGTCTTCAACTCCGACCGCGGCGGCTCGCAGCAGCTCTACGTGATGGACGCCGACGGCAGCAATCCCCACCGCATCAGCTTCGGCTCGGGCAAGTACGGCGACCCCGTGTGGAGCCCGCGCGGCGACCTCATCGCCTTCACCAAGATCGAGGGCGGCAGCTTCTATATCGGCATCATGCACCCCGACGGCTCGGGCGAGCGCACGCTGACGCAAAGCTGGCTCGACGAAAGCCCGAGCTGGGCGCCCAACGGCCGCGTCCTCGTCTTCACCCGCCAGACCCCGACCGCCGCCGGCAGCACCTCGCGCCTCTACACGGTCGACGTCACCGGCTATAACCTGCGCGAGCTCATCACCCCCGGCGACGCCTCCGACCCCGCCTGGTCGCCCTTGTTACAAATGCAATAACCTTCGTCAGGGCATCGCCCGACGAAGCAATCCAGATTGCTGCTTAAAGAACTGGATTGCTTCGCTGCCGCTCGCAATGACGCTGCGGTGCAACGGCAAGCAATTTCGCCGCGCTTTACCTTCATTACATGGCTTTAACCAACCGTCTGTGTCACTCCTGCCACAGTGACAAGCTTTTCGCGAATGAGTCTCGCGCCCCATTCCATCCACCTTGTTTTTTAACAAGCGGTATGCGATGTAGGCTTGCAACTGCCGGACTGGCAGAATAAACAGTTGAAATATCGGAGATTTAAGATGAACAAGACAGCTTTGGCATTGGCTTCGGCACTGCTGCTCCTCGCAGCCTGCACCTCCTCGTCGAAAAACGAAGGCACGGCGGGCGGCGCCGGCTCGTCCGGCTTCGGCGCCGGCGGCCCGTCCACGCCCGGCACGCAGAGCGACCTCGTCGCCAATATCGGCGACCGCGTCTTCTTCGCGACCGACAGCTCGACCGTCTCCGGCGACGGCCAGGCCACCCTCGGCCGCCAGGGCGACTGGCTGAAACAATACGGCAACGTCAACGTGACCGTCGAAGGCCATTGCGACGAACGCGGCACCCGCGAGTACAACCTCGCGCTGGGTGAGCGCCGCGCCAACGCCGCCAAGGATTACCTGGTAAGCCTCGGCATCCCGGCGAGCCGCATCAACACGGTCTCCTACGGCAAAGAACGTCCGGCCGTCCCCGGCCACGACGAGTCGGCCTGGAGCCAGAACCGCCGCGCCGTTACGGTCATCGCCCAGTAACGCGTCGCGTTCCACTCAAGACAAAAGCCCGCCGGGAGACCGGCGGGCTTTTTATTTCGGATGTCGTTAAACGGTTGGCGTCTGGACCGACGCGCTGATCGTGCCTTCCGGCGCGGCGGCGGAGATCTTCCCTTTCGGGTCGCCGCCGAGGATGACTTCCTGCGTGCCGTTATCGTCGTGCCGGGTGATGCTCACTACGGAACCCTGGCCATGAGTCATGTCGGCGACCAGCGCCGTCGCGGCGGAGCGCACGCCCTCATCGACGCCGTCGTTGTAGCTATGCCGCCGGGCGCGGTCGAAGAGGTAGCCGATCGCCGTCCAGGCGACGACGAAACCGCCGAGCTGCAGCCAGTTCGCCTTCGCCGTGCTGCGGTCGAAATATTCCTTGAAGGACGCCTTGAGGCTCGACCAGCTGAAGACGCCGCGCTGCTCCGCCTTCTCCCATGCCGCAATGATCGCCGGGGAGGGAACCTGCTTCGCATACGCCGACATCGAGGCCAGATAGCCAAGGCCGACGCCCCCTGCCGCTTGCACAAGGAATTCGCCGACGGCCTGAAAGCCCCGGGGAGCGATGCGCTGCTCCCGGTGGCCGACCATGGGCGCCGCCGGCGCCGCGACGGGAACGAACGGCACCTGGCCGCCCAGATTGGACACGAGCGGCAGGCGCCCGATATTCCCTGCCGGTTCTTCCGCGACCGGTTCGGAAATTTCGACGGGCTCAGTGATCTCAACGGGTTCGGAAATGGCCATGGCCTCATTCTAGACGCGGCCGCCGGGCAGGAATGTGAAGATTTGATGAAGCCTGCGCCCCATCTCACCTTGAAGCCTCGCGCAAAACTTGCTAGCGACGGGGCATGCGCCGCTCCCTCCTGATTTTACTCGCCCTGCCGCTCCTCGCCACCGCCGCTTTGGCGCAGGACGCCGACGATACCTCGGCGCTCACCGACAAGGTCAACCAGCTCCAGCGCGACGTCACCTTCCTGCAGCGCCAGGTCTATGGCGGCGCCGGTGCGCCCGAGGGCGGCAACGCACCGCTGCCCGCCGCGCCCGTCGCGGCGAACCAGGTGCAGATCTCCCAGCTGCAGGAGCAGATCCGCGAGCTGCGCGGCGAGATCGAGCAGCTGCAATACCAGAACAAGCAGCTCACCGACGCTGAGAAGAAATTCGAGGCCGACGTCGACTACCGCCTGCAGGCGCTGGAGAAGAATACCGCGTCCGTCGCCGCCGCCACGCCCGCAGCGGCGGAGCCGGCAAAGGCCGCAGCGCCGGCCGAGCCCGCGCAATACGCACCGAAGGACCAGCTCGCCCCCGTCACGCCGACGGCGACAGCGCCTGCCGCGACCGGCAAGGATTTCCCCAACGCCAACGAGCACTATAATTACGCCTTCAAGCTCTTCAACGCGAAGGACTACAGCAACGCCGCGGTGAGCTTCGACGATTTCGTCCACAAATACCCGAACGACCCGCTCACCGCGAACGCCTATTACTGGCTGGGCGAAAGCTACTACGCGCGCAACGACTATACCCGCGCCGCCGATTCCTTCCGTAAGGGTTATGAAGCGGGCCCCAACGAGCAGAAAGCGCCGGACAACCTCTACAAGCTCGCGATGTCGCTCGCCGCGATCAAGCGCACCGGCGAGGCCTGCATCGTGCTCGGCCAGGTCATCGACAAATACGGCGACGCCAACCCGCACACCAAGGAAAAGGCGACCGCCGCGCGCGTGAGCCTGCAATGCAAGTGACAGGTTCGAGTTGGCGGCTTCGCCGCCTACGAACCTGTCATCCCCGCGAAGGCGGGGATCTCGCGACACAGGCAGGGCTTTCTCCTGTCTTTGCCGAAATGCTAGAAGAACTCGGTCCCTTCGAGCCCTCCCCGCACCTCGCCGTCGCCCTCTCGGGCGGCAGCGACAGCCTCGCGCTGGCGCTGCTCGCCGATGCATGGGCGCGCGAGGGCGGCGGGCGCATCACCGCACTCATCGTCGATCACCGGCTGCGCGAGGGATCGACGGCGGAAGCGCAGGGCGTCGCCGGGCGGATGCGCGCGCGCGGCATCGCTGCCGCGATCCTCACCCCGCCGCACGCAGAGGCCGGCAACAACCTCATGCAGGCGGCGCGGGCGTGGCGTTACGATGCGCTCGCGCAATGGTGCCGCACGCACGACGTGCTGCATTGCCTGCTCGGCCACCATGCCGGCGACCAGCGCGAGACGGTGGCGCTGGCCGTCGCGCGCGGCGAGACGGCGGACGGCGTATCCGGCATGCGCCGCGCGCGCAATTATCGCGGCGTGCGTTTCCTGCGCCCGCTGCTCGGCGTCGAAAAGGAAACGCTGCGTGATCTCCTGCGCGCGCAGGGCATCGACTGGGTCGAGGATCCGACGAATGCCGACCTGCGCTTCGCCCGCGGGCGGTTGCGCGGTTTTCATCCCCTCCCCCATAGGGGGAGGGATAGGGTGGGGGCATTGGAAGCATTGAGTTCCAACAACGCCCCCCTCCTAACCTCCCCCCGGCGGGGGGAGGAGCGAGCAGAGCGCGAGCGCGACGTCGCAGCGGCAGCGGCGCGCTGCGCGGTGCTTTCACCCGAGGGCGAAGCGCGACTGGAGCTCGCCTGCTGGGCCGCATTGCCCGAAGAAACCGCCACGCAACTGCTCGCCGATCTCGTGCGCTGCCTCGGCGGCGATGTCTTCCGCCCGCGCCGGCCCAAGACCCTCGCCCTCGCCGGCTGGCTGCGCGCACAGGGCGCGGGACAACGCACGCTCGGCGGCTGCCTCCTTGCAAAACGCGGTGGCGAGCTCCATATCCGCCAGGAGAAGCCTGCGCAGGACAAGCCCTTCCGCCCGGCGAAACCGCTTGCTGAGAGCCCGTTTTGGTGATTGAATTTCCGTCCTTCCTACTGATTTTACCTATCCGACTGAGAGTGAGTTCGATTATGATGGATGAGATGCTAGGAGCCGGCGCGCGCAGAACCGCAGTGTAGCGGAGCTAGATGAGGATTCGAGCACGCCGGTGACGACGCAGATCGTCATCAGAATCGAACGTGAAGGGAAGCAATGCCGCCGATTACGAAGAATATCGCCGTCTGGGCCGGCATCATGGTGGTCCTGCTGCTGGTAGTGAGCCTGGCGCGCGGCAGCCTGTCGGCGGACGACAGCAACACCCAGCATTTCGCCTATTCGGATTTCCTCAACAAGGTCGATAACGGCGAGATCACCGACGTGCTGGTGCGCGAATCACCCGAGCAGGGCACGCGCATCTCCGGCCACACCGGCAATGGCGAGGCGTTCTCGCTGCAGGCCGTCTCCGACCCGCAGCTGATCGAGCGGCTTCGCGCGCACAACGTCAAGGTCGCGGCGCTGCCGGCCAATTCGGGCATGGACTCCTTCTGGAGCGTGTTCCTCACCTCGTGGCTGCCGTTCCTGATCCTGATCGGCTTCTACGTCTTCTTCATGCGGCAGATGCAGTCGGGCAAGGGCGGCGGCGGGGCGATGAGCTTCGGCAAGTCGCGCGCCCGCATGCTCAACGAGAACCATGAGAAGAAAACTTTCGCCGACGTCGCCGGCATCGACGAGGCGAAAGAGGAGTTGCAGGAGCTCGTCGACTTCCTGAAGAACCCGCAGAAATTCCAGAAACTCGGCGGGAAGATTCCCAAGGGCTGCCTGCTGGTCGGCCCGCCCGGCACCGGGAAGACCCTGCTCGCCCGCGCCATCGCGGGGGAAGCGGGCGTGCCGTTCTTCAGCATCTCAGGCTCCGACTTCGTCGAGATGTTCGTCGGCGTCGGCGCCTCGCGCGTGCGCGACATGTTCGAGCAGGGCAAGAAGAACGCGCCCTGCATCATCTTCATCGATGAGATCGACGCGGTCGGCCGCCATCGCGGCGCCGGCCTCGGCGGCGGCAACGACGAACGCGAGCAGACGCTGAACCAGCTCCTCGTCGAAATGGACGGGTTCGAGGCGAACGAGGGCGTCATCCTCATCGCCGCGACCAACCGGCCGGACGTGCTCGACCCCGCGCTCCTGCGCCCCGGCCGCTTCGACCGCCAGATCGTCGTGCCCAACCCGGACATCGAGGGCCGCACGAAGATCCTTACCGTGCACATGAAGAAAGTCCCGCTGGCGCCCGACGTCGATGCGCGCATCATCGCGCGCGGCACGCCGGGCTTCTCGGGCGCGGACCTTGCCAACCTCGTCAACGAAGCGGCGCTGCTCGCCGCGCGGCACGACCGCAAGGTCGTCACCATGCGCGAGCTCGAGGCGGCGAAGGACAAGGTGATGATGGGCGTCGAGCGCAAATCGATGGTGATGAGCGAGGAAGAGAAACGCATGACCGCCTTCCACGAAGCGGGCCACGCCGTCGTCTCGCTGCACTACCCCGCGTCCGACCCGATCCACAAGGCGACGATCATCCCGCGCGGGCGCGCGCTCGGCATGGTGATGCGCCTGCCGGAGACCGACAAAATTTCCTACAAGCGCGAGAAGATGTATGCCGACCTTGCCGTCGCCATGGGCGGCCGCGCGGCGGAGGAGCTCGTCTTCGGCCACGACCAGGTGAGCAGCGGCGCGAGCTCCGACATCCAGTACGCCACCAAGCTGGTGCGGGCGATGGTCGCCGAGTGGGGCCTGTCGGACAAGCTCGGCCCTATCTATTATTCGCAGACCGACCACGGCGAGCCGTTCCTCGGCGCTTCGATCGGCCACACCCATACCACCTCGGAAGCGACCGCCTCGGCGATCGACGCCGAAGTGCACCGCATCGTCACCGACTCGCACCTCGCCGCGAAAAAAATCCTCACCGACCACCGCGACGAGCTCGATATCGTGGCGCTGGCCCTGCTCGAATACGAGACGCTCTCCGGCGAGGAGATCAAGGCACTCATCAGGGGCGAAAAGATCACCCGCCCCGACATCTCCTTCGAAGCCAAGAAGCGCACGAAATCCTCGCTGCCTTCCTCGCGCCGCAAAAAAGAAGAGACCGGCGACGACGCGACGGTTCACTAATTGGCGCGCTACGCGCGCGGGGGGCGATAGGAAGTTCGCTTGACGCGAACTCGCCCCCGCTCCGGTTCCCCTCCTTCGCTCGGCCTTACGGCCTACGCAGGCAGTGCGGAAATGCGGTGGAATAACCAAAAATTTCCATTCATTTCGTTGCCCCGGCCGCGCGCGCGCGCTAAACCCGGCCCCATGATCAAGCGCAGGTATTTCGGCACGGACGGCATCCGCGGCACGGCGAATTCGTTCCCGATGACGGCGGACATCGCGCAACGGCTCGGCATGGCGGCGGGGAAATATTTCAACCGGGGCGACCACCGGCACCGCGTCGTCATCGCCAAGGACACGCGGCTTTCCGGCTACATGATCGAGAACGCGCTGACCTCGGGCTTCCTCTCGACGGGCATGGACGTGCTGCTGGTCGGCCCGATGCCGACGCCGGCGGTGGCCTTCCTCACCCGCGCCATGCGCGCCGACCTCGGGGTGATGATCTCCGCCTCGCACAACCCGTTCGAGGATAACGGGCTCAAGCTGTTCGGGCCGGACGGCTACAAGCTGTCCGACAAGGTCGAGCTCGCCATCGAGTCGCACATGGACGACGACATGAGCCGCAAGCTCGCCGCGCCGGAGAAGATCGGCCGCGCCCGTCGGCTCGACGACGCGCCGGGGCGTTATATCGAGTTCGTCAAATCGACCTTCCCGAAGAACCTCTCGCTCGACGGGCTCAAGATCGTCATCGACTGCGCCAACGGCGCGGGCTACGTCGTCGGCCCGATCATCCTCTACGAGCTCGGCGCCGAGGTGATCCCGATGGCGGTCAACCCCAACGGCTTCAACATCAACAAGGAGTGCGGCTCGACGCACCCGAAGGCGCTCGCCGCGCAGGTGGTGATGGAGAAGGCCGACCTCGGCATCGCGCTCGACGGCGACGCCGACCGGCTGATCGTCGTCGACGAAAAAGGCGACGTCATCGACGGCGACCAGCTGATGGCGATGATCGCCGCCCGCCTGCAGAAGGCCGGCACGCTGAAAGGCGGCGGCATCTGCGCGACGCAGATGAGCAACCTCGGGCTGGAGCGCTTTCTTGCCACGAAGAAGCTCAAGCTCCACCGCGCGCAGGTCGGCGACCGCTACGTCGTCGAGTGCATGCGCGCGCAGGGGCTCAATGTCGGCGGCGAGCCGTCGGGCCACATCATCCTCGGCGACCATTCGACGACGGGGGACGCGCTGATCGCCGCGCTCGCCGTCCTCGCCGCGACGATCGAGCATGGCGGCACGATGAGCAAGGCCGCGCGCATGTTCGAGCCGGTGCCGCAGCTGCTGAGGAACGTGAAATACCGCAGCGGCGCCGACCCGCTGGCGAGCGCGAAGGTGCGATCCGCCATCGCCGACATCGAACGATCGCTGGGCAAGAAAGGCCGGCTCCTCGTGCGCGCCTCCGGCACCGAGCCGCTGATGCGCATCATGATCGAGGGCGAGGACAGGAAGCAGATCACCCGCCTGGCGGAGTCGCTGGCGCGCACCATCGAGGCGGCCGGCAGCGAGACCCCGCGCAAAAAAGCCAGCGCCTGATCGCCGCGCATGGATAAGACCCACAAGGGCCGCGTGCTCATCGTCGCCGGGTCGGACTCGGGCGGCGGCGCGGGCATCCAGGGCGACATCAAGACGGTGAGCGCGCTCGGCGGCTACGCGATGACCGCCGTCACCGCCCTCACCGCGCAGAACACCCGCGGGGTGTTCGGGGTGTTCGGGGTCCCTGCCGAATTCGTGGCGCAGCAGATCGACCTGTGCCTGGGCGACATCGGCGCCGATGCGGCCAAGACCGGCATGCTGCTCAATGCCGAGATCATCCTCGCCGTCGCGGAGCACCTGCCGACGGGCGTGCCGCTCGTCCTCGACCCGGTGATGGTGGCGAAGGGCGGCGCGTCCCTGCTCGACCCGGAAGCGATCGCCGTGCTGAAGGACAGGCTCGTCCCCCGCGCCGCGCTGCTGACGCCGAACCTGCCGGAAGCCGGCCTGCTGCTCGGCCGCGCCATTGACGAGGGCGCGCTGGAGGACGAGGCGCGCGCGCTGCTAGACCTCGGCCCGAAAGCGGTGCTGCTCAAGGGCGGCCACGGCAGCGGCGACATCGTCACCGACGTGCTGGCGACGGAGGGGCACGCACCGCTCGTCCTGCGCGCCAAGCGCCTGAAAACGCGGCATACCCACGGCACCGGCTGCGCGCTCGCCTCGGCGGTCGCCACCGGCATCGCACAGGGCATGGCGCTCGCCGACGCGGTCGCGCGCGCCCATGCCTATGTCCAGCACGCGCTGGCCGCCGCGCCCGGCTTCGGCAACGGCAACGGCCCCCTGGGGCATTGGGCGGCCAATTAGCGCTTGCAAGGCAGCGACTTTCGGGTTAATCAGCCCCCCTCGCGAAGGAGCGACCGATGGCAAAGCAAGGCATTCACCCGGACTATCACACGATCAACATCGTGATGACGGACGGCACCAAGTACCAGACCCGTTCGACCTACGGCAAAGAGGGCGACACGATCACGCTCGACGTCGATCCGAAGACGCACCCGGCATGGGTCGGCGGCGTGCATATGCGCAAGACCGGCCGCCTCGAGAGCTTCAACCAGCGCTTCGGCGGCATGGCCTTCAAGGCCGACGCCGCGAAGGACGCACCGAAAGCCCCGGTGAAGAAAGCCAAGCCGGCCGCGAAAAAGCCCGACGCCGCGCCGAAAGCGGAAAAGAAAGACGCCGCGCCCAAGGCCGACAAGCCGAAGGCCGAGAAGAAAGAAGCGCCCAAGGCCGAAGCGAAAGAAGCCAAGGCCGAGTAGGTCCCCCGGCCTGTCATGCCGTCGCAGGACGGCACCCATCTTTTTCAAGCTTTCAAGGCAGACCCCGTCATGAAGACGGGGTGACAGCGTGGTTCGTTCGGCGAGTGCCGGGACTATTTGAAGAACGCTTCCGCTTTGGCCTTGGCGCCGCCGCGCTTGTCGATCTCGGCCCTGACGCGGACGTCCTCCGCCGCGAGCTCGGCGCGGTATTCCTCCATCGCGGCGATCGACAAATCGTCGAGCGCGCGCGGGAATTCGCGCGGGCGCTTGACCTTGGCGATCTCCTCTTCGTCGTCGGGGCGGGCCATATGCACTCCGTCACTGCGAGCGATGGTGAAGCGATCCATCCCTCTTTTCGTCATTCCGGCTTCTTCTTTAAAGAAGATGGGGGCTGAATCAAGTTCAGCATGACAAAGTAAGGCGGATCGCTTCGTCGCGCGTTGCGCTCCCCGGCATGACGGCATATATGGGACCCATGACCGCCCGCCCCACAACGAAATCTGCCGCCACTGCGCCCGCCCGCCACATGCGGGCGATGGACATCGTGCGCGCGGGCGACAAGGGCTTCCTCGAAATGGCCGAGCGCACCATTGCGCCGCCGGCCAAGGGCGAGGTGCAGATCCGGGTCGCCTATAGCGGCGTCAACCGCGCCGACCTCTACCAGGTCGCCGGCAGCTACGCGCCGCCGGAAGGGGTGACCAGCATTCCGGGCATGGAGGTCGCCGGCACCATCGAGGCGCTGGGCGAGGGCGTCGTCGGCTGGAGCGCCGGCGAGGAGGTCTGCGCGCTGATCTCGGGCGGCGGCTACGCGGAATACGTCAACGCGCCGGCTTCGCAGGTGCTGTCGCTGCCGAGGGCGGTGGATCTGAAGGAATCGGCCAGCCTGCCGGAGGCCTGCGCCACCGCGTTCATGGCGCTGTCCATCGAGGCGGGACTCAGGCCCGGCGAGCGCGTACTGCTGCATGGTGGCGCGTCGGGCGTCGGCATCATCATGGCGCAGGTGGCGCGCGCGTGGGGGGCGGAGGTCTTCGCCACCGCCGGGGGACAGGAGAAATGCGACGTGCTGGCGCATCACGGCATCCGCGCCATCGACCACCGCGCGGCGCCGTTCGCGCAGCAGGTCGAGGCGGCGACGCACGGCGAAGGCGTCGACGTCATCATCGATACGCTGGGGGCGAAGCACCTCGCCGAGCATTTCGCGCTGCTCAAGCGCGGCGGGCGTCTGGTGAGCCTCGCCTTCCTCGACGGCAACGTGGTCGAGTCGCTCAAGATCGCCCCCATCCTGACGCGCAGCCTGAGCTGGTCGGGCACCACGCTGCGCGGCAAGAGCGCGGCGCAGAAGGCCGAGATCGTCGAGGGGGTGAAGAAATCCATCTGGCCCTACCTGGCGACGGGGCTGATCCGCCCGCTCATCGACCGGGTTTTTCCGCTGGAAGCCGCCGAAAAAGCACATTTGCGCATGGAAGAACGCTTGCATATCGGCAAGATTCTTCTAGAAGTGCACGAAATCACGAATTCACGAGGAAACGAATCCACGAATTCGTAGATTCATGATTTCGTAAATTCGTAACTTCGAGGACTTATGCCCTACCCGTTAATGCCCAAGGCCACCGCCGTCTGGCTGGTCACCAATACCACGCTGACCTTCGAGCAGATCGGCGCCTACTGCGGCATGCACCCGCTTGAAATTCAGGGCATCGCCGACGGCGAGGTCGCGGCCGGCATCATGGGGCAGGACCCCATCGCCGGGGGCGAGCTCGACAAGGAAGAGATCGACAAGGGCGAGAAGGACACCAACTACCGCCTCATCATGTCGGAGAAAGCGGTCAAGCACCTGCAGATGAACAAGGCGAAGAAGAAAGGCGCGCGCTACACGCCCGTCGCCCGCCGCCAGGACAAGCCCGAGGCGATCGCCTGGATCGTCAAGAACCACCCCTATGTGCCGGATTCGCAGATCGTCAAGCTGATCGGCACCACCAAGAAGACCATCGACTCGATCCGCCAGCGCACGCACTGGAACATCAACAACATCAAGCCGAAGGACCCGGTGCTGCTCGGACTCTGCCTGCAATCGAGCCTCGACGCGGTGGTGAACAAGTTCCGCCCCGCCGACGCCGCGCCGCCCGAATCGGCCTCCGACGTCGCCTAGATGCCGACGCTCGCCGGCTCCTGCCATTGCGGCGCGGTGCGCGTGGAATTCGAGACCGCGAAACATCCCGACGCTATCAGGCCGCGCGCCTGCCAGTGCAGCTTCTGCCGCCGCCACGGCGCCAAGACGGTGAGCGACCCCGACGGCAAGCTGGTCCTCTACGCGGCGCCGGACGCGCTCACGCCCTACCGCTTCGCCACCGGTACGCTGGACATCCTGCTGTGCCGCACCTGCGGCAGCTTCGTCGCGGCGACGATGGAGAACGAGCACGGCCGATTCGGCGTGCTGAACGTGGTCGGCAGCCGCATCGCCGAACTGAGCGAGCGGGAGGCCGCGCCGGCGAGTTATGAGGCATTAAGCGCCGAACAGCGCGTCGCCGGGCGGGTGGGACGCTGGACGCCGATGGAAATTCGCAGTAGTTAAGAAGCATGAACTCAGCAAATAGAGCCGTGACGCCTACTTGTTCCTCCCCCTGGAAGGGGGAGGTTAGGTGGGGGTCTTCGGCGGTCCGGAAAACACAAGCAGCGCCTATGGAAATTCGGCAGACCCCCACCCCGACCCTCCCCCTTTCAGGTGGAGGGAGTTTGTGAGCGCGCCGGAGGGATTGCTGCGCTACCTCGAACGGCTGGGCGAGACGAAAATTCTCGTCGTCGGCGACATGATGCTCGACAGCTTCATGTACGGGAAAGTCGAGCGCATCTCGCCCGAGGCGCCGATCCCCGTTTTCGCGCTGGAGCGCGAGGAGAAAATGCTCGGCGGCGCCGGCAACGTCGTGCGCAACCTGCTGGCGCTGGGCGCGCAGGCCTCGCTCGTCTCCGTCATCGGCGACGACCCGGCGGGGCGCGAGCTCACCGCGCTGGTCGGCAGGGAGGAGCGGCTGGTGCCCCACCTCATCACCGAGCGCGGCCGCGTCTCGACGCGCAAGATGCGCTTCGTCGCCTCCGGCCAGCAGATGCTGCGCTCCGATCACGAGACCATCGCCGCCATTTCGCCCGAGCACGAGCAGCGCATCCTCGAAAGCGTATTGCCCGAACTGCCGTCCTACGACGCGCTCATCCTCTCCGACTACGGCAAGGGCGTGCTGACGCCGGGCCTCATCCGCGCGCTGCTCGACGCGGCGGCGAAGGCGCAGGTGCCCGTCTTCGTCGATCCCAAGCAGCGCGACGTCTCGGTCTATCGCGGCGCGACCGTGCTCAGCCCCAACGCGCGCGAGCTCGCCCTCGCCGCCGGCGTCGAGCGTTTCGCCACCGACGAGGAGCTCGTCCAAGCCGCATCCTCCCTCGCCCGCGCGCATGCGCTGCGCTACGTGCTGGTGACGCGCGGTGAGCACGGCATGACGCTGGTCGACGCCGAGGGGCTCATCACCACCATCCCCGCCGTCGCCCGCGAGGTGTTCGACGTCTCCGGCGCAGGCGACACCTCGATCGCCGCCCTGGCCGCCGCCCATGCCGCCGGCGCGCCGATGGCGGAAGCGGTCGAGCTCGCCACCCTCGCCGCCGGCATCGTCGTCGGCCGGCTCGGCACCGCCGTCGTCCATTACACCGACCTGACCGCCGCGCTCTACGCCAACCGCGCCGCAGCGCTGCAGCACAAGATCCTGCCACTCGCCACCGCCCGCGATACGATCGCCAACTGGCGGCGCGAGGGGCTGAGCGTCGGCTTCACCAACGGCTGCTTCGACATCATGCATGCCGGCCATTTGAGCCTGCTGCACGACGCGCGCTCGCGCTGCGACCGGCTCATCGTCGGCCTCAATACCGATGCGTCGGTGCGTATCCTGAAAGGCCCCAGCCGGCCGGTGAACTCGGAAATGGACCGCGCGCAGATACTGGCCGCGCTGTCGATGGTCGACGCGGTGGTGCTGTTCGACGAGGAAACGCCCATCCACCTGCTGGAGTCGCTCAGGCCCGACGTGCTGATGAAAGGCGCCGATTATACCAGGGCGCAGGTGGTCGGCGGCGAGCTGGTGGAGTCCTACGGCGGCCGGGTGGAGCTCATTCCCCTGAAAGAAGGCTATAGTACAACGGGGATCATCCGCCGCGCGGCAAATGGATAAAATACCGTCTTTATCGGTTATTTAGGCCTGTTGCAATCTTGCAGCGTGCATTGTGAATCGTTACACTTATGCTATAGTTAATGTAAATCCGATTGCGTTGCGGCAAAAGCGCGTCTCAAATCGGCATAACTTCTGGGGGAGTTCAAGTTTTATGCAAAAATCTGCCATGCGCCGTTCGGAATCGGGCTTCACGCTCGTCGAATTGGCCATCGTCCTTGTCATCATCGGCTTGCTGGTGGGCGGGGTGCTTGTCGGGCAAGACCTCATCAAATCGGCGACCATCAACGCCGTCATCAGCCAGATCGACCGGGTCGACGCCGGCGCCAGCACCTTCCGCGACAAGTACGGCGGCCTGCCGGGCGACCTGCTCTCGACCAAAGCCACGCAATTCGGACTCGTCGCCGGCACCGGCGCCGCCGGCATCGGCGACGGCAACGGGCTCGTGCAGAACGGGGCGACCACCGCCAACCTGCAGGGCTTCGGCTCCGAGACCAACGTCTTCTGGATCCATCTCGGCGCCAACGGCTCGGCGCTCATCCCCGACAAGGCGGGCGACACGACCGACGGCTACACGGTCAGCACCACCGGTGCCGCTTCGAGCGCGGCCGCCTCGGCCTGGCTGGCGGCGACCCGCCTGCGCGACAACGCCTTCCTCCACATCTACGCGCTGAACGGCAGGAACTACTACTTCCTGGGCGGCATCTCGGCGATCGCGGCGACCACGGGGATCATCTCCCCGGCCCTCGCCATCACGCCGGTGGAAGCCTTCAACATCGACAGCAAGAAGGACGACGGGAACGGCAAGACCGGTACGGTCATCGCCACCAACGACCCGACGACCAACACGGTCATCTCGGCCGGGACGGGCACGGCGACTACCGAGTGCTTCAACGCTACGGCGGGGGTCTACGACACCAACCCCACCTACGGCGCGACCAACCTCAACTGTAACCTCAGCATCCGCCCGAGCGGCTGGTAGGCTGATCCGAATCCTAAAACGAACGGGCCCGGCATCGCCGGGCCCGTTTCTTTTTCGGGCGGCCTCGGCTATCACTCCTGCATGGCCGGCCGCGTTCAGCTCATCTATTCCACCCATCCCTCGCCCGGGCAGGCGCGGGCGACGGCACGCGCGCTCGTCGAGGAAAAGCTCGCCGCCTGCTGCAACCTGATCCCCGGCATGGAGTCGATCTACCGCTGGGAAGGCAAGCTGGAGCAGGCCGCCGAGACGGTGCTCATCAGCAAGACCACGGAAGCGCGCGCAGCGGAGGTCGTGGCGCGCATCCGCGCCCTGCACCCTTACGAAATCCCCGCCATCCTCGTCCTGCCGGTCGGCGGCGGCGACGCGGATTTCCTGGGCTGGATCGAGTCCGGCTGCCGCTGAAGCCATCCGCATTGACCGCCCAGCCAAGCTTCGCTATAGAGCCTTACTCTTTTTTACCCTGCTGGGGCGTCGCCAAGTGGTAAGGCAGCGGTTTTTGGTACCGCCATTCCCAGGTTCGAATCCTGGCGCCCCAGCCATTCTTTTCCCCGCGCCTGTTATTTGCGTTTGGCGAATGCCCGCCCGTATTGCTCAGGCGCGGCGGCATCGGCCCCCAGGGCTTGGGCCGCGTGCAGCGCCCAATACGGATCGCGCAGGAACGCGCGAGCGAGCAGGACCATGTCGGCCTTGCCGTCGCGGACGATGGCGTCGGCCTGCTCCGCTTCGGTGATGAGGCCGACGGCGCCGGTCGGCATGCCCGCCTCGCGCCTTATGCGATCGGCGAACGGCACCTGGTAGCCCGGCGTATTGGGGATTTTCGCATCCGGTGTCGTGCCGCCCGAGGAGCAGTCGATCAAATCGACGCCTTTGCCTTTCAGCACCGAGGCCAGCTTGACCGACTCGCTGTCCGTCCAGCCGCCCTCGACCCAGTCCGTCGCCGAGATGCGCACGAACAGCGGCAGATGCTCCGGCCACGCGGCGCGCAGGGCGACGGCGGTCTCCACCGTGAAGCGGATGCGGTTGTCGAAGCTGCCGCCGTAATCGTCCGTACGCCGGTTCGACAGCGGGGAGAGGAACTCATGCAGCAGGTATCCGTGCGCCGCGTGCAGTTCGAGCACTTCGAAGCCCGCCTTGAGCGCCCTTCCCGCCGTCGCGACGAACGCCTGCGTGATGCCGGCGATCTCTTCGCGGCTTAGCGCGTGCGGGACCGGGTCGCCTTCCTTGAAGGCAACGGCGCTCGGCGCCACGACCTGCCAGCCGTTCTTCGCACCGGGCGCGATGGCGGCGCCGCCCTTCCACGGGACCTCGCAGCTTCCCTTGCGCCCGGCATGCGCGATCTGGATGCCCGGCACCGCGCCCTGCTGCCTGAGGAAGCGGGTGATGCGCGACAGCGTCGCGATGTGTTCGTCCTTCCATAACCCGTGGTCGCCGTAGGTGATGCGCCCGTCGGCGGTGACCGCGGTCGCCTCGACCATGACCAGCCCCGCGCCGCCGACCGCCCGGCTGCCGAGATGCACGACGTGCCAGTCGTTGGCGAAGCCGTCATCGCTGGAATACTGGCACATCGGCGAGACCGCGATGCGGTTGCGGAAAGTGACCCCGCGCAGCGTGAATGGGGCGAAAAGATGGGCCGGTCCGTTCATGGCGATTCCTCTGCTGGTGGCGCATGACATAGTTCCGCTTCACCCGGCGGCAAGTCCGTCACTCCCAGGATTTCGAGAATTCCTGGTCGGCGAAGACCTCGCTCAGGCCGGTGAGTTGCTTCAGCCGCAGCACCTCGTCGGGCTCCATGCCGATCTCGCGGCCGATCTTCTCGTCCGTCCAGCCGTTCTTTTTCAGCAGCGCGACCAGCCGGGCGACCAGCCCCGTCTTGTGGGAGCCGCGCGCCACGTTATGGCGCACCGTGGCGGCGATGCGGTCGGTGATGCCCTTATTGAGCTCGACCAGCGGCACGTATCCCTGCAGCGCATCGCATACCGGCGGATAATATTTGATCACCTGCGTGCGGTGGAACCCGTCGACGATGACGTAGGTCCCCTTGTCGTTCTTCGCGGCGACGACCGGCATGGTCACGCCGTCCTTCTGCATGGACAATTCGAGCAGCTTCATTTCCGGCGGCGCGACGCGGTTGGGATTGTAGTCGTTGCTCTGCACCTCGGTCGGCTTCACCAGCTTCACGGCGAGCACCGGGTGGTCGAGCCCGACCATGTCGCGCAGGAGGCCGGTCATCTCGTTGTACAGCGCGACGCGCGCCTCGAAAGGCAGCTTCCTGCAGTTGTTGAGATACTGCGCGACGCTGTGGGGGATCGATCCTGCGCTCATTCCGGTGCTCCGATCGGGGTAAGGGGTTCCTTGTACAGCAGCGCCGCTTCGAGCTGCTTCTCGTACTGGTGCCGCGTCTGGCTGAAGGACAGTCCGTGGCAATGGTAGTCGTTGCGCAGCAGCACCTTGCAGATGCGGCGCCACGAGGGCGCTTTCTTCTGCGATTCCAGCTTGAGGTCGGCGGTATCGGGAATGCTCGGGTAGCCGGAGGTGCGCGCCTGCTTGCGCCACCAGTTGAGGAACTTGAATATCTTCTTGCGGTAATGTCGCGCGATCGGCGGCGGCATGGTGCTGAGGAGGAACTTGGCGTAGCTGCGGTGCGTGTGCCCCGGCGGCAGGAGGACCTTGCGGTTGCCCAGGGCGTGGGTGCCGGCGTAGCGGTTGCCGAAATTCGCCCCCTCGACGCGGGCGACGACGCGCGCCCAGGTCTCCGGCTCGAGGATCTTGAACAAATAAAGCCCCTTGCGCTGGTCGTCGCCGTAGGGCTGGCAGATGCGCATGGCGCGCAGCGGCACGCCGGCGAGGTACATCAGGTCGTAGAGCACGTTGTGCCGCAACCCGTACTTGCCGACGGCGATCCAGATGTCGCGCACCTGCCAGTCGTAGATCGGGTAGCAGTTATAGACGTGCTTCGTCACAAGGGTGCTCCAGCCGTAGCCCCGGAACCGGCTCTTGCGGCTGCTCTTGATGGTGCGGTAACGGTTCAGGCTCTCGTCGGCGCGGATGCCGATGAGGCAGGCCGTGTACTCGTCCCCGCCTCCTGCGAACCAGCGGGCGTAGTGCGTGGTGAACTCCTCGAACTCCATGCCCTTCCTGAAAAAAGGAAAATGTGCGCCGTCCGAGATGACGGACGGGTGCGTGGGCATGGCGCGGACCCAGAGGTCCTTCTTCGCCTCGTCCCAGCACAGCCAGTGGGGGTTGGTCTGGCTGACGGCGTTGCGCAAATGGAGCGGCAGGCAGACCCATTGCCCGCGCACCTCCGGCAGCGACATCATTTCCGCCACGTGGTCGATGGTGTGCTGGTACTGCCCTTCCAGATCGATGAAGAGCACGTCGAGGGGCAATCGCCCGTGCTCCCTCGCCTTCTCAATGGCCAGCTGCAGGAGCACCGAGGAATCCTTCCCGCCGGAGAAGGAGACATAGACGCGCTCGAAATGGGCGAAGACGATGTCCAGCCGCTTGTTGGCCGCCTCGTAGACGTTTTCGTCGCTGAATGTTTTCGGCATGGAACCGTACCGTGCATGCTACGGCTCTCGTAACGATCCGCGCCGGCATAGTACTACGGATGGCGCCGCCTTACAAACGTTACGCGGCCGGGCTAAAGCCGCACGTTGCGCAGGCGCAGGCTGTTCATGATCACCGATACCGAGCTCAGGGCCATGGCGGCGCTCGCGACGACCGGGCTCAGGAGGATGCCGAAGGACGGGTAGAGCACGCCCGCCGCCAGCGGCACGCCGAGCGCGTTATAGATGAAGGCGAAGAACAGGTTCTGGCGGATATTGCGCATGGTGGCGCGGCTCAGCCGGCGCGCGCGCACGATGCCCATCAGGTCGCCGTGCAGGAGGGTGATGCCGGCGCTTTCCATCGCCACGTCGGCGCCGGTCCCCATCGCGATGCCGACCTGCGCCTGCGCCAGTGCGGGCGCATCGTTGATGCCGTCGCCCGCCATCGCCACCTTGCGGCCCTGCTCCTGCAGCCTGCGTATGGCCTCGTTCTTCTGGTCGGGCAGGACATCGGCCTCGATGTCGTCGATCCCGACCTTGCCGGCGACGGCCAGCGCGGTGGTCCTGTTATCGCCCGTCAGCATGACGATGCGCAGCCCGTCGGCCTTCAGCTGCTTGATGGCCTCCGCCGTCGTTCCCTTGATGGGATCGGCCACCGTCAGCAGCCCGGCGAGCCTGCCGCCGACGGCGACGAACATCACCGTTTGCCCCTGCGCGCGGTAGGCGTCCGCCTGGGCTTTGCTGTCCGTGCCGGCAATGCTCAACGACTCCAGCAGCGCGAGATTGCCGAGCGCCACCGCCCTGCCATCGACAGTGCCGGTGACGCCCTTGCCGGTCACCGCCCGGAAATCGGCGGCGGCGGCAGGCGTCAGACCCCGGGCCTTCGCTCCTTCGACAATGGCGGCGGCCAGCGGATGCTCGCTGCCGCGCTCCAGGCCGGCGGCGAGCGACAGCACCGTTCCCTCGTCGAAGCCGGCGAGTGCGGCCACCGTAATGAGCTTCGGCTTGCCTTCCGTGAGCGTGCCGGTCTTGTCGACGACCAGCGTATCGACCTTCTCGAAGGTCTCCAGCGCCTCGGCGTTCTTGATCAGCACGCCCGCCCGGGCGCCCCTGCCGGTGCCCGCCATGATCGCCATCGGCGTCGCCAGCCCCAGCGCGCACGGGCAGGCGATGATCAGCACCGCCACCGCATTGAGGATGGCGTAGCCCAGCTTCGGCTCCGGCCCCCACACCCACCACGCGACCGCCGTCAGGATCGCGGCGAGCATGACGGCGGGCACGAAATACCCCGACACTTTATCGGCGAGGCGCTGGATCGGCGCCCGCGAGCGCTGCGCTTTCGATACCATGTCCACGATGCGGGCGAGCAGCGTGTCGCCGCCCACTTTCTCGGCGCGCATGGTGAAGCTGCCGTTGCCGTTGATGGTGGCGCCGGTCACCGCGTCGCCCGCGTGTTTTTCCACCGGCATCGGTTCGCCGGTGATCATCGACTGGTCGAGCGCGCTGCCGCCCTCGATCACGGTGCCGTCGACCGGCACTTTCTCGCCGGGGCGCACGCGCAGCACGTCGCCCGCCTGCACCAGCGCCAGCGGAACGTCCTTCTCGCCGCCGTGCGCATCGACCCGGCGCGCGGTGTCCGGCGCCAGCCTGAGCAGGGCGCGGATGGCGCTGCCGGTCTGCGCGCGGGCCTTAAGCTCCATCACCTGCCCAAGCAGCACCAGCGCCGTGATCACCGCCGCCGGCTCGAAATAGAGCTGCATCGATCCCCCGCCGCCCGCAAGCCCGGCGAGCAGCTGCGGCGCGACCGTCACGACGACGCTGTAGCCGTACGCCACGCCGACGCCGAGGCCGATCAGCGTGAACATGTTCGGGCTTCGGTTCTTCACCGATTGCCCGAAACGCTGGAAGAACGGCCAGCCGCACCACAGCACCGCCGGCGTCGCCAGCGCGAACTGCGCCCAGCCCATGGCGGGGTGCATCAGCAGCTCGTGCAGCCCGCCGATGAGATGCGCGCCCATATTGACGAGCAGCAGCGGCACGGCGAGCGCCGCCGCGATCCAGAACCGCCGCGTCATCGACCTCAATTCATCGTCGGGGCCGTCGCCGGCAGTCGCTCGCTCGGGCTCCAGCGTCATGCCGCAGATCGGGCAGTTGCCGGGGCCCGCCTGGCGGACCTGCGGATGCATCGGGCAGGTATAGATCATATGATTACTGCCCTTCGGAGCGGCCGCCGTTTACTCGTAGCCCAGGTTGCGCCGCATGTCAGGCACGCCGTCGTCGGGCGTCGGCGACTTCGGCGCGGCCTTCTTGTGGTGGAACAGCAGCAGCGTCGGGTCGGCCTTGACCTCGGCGCTGACGTCGTTGGCGTTGTGCGCCGCGCCGTTGACCTGGCCCAGCGTATCGCCGAGGCTGGCGATGTTGCGGTCGGAGAGCAGCTTGTTCATCTGGTCCTCGATCGAGGAGAACTTGGCGATGAGCTTGGGCAGCTCGTCCATGACGGCGGTCAGGCTGCTCTGCTCGGCGGGGATCTCCGGCACCTGGTCCTTCGGCGTCACCTTGCGCAGCAGCGGCGCGCTGCCGCTGCCGGCGGTGAGCTCGACATTGACGACGCCGGTGATGCCCTTGAGCTTGAGGTGCGCCTGGGTGTCGGTGCGCACCGGCGTGTCCTTGCGCAGCCGCACGTCGACGCGGATCAGCTGGTCGTTGTCGGGGTCGATCGCCATCGCCTCGACGGTGCCGACGTCGAGCCCGCGGTACTTCACCGGGTCGCCGACCGACAGGCCGCTCACCGAGTCGGCGAAGCGGATGCGGTAGAGCACGTCGTCGCGGTGGCCGCTGCCTTCGATCCACACGGCGAAGAGCATGCCGGCGACCAGCAGGCCGATGATGAACAGGCCGACGAGGAAATAATGTCTATCGGTTTCCATGGGGTGCCTCTTGGGGTTGCTGTGCGCGCCCGGCGAGGATCGCTCCCTGCGCGCGCGGGTTGTGGAAGAAATCGTGGGTCCATTCGTCCTTCGAGTCGAGCAGCTCGTCCAGCGTGCCCATGATGATCTTATGGTCGCTGAGCACCGCGATGCGGTCGCAGGTCGAGACCAGCGTGTTGGGATCGTGGGTGACGATGACGACGGTGACGCCGAGGCTCGCATTGAGCTTGCGGATGAGCGCATCGATCGACGCCGCGGTGAGCGTGTCGAGGTCCGAGGTCGGCTCGTCGAGGAACAGGATGCGCGGGTCGAGCGCCAGCGCGCGGGCGAGCGAGGCGCGCTTGACCATGCCGCCGGAAAGCTGCGCCGGCATCTTGAGGCCGGCCTCCGAGCTCAGCCCGGCGAGCTCGATCTTCATCGCCGCGATCTCGCGCCGCTCCTCCTCGGTGAGGTCGGTGTACTCGGCGAGCGGCATCATGACGTTCTGCGCGACGCTCATCGAGGAGAACAGCGCGCCCTGCTGGAAAAGCACGCCGATGCTCGCCGCCTTCTCGCGCGGCGCGAGCGCGGCGATGGGCTTGCCGAAGATGCGTACCTCGCCGGATACCGGCGCGTTGAGGCCGAGCAGCGTCCTGAGCAGCACCGTCTTGCCGGCGCCCGAGCCGCCGACGATGCCGACGATCTCGCCTTGTCGCACGCTGAAATCCAGCCGGTCGTGCACCAGCTGCGAACCGAAGCGGTTGGTGATGTGCTTCGCCTCGACGGCGAATGGAGCGGACGCGCTCATAGCCCGACCCTTTCGAAGAAGATGGAGAACAGCGCGTCGAGCGTCAGCACGAGGAAGATGGTCTTGACCACCGCCTGCGTGGTGTTGCGGCCGACGCTCTCCGCCGAGCCCTCGACCTTGAGCCCGTGCATGCAGCCGACGACCGCGATGAAGAAGGCGAAGACCGGCGCCTTCGAGAGGCCGACGAAATAGTCGTGGAACTTGACCGCCTGGTGCACGCGCTGGATGTACTCCGTCAGCCCGATATCGAGCAGCGAATGCGAGATGATGGCGCCGCCGAGCAGCCCCATCATGTCGGCGAAGAAGGTCAGCAGCGGCAGCGTGATGACCAGCGCGAGGATGCGCGGCACCACGAGCAGCGCCATCGGGTCGAGCCCCATGACGGTGAGCGCGTCGACCTCCTCGCGCGCCTTCATCGTGCCGATCTCGGCGGTGAAGGCCGAGCCGGAGCGGCCGGCGACCATGATGGCGGTGAGCAGCACGCCCATCTCGCGCAGCACCGAGACGGCGACGAGGTTGACGGTGAATTCCTCGCCGCCATAGGGCCGCAGCTGGGCGACGCCCTGGTAGGCGATGACGACGGCGATCATCCCCGCCATCAGCGCGATGATGGGCATGGCGTCGATGCCGGTCGCCTCGACATGGTGGGCGATCGCGCCGTAGCGCAGCGTGCGCGGATGGCGCAGCGCCTGCACCACCGAGACGCCCGAGCGGCCGGTGAAGGTGACGATCTCGATCGCCGTGCGGTAGCCGGCGACGGCGGCGTGCCCCAGGCGGCAGACGAGCTCGGCGGCGAGCGGCGGCTTCTTGCGCCGGGGGATTTTCTTGAGCTCGAGCGAGCCGATCAGATCGAGCAACGCACGGTGCTCCTCGCCGACGCCGGTGAGCTCGGTGCCTTTCTGCTGCAGGCGGCAAAGGAACAGCGCGCCGGGCGTGTCGATCCGGCCCAGGCCGGAAAGATCGAGCCGTTGCGGCCTGCCGCGCAACATCCGCTGCGCCTGCGACAGGGTGCGCACGCTCAGCTCGCCGCCGAGGTGCTGGGCGCCTTCGCCATCCGGCTTGCCCACGGTAAGGCCGCTCTTGTTCGACGGTTGCGCGCTCATGACGCCGCCACACTGCGCGGATGCATCATCAATCGGCAATAAGCTTCTGCCCGCCATCCCCAGAAAAGCTCGACAAAAAAGCCGCCCCCGGCAAAGGGGGCGGCTTCTTGCGGGGCCGGCACCGCCGGCCCCCGAGGGGGAATCAGGACCTAGCGATGCCAGTCGCGGCCGTTATCGTTGGCGTCGTGGTTCTCGACGTCGCGGTTGTGGTCCCAGCGCGGGTCGGCGGCCCAGTGACCGGCGGAATGGCCCCACTGGTTGCCGTGATGGGTCCATTTATCGTTCACCCAGCGGTAGCCCGGGCGTTCCGCGACCCAGCGGCCTTCGTGCCAGACATGGCGGCCGTCGTCCCAGCCCCAGTAGCCGGCGGCCCAGGTATAACCGGGGCGCGGCGCGGGAACGGCCTCGTAGCGCGGCGCGGGCGGCGCGACGCCGATATCGATGTCGAAGCTGTCGGCGAAGGCGGGCGCGGCGAGCGCGCCGACCAGCACCGTCGTCATGATCAGTCGTTTTAACATAGGGACTCCTTTAAAAGGTGAGGGCCACATCAACTGCCACTTCAGGTAAAGATTCCATTATGCGTTGGGACGTCGCGGCCGGCGGCGGCTATGCCCGTTATACGTCCCGCCGCATTGCCGCCCTGCGCCGGCATGGCGTTCCCCTTCGATTTCGGCGCCATCCCCTCCGCGCTTGCCAGCTTCGGCGGTTTTGACTATAAAACCCGCTTCCACGCACCGCCTGCGTCCGTGACGCGATGCTGGCGAATAGCCGGGGCGACAGCCCCCGCGCATTAGTTTGGTGCCCCCGCGTCACGTCTTTCAATCGCCGCGCCTTAAGGGCGCTTCGCTCGGAGGATGCATGGCACACGCAACGCAATACGATCCCGGCACGCAACACGCCAACCCGATGGGCACCGACGGGTTCGAGTTCGTCGAATACGCCTCGAACGAACCGGAGAAGCTCGACGCGCTGTTCCGCTCGATGGGCTTCACCGCCATCGCCAAGCACCGCAGCAAGAACGTCACGCTCTACCGCCAGGGCGACGTCAACTTCATCCTCAATGCCGAGCCGTCCGGCCAGCCCGGCGCGTTCACCAAGGAGCACGGGCCGAGCGCCAACGCGATGGCCTTCCGCGTGGCCGACGCCGGCAAGGCACTCGCGCGCGCGAAAGAGCTGGGCTACGAGATCGTCGAGAGCAAGGCGGGGCCGATGGAGCTCAACATCCCGGCGCTCAAGGGCATCGGCGGCTCGCTGATCTACCTCGTCGACCGCTACGGCGAGCGCGGCTCGATCTACGACATCGATTTCGTCCCCCTCCCCGGCGTCGACCAGCGCCCGAAAGGCGCCGGCCTCACCCTCATCGACCACCTGACGCACAACGTCCACCAGGGCCACATGGACAAATGGGCGGGGTATTACGAGAAGCTCTTCAACTTCCGCGAGATCCGCTATTTCGACATCCAGGGCAAGCAGACCGGCCTCAAAAGCCGCGCGCTCACCAGCCCGGACGGCAAGATACGAATCCCCATCAACGAAAGCTCGGACGACAAGTCGCAGATCGAGGAATACCTGCGCGCGCATAACGGCGAGGGCATCCAGCATATCGCGCTGGCGAGTGACGCCATCTACGACACGGTGGAATTGCTGCGCAGCAACCGCGTCTCCTTCATGGACACGCCGGATACCTATTACGAAAAAGTCGGCACCCGCCTGCCCGGCCATCACGAAGACCTGAAGCGCATGCAGAAGAACCGCATCCTCATCGACGGCGAGGCCATCGACCGCCAGAACAAGGAAGAGATTTTGCTGCAGATATTCACCAACACCGTCATCGGCCCGATCTTCTTCGAGATCATCCAGCGCAAGGGCAACGAGGGCTTCGGCGAGGGCAACTTCAAGGCGCTCTTCGAGTCCATCGAAGAGGACCAGATACGCCGCGGCGTGCTGAAACCGACGGAGGCACGCGCATGAATCTCTTTTTTTGTCATTCCCGCGAAGGCGGGAATCCAGCCCTTCTTACAAAAAGACTTTTTAAGTGCGCTTCGCGCGTCTGGATTCCTGCTTTCGCGGGAATGACAGCTATGGAGGGGGCCGCATGAAGGACTGGATCCGCTTTCAGCCGGCCGCCGGCGTCACCAGCAAGCAGGCGCATGCCGACCTGCCGAAGGGCAGCTACGAGCGCGAGTTCGGCCGCGAGGGCTTCTTCGGCCCGGTCAGCCACATCTACCACCCGCACAAACCCACCGGCTGGGTGAAGTTCGACGGGCCGCTCAAGCCCCGCGCCTTCGATTTTGTCAAGGCAAAGTCGCTCAGCGATTCGCCGTGGAAGGCCACGCCCATCCTGCATAACGCGTCGCTCAAATTCCGCTTCTGGCGCACCAGCGGCAAGATGGACCACCTCGTCGCGAATGGCGACGGCGACGAGCTCCTGTTCGTCCACAAGGGCGAAGGCGACCTCTTCTGCGATTTCGGCCACCTGGGCTACCGCGAGGGCGACTACATCCTCCTGCCGCGCGGGCTGATGTGGCGCGTCGAGAGCAAGGGCGAGTCCGTCCTCCTGCTCATCGAGGCGACGAACGACGGCTACCGCCTGCCCGACAAAGGCCCGCTCGGTCCCAACGCCATCTTCGATCCTGCGCTGCTCGAAGTCCCCGCCCTCGACAAGAAATTCGACGCGCAGAAGAACAATAAAGAGACGAACGTCGTCATCAAGCGCCTCGGCCAGTTGACGACGCTCACCTACCCGCACAACCCGCTCGATGCGATCGGCTGGAAGGGCGACAACCTGCCGTGCAAAATCAACTGGCGCGATTTCCGCCCGATCATGAGCCACCGCTACCACCTGCCGCCCAGCGTGCACACGACGTTCCTCACCGGCCGCTTCGTCGTCTGCACCTTCGTGCCGCGCCTGATCGAGACCGACCCCGGCGCCCTCAAAGTGCCGTTCTTCCACTCCAACAACGATTTCGACGAGATCATCTTCTACCACGCCGGCAGCTTCTTCAGCCGCGACAACATCCACCCCGGCATGATCACCGTCCATCCCTGCGGCTTCCCGCACGGCCCGCACCCGAAGGCCTTCGCCACCGGCGCCAAGGCCGCGCGCACCGAGACCGACGAAGTCGCCGTGATGATCGACACGCGCGACGCCGTCGAGCTGGACCCGGGCCTCGGCAAGATCGAATTCAAGGGCTACGCTGACAGCTGGAAGGAGGGCGCATGAAGCTCGCCTCGCTGAGATCCGGCCGCGACGGCGCGCTGATCGTCGTCTCGCGCGACCTCACCCGCGCCGTGCGCGCCGGCGACATCGCGCCCACGCTGCAAGCCGCGCTCGATCATTGGAACAAGACCGCGCCGCAACTGAAGGCGCTTTACGAATCGCTCAATGCCGGCAAAGCCCCGGATGCGTTCCCGTTCGATGCGACGAAATGCGCCGCGCCGCTGCCGCGCGCCTACCAGTGGGCGGACGGCTCGGCCTACGTCACCCATGTCGAGCTCGTGCGAAAATCGCGCGGCGCCGAATTGCCCGCCACCTTCTGGACCGACCCGCTGATGTACCAGGGCGGCTCGGACAGCTTCATCGGCCCGACCGATCCCATCGAGCTCGCCGACGAAAAATGGGGCATCGACCTCGAAGCCGAGGTCGCCATCGTCACCGACGACGTGCCGATGGGCACCGATGCCAAAAATGCTGCGCAGCATATCCAACTGCTCATGCTGGTGAACGACGTTTCGCTGCGCTATTTGATCCCGGACGAGCTCGCCAAGGGCTTCGGCTTCTTCCAGGGCAAGCCGGCGACCGGCTTCTCGCCGGTGGCGGTGACGCCGGACGAGCTGGGCGACGCGTGGGAGGGCGGCAAGCTGCACCTGCCGCTGGTCTCGCACATCAACGGCACGCTGTTCGGCAGGCCGAACGCCGGCATCGACATGACGTTCAGCTTCCCGCAGCTCATCGCGCATGCGGCGAAGACGCGCCACCTCGTCGCCGGCAGCATCATCGGCTCGGGCACGGTGTCGAATAAGAATTATGACGAGGTCGGCTCCTCCTGCCTCGCCGAGGTACGCATCGCCGAGAAGCTGAAGCTGGGCGAGGCGAAAACGAGCTTCCTCAAATTCGGCGACCGCGTGCGCATCGAGATGTTCGACGAAAAAGGCCGCTCCGTCTTCGGCGCCATCGACCAGCCGGTGAAGCAGTACGCGGCGAAGGAGCAGGCGGCATGAGCCTGACCCTCTACGATTACTGGCGCTCTTCCGCCGCCTACCGCGTGCGCATCGCGCTTAACCTCAAGGGGCTTGCCTACGATTCGGTGCCGGTGAACCTGCTGCGCTCCGAGCAGAAATCGGCGCCCTACCGCGCAAGGAACCCGCAAGGGCTGGTGCCGTTCCTCGCCTCCGACAAGGGCGGTTTTTCGCAGTCGCTCGCCATCCTCGAATACCTCAACGAGGCTTACCCCAACCCGCCGCTGCTGCCTTCCTCGCTCGAAGCGCGCGCCCATGCCCGCGCCATCGCCCAGCACATCGCCTGCGAGCTGCACCCGCTGGGCAATTTGCGCGTGCGGCAGTACATGGAGCGCGCGCACCTCGCGGAAGCGGTGCGCAAGCAATGGGTCGAGCACTGGCTGCGCGACGGGCTCGCCTCGCTGGAGGCGATGGTGAAACGGACCAGCCACGACGGGAGATTCTGCATCGGCGGCGCGCCCGGCATGGCGGATATCTGCCTCGTGCCGCAGCTTTACAGCGCGCGCCGCTTCCTGCCGGAGCTTGCCGCCTACCCGACGCTCACCGCCATCGACGCGCATTGCACGGCGCTTCCCGCCTTCGTCGCCGCGTCGCCCGAGAAGCAAAAAGATGCCGCCTGAGTCCACCCGCACCATCATCGAGCCGTTCCGCATCAAGATGACGGAGGCGGTGCCGATCACCACGCGGGCGCACCGCGAGCGGAAGATGAAAGCGGCGCACGGCAACGTCTTCCTGCTCAATGCCGAGGACATCACCATCGACCTGCTCACCGATTCCGGCACCGGCGCGATGTCGGCCGAGCAGTGGGCGGCGCTGATGGTGGGCGACGAGTCCTATGCCGGCTCGCGCTCGTGGCACCGCTTCGAAGCGGCGGTGAAGGACATCACCGGCTTCAAGCACATCTTCCCGACGCACCAGGGCCGCGCCGCCGAGCGCATCCTCGCCGCGACGCGCCTCAAGCCCGGCGACGTGGTGCCGAGCAACAGCCATTTCGACACCACGCGTGCCAATATCGAATATGTCGGCGCCGTCGCCGAGGATTTGCCGAGCAAAGCGGGCGAGGACCTCTATTCCGACGTTCCCTTCAAGGGCAACATGGATGTCGGCCGGCTGGAGGCGATCGTCAAGAAGCATGGCGCGAAGAAAATTCCGTTCGCGATGCTCACCGTCACCAACAACGCCGGCGGCGGCCAGCCGGTGGCGATGGCGAATATCAAGGCGGTGAAATCGGTGCTGAAAAAACACGGCATCCCGCTCGTCATCGACTGCGCGCGCTTCGCCGAGAATGCCTATTTCATCCGGCGCTTCGAGAAGGGCTATGCGAAGAAGACGCTCACCGACATCGCGCGCGAGATGTTCGCCCACGCCGACGCGGCGACGATGAGCGCCAAGAAGGACGGGCTCGCCAACACCGGCGGCTTCCTCTGCTGCCACGACGATGCCTGGGCGGAGGATTTCCGCAACCTGCTCATTTTGACCGAGGGCTTCCCGACTTATGGCGGCCTCGCCGGCCGCGACCTCGAGGTCATCGCCGTCGGCCTGCGCGAGGCGCTCGATGCCGACTACCAGCATTACCGCCACGCGACGGTCGAATACATGTCCTCGCGGCTGATCGCCTCGGGCATCCCCATCGTGCGCCCGGCGGGCGGGCATGCGGTATTCCTCGACGCGAGCGCATTCTGCTCGCACCTGAAGCCGGGCGGCTTCCCCGGCATCGGGCTGGTCAACGCGCTCTACCTCGAAGGCGGCATTCGCGGCGTCGAGCTCGGCTCGGCGATGTTCGGGCGGCGTGGCCGCAGCAATAAGGAAGTGGCGGCGCCGCGCGAGCTGGTCAGGCTGGCCTTCCCGCGCCGCGTCTATACGCAGAGCCATTTCGATTACGTCATCGAGGTGCTGCAGCAGGTGCACGCGCAGCGCAGGTCGATCCCGGCGTACCGCATGACGAAACAGGCGCCGTTCCTGCGCCACTTCACGGCGCATTATGCGATCGGGTAACATTCCTTATTGAGGGGCACCGTGGACTCGAAACCGCGCCGGCGAAGATACCTCTGGATACTCGTTCCCTGCCTCGGGCTTGCCCTTATCCTCATCGCCGGCGGCTTGTGGATCGCCGGCGGTTCCATGATCATCCCCATGCTCCTGGCCGGCGGGGATTACGAACACGCGCTCACCGTGGTCGCGCAGAAGGGCAATGCGGACGCCCAGTGCCAGCTGGGCGCGGACTATTATTCCGGGGCGGACGAGCTGAAAAAGGATCCGGCCGCCGGTGTACCATGGCTGCGCAAGGCGGCGGACCAGGGCGCCGTCTGCGGCCTTTATAATCTGGGCGTCGCTTACCAGGAGGGCAACGGCGTTCCCAAGAACATGCCGGAGGCCATCCGGCTATGGCAGGAGGCCGCCGATAAAGGCTTCGTGCATGCCCAGTACAATCTGGCGGTCGTTTACCGCGACGGCGTGGGAGTGAAGAAGGACAAGGCGCAGGCTATCCACTGGTTCCAGCTGGCGGCGGACCAGGGGGATGACGAGTCGCAGGATCAGCTGAAAGCGCTGCAGGGTAAATAAGGCCTGCGCGATCAGGCCTTGGTACGTTTTTTCAGCCGGTCGTCTTCCAGCCCGTCCCAGAAGGTGGCGACGGCGTCCAGTATCTCGTGGCCGCCCTTGAAGAATTTCGCTTCGTCGAAATGCGGGTCGAAATAGGCCTCTTCGAGCTCGTCCATGACGTGGGCGGCGTGCTGGCCCTCGACGCGGTTGTGCCAGGTGAAGAAGGCGAGCTTGAGGCCGGGGATACGGTCCTGCTTGAGCTTCACCAGTCCGTCCTCGAGGTCCTGCCAGAAGCCGGCGGCGGCCCAGTTCTCGACCGCGAAGCTCGCGCCCTCGGCGATCATCGGGTCTTCCGAGCCGTAGGTGCGGTTGAGCTCGTCGCAGAAATGCAGCGTGGTCGTGGTGCCGTGGCGGCGCTTGCCGAGGTCGCCGTAGCCCAGGCCCAGCGGCTCGCCGACACCGAGCATCCACTCGTAATGCGCCGCGCGGTGCTTGTAGGTCGAGCCCTCGACGGAGCCTTCGATACTGACCAGCGCCGGGTCGCCCTCGGCGTCCTTCTTCGCCTCGGATTTTTCGGCGCCGGCTTGCGGCACGTTGTCGTTGCGCGGCTTGCGGTAGATGACGCCGAGCTCGTTCATCAATATCTCCTTGCCGGCGCGCATCTGCTCCAGCGAGGGGGCGTTGATGACCTTCAAAAGCTGGGCGACGAGGAACAGGTTCGAGAAGACCGAGAATTGCTGGATGAAATGCCTGAGCTCGGCATCGCTCGCCTCGCCACGCGCGAACCAGCGCGAATACGGGTTCTCGCGGATGATGCGGTGGGAAAGCAGCTCGGCATTGACGCGGTCGAGGAAGCGGCGGAAATCCTCGACCTGCTTCTGGCTGAGCTCGCCTTTGGCGAGCCGTTCCTCGATCCCGGCCGAGATGGCGAGTTGGGGCGTGGTGGGCGCTTTCGCGGCGGCCTGCGGCATAACGGCTCCTTTTGCGTGTCCGGACAGGCGCTCATCCTAGTGGCTGGCCGTTCGCGAGGCAAGCGGCAGCGCAGCGATTTCCGCACGGCGCTTTAATGCGGCGTATGGTCAACTGGGGGCAACACAGGAGGGCCTATGCGCCACGTCAATTACAGCGATAAAAAGGACCATGCCGGCACTGCCACCCACCGCGCGGTGGACGATGCCATTTCCCCCCGCGACAACGGCGAGTTGCAGGAGCAGTACGAGGAAGGCTTCGCCTCCGCCAGCGGCGTGAGCAACGAGACAGCCGAAAGCGGCGGCCGCATCCGCCATCCCGAAGCGCAGGACAAGGCGCGGCCCGACGGGGTCCCGGCACAACTTGAGGATGAAAATGCCGGTCTTGCCGACGATTAGCGGCCGCAGCGGAACCATTGCCTCAGGCGCTGCCCCGGATCGTTAAAATTTGACGATAATTTATTGAAAATGATTGGTTAATTGGAATACATTTTGTTGACCGATTCCGCCGCCATATGTTAACGTTCACCTCCAAGTTGTGGACGGTAGATGCAAGGCGCACAGGCATTATCGGCACGCAGATCGGACTTCTCGGACTGGTATACCGGTGCCATGGAGCACCTCGTCACCGTCGTGCAGGAGCTGTCGCACGCGCGCGACCTTGACGCCATCGCCGCCATCGCCCGCCGCGCCGCGCGCGAGCTGACCGGCGCCGACGGCGCCACCTTCGTCCTGCGCGACGGCGAGGAGTGCCACTACCTCGACGAAAATGCCATCGCCCCGCTATGGAAGGGCCAGCGCTTCCCGATGTCCGCCTGCATCAGCGGCTGGTGATGTTGAACGGCACCCCCGCCGTCATCCCCGACATCTATGCCGACGCGCGCATCCCGGCGGAGGCGTACCGGCCCACCTTCGTCAAGAGCCTCGCCATGGTGCCGATCCGCCGCGGCGCGCCGATCGGCGCCATCGGCAATTACTGGGCCGAGCCGTACGAGCCGCCGCGCGAGGTCGTCGCCGTGCTGCAGGCGCTGGCCGATACCATCTCGATCGCCATGGAGAACGCGCAGCTTTACGGCGAGCTCACCAAGCAGGTCGCCGCGCTCGAGGAGGCCAACGGCGAGCTGAGCCGCTTCGCCTGGGTCGCCTCGCACGACCTGCAGGAGCCGCTGCGCACCATCGTCACCCAGGTCGAGATGCTGGCCCGGCGCTACGGCGACCAGCTCGACGAGCGCGCGAAGGGCTACATCGACCGCGCGGCGCAAGGGGCGACGCGGCTGCAGGACCTCATCGCCGGGCTGCTCACCCATACGCGCGCCGAGCGCATCCAGGGCTTCCGCCCGCTGGCGCTCGACGACGTGCTGAAGAACGTGCTCGACGACCTCGGCGAGGGCATCGCCAGCTCGGGCGCCAGCATCGATTACGGCGCGCTGCCGCGCGTGCTGGGCGACGCGGCGCTGCTCGGGCGGCTGCTGCAGAACCTGCTGACCAACGCGCTCAAGTTCCAGCATGCGGGGACGGTGCCGCGCATCCTGATCCGCGCCGAGCCCGACGGGAAGTCCTGGCGCATCCGCGTCAGCGACAACGGCATCGGCGTCGCCGGGGAATACCGCGAAAAGGTCTTCGGGCTTTTCCAGCGGCTCAACAGCCAGGACGCCTACCCGGGCTCGGGCATCGGGCTCGCCACCTGCAGGAAGATCGTCGAGCTTCACGGCGGGCGCATCTGGATCGATCGCGGCGACGCGCGCGGCACCGATATCTGCTTCACCCTGCCCGATCCCGAATCCGCCATCCGAACCCAGTCGAGGCCCCATGAGTAAAGCGCTGCAGCTCCTGCTGGTCGAGGACAATGCCGCCGACGTCGCGCTGCTGCAGGATCTGTTCGCCGACGGCCGCCACGTCGAGATGCACTGGGTCACCGACGGCGAGGGCGCGCTCGATTTCCTGCACCGGCGCGGCGACCATGCGAAGGCGCCCCGGCCCGACCTCGTGCTGCTCGACCTCGGCCTGCCCAGGGTCAGCGGCCACGACGTGCTTGCCGCCCTGCGCGAGGACCCGCGCCTGAGCGGCATTCCGGTCATCGTGCTGACGACCTCGCGCAACCCGCTGGATTCCGACCAGGCGGGCCGGCTCGGCGCCCGGCTTTTCCTCTCCAAGCCGCGCAACCTCGAAGGGTACGAGGTGCTCGTCGACAGGCTGATGAGCGAGGACATCCCCCGCCTGGCGCGCGCCTGAAGGCGCCCCGATATTAGTTCCATATTAGAAACTTATGGCCTTTTTATGCGGCGAAGCCTCATTTTGTGAGGCTTAACAGCCCGGTGCGTCATGACCACCCGCCGTCGCCTCATTGCTGCCCTGCTCGTCGCGCCGGCTTGCCTCTGCGCGCCCCCGGTGCGCGCCGAGCTGCCCGAGGACACCGAGTTCAACGAGCTGCTGTCGATGGATATCGGCGACCCTCGTCGTCACCTCCGTCTCCAAGCGCCCGCAGCGGCTGGAGGACGCGGCGGCCGCCGTCTACGTCATCACCCAGGAGGACCTGCACCGCACCGGCGTCACCTCGATCCCCGATGCGCTGCGCATGGCGCCGGGCGTCGAGGTCGCGCAGGTCAACGCGCATAGCTGGGCGATCAGCATCCGCGGCTTCAATGGCACGCTCGCCAACAAGATCCTCGTGCTGGTCGACGGGCGCTCGGTCTATACGCCGGTGCATGGCGGCACCTACTGGGACGACCAGTTCCTGCCGATCGAGGAGATCGACCATATCGAGGTCATCCGCGGCCCGGCGGCTCGACCTGGGGGGCGAACGCCACCAACGGCGTCATCAACATCATCACCAAGCACACCTCGACGACGCAGGGGAACTTCGTTTCCGAGGACGTCGGCACGCGCGGGCAGGACGATACGGTGCTGCAGCACGGCGGCAAGATTTCCGACGGCACCTATTACCGCACCTACGGCAGCTACTTCCAGCGCGGCGACAGCCAGGGCCCCTCCGGCAGCGACAATTTCGACCGCTTCTCGCGCGAGCGCGCCGGCTTCCGCGTCGATTCGGACCGCAGCGACGGCAACAGCTTCTTCCTCTCCGGCAGCGCTATAACGGCAACGAGGACGAAACGGAAACGCTCACCCAGCGCACGTTCCCCTTCAGCACCACCTCCAACAACACCGACAATTCCTACGGCGGCGACGTGCTGGCGCGCTGGACCACCAGTTCGCCCCCGGCTCGAGCGGCACGCTGCAGGCCTATATCGACCATTATTCGCGGCTGGAGGAAGTCGCCGACCAGCACATCACCACCATCGACCTCGACTGGCAGCACAACTGGCAGACCTCCGAGCGCAACCATTTCAGCTGGGGGCTAGGCTACCGCAACGTCTTCGCCGAGATCGAGCCGTCCTTCGAGGCGCGCGTCAGCAGCCCGCAGCAGGATTTCAGCCTGTTCAGCGCCTTCGTGCAGGACGATTACGACCTGATCCCGCACACGCTGATCTTCACCGCCGGCTCGAAATTCGAGCATGATTATTTCACCGGCTTCAACGTCCAGCCGACGGCGCGGCTGTCCTGGCTGGTGACCGACAACCAGACGCTGTGGACCTCCGTCTCGCGCGCGGTGCGCACGCCGAGCATCATCGAGGACCAGATCGACCTCGTCGCGCTGGTCACCGCCGGGCCGAACTATTACGAGCTGCAGGGCAAACAGCGACCTCAAGCCGAGGACCTCACCGCCTACGAGGTCGGCTACCGCTTCCAGCCGACGCCAAGCTGCAGCTCGACACCACCGCCTACCTCAACGAATACCGCAACCTGTTCACCCTCGAATCCTTCCCCTCCTACCCCAGCCCCAGCGGGATGACGACGATCTTCCCCTATGTCGAGGAGAACCTCGGCCACGGCCACGTCTACGGCGCCGAGGCATCGGCCACCTACCGGGTAACGACCGCCTGGAAGCTGATGGGCTCCTACACCTTCGGCCGCGCCGTGCTCGGCGTCGACCCCGCCAGCACCGAGACGCTCGACTCGACCGAGGCGGAAATGCCGCGCCAGCAATTCTCCGTCCGCTCCTACTGGAACATCACGCCGGTGCTGCAGTGGGACAACATGCTCTACTACGTCGACGGCATCACCGCCCCGGCCGATTCCTATTTCCGCTACGACACGCGCCTCGGCTGGCACGTGCTGCCGGACGTCGAGGTCAGCCTGATCGGCCAGAACCTGCTCGAGCCGCGCCACGCCGAGTTCCCCGGCGTGCCGCAGGCCGAGGTCGACCGCTCGTTCATCGGCCGCGTCACATGGAAATTCTAGCATGATGCACGCGCCGCACAGGCACTCCCCGCTCCGCGCCCTCCTCGCCGCGCTCGCGTTGTGCCTGCTGGCGCCCGCCCTCACCCGCGCCGACGAGACGGAGGACCGCCAGTACAAGGTCGAGGCGGTGTTCCTCTACAACTTCTTCAATTACATCACCTGGCCCGGCCATTCGAGCCGGACGACATGACCAGCGCGACCATCTGCGTCGTCGGCGACGCGCCGCTGCTGCCTACCTGCAATACGTGCAGCAGCGCATGACCGCCGAGCGCCGCCTCAGCGTGCGCAGCATCCGCTCGGCGCAGGAGGCCGGCGGCTGCCAGATGCTGTTCGACCCGGCGGGCACCGGCGGCACGCCCGCCGCCGGCGTGCTCTCGATCTCCAACCAGCACGATTACCTCGGCCATGGCGGCATGATCGTGCTCACCCGCGAGGGCGACCATATCGGCATCGACGTCGACAACACGCGGCTGAATGCGCAGGGCTTCCAGGTCAGCTCGCGCCTGCTCAAGCTGGCCGAGGAGGTGCGCTGATGCGACCGCACGCCCCCAGTTTCGCCGGCTGGCCCATCCGCTACAAGCTGGTGGCGATCATCCTCGGCATCACCGTCTTCGCGCTGCTGGTCTCGGCGATCCTGACCACCGAGCTCTCCGTCTCCACCGAGCGGCGCGCGCTGATGCAGCGGCTCGACACCACCGCCGACATCCTCGCCCTGCAGTCGCGCCCGGCGCTGCAGTTCCTCGACCCCACCGCCGCGCGCGAGAACCTGCAGTCGCTCTCCGCCGATCCGTCGATCCGCCTCGCCTGCATCTACGACGACACTGGCGGCGTCTTCGCCAGCTACCAGCCGCAGGCGGGCGCCATCCCCTGCCGGCGGCGCAGGACATGGCCGAGGAATTCTTCTGGCACCGGCTGGCGCTGTTCAAGCCGATCGCCTTCAATAACCGCCACCTCGGCACCATCTACCTCGAATACGACCTCGCGCGGATGTTCGACCGGCTGCGCGCCGAGACCATCGCCAAGCTGGGCATCCTGATGCTGGTCATCGCGCTGATCTGGCCGGTGTCGTCGTACCTGCAGCGGCTCATCTCACAGCCGATCATCGAGCTCGCCTCGATCAGCCGCCAGTTCGGCCGCGACCGCCACGCGCAATTGCCGATGATCCGCCGCACCGAGGACGAGCTCGGCGAGCTGATCGACGCCTTCAGCGGCATGATGGCCGAGATCCAGCACAACGAGGAGCGCATGCGCGAGATCATCGCCGAGCTGCGCCTCGCCAAGGAGCGCGCCGAGGGGGCGAGCCGCACCAAGTCCGAGTTCCTCGCCAACATGAGCCACGAGATCCGGACGCCGATGAACGTCGTCATCGGCCTCGCCAATATTCTGGCGGGCAGCAAGCCGCTTTCCGCCCGGCAGAAGGAGTTCATCGGCACGCTGCGCACCAGCGCCGATTCGCTGCTCGCCCTCATCAACGACCTGCTCGATTTCGCCAAGCTCGAGGAGGGCGGCGTACAGTTCGAGCATGTCGAGTTCGACCTGGCCGACCTCGCCGAGAAGCTTCTCAGCCAGATGAAGGTCAAGGCGCGCGAGAAGGAGCTCGCCCTGTCCATCGACCAGCGCGGCCTCCTCGGCCACCACTACATCGGCGACCCGCTGCGCATCACGCAGGTGCTGACCAACCTGCTGTCGAACGCGATCAAGTTCACCGAGGAAGGCGCGGTGACGCTCACCCTCGCCAACCGCGCGCATTTCACCCAGGGCGAGGTCACCGACGTGGTGCTCACCGTCAGCGATTCCGGCATCGGCATCGCCTCGGAGAAACTCGCCACCATCTTCGAGAAATTCACCCAGGCCGACGCCTCGACCACGCGCAAATACGGCGGCACCGGCCTCGGCCTCGCCATCTGCAAGACCCTCGTCGACCAGATGGAGGGCACGCTCAAGGTGAAGAGCACGCCGGGCGACGGCTCGCAGTTCATCGTCACCCTGCCGCTCAAGGCGGCCGCACCGCCGGCCAAGGAAGCGATCGACCTCTCCGCCGAGGCGGCGCCGGCGCCGCGCGCAGCGGGCAAGCACGCCGTGCTGCTGGTCGAGGACCAGAAGCCCAACGTCATGGTGGCGACCGCGCTGCTCGAGCAGTTCGGCTACGAGTACGAGGTGGCGAACAGCGGCCTCGAGGCCCTGGCCAAGTTCCAGAAGCAGCGCTACGCGCTGATCCTCATGGACGTGCAGATGTTCGGCATGGACGGCATCGAGGCCACCGAACGCATCCGCGATTTCGAGCGTCGCGCCTCGCTCAAGCGCACGCCGATCATCGCCATGACCGCCTACGCCTTCACCGACGACAAGGAAAAATGCCTCAAGGCTGGCATGGACGACTACCTCGCCAAGCCCTTCGACCCCGAAGAGCTGCGCCCGAGCTGGCGCTGACCGAGAAGTTCGGCGTCGCACTCGACATCGCGCCCGCGCTCATCCAGCGCACGCGCGCGGCGGCGAAGGTGCTCGGCATCTGCTTCCATGTCGGCTCGCAATGCATGCACCCGGACGCCTACCGCCTCGCCATCCGCCTCGCCAAGCAGGCGATCCGGCAGGCGGGCGTGCCCATCGAGTCGTTCGACGTCGGCGGCGGCTTCCCCTCGCTCTATCCCGGCATGAACCCGCCGGCGCTGATCAATTACTTCCGCGCCATCCACGACGCGACGCGCGACCTCGTCAGGCAGCACGGCTGCCAGCTCCTCTGCGAGCCCGGCCGCGCGCTGGTCGCCGAGTCGGGCGCGGTCGTGGTCCGCGTCGAGGCGCGCAAGGGCAATGCGCTCTATATCAACGACGGCACCTACGGCGCGCTGTTCGACGCCGGCACCCCGGGCTTCATTTTCCCGGCGCGCCCTGCTGAACCGCAAGCCGGGCGAGGAAGTGACCGGCTTCACCCTCTTCGGCCCGACCTGCGACACGCTCGACACGATGCGCGGGCCGTTCATCCTGCCCGCCGACATCGCGGAGGGCGACTACCTGGAGATCGGCCAGCTCGGCGCCTACGGGCGGACGATGGCGACGCGCTTCAACGGCTTCTCGCTGGCCAACCGCGTCGTCGCCGTCAAGGACGAGCCGCTGCTCAGCCTCTACCGCCCGCAGCCCGCGCTTGCGGAAGAGCACGAAGTCGCGTATCGGGCTATCGCTTAAAACATAGGGCTAGTGGCTAGGGCTAGTGGCTAGGGAAGCAGTAATTTCCCCTAGCCCTAGCCACTGGCCCTAGCCCTCCTCACGGAGTGGGGCCATGACCGCCAAGACCAAACAGAAATCCAACGCCAAGGCCGAGCTGCTCGGCAAGACGGTCGAGCATATCGACATCACCAGCTTCGATGCGCGCAAGATCATCGACGGGATGAGCGGCATGTCCTTCACCTCGCGCGACCTCGCGCGCGCCGCGTCGATCTACAACACGATGCTGGCCGACAAGGACTGCTCGATCATCCTCACCATCGCCGGCTCGACCTCGGCGGGCGGCTGCATGAAGCTCTACGCCGACCTCGTGCGCTTCAACATGGTGGACGCGATCGTCGCCACCGGCGCCACCATCGTCGACATGGATTTCTTCGAGGCGCTCGGCTTCAAGCACTACCACGGCAGCGCCAGCGGGCAGGACGACAAGTACCTGCGCGATCTTTACATCGACCGCATCTACGACACCTATATCGACGAGGAAGAATTACAGGCCTGCGACCATACGATCCTCAAGATCGCCGATTCGCTGCAGCCGCGCGCCTATTCCTCGCGCGAGTTCATCTGGAACATGGGCAAGTGGCTCGCCGCCGGCAACGCCAAGAAAAAAGACTCGCTGGTGCAGCTTGCTTATGAGCATGGCGTGCCGATCTTCTGCCCCGCGTTCGTCGATAGCTCGGCGGGCTTCGGGCTGGTCAAGCACCAGGTCGAGAACCCGAAGAAGCACATGGTCTTGGACGCCATCGCCGATTTCCGCGAGCTCACCGACATTAAAATCAAAGCCGGCACCACCGGCCTCATGATGATCGGCGGAGGCGTGCCGAAGAACTTCACGCAGGACACCGTCGTCTGCGCCGAGATCCTCGGCCACGAGGCCGAGATGCACAAATACGCCGTGCAGATCACCGTCGCCGACGTGCGCGACGGCGCCTGCTCCTCCTCGACGCTGAAGGAAGCCTGCTCGTGGGGCAAGGTCGATACCGCGCTGGAGCAGATGGTCTTCGCCGAAGCCGGCTCCGTGCTGCCGCTGCTGGCCTCCGACGCTTACCATCGCGGCCACTGGAAGAAGCGCAAGGCGCGCAAATTCGCCAGGCTGTTCGCCTGAATCACATAAGCATTTGCCCGATCATTATTTTCGTCTATGGTCCCCCGGAATAAGGGGGATCCATGCGAAGCGTTGCGCGTGCCGCGATCGTTCTCACTGCGCTGGCTGCGGCCACGCCGAGCATGCAATACAGCCAGCAGGATTCCGATCTCCAGCGGGAGCCCGGCCACCTCGATGATCTGCTTCCTGACCTCCGAGGACAGCTCGGAGCCGCTCAAGACCTGCCTTTACGATTGCAACGGCGCCGAGGCCTCGGTGACGATCAAGGCAGGCGAACCCTGCGCCCCCACCATCACCCGACATGTTTAATTGCAACGACCTTTAAGGAGTATCCGAATGCGCTTCCTCATGATGACGACGACCGCCAGCCTGCTTCTCGCCACCGCCGCCATGGCCCAGAATACCGCCGCGCCGGCCCCCGCCGCCCCTGCTGCGGCCAGCAGCGCGAGCTCCTCGGTCCACGAAATGACCTGTAAGCTTTCACAGCCCGCCGGCGCCGCCAAGGAATGCCATTACGACTGCAACGGCAAGAACACGGTGATCGATATGGGCAGCTCCTCGACCTGCTCGGCGACCATCACCAAGGCTTACTAGCCTTAGCTCCGGCCTGCCCCGGACGCCGCTCGCTTAAACGCCCAGGCCCGAATCCTTGGAGCCGATCCGGAACGCGGCCGCGAGCCGCGCCTTGAGGGCATGGATATCTTCGCCCGCCAGTTGCTCGCGCAACTCATCGCATTGGGGGCGATTCAGGTCTTTGTCCCGTTTCGCGGCACCGACCAGAAGGTCGACATCCGTCTGGGTGTCGGCATCCAGTGCCTATATAGCGTCGTTGAGCGGTCATTTTTCCCTCCTTCGTTGTGAGCAGGCTTTTCTCGCACGGGAAAATGACGGTTTGATGACACCCATCATGCAGTTTTTGCAGTCCCGGCCTGCCGTTGCGGCATACGATGCCGGCCGCGATGGCCGCGAACGCGATTCCCGCTTTCGCGCGGCGGAAATATCGACTACAAAATCAGCATGATAAATCCGCCTCTTGATGTGCAGACGCCGCTCTGGATGTGGGTGCTTTTCTTCATCGTCATCGGCGCGCTGCTGCTGTTCGACCTCGGCGTGCTGCACCGGCGGCAGCGGGTGGTCGGCATCCGCGAGGCGCTGCTGCTCAGCCTGTTCTATTTCGTGCTGGCGATGGGCTTCAACCTGTTCGTCTTCCACCAGCTCGGGCGGCAGTCGGGCTAACGAATTCTTCATGGGCTACCTGATCGAGAAATCGCTCAGCCTCGACAATCTCTTCGTCTTCCTGCTGATCTTCACCCATTTCGGCGTGCCGCGCGAGTACCAGCACCGCGTGCTGTTCTGGGGCATCCTGGGCGCGCTGCTGCTGCGCGGGGCGATGATCGGCACCGGCACCGTGCTCATCGCGCATTTCGAGTGGGTGACGTATATCTTCGGCGCGTTCCTCGTCCTCACCGCGGCCGGCTGCTGTTCGAGATCGAGGAGGAGCCGGACCTCGCGGCCAACCGCATCGTCGGCTTCATGCGCGGGCGGATGCGGGTGACCGACCACTACGAGAAGCAGCATTTCTTCGTGCGGCGCGGCGCGCTGCGCTGGGTGACGCCGCTGTTCCTCGTGCTGGTGCTGATCGAGATATCGGACATCGTCTTCGCGGTCGATTCCATCCCCGCCGTGTTCGCGGTGACGCGCGAGCCGTTCGTCGTCTTCACCAGCAACATCTTCGCCATCCTGGGGCTGCGGGCGCTGTTCTTCGCGCTGGCGGCGGTGCTCTACCGTTTCGAGCACGTGAAATACGGGCTTTCGCTCATCCTCATCATGATCGGCGGGAAAATGATGGTGAACGAGTTCCTCGGCTACGACCTGGTCTCCACCGAGATTTCGCTCGCGGCGACCGTCGCCATCCTTGCCTTTTCGGTGGCGATATCGCTATGTAAGACCCGTCGCGCGCCGGGCGAGGTCCTGCGCCGCGGCTGGGTGCCCGGCTCACCGGCGAAGAAACACGACGAGGACGACGCGACGTAGCATGAAATTCCCCCTCCAGCTTTTCCGCGACGTGCCGCGCTTCGATTTCGTCGGCTACCGCAAGCTCGGCTTCGCGATCACCTTCATCGGCCTCGCCGCGTCGGTCTTCTCGATGGCGACGAAGGGCTTCAATTTCGGCATCGACTTCACCGGCGGCGTGGTGATGGAAGTGCGCACCGACGCGCCGGCCGACGTCGGCAGGATGCGCACCCTGCTCGAGACCGCGCAGACGAAGGACGCCTCGCTGCAATCGGTGGGCGACGGCCACCAGGTGCTGATCCGCATCAAGCCGCAGGGCACCGAGAACCAGAACGCGGTGGCGCAGGCGGTGCGCAGCGAGCTCGACGGCGGCTACGGCGCGCATGTCGATTACCTCAAGGTCGATTACGTCGGCCCGCAGGTGGGCAACGAGCTGATCTACCATTCGGTGCTGGCGCTCTCCCTCGCCCTCGTCGCGATGATGCTCTATCTCTGGTTCCGCTTCGAGTGGCAGTACGGGCTCGGCGGCATCCTTGCCCTCTTCCACGACGCGGTGCTGGGGCTCGGCTTCTATTCGATCACCGGCATCGAGTTCAACCTGACCTCGGTCGCGGCGATCCTCACCATCATCGGCTACTCGATCAACGACTCGGTCGTCATCTACGACCGCGTGCGCGAGAATCTGCGCAAGTTCAAGGTGCGTCCGCTGGCCGACGTGCTCAACCTCTCCATCAACGAGACGCTGGCGCGCACCTTCCTCACCGCCGGCACGGTGCTCGCGGCGCTGGTCGGCCTCGTCGGCTTCGGCGGCGAGGTGCTGTTCGGCTTCTCGGCGGCGATGATCTTCGGCGTCGTCGTCGGCACCTATTCGTCGATCTATGTCTCGGCGACGGTGCTCATCTACATGAACCTGCGCGGCTCCGAACAGCGGGCCGTGGAAGTAAAAGCATAACAACGGGAGGCATTATGACCATGACCCAACTTCGCCCGGCACTCGCACTCGCTTCGATCCTTTTCCTCGCCGCCTGCTCGGGAACGAGCTGGGGCCCGGCGCATTTCGTCAGCGCGCGCGAGGTGCCGCCGACCGCGATCGAGGCGCCGCCGCCGGTCGATTCGCCGGCCTATAACGTCGGGCTGCGCCAGGTCATCGTCGAGCAGGCGAGCCTGGGCAATGCCGACAAAGCCGCCATCCGCGCCGAGGACCGCATCGACCCCTCGATGATGCTGAAGCCCACGCTCGGCCATACCTACACCGCCGAGTGCTACCCCGGCGCTCTACACGCTGCTCAACAACGCCAAGGACGACGCGCTGCATATCAGCAACAACGCCGAGGACCATTGGGGCGCCAAGCGCCCATGGACCAACAAGAGCGTGCATGCCTACGCGCCGGTCATCGACCGTCCCGGCTACCCGAGCGGCCACGCGACCACCAACTATGTCTGGGCGGATATCCTGAGCACGCTCTTCCCGCACCGGGCGGACGCCTTCTACGCGCGCGCCGCCGCCATCGCCCACCACCGCGTCGAGGCGGGGGCGCATTTCCCCTACGGACGTGAGCGCCGGCAAGGAGCTTTCCTCGGTCATCTACGCCAAAATGAAGAACTCGCCGGAATACAAGCGCGAGCTGGCCGCCGCGCGCGCGGAAGCGAAGGCGAATCGCGGCAAGTCCTGCGTGGGGCACTTCACGCCGGTGAAGACCCACGCGGTGGTAGGGCAACACTGAGCTGGCATCCCTGCGAAAGCAGGAATGACAGCTCAGGCTTTGCGTTTTTGCGCGGCGGCGCCGTCGAGCAGCGCCTCGGCCTGCTGCAGGCGCCTGATGCCCTCGGCGAGCTCCGCCTTGTCGCCGCAGAAGGTGAAGCGTACGTGCCAGTCGGCCTTGCCCAGCGCGCCCTCCGGCGCGTAGAACGGCGTGCCCTGCACCGGGCAGATGCCGGCGACATACGCCAGGTAGCGCATCATGTCCTGCGGCGTGCGGATGGTGAATCCGCCCTTGGCGCGCTCGTTGTCGTTCAGCACTTCCAGCGCTTTTTCGCAGCGTAGCGCGGATACGGGAACGAACTTGTCCTTCAGCCCCGAGAAATCGATCCAGCCGTAGATGGTGGCCTTTGGCTCCTCCATGCCAGCGAATTTCAGCTTCGCGACGCCGGCGATGAGCATGGCGCGCTTCTCGCGCAGCTCGGCCACCGTGCGCTCGATGAAGGAATCGCCGAAATGCAGCGCCGCCATCAGCAGATCCTGGTCGTGGCCGGAGACGCCGCCCATCTCGGAGGAGTTGCAGTTGGCGACCGAAGTCAGCAGCGCCGTGTTGCGGGTCACGATCCAGCCGACGCGCAGGTCGGCCAGCCCCCACTCCTTCGACGCGGTGCGGATGACGGCGAGCCGCCCCGCCTCGAACAGCGCCTTCTCCGCCGGTCCGCGACGGAGCACGGTGGCGATGTCATAGCCCTTCTCGTCGAACACCAGCTTGCCGTAGGGATCGTCGAAAACGACGGTGGCCTTGGCGGCGTGTTTATCGCTCGCAATGAGCGCGAGCAGCGCTTCGCGCTCGGCGGGGGTATAATTCGCGCCCGTCGGGTTGCTCGGCGCGTTGATGAGGATAATGTCCGGATTCGGATATTTGGCGAGCTTGGCTTTGAGCTGCTCCACCGTCATCAGCCCTCGCCCGTCGGTCGCCACTTCGACGATGCGGGTGCCGGTGGGGAAGACGTCGAAATTCGTCGGCCAGCCGGGCCCGGCGAGGAAGACGGTGCGGCCCTCTTTCTTTTCGAGGTCGCGGAACGCAGCGGTCAGCGTGCCTTTGCCGCCGTGGCCGGCGCGCACGTCATCCGCCGTCGCCGTGATGCCGGTGTCGCGCGTGAAATGGTAGGCGGCGGCGGCGCGCAGCCCCTCGGTGCCGCCGGGCGGCGCGTAGGAGCGCTTCGCCCACATGGCGTAGATCGCGTTGGCGGGGTCCTTTTTATGCGCGGCCTTGAGCTGCACCAGCCATCCGGCGATGTCTTTCTCCTCGTCCGGCTTGGGGAAGAGATCGCCCAGCGTGTAGGTGAGGATGTCGATGCCGAGCGATCTCGCCTTCTTCGCCAGCGCGTCGGCGCCCATGGTCGGCGAGGCGCGCACGCCGGGCGGCTTGATGTAAACGTCGCTGCTGTCGTCGGGGAGGCTCATGGGCCCTTTCTAGTTTTCCGCAAGGCGGCACTCAAGGAAAATCCTAGGCGTTGCGCAGGTAGTAATGCCGGTGCGGCCCCATCGCCCAGTTGGCGCCGGGAGCGGCGGAGACCGGCAGCAGCCGCCCGTCCTGCCGCGTATAGAGCGTCCGCGTGGCCAGCGCGCTGCCCAACGGGGCGACGGTGACGTGGGCGAAGGCGCCGCTGGCGATCAGCCGCGCCTCGCGCGGGGCGCGCAGGCATTTGAGCAGCGCCGGGAACAGGTTCAGGCGCTGGGCGACGTCCTTCGCCGCCTGGATGCGCTCGGCAAGCTCCATCGCTTCGAGCTGGGTGGGGTTCAGCCGGTAGCTACGCTCGCCGACGAGGATGCGCGCGCCGTCGCGCCGGTAATTCACCCACGGCTGCGCCGTCTGCAGCGGCTCGACGGTGATGCCGAGGCGGAAATGCCCGGAATCGATCCGCGCCTCGGCATGGAGGTGGACGATGGCCTCCATGCGCAGCGGCAGGCCGAACTGGCGCGCGTCGTAATCGCTCAGGCCGGCGAGCTCGGCGTGGGTGAAATGCAGCGCCGAGCCTTCGGGCGCCATGCCGAGGCCTCCGGCGACGCGCGCGGCGCTGGGGCGCGCGGATTCCCACTCGGCGAGCGGCAGGGTGGCGCCGCCCTTCGTCAGCGCGACCTGGACGCCGCTCGCGCTCCAGTTATGGCGCCACTGCGTGTCACTTCGCGAGATCATGGGAGAGCTGGCCGTTCGGGGTGACGGTGATGATGTCGGCATAGCTCGGCCCGCGCATGTTGAAGCGCAGGTCGATGCGGCGGTTGGGGTCGAGCTCGGTGTAGCTCACCGGGCGGCGCTCGGCATAGGCGCTGACGCCCAGCAGCGGCTGGCCCTCGCGGTTCAAAATGCCCGAGTCGAGCGCCGGCTGCGCGGCGGTCAGCGCCTTGTAGACGCTGATGGCGCGGAAGGCGGAAAGCTCCCAGTTGGTCATGCCCTGGGCGTTGCTGAAGGGCCGCTTGTCGGTGTGGCCCTCGATGAGCACGGAGTCGAGCAGCGCGCCCTGGGCGAGGCCGGTGCAGTCGTTGCGCTGGCCGGAGGCGCAGGGCAGGTATTTGCCGAGCACCCCGGCGAGCTGGCCGATGACCTGCTTGCCGCGCTCGGACAGCTGCCACTCGCCGGAGGCGAAGAGCAGCGATTCCGGCAGGCGGATGATGCCGCTGCCGAGGTCGAGCGTCACCGGCGTGCCCTGCAGCTGCATGTCGGAGGCGATGGCCTTGAGCAGTGCGGCGCGCACTTCCTCGGTGACGACGACCTTCTGCGCCGATTGCTGGCTGATCGCCTCGGCCTGCTTGAAGTTGAGCGCGAAGACCATCAGCAGCAGGATGAAGATGAAAATGACGCCGACCAGCAGGTCGGTGAAGGCGGTGAAGAAATGCTCGGTCGATTCCTCGGACTGTGCGCTGCGCCCGGCCATCAGCTTTTCCCGCCGAGATTCATGGTGACTTCGGTGGCGATGTCCTCGGCGAGGTGCTGCAGGCCGCGCGTGGTCTGCTCCTGCGCCAGCAGCCACCGGTGCAGCAGCTGCTCGGTGGTGATGAGCTGGGTGCGCTGCTCGAGCAGCAGGCCGAACTCGTGAATGCCGCGACTCGCCTTGCCGAGCTGCACCTTCTGCACGAAGGACAGGATGATCGACAGCGAGATGCCGGCGACCGAGCTGATGAATTTCACGCTGGCGACCTGCAGCAGCGCGGTCAGCGCGCGCTGGGTCGCGTTGACGTCGCCGGCGGCGAGGCCGTTCGCCGCAATGGAAATGGCCGCGACGAGGCCGACGAAGGTGAAGAACAGCCCGAGGCTGATCAGGTATCCCGGCACCGCATTGAACAGACGGAGGTTGACGCGCGGCGTCAGCAGCGCGCCGTCATGGAAGAATTCCTCCGGCCGGCGGGTGGCGAGGACCAAAGCGCGCGCGGGATCGAGGATGACGGTCTTGGTGAATTCGAGCCAGGCGGCGGCGAAGAGCGGCTGGCGCGCGAACTGGTCGGCGAGGGATTCGAACTGGGCGAAGAAGGCGGTGCGGTCGGGTACCCCCGCCAGCGTGGCGACGCCCCGGCGGATCTCCTGGTGCACGGCGGAGAGCCGCACCCAGCCGTCGATGAGCGCGAGGAGGAAGACGAGGCCGATGACGCCGCAGAACAAGTAGGGCGCACGCCCCGACGCCACGAAAATCGATCATCGACTGCCACATGCCATCCTCCGTTGAAGCGCAGGGAGCCTAGGGGAGCCGCAACGAGGCCGCAATGGAAATAAAGTCCCCCAACGTTCGCCGCACTGCCTTGCGTAGCCGAATAGGCGAGCCGGAGCGAAGCGAACGAGGGGGAGCGGTAGCGGGGGCGTCTTCGCCCCCCGTGCCGACAGGCACCACCAAGAACCCGCGTAGCCGAATAGGCGAGCCGGAGCGAAGCGAACGAGGGGGAGCGGTAGCGGGGGCGGCACGTGCCCCCCGTGCGCGCACCGCGCGCACCACCAAGACTACGCGCTTTTGCGCCTTTTATACAGCGTCGACTGCCCCATGCCGAGCATCTGCGCGGTGCGGCCGACATGGCCGTTGCAGCGCTCGAGCGCCCTGGCGATGACCTCCGCCTCGATCTCGGCGATGGTGCGCAGGCGCCCGTCGCTGAGCACCGCGACGCGTTCGGCCTGCAGGCGGCGCACCTCGCGCATCAGCGCGCCGATGGCGAGCACGTTCTTCACCGAGGCGAGCAGCCGCTGGCGCTGCGTCGGCTTGGGGATGAAATCGAGCGCGCCGAGCTGCATCGCCCGGATGACGTCGTCGATGCTCTCGCTGGCGGTGAGCACGATGACGGGCGGGCAGACCTTCAGCCCCGGCAGCGCGCGCAGCAGGTCGAACCCGTCCATCGACGGCAGGCGCAGGTCGAACAGCGCGAGTGCGATATCGGCGTTCTGCTCTTCGCCGAGCAGCGCGAGGGCCTGCGGTCCATCCGTGGCGACGGTGGTCGTTGCACCCAGCTCATGCTCCAGCATGCGGCACACCATTTCGCTCTGGATGGGTTCGTCTTCGACGATCAGGATGCGCTCGGCCACTTTAACCCCCGGTTGTGTTGTTTCGCCGGAGGATTCCTTAAAATCGCTGATTAGTAAAGGAAAAGTTGCACGCTTAGGTTGAGCTATTGCCTTTTACCCCAGCCGCCGCCGAGGGATTTGTAGAGCCCGGCGATGGCCTGGAGGTGGGCAAGCCGCGCCTGCGCCAGCGCATCGGTCGCCGAGAAAAGCGTGCGCTGCGTATTGAGCACCGAGGTGATGTCGACGGTGCCGCCAGCGAACTGCTGCTGCGACAATTCGTAGGCGCGCTGCGCGGTCTTCACCGCTTCGTCCTGCGCCGCTTCCTGATCGGCGGTGTCCTTCACCGCGGCGAGCGAATCCTCAACGTCGGAGAAGGCGCTGACGACGGATTTCTTGTAATCCTGCTCCAGCTCCTCGTATTGCGCCTTCGACAGCGCGAGCTCGCCGGTGAGCAGCCCGCCTTCGAAGATCGGCTGCACCAGCCCGGCGCCGAAGCTGAGCAGGAACCCGCCCGGCCCGAACAGCTTGCCGAGCGAGGAGCTGGCATAGCCCGCCTCGCCGGTCAGGCTGATGTCGGGGAAGAAGGCGGCGCGCGCGGCGTTGATGTCGGCATGGGCGGCGATGAGCTGCGCCTCCGCCTCCTGCACGTCCGGGCGGCGTTCGAGCAGCTGCGACGGCAGGCCCTCCGGCACGGCGGGCGCGGCGACGTCGGTGAGCTTCGCTTCCGGCGATTTCACCGACTCCGGCAGCGTGCCGAGCAGGATGGCGAGCGCGTCGAGGTCCCGGCTCTCCTGGAGCTTGAGCGGCGGGATGGCGGCGGTCGACTGGTCGACGACGCTTTCCTCCTGCCTGACGTCGAGCTCGCTGGCGACGCCCTGCGCGAAGCGCTTCTTCAGCGCATCGAGGATGGATTGCGCGGCCTTCAGGTCGTTGTTCGCGATTTCGAGGCGCTGGCGCGTCGCCAGCAGGTCGAAATAGGTGGTGGCGACCGAGGACTCGACGGTCAGCGTCACCACCTCTATTCGCTGGCGGCGCGGCTGGCCTTCGCCGCTTCGAGCGCCGAGAGGTTCTTGCCCCAGAAATCGAGCTCGTAGGAAGCGTTCAGCGCCGCGTTGTACGTGGTGCCGCTGCGGCTGCGGCCGATGGTCGTGGTGGTGCCGCCGATGGTCGTCGTCGCCGCGCCGCCGCCGCTGTGGGTGTGGGTCGCGCCCGCCGTCGCGTCGAGCTCCGGCAGCAGCGCCGCGCCGTTGATGCGCACCTCGGCATTCGCCTGCTTCACCCGCGCCACCGCCGCGCCGATGTCGAAGTTGTTCGCCTGCGCCTGCGCGATGAGCGCGGTGAGCTCCGGCGTGTTGAACGCCTTCCACCACTCGGCGTCCGGCCAGGCCTGTTTCAGCGTCTCGCCCGGGGCTTCGCGCCACTGCGCCGGCGTCGGCGCCTCGACATGCTTGTAGGGGAACAGCACGTCCATGCAGCCGGTGAGCAGGAGCGGAAGGATCACAGCTCCCCGGATTCCAAATTTTGTCATTCCCGCGAAAGCGGGAATCCAGTTCTTTTCAGTGGCGCTTCGCGCGTCTGGATTCCCGCTTTCGCGGGAATGACAACGGAAAATATTTTTAAGCGGCGACATTGGAATAGCCTTCGATGGGTTTGGGGGTGGCGGCGGGAGAGGCGCGACAACGCAAGGTAGATGACGGGCGTCGTGTAGAGCGTCAGCAACTGCGAGACGATGAGCCCGCCGACGATGGCGGACGCCGAGCGGGCGGCGCAGCTCCGCACCGTTGCCGCCGGCCAATATCAGCGGCAGCGCGCCGAGCACGGCGGCCATCGTGGTCATCAGGATAGGGCGGAAGCGGCGGCGGCAGGCCTCGCGGATGGCGGTCATCGCATCGACTCCCGTGCGCTCCGCCTCGACGGCGTAATCGACGAGCATGATGCCATTCTTCTTGACGATGCCCATCAGCAAAAATGACGCCGATGATGCTGATGATCGACAGGTCGTTGCCGCTGACGATCAGCGCCAGCAGCGCGCCGATGCCCGCCGAGGGCAGCGTCGAGAGGATGGTCAGCGGGTGCAGCGTGTTCTCGTAGAGGATGCCGAGCACGATATAGATGGTGAGCAGCGCGCTCAGGATGAGCACCGGCTCGCTCTTCAGCGAATCGGAGAAGGCCTGCGCGTTGCCGGCGAAGCCCGAATGGATGGTCGGCGGCATGCCGATGTCGGCGGCGACCTTCCTCGATGCGGTTGGCCGCATCGCCGAGCGAGGCGCCGGGCGGCAGGTTGAAGCTCAGCGTCGAGGCCGGGAACTGGCCCTGGTGCTGCACCGAGACCGGGGGCGAAGCCGGTCTCGAAATGCGCGACCTCGGACAGGCGCACCTGCTGGGCCGGTCGCGGATTTGATGAGCACGTGGTCGAGCGCCTCCGGCCCGGTCTGCAGCTCGGGCGCGACCTCCATCACCACGTGGTACTGGTTGCGCGTCGAGTAGATGACCGAGATCTGGCGCTGGGCGAAGGAGTCCTGCAGCACCTGGTCGAGGGTGCTCATCGGCACGTTGAGCTGCGCCGCGCGATCGCGGTCGACGACGACGTTGATCTGCGTCTGCGCGCGGTCCTGGTCGCTGGTAACGTCGGTGATGCCGGGCTCGTCCTTCAGCGCGTCGATCAGCTTCGGCGTCCACTGGCGCAGCTCCTCGAGCGATTCGTCCCACAGCGCGAACTGGAACTGGGCCTTCGAGGAGCGGCCGCCGACGCGGATGTCCTGCGCCGCCTGCAGGAATACCGAGATGCCGGTGACATGCGACAGCTTCGGCCCTCAAGCGCGCGATGACCTCGTCGGCGCTCATCTTGCGCTCGGGACAGCGGCTTGAGGGTGATGAACATGCGGCCCTGGTTGCCGTTGGGCGAGCCGTTGGTGCCGGGTCGAGCTGCCGAGTGCGGCGACCGCCGGGTCCTTCATCACGATCTCGTTGATGATGCGCTGCTTGGCCGAGAGCGCGGCGAAGGAAATGTCGGTGCGCGCTTCCGTCGTCCCCATCACCATGCCGGTGTCCTGCTGCGGGAAGAAGCCCTTCGGCACCCAGATATAGAGGAACACGGTGAGCACCAGCGTCGCCACCCAGAACAGCAGCGTGACGGTCTGGTGGCGCATCACCCATTCCATGCCGTGCTCGTAGGTCTCCTGCAGGGCGCGGAACATGCGTTCGCCGATATGCTCGCGCTGGTGCTGCGTCTCGCCGCGCCGCGCACGCCATGCCATCAGGTGCGCGTAGACCGTCGGCGTCACGGTGAGGGAGACGACGACCGAGATGGCCACCGCCACCGACAGCGTCACCGCGAACTCGCGGAACAGCCGGCCGATGATGCCGCCCATGAACAGCAGCGGAATGAACACCGCGACCAGCGAGACGCTGATCGAGATCACGGTGAAGGTGATCTCCTTGGCGCCCTTGATGGCGGCGGTGATGGGGTCCTCGCCGCGCTCGACATGGTGGGCGATGTTCTCGATCATCACGATCGCGTCGTCGATGACGAAGCCGACCGAGACGGTGAGCGCCATCAGCGAGATATTGTCGAGGCTGTAGACCGAACAGCTCCATCGCGCCGAACGTCCCGGCGAGCGACAGCGGCACGGTGATCGAGGCGGCGATGGTCGGCGTCACCCGCCCCAGCGCGAACAGCACGACCAGCACCACCAGCACGATCGAGATCATCAGCGTGATCTCGACGTCGTGCACGCTGTCGCGGATGGTGATGGTGCGGTCGGCGAGGACGTCGATCTTGGTGCCGGTCGGCATCCAGCGCGTCAGCTGCGGCAGCAGCGCCTTGATGCCGTCCACCACCTCGATGACGTTGGCGTCCGGCTGCTTCTGGATGATGAGGATCACCGCCGGGTTGTTGTTGTACCAGCCCGCCTGCCGGCTGTTCTCCGCGCCGTCCACCACGCGGGCGACGTCGGAAAGCCGCAGCGCCGTGCCCGTTGTGCCGGTGGCGAGGATGAGCGGCGCGTAGCCGGCGGCGTTCTTCAGCTGGTCGTTGACGCCGATGGCGAATGCATTCTCGCCGCCGGAGAAGCTGCCGGTCGGGCGCATCACGTTCTCGGCGGCGACGGCGGTGCGCACGCTTTCGAGCCCGAGGCCGGTGGCGCTAAGCCGGGCGGGATCGAGCTCGATGCGCACGGCGGGCTTGTCGGCGCCGCTGACCTGCACCTGCGCCACGCCGTAGACCTGCGCGATGCGCTGGGCGAGGATGGAATCGCAGGCGTCGTAGAGCGAGCTCAGCCCGATCAGGTCCCGAGGTCACGGCGAGGATGAGCACCGGCGCGTCCGCCGGATTGACCTTGCGGTAGGTCGGCGGATTGGGCAGATCGACCGGCAAATCGGCGCCCGAGGCGTTGATGGCCGCCTGCACGTCGTGCGCGGCGCCGTTGATGTCGCGGTCGAGGTCGAACTGCGCGGTGATGCTGGACGAGCCGGTGCCCGAGGTCGAGGTCAGCTCGGCGACGCCGGCGATCTCGCCCAGGCGGCGCTCCAGCGGCGCGGCGACGGTGGCCGCCATCGTCTCCGGGTCGGCGCCGGGCAGCTTGGCGGAGACGCTGATGGTCGGGAAATCGACGCGCGGCAGCGGCGCGATCGCAGCGCGCGGAAGGCGACGATGCCGGCGAGGAACAGCCCCAGCGCCAGCAGCATCGTCGCCACCGGCCGGCGCACGAAAATTTCGGAGAAGCTCATACCGGCAGCTCCGTCTGCTCCGCCTTTTTCTCACCGGCGATGCGCTGGCGCAGCTGCTCCATCGCGAGGTAGATGACCGGCGTCGTATATAAGGTGAGCAGCTGGCTCAGCAGCAGCCCGCCGACGATGGCGATGCCGAGCGGGCGGCGCAGCTCGGCGCCCATCCCCATGTCGAAGGCGAGCGGGATGGCGCCGAGCAGCGCCGCCATCGTCGTCATCATGATCGGACGGAAACGCAGCAGGCACGCCTGGTAGATGGCATCGCGCGGGGCCATGCCCTGGGTGCGCTCGGCAGCAAGCGCGAAGTCGATCATCATGATCGCGTTCTTCTTGACGATGCCCATCAGCAGGATGATGCCGATCAGCGCGACGATGGAAAGATCGTTGCCGGTGACGAGCAGCGCCAGCAGCGCGCCGACGCCCGCCGAGGGCAACGTCGAGAGGATGGTCACCGGGTGGATGGTGCTCTCGTAAAGCACGCCGAGCACGATGTAGATGACGATGATCGCGGCGAGGATGAGCCCCGGCTCGCTGGAGAGCGAGGTGCGGAACTCCGCCGCGTCGCCGCTGTAATCGCCGACGATGGTGTCGGGCATGGCGAGGTCTTTCTCGGCTTTGGCGATGGCGTCCACCGCGCCGCCCAGCGAGGGCGCCCCTGGCGAGGTTGAAGCTGAGCGTGATCGCCGGGAACTGCCCCTGCCGGCTGACCGACAGCGGCGCCGAGGTGATGTTGATCTTGGCGAAGGAGCCCAGCGGCACCAGCGTCCCGGCGGAGGATTTCACGTAGAGCATCGCCAGCGACGACGGGTCTTTCTGGTAGTTCGGCGAGACCTCGAGGATGACGTGGTACTGGTTCACCTGCGAGTAGACCGTCGATATCTGCCGCTGGCCGAAGGCATCGTAGAGCGTGTCGTCCACCGCCTCCGTCTGGATGCCGAGGCGCGAGGCCTGGTCGCGGTCGATGGTGATGTCGGCCTTGAGCCCGTTCAGCTGCTCGTCGGTCGCGACGTCGGTGATGTCCGGGATGTCCTTCATCTTGGCGACGAGCCTGTGCGTCCAGTCGGAAAGCTCGGCGCGGTTGAGGTCGGTCAGCGTGTACTGGTACTGCGTGCGGCTCACCCGCGCGCCGATCTGGATGTCCTGCGCCACCTGAAGGTTGACGTCGAGCCCGGCGAGGTCCTTCATCTTGTCGCCCAGCCGCCGGGCGATCACCTGCGCGGAGTCGCGGTCGCCCCGGTCCTTGAGCACGATGGTGAGGTGCCCCGAATTCCCCGTCGCGTTGATCGCGCTCACGCCGATGAACGAGGCCACGCCCGCGACGCCCGGGTCCTGCTGGGCGATGCGCGCCGCCTCGTCCTGCAGCTTCGCCATCTCGGTGAAGGAGACGGACTGGGCGGCGTCCCGTCGTCGCGATGAGCTGGCCGGTGTCCTCCTGCGGCAGGAAGCCCTTGGGCACGGCGAAATAAAGCCCGATGGTGGCGACGAACGTCGCCAGCGCGACCAGCAGCGTCGTCCGCTCGCGGCCCAGGACCCATTGCAGGCTGGAGGCGTAGCGGTCGCGCAGCCGGGCGAAGAAGCCGTGCTCGTGCGCTTCCTCGCGCAATGTCCCGGCCTTGAGCATTGCGGCCGCACATCATCGGCGTCAGCGTCAGCGAGATCACCATCGAGGTGATGACGGCGATGGTCAGCGTCAGCGCGAACTCGCGGAACAGGCGGCCGACGATGCCGGTCATGAACAGCAGCGGGATGAACACCGCGATCAGCGACACCGTCAGCGAGACGACGGTGAAGCCGATCTCCTTGGCGCCCTTGAAGGCGGCGTCGAGCGGCTTCTCGCCCTGCTCGATATAGCGCACGATGTTCTCGATCATGACGATGGCGTCGTCGACCACGAAGCCGGCGGAGATGGTCAGCGCCATCAGTGACAGGTTGTCGAGCGAGAAGCCGCAGAGCGACATGATGCCGAAGGTGGCGATCAGCGACAGCGGCAGCGCGACGCCGGGGATGATCGTCGCCCGCGCCGAGCGCAGGAAAAGGTAAATGACGAGGATGACCAGCGCGATGGTGATGACGAGGGTGAACTCCACGTCGCGCACCGAGGCGCGGATGGTCTGCGTGCGGTCGGCGAGGATCTTCACGTCGATGCCGGTGGGGACCGAGGTGAGCAGCTGCGGCAGCGCGGCCTTCAGCTTGTCCACCGTGGCGACGATGTTGGCGCCCGGCTGGCGCTGGATGTCGACGATGACCGCGTCCTGGCCGTTCACCCAGCCGCCGACGCGCGCATTCTCGACGCTCTGCTCGACCGTGCCGACATCGCCGACGCGCACGATCGTGCCGTTATGCGTGGCGATGATGAGGTTGCGGTAGGTGCCGATGTCCTCCACCTGGTCGTTGACGTCGAGGGCGACGGCCTGCAGCGGCCCGTCGAAGCTGCCCTTGGGCAGGTTGACGTTGGCGGCGGCGAGCGCCGTGCGCACGTCCTCCATGCTGATGCCGTAGGTGGCGAGGCGCGACGGGTCGAGCGCGATGCGGAAGGCGGGGCGCTGGCCGCCCTCCGTCAGCACGCGGCCGACGCCGCTGACCTGCGACAGCTTCTGCGCCAGCAGCGTGTCGGCGAGGTCGTTGACCTGCGTCATCGGCAGGTTCTTCGAGGTCAGCGACAGCGTCAGGATGGGCGGATCGGCCGGGTTCACCTTCGAATAGCTCGGCGGGTAGGGCAGCCCCCTGCGGCAACACCCCGCCGGCGGCGTTGATCGCCGCCTGCACGTCGGCAGAGGCGACGTCGAGGTTCTCCGAAAGGTCGAACTGCAGCGTGATCGCGCTCAGCCCTTCCGAGCTGGTCGAGAGCATCGAGGTCAGGCCGGGGATCTCGCCGAACTGGCGCTCCAGCGGCGCGGTGATGAGCGAGGCCATCGTCTCCGCCGAGGCGCCGGGCAGCTCGGTCGTCACCTGGATGGTGGGGAAATCGACCTGCGGCAGTGCCGCGACCGGCAGCATGCGGTAGCCGAGGATGCCGCCCAGAAGCGCCGCGATCGCCAGCAGCGTCGTGGCGACCGGGCGGGCGATGAACGGCGCCGAGATGTTCATCAGCTACCTTGCGCGTGCCGGTGCTTCTTCTGCGCGGCGGGCGCGGCCGGCGGCGCGGTAGCGGCGGGCGCCGCGTCGGCGGGCGCTTTCGGCTTCGCGAGCGTGACCTTGGTGCCGTCCTCGAGCTTGGCCATGCCTTCGGTGATGACCTGATCGCCGTCGTTCAGGTCGTTCAGGCCCTTGGTGATGACGGTGTCGAGCCCGAAGCTCAATCCCGTCTCGACCGGGTGGACGCTCACCTTGCCGCCCGCCGCATCGTAGAGATAGACATACGCGCCCTGCGGTCCGTGCTGGATGGCGACGGTAGGCACGGTGAGGTCGCCGCGCTCGGTGGTGAGCAGCAGCCGCACGTTGACGAAGCCGCCCGGCCACAGCACGTAGGCGCGGTTCGGCAGCGTCGCTTTCAGCTTGATGGTGCCGGTCGTGGTGTCGATCTGGTTGTCGACGAGGTCGAGCACGCCGCTGTCGAGCACGGTCGCGTTGTCGGCGGCGAGCGCGTCGACGCGCAGCTTCGCGCCCTGCGTCATCTGCTGGGCGATCGGCATCAGGTCCTGCTGCGGCAGGCTGAAGAACAGCGAGATCGGCTGCAGCTGCGTCAGCACGACGATGGGCAGCGTATCGCCCGGGTGGACGATGTTGCCGATATCCACCTGGCGGATGCCGACGCGGCCGCCGAACGGCGCGGTGATGGTCGTGTAGGCCAGCTGCGTGTGCGCATTGTCGATGGCGGCCTGGTCGGCGGCGACCTGCGCCGCGAGCTGCTTGACCAGTGCCGCCTGCGTGTCGCGCGTCTGCCGCGAGACGCTGGTGCCGAGCGCGTTGTAGCGCTTGAGGTCGACCTGCGCGTTGGCGAGGTTCGCCGCGTCCTTCGCCTTGGTGGCGACGGCGGATTCGTATTGCGCCTGGAAGGTGCGCGGGTCGATCTGCGCCAGCACCTGGCCTTTCTTCACGTCCTGGCCCTCGGTGAAGCTGGTGCTCATCAGCTCGCCGTCGACCTGCGTGTGCACGTTCACCGTGTAGTTCGCCTGGATGGTCGCCGGCGCCGGCAGGTAGACCGGCATGTCCTTGCGCGCGGTGGCGGCCACCGTCACCGGCGATTGCGGGCGCTTGTTGCCGCTGTCCGGCTTGGCGTGGTGCAGCAGGAAGAACGCACCGACCAGCACGCCGGCGATGGCGCCGAGGACGAACCAGCGGCGGCGGCGCGGGCGGGGCGGTGCGACGTAGTGGCATCAGCGCGGCTCCTTCTGGCAGGGCGTGCCGAGCGGCGGCGCCGGCGCCGGGCGCAGCAGGTCCATGAAGGCGATGCGCTCCTGTGGGGTGAATGCGTCATGGTCGTTGAGCTCGTTGACCTGCAGGCGGATGAGCTCGCCGCGCAGCCGGTGCAGCTCGGCGACGTCCTTGACGTAGCCCTCGCGGTCGAACTTCTCGCTACCCAGCACGCACAGCGACGCGCCGCGCAGCTCCTCGATCTTCGTGCGCAGCGGCGCGGCCTTCTCCTGCGCCTGCACCAGCGCCTCGTGGAAGGCGGCGCGGCGCTCAGGCGGCAGCGCGGCCCTCGATCTCCTGCGGCGATTTGCGCGCGCAGGCGTCAGCAGCGTGCCGCTCAAATGGCCGAAGAAGATGCCGGCCGCCAGCAGGTTCAGCAGCAGCGATATGAACAGCAGCGTGCGCAGGGATGAGCTCATAGGATGGTTCCTTCATCGTCGAGGTAAATTTGCAAGGCGCTTTGCGGCGCGGAGCGCTCGCCATGGACGCCGATCAGCACGCCGACCAGCAGCGAAAGCGCCAGCGCGAAGGACGGCGCCGGGGCGAAGAAGCTGCGCAGCCGCACGGACGCGGCGCGCACCGGAGCGGCGAACGCGGCGGCGAGGATGCGCGCCTCGAACCCCACGCGCGGCGCGGGAACGCTGCGGGCGCGCAGCAATGTATCGATCTCGTCGTCGCGCATCTAGTCCTCCCTCAGCCGATCTTTCAGCGTCGCCTTGGCGCGCATGAGCAGCGATTGCAGCGCCTTGAGGCGCACGCGCATGATCTGCGCCGCCTCGGCATTGCTTAAGCCCTCGTCGAAGCACAAATGCAGCGCGGTGCGCTGGCGCTCCGGCAGGGCGGGCGATCTCGGCATCGAGGCGCTGCTTGCGGCGGCGACGGCCAGCGCCTCGTCGGCGGGCAGGTCGCTGGCGGCGAGCTCCATCGCCACGTCGAGCGGCACGAAGCGCTTGCGGCGCGTCACGTCGATCGCGCGGTTGATGAGGATGCGGGTGAGCCAGGTCGAGAAGGACGCGCCGCGCCCCTCCTGCCAGAGCCCTGGCTTCTCCCACAGCATGACGAATACGTCCTGCACCATGTCCTCCGCCTCCGCGCGGTCGCGGACGAAACGGTAGGCGATGCGGTAGCCCCTCCCCGCGTGACGCCCGAACGAGCTGCGCGAATGCGTCGCGATCGCCGTTCCTCACCCGGGCCAGCAGCGCTGCATCGTCGTCGCGGTGCGTTGCTGCTGCCTTGGGCCGAACAGGGATCATCCCTGTTCTCTACCGCATTCCGTCGTCCTTGACCGTTCTACGGACGAGCACGGCAAAGTCTTCGCGGCTTTTGCAGGAATGTCGTGGGAATTATATCACGCCCGCTTGCGCGCGGGCGCAGGGCGGCGCGCCTTCTTCGCCTCCAAGCGGCTGATGCCCCTGAAGAAATTCTCGACCAGCTCCGGCGCGAGCTTGTCGATGGCGAAGGGCTTGTCGTAGCGCAAATAATCCGAGAAAAGCCCGCACATATAGGCGTGCAGCGACACCGCCGCGCCGTGCGGGGTGACGCCGGGGGCGAGCTGGCCGGCCTTCGCCGCGCGCTTGAAGGCGCGGGTGAATTTCTCGACGGCGGCGGCGCGCTTTTCCGCCTGGTTGATGCCGCAGCTCTTGGCCGTCGCCTGCTCGCAGCGGAACTGCATGATGGTGCTGACGCGCTGCATGCGCCGGTCGTCCTTGAGCTCAGCGCAGCACGTGGATGCAGACCTGCTTCAGCGCCGCGAGCGGCTCCGCATCGGCGACGGCGCGGTCCATCAGCGCCTGCACGGGGAGCTTGGCGCGCTCGTAGATGGCGCGCACGAGGTCGTCCTTGTTGTCGAAATGCCAGTAGACGGCGCCGCGGGTGAGGCCTGCCTCGGCGGCGATCTCCTCGAGCGAGGCGGCAGCGATTCCACATTCGAAAAAGATTGTTTCCGCCGCGTCGAGCAGCCTTTCGCGCGTGCGGGGCGGCGTCCTCGCGGCTGCGCTTAACCACAACCCTCTCCTGCCGCTTGAAAACCGGTGCGTAACATGGCCAATATCCTCCCAAGAAGCTTTACAACATACATCCATGTATGTATAGGCATTTCTGAACAGCCGCGCCAAGCGGCGTCAACGAGGTGTGTTTATGGCAACGCGTAATCGCCGCGGGTTCGGACGTCGTCTCCTGATCCTTATCGTCGTCCTGGTGGTGGCCTTCCTGGTCTACCGCCACTTCACCCAGAAGCCGCCGGCGGCGCCGCAGATGCCGGCGACGCAGGTCGGCGCCGTCACCGTCGAGCCGCAGGACATCCGCTCGTCTACGAATACGCCGGCCGCATCAGCGGCGCCCGCGAGGCGGAGATCCGCGCCCGCGTCAGCGGCATCCTGATGCGCCGCGCCTACGACGAAGGCAGCAAGGTCAATCGCGGCGACCTGCTGTTCGTCGTCGACCCGGCGCCGTTCGTCGCCGACCTCGCCAACGCGCAGGCCAAGCTGACCGAATCCGAGCGCGACTGGGGCCGCGCGCAGAAGCTGTTCAAGCTCAAGGCGCTGTCGAGCCGCGAGTACGACCAGGCGAAATCCACCTACGAGCAGGCGAAGGCGCAGACGGACACGGCGCGCATCAACCTCGGCTACACCACCGTGCGGGCGCCGATCAGCGGCTACACCAGCCACGAGGACGTCACCGAGGGCACGCTGGTCACCGCCGATCAGACGGTGCTGACGCATATCTCGCAGCTCGACCCGATCTACATCTATTTCGGCTCGCCGGATGAAGAGATGCTCGACCTGCGCCGCAAAATTTCCGAGGGCACGGTGCTGCTGCCCGCGGCAAGAAGCTGCAGGCGGAGATCCATACCTCGATGGGCGGCGTCTACCCGCAGCTCGCCTCCGTCGATTTCACCGACAGCATGATCGACCCGGTGACCGGCACGGTGAGCATGCGCGCCATCGTGCATAACGGCGGCGGCATGCTGCTGCCCGGCCAGTTCGTGCGCGTCTACCTCAAGGGGTTGACGGCGAAGGGGCGCCTACGCGGTGCCGGACGCCGCCATCATGCAGGGCCCCGCCGGGAACGTTCGTCTACACCATCGGCGACGACGGCAAGGCCGCCATCACGCCGGTGACGATGGGCAAGCTCAACGGCGAGACGCGGCTGATCGAGGCCGGCCTCAAGCCCGGCGACAAGGTCGTCACCGAGGGCATGATCAAGGTCATGCCCGGCGCACCCGTACAGATCGCCGAGCCCAAGCCGGCGAGCGACGCGGCGCCTGCCCCGGCCGCCGCCGCCGCGCCGGCGCCCTCGCCGGCTCCTGCTCCTGCACCTGCGAAAACCCCCGCTCCTGCCGCTCCTGCGAAGAAGGCTGATGTTCTCCAAATTCTTCATCGACCGGCCTGTCTTCGCTTCCGTCATCGCGATCGTCATCACGCTTGCCGGGCTGGCGGCGGTGCGCAGCCTGCCGATCGAGCAGTACCCCAAACATCATCCCGCCCGACGTGGTGGTGACGGCGAGCTACCCCGGCGCCTCGGCCGAGACCATCGCCAAGACGGTCGCCGCGCCGCTGGAGACGGCGATCAACGGCGCGCCGAACATGATCTACATCCGCTCGACGAGCTCCAACTCCGGGCAGCTGACGCTGACGTGACCTTCGCCATCGGCACCAATCCCGACCAGGCGACGATCGACGTCAACAACCGCGTGCAGACCGCGCTCGCCCGCCTGCCGGAGGACGTCTCGCGCATCGGCGTCACCGTGCAGAAGAAGTCCTCGTCGATCCTCGAGGTGGTGATGCTCTATTCGCCCAACGGGCGCTACGACCCCATCTTCGTTTCCAACTACGCGCTGCTCAACGTCATCGACGACATCAAGCGCGTGCCGGGCGTCGGCGACGCCGGACTGTTCGGCGCCAAGGACTACTCGATGCGCATCTGGCTGCGGCCGGACAAGCTGGCGCAATATAACTGACGCCGGACGACGTCGCTGCCGCCATCCGCGAGCAGAACTCGCAGTTCGCCCCCGGCGCCTTCGGCCAGGAGCCGATGGTCAACAAGCTGGCCTTCACCTACCAGGTGCAGACGCAGGGCCAGTTCACCGACCCCACCCAGTTCCAGAACATCATCCTGCGCTCGGACAAGACGGCTCGACGCTCTATCTCAAGGACGTCGCGCGCATCGAGCTCGGCGCGCTCGACTACACGTTCGAACGGCACCTTCAACGGCAAGCCGGTGACGCCGATCCGCATCTCGCTGATGCCCGGCGCCAACGCGCTGGAGACCACGCGCCTCGTCAACGAGAAAATGGTCGAGCTGGCGAAAAGCTTCCCCTCCGGCATCGAGTATAAAGTGCCGTTCGACACCACGCGCTTCGTCCACGTCTCCATCCACGAGGTGGTGAAGACCTTCCTCGAGGCCATCTGCTGGTGGTGCTCGTCGTCTTCCTCTTCCTGCAGAACGTGCGGGCGACGGCGATTCCCATCATCGCGGTGCCGGTGTCGCTGATCGGCACGTTCGCGGCATGTACATCCTCGGCTTCTCGATCAACCTGCTGACGCTGTTCGGCATGGTGCTGGCGATCGGCATCGTGGTCGACGACGCCATCGTCGTGCTGGAGAATTTCGAGCGCATCATGCGTACCGAGCACCTGGCGCCGCGCGACGCCGCCATCAAGGCGATGAGCGAGGTCACCGGCCCCATCGTCGCCATCGTCCTGGTGCTGTGCGCGGTGTTCGTGCCCGTCGGCTTCATGGGCGGCATGACCGGCGTCATGTACAAGCAGTTCGCCATCACCATCGCGGTATCGGTGGTGATCTCGGGCATCGTCGCGCTGACGCTGTCGCCGGCGCTGTGCGCGCTCATCATCAAGCCCGAGCACAAGGAGCCGATCAAGCCCTTCCGCATCTTCAACGACTGGTTCCACCGCACGACCATGCGCTACCATCGCGGCGTCGAATACATCCTCGACCACGTCGCCATCGCGCTCGGCATCTTCGCCGCGCTGCTGCTCGCCATCGCCCTCATCTACACGCGCCTGCCGACCGGGCTGGTGCCGGAGGAGGACCAGGGCTACGTCTTCATGGTGCCGATGCTGCTGCCCGGCGCCTCGCTGCAGCGCACGAAAGCGGTGGGCGACGAGCTTTCCCGCCGCATCATGAAGCTGCCGGAGACCGAGAACATGGTCATGTTCGCCGGCTTCGACCTGCTGAGCCAGGCGCAGCGGCCCAACGTCGCCGCCTCCTTCATCATCCTCAAGCCGTGGGACGAGCGCAAAGGCGACGAGCACAGCGCGATGAGCTTCGCCAAGCGGCTGTTCGGCATCGGCGCCGACCTCAAGGAGACGGTCGTCATCGCCTTCAACCCGCCGCCGATCACCGGCATCTCGATCACCGGCGGCTTCGAGGCCTATATGCAAAGCCGCGGCACGGCGACGATCCCGCAGGTCGCCGAGATGGCCGGCAAGCTGGTCGAGGCGGCGAAGAAACGCCCCGAGCTCGCCGGCGTGCAGACCACCATCGCCGCCAACGTGCCGCAGTACGACGTCGAGCTCGACCGCGCCAAGGCCCGCGCCGCCAACGTCCCGATCGACTCGGTGTTCAACACCATGTCGGCCACCTTCGGCGCCTATTACGTCAACGACTTCACGCGCTTCGGCCGGCCCTTCCGCGTCACCATGGCGTCCGAGGCGCCGTTCCGCGAGAAGCGGAGGACCTGCGCTACGTCTTCGTCCGCTCGACCGACGGCAACATGATCCCGCTATCCTCGCTGGTGACGGTCAGGCGCATCGTCGGCCCCGACCTCGTCGACCGCTTCAACATCTTCCCCGCCGCGCACCTGCTGGGCGGGCCGGCGCCGGGCTACAGCTCCGGCCAGGCCCTCGCCGCGATGGAGGAAGTCGCCAAAGAAGTGCTGCCCGCCGATTACTCGCTGCAATGGATGGGCGCCGCCTACCAGGAGAAAGCGGCCAGCGGCTCGGGCGGCACCTCGTTCCTCTTCGGCATCATCATGGTGTTCCTGATCCTCGCCGCGCAGTACGAGCGCTGGAGCCTGCCCTTCGCCGTCATCACCGCCGTGCCGTTCGCCGTGTTCGGCGCGCTGCTCGCCGTCTGGATGCGCGGCCTGCAGAACGACGTGTATTTCCAGGTCGGGCTGCTCACCCTGATCGGCCTCGGCGCCAAGAACGCCATCCTGATCGTCGAATTCGCCGTGCTGGAGCGCAAGCAGGGCAAGTCCATCCGCGAAGCGGCGATGAGCGCGGCCGAGCTGCGCTTCCGCCCCATCATCATGACCTCGCTCGCCTTCGTGCTGGGCTGCGTGCCGCTGGCCATCAGCAGCGGCGCCGGCGCGGCGAGCCGCCACTCGATCGGCACCGGCGTCATCGGCGGGATGCTGGGCGCGACCTTGATCGCGACCTTCTTCATCCCCATGTTCTACCTGCTCATCTCCACGCTCGCCGACCGCATGAAAAAGACCAGGGCCGCCATGCCGCCGCAATCGCCCCCGCCCGCTTCCACCCTGCCTCCACAGGATCAGAACTATGTCTAGGAACCTGCGCCCGCTCTTGCTGCTGCTGCCGCTGCTCGCTTCCGCCTGCGAGGTCGGCCCCGATTACAAGCGCCCGCATTTCGCCCTGCCCGGGAACTGGTTCGGCGGCGACGAGAGCACGACCCAGTCCGTCACCCCCGCCGGCGAGACCATCCCCGTCGACTGGTGGAAAAGCTATAACGACGACGCGCTCACCGCCCTCATCGAGGAGGGGCTGAAGCACAACACCGACCTCATGGTCGCCGCCGCCCGCGTCGCGCAGGCGCGCGCCCAGCTCACCTACGACCAGGCCGAGCTCTACCCCGAGCTCGACGCCACCGGCGGCGCCACCCGCACGCGCAACAGCGCCCTTGCCACCGTCGGCGGCTTCAAGCCGAGCACCACGCCCTACAACGACTTCAACATCGGCGCCGTGCTCAGCTACGAAGTCGACCTCTGGGGCAAGCTGCGCCGCGCCACCGAAAGCGGCCGCGCGCAACTGCTCTCGGCGAAGGCCAACCGCGACGCGATCCGCATCGCGGTGGCGAGCGACGTCGCCCAGGGCTACTTCAACCTGCTGGCGCTCGACGCCCAGATCGCCGTCACCCAGGACACGATCAAGGCGCGCAGCAGCGAAATGGACTACCAGGGCAAGCAGTATAAATACGGCGCCGTCGACGGGCTGACGCTCAACGAGGCCAAGGCCGAGCTCGCCGCCGCGCAGGCCGCGCTGCCGACGCTGCAGCAGGCGCGCGAGGAACAGGCCAGCGCGCTCGGCGTGCTGCTCGGCCGCGACCCGAAGGACCTGGTCGAAGGCGAAGTCAAGGAAGGCAAGGCGCTGAACGTGCTGCCGGTGCCGCCGGTGATGCCGACCGACCTGCCGTCGACCCTCATGGAGCGCCGGCCCGACATCGTCGCCGCCGAGCAGCAGCTCGTCGCCGCCAATGCGCAGATCGGCGTCGCCAAGGCGGATTATTTCCCGGCCATCTCGCTCTCCGCACTGCTCGGGCTCGATAGCTCCCAGCTCGGCCACACGCTCTCGCTGCGCGCGCGCAACTGGGAGTTCGGCGGCTCGCTCGCCGCGCCGCTGCTCGATTTCGGCCGCACCTCCTCGGGCGTGGCGCAGGCGAAAGGCGTGCGCGACGAAGCGCTCGCCGATTACCGGCAGGTCGTGCTCGGCGCCTTCAAGGAAGTGCTCGACGCGATGAGCGCGCAGAAGACCAGCGACGGCCGCGTGAAGGCCCAGCAGGCGCAGGTGAAGGCCCGCGCCGACGCGCTGCACCTCGCCGTGCTGCGCTACGACGCCGGCTATTCGGAATATCTCGAGCAGCTCGACGCCCAGCGCAACCTCTACGACGCGCAGCTGCAGACCATCACCGCCCAGCGCGACCGCCTCATCGCCTCGGTGACGCTGTATAAGGCACTGGGCGGCGGCTGGCAGAACGAGGAGCTGTACAAAAAGCTCCACCCGGCGCCGGCCAAGGCGCCCGACGCGCCCGCGCCCGATCCTTCCAAACCCTAGGCGTGCTGCTTGGCGAGCGCTTCCTTGCGGGTGAGCGCGTAGGCAGCCATGCGCGCGGCGACCTTGCCGGAACGCGCCGCACCGGCGAGCGAGGCCGGGAAGCGCGTATCGAACGTGTCGCCGGCGAAATAGACGTTGGCCTCCTCGCGCAGCCAGGAGCGGCTGCCGCCCGGCAGGCAGGCCGAATAGGCGCCGAGCGTGTACGGGTTGCCCACCCAGGCGCTGACGATGGGCGCACCGACGACATGCATCTCGAAGCCGCGTAATTCCTCGACCGGCGCCAGCGCCTTGCGCACATACTCGACCGCTTCCTCCCCGGCGAGATGCTCCATGCGCGCCGCCGCCGCGCCCGAAGCGAAGAGCGTAATGAACGGCAGCCCGGCGCCGCGCACGTGGCAGAAATGCGGAGGATCGTCGTCGAGCAGCTCCAGCGAGAAGTTCTCGGGAATGGCGCGGCGGGCGAAGAATTCCGGCGGCAATTCGAGGACGATCTTGTTCATGCGCCCCATGGCGAGGCCGGCGAGCTCCTCGCGCATCGCGGCGCTCAGCTTCGGCCGGAACTCGACGAGCCCGCTCTTGATGACGCCGAGCGAGCCGGTGAAGATCGCCTTCTTCGCGTAGAACTCCTCGCCCGATTCGGCGACGGCGCGCACCCCGCCCTCGTCGCTCACCAGCGCGACGACCGGCGTGCCGTAGCGGATGCGCGCGCCGATGTCGTGCAGCATGTGCGTCGTGAGCGCGCCGATGCCGCCTTCCGGCTGCAGCCCGCCGGGGGCGTTCTCGTCGGTGAGGAATTCGCGCGCCGAGGGGAAAAGCGGCGGGTCGATGCCGTCCCACATCCGGCCGAAAAGCCCCAGCATGCGGGCGCCCTCCTCGTTGGCGGCGAGCTCCGGCAGCGGGCAATCCGCCAGCGTGCCCTCCTCGATGCGGCGCGCCTTGTCGCGGTCGATATAGCGCGTGAGCCAGCGTCCGGCGTCGACCTTCTCCATCGCGCCGCCGCTGTAGCAGCGCATGGCGTGCGCGTCGTCCACCGCGTAGGCGATGCCGTATTCGTCGAGCATGTCCTTGAGCGGGTTGTCCTCGCCATGCAGCCAGTGCGCGCCGAGATCGACCGGCAGGCCCGTCGCGCCGGTGATGGTGCGCGCGCGGCCGCCCGGTGCATCCTGCGCTTCGAGCACGGCGAAATCGACCCCGCCCGAGCGTAATTCGCGCGCTGCGGTCAGACCGGCCATGCCGGCGCCGATGATGAGAATCTTGGTTTCCATGCGGCCCTCCGCACCTCGCTTCAAGCTACGGCTTCGCAGCTAAATTCGCCATACGGTATGGCTTCGCCGCAGCGCAGCGAAAGCCGCCGTGGCGCTCGAATAACGGGGAAAAGCAGGGCCTAGGAAGAAGCGATGGAATCGACGCTGCGGCGGGCGATGTCGCGAATGCGTTTCCAGTCGCGCGCCGCAAGCGCATCCGCCGGCGCCAGCCACGAGCCGCCGACGGCGAAAACGTTCTTCAGCGCGAGATAGTCCGCCATGTTTTCTTCATCGACGCCGCCGGTCGGGCAGAAGGAGACGGTCGGGAAGACCGAGCCCAGCTGCTTCAGCGCCGCGATGCCGCCGGCGCTTTCCGCCGGGAAGAATTTGAGATGCGTGTAATCGCCGGCCAGCGCCTCCATCACCTCCGACGCCGTCGCCACGCCCGGCAGGAAGGCAAGCCCGCGCCCTCCCTCGCGCATCTCGGTCGACAGGCCGGGGCTGACGAAGAACTGCGCCCCGGCGCTGTGCGCGCGTTGCAGCAGCAGCGGCGTCAGCACCGTGCCGGCGCCGACTTTCATTTCCGGCAGTTCCTCGCGCAGCATCTCGATCACCGCCAGCCCGGCCTCGCTGCGCAGCGTGATCTCGACGATGCCAATGCCGCCTTCGAGCAGCGCCTCGGCGAGCGGCAGCGCCAGCGCGACGTCGGCAAGGGTGACGACGGGGATGATGCGGTGCCCTTTCAGCACGGTCCGCAGGTCGCTCATGGCTTGCCTCCCAGTAAGAACGACGCACCCTCTTCCGCCGGCGAGACGCCCGCGCGCGCATGGGCGAAAAGCTCGCGGCCGCTGCCGGAGTGATGCGCCGAAAGGTCCGGCGCGCTCGGGGTGCGCTTCGCCCATTCCGCCGCGTCGACTTTCGCTTCGATGATGCCGCGCTCGCCGTCAACGAGGATGATATCGCCGTCGCGCACCTTCGCCAGCGGCCCGCCATGCGCGCATTCGGGCGTCACATGGATAGCGGCGGGTATGCGGCCGGAAGCGCCGGACATCCGCCCGTCGGTGAGAAGCGCGACCTTCTGCCCGAGCCCCTGCAGCACCGACAGCGGCGGGGTGAGCTTGTGCAATTCCGGCATGCCGATCGCCGCCGGCCCCTGCCAGGCGAGCACCGCGACGAAATCGCCGCCGAGCTCGCCGCGCTTGAACGCCTCCTGCAGCGCCTGCTGGCTGGTGAACACGCGTGCCGGCGCCTCGACGACGCGGTGCTCCGGCCGGACCGCCGACGTTTTAAAAATCGCGCGGCCGAGATTGCCCTGCATCAGCCTCAGCCCGCCGTGCGAATCGAACGGCGAGGCGATGTCGGCGAGCACGGACGTGTCGCCGCTCGCGCGCGGCCCCTCGCCCCACGCGGCTTCGCCACCGTCGAGGCGCGGCGCCTGCGTGTAGCCTTCAAGGCCGGTGCCGAAGACGGTGCGCACGTTTTCATGCAGCAGATCCTTTTCGAGAAGCTGGCGCGCCAGTACGGCCATGCCGCCCGCCTGCTGGAAGGCGTTCACGTCGGCGTCGCCGTTGGGGTAGATGCGGGTCAGCAGCGGCACTACAGCGGAGATATCGGCGAAGTCGCTCCAGTCGATGCGGATTCCCGCAGCGCGGGCGACGGCGACGATGTGCAGCGTGTGGTTGGTCGAGCCGCCGGTAGCGCACAGCCCGACGACGCCGTTGACGACGGCGCGCTCGTCGAGCATGTCGCAGAAACGCACGCCCTCGGAAGCGCGCGCGGCGAGGTGCGTCACCGCAGCGCGGGTCAGCGCGTCGCGCAGCTTGTCGCCGGGGTTGACGAAGGAGCTGCCGGGCAGTTGCAGCCCCATCAGCTCGACCATCATCTGGTTGGTGTTGGCGGTGCCGTAGAAAGTGCAGGTGCCGGGCGCGTGGTACGATGCGGCCTCGGCTTCGAGCAGCTTGTCCTGCCCGATCTTCCCGGCGGCGAAATCCTCGCGCACCCTGGCTTTCTCTTTATTGGGGATGCCCGAGGGCATCGGGCCGCCGGGGACGAAGACCACCGGCAGGTGGCCGAAGGCGGCGGCGCCCATCAGCAATCCGGGGACGATCTTGTCGCAGATGCCGAGCATCAGCGCGCCGTCGAACATGTTGTGCGAGAGCGCGACGGCGGTCGCCATGGCGATGACGTCGCGGCTGAATAGCGACAGCTCCATGCCGGGCTGTCCCTGCGTCACCCCGTCGCACATCGCGGGCACGCCGCCGGCGAACTGGGCGACGGCACCCACGGCGTGGGCGGCATGCTTGATGATGGTGGGGAAGCGCTCGTATGGCTGGTGCGCCGAGAGCATGTCGTTATAGGCGGAGACGATGGCGAAGTTCTTCTTCGCACTGCCCGCGAGGTCCTGCTTGTCGGAAGGCCCGCAGGCGGCGAAGCCGTGCGCCAGGTTACTGCAGCCGAGATGGGCGCGGGTGACGCCGTGCTGCGTCGCCTCGTCCATGTGCTTGAGGTAGCGCGCGCGGCTGTCGCGGCTGCGCGCGGCGATGCGTTCGGTGACCTCTGCGATTGCCTTATGGACCATTACGGCGCCCAATATATCGCAAACGGCACCGATTGCTGCTGCAAAAATGCGCGCACCGGCAGCTCGGCGACGGGGCCGGGCCGAAGCGCGCGCTCGATGACCTCACGCTTGGCCGCGCCGGTGATGTGCAGGTAGGCGGCGAGGCTTTGGCCGAGGCAGGAAAGCGTCAGCGAGATGCGCTCGGGCGGCGGCTTGGGCGAGGCATGGACGGGGATCGAGCGGCGCGGGTCACTCAAATCGAGCGCGTCGGCGAGCGCCGGGTGATTCGGGAAGAGCGAGGCGATGTGCCCGTCCTCGCCCATGCCGAGCACCAGCGCGGCGAAGGGAAGCGGCAGCGCGGCGAGGCGCTTTTCGGTCTCCGCCGCGCCCTCTTCCAGCGCGCCGGGGGATTTGAGCGGGATGAAACGCATCGCCGGGGTGAGCAGGTGGTCGCGCACCAGCTTTTCGTTGCTGTCGGGATGCGGCGGCGCGACCCAGCGTTCGTCGGTGAGGGTGACGGTGACCGGCAGGTCGGCGATGAGCGGCTTCAGCGCATCGAAGAACGGCGTAGGAGTCGTGCCGCCGGTGACGCCGAGGGTCTTCACCTCGGCGCGCTGCAGCCGCGCGGCGACGTCCTGCGCGAGGGCGGAAGCGAGCTGTTCACGGTCGTCGAATGGGTGGAAAGTGACGTTCGCGGCCACGGCTCAGCGCTGCTCGTACCAGCGCAGCCCGTCGCGCGCGAGCAGCTGCGCGGCCTCTTTCGGGCCCCAGCCGCCTGCCGCGTAGGGGCGGCTTTTCATGCCGGATTTTTTCCAGCCGGTGAGGAGGTATTCGGTCCATTCCCACGCGGCCTCGACCTCGTCGCTGCGCATGAACAGCGTCGGGTTGCCGCGCACGACGTCCATCAGCAGGCGCTCGTAAGCGTCGGGGATGCGCTCGCCGAATTCCTCGGCAAGCGACATGGAAAGCTGCACCGGCTTCAGCCGGTAGCCGCCCGGCCCCGGCACCTTGGTGTTGACCTCGAGCTTCACCGTCTCGTCCGGCTGCAGGCGGATGATGAGCTTGTTGGTCTCGGGGAAGGTCTTCATGTGAGGGAAGATATTGTGCGGGATCGGCTTGAACTGGATGACGATCTCCGAGTAGCGCTCGGCGAGCCGCTTGCCGGTGCGCAGGTAGAAGGGCGTGCCCGACCAGCGCCAGTTGTCGATATGGGTCTTCAGGGCGACGAAGGTCTCGGTGTCGCTCCTGCCGCCGCCGATGTCGTCGCGGTAGCCGCGATACTGGCCGCGCACGGTGTGGGTGGCGACGTCGGCCGCGCTCATCGGCCGCAGCGAGTGCAGCACCTTGAGCTTCTCGTCGCGCACCGCGTCGGGCGTGATGTAGGGCGGCGCTTCCATCGCCACCAGACATAGTAGTTGCAATAAATGATTTTGAACCATGTCGCGCAGCGCGCCGTAACTGTCGTAATAGGCGAAGCGCTCGCCGACGCCGATCTCCTCGGCCACCGTGATCTGCACGTGGTCGATGACGTCGCCGTTCCAGATCTTCTCGAACAGGTGGTTGCCGAAACGCAGGACCATTAAATTCTGCACCGTCTCCTTGCCGAGGTAATGGTCGATGCGGTAGATCTGCCCCTCGCGGAAGGAGTCGAGCACCGCGCGGTTGGTGGCGCGGAACGAGGCAAGGTCATGGCCGATGGGTTTTTCCAGCACGACGCGGGTGCCCTCGGTGATCATGCGCTTTTCCTTGAGCGCCGCGCTGATCGGGCCGAACAGCTCCGCCGAAGTGGCGAGGTAAAAGACGCGCACCGGGCGCGGATCGCGCGACAGCGTTTTTTTCAGCGCGTCGTATTGCGCGGGTTTCGTTGCGTCGATCGCGCGGTAGTCGAGGCAGGAGGCGAAACGTTTCCAGTCCTTCTCGCTGAAATCGCCTTCGGTGACGAAGCGTTCGCAGGCCTTGCGCGCGCGCTTGAGGTAGGCGTCGCGCTCCATCGGCCGGCGGCCGAGGATGAAGACGCGCGAGCTCGCCGGAAGCTGGCCGTCACGCAGGCGGTAATAGAGCGCGGGGAGGATCTTGCGCGCGGCGAGGTCGCCCGTGCCGCCGAAGATGACGAGGTCGGAAGGGGAAAGCGCGGTATCCTGGTTGGCGGGCGCCATGCTGACCCACCCTGCCCGTTTTTTTTGCCGCAGCGCAACCCGGGCCCATGGACAGGCGGGCGATTTACCCTAGAATGCGGCGCAGCATGGGCAAAAACCCTTCCATTTACGCCGACCTGGGACCCAACGCGGCCAATGACGTGCCGATGACGCCGCTCAGCTTCATCGAACGCGCGGCGCAGGTCTACCCCGACCACCCCGCGATGATCCATCGCGGCGAAACGCGCAGCTGGAGCGAGGAATACGCGCGCTGCCGCCGACTGGCGCATGCGCTAGCGAAGCGCGGCATCGGCGCGCAGGACACGGTCTCCATCTTCGCCCATAACTGCCCGGCGCATGTCGAGGTCTATTTCGGCGTGCCGATGGCGGGTGCGGTGATCTCCGCCCTCAACACGCGGCTCGACGCGGCGATGCTCGCCTTCATGCTCGAGCATTCGGAAACGAAGCTGCTCTTCACCGACCGCCAGCTCGCGCCGGTGATGAAGGACGCGCTGTCGCGGATGAAAACGAAACCCATCGTCATCGACATCGACGAAAGCGACGGCGAACGCCTCGGCGAAATGGATTACGAGGCATTCCTGAAAACGGTGAGCCCGACTACGCATGGCAATGGCCTGCCGACGAATGGGCGCCGATCTCGCTCAACTATACTTCCGGCACCACGGGCGACCCCGAAGGGCGTCGTCTACCACCATCGCGGCGCGTACCTCAACGCCATCGGCAACGCGCTGGTGTGGAACATGCCGTCGCACCCGGTCTATCTGTGGACGCTGCCGATGTTCCACGCCTCCGGCTGGTGCTTCCACTGGACGGTGGCGGCGATGTCGGGCGTCAACGTCGTCCTGCGCAAGGTGGACGCGGCGGATATCTTCGCCCTGATCGAGCGCCACGGCGTGACGCATTTCACCGCCGCGCCGATCGTGCTCAACCTGCTCGTCCACGCGCCGGATGAAGTGAAAAAATCATTCGGCCGCACGTCGGCGTGATGACGGCAGGAAGCGCCCCGCCCGCCGCCGTCATCGAGGCGCTGGAGCAGATGGATTTCGACATCACCCATGTCTATGGCGCGACGGAAGTCTTCGGCCCCACATGTCCTGCGCCTGGCAACGGGAAGTGGGACGCACTCGATGCCGCCGAGCGGGCGCGGCTCAGGCGCGCCAGGGCGTGCCGCTCGCCGGTGCTGGAATTCATGATCGTCGCCGACCCCGAAACGCTGGAGGAATTGCCGTGGGACGGCGAGACCATCGGCGAATGCATGATGCGCGGCAACGTGGTGATGAGCGGCTACCTCAAGAACCCGAAGACCACCGCGGCGACCTTCAGGGGCGGCTGGTACCATACCGGCGACCTCGCCGTGCGCCACCCGGACGGCTATATCGAGGTGAAGGACCGCCTCAAGGACATCATCATCAGCGGCGGCGAGAATATTTCCACCATCGAGGTCGAGAGCGTGCTCTACCGCCATCCTTCGGTGCTCGAGGCCGCCGTCGTCGCCTGCCCGGACGCGCACTGGGGCGAGGTGCCCTGCGCCTTCATCGAGCTCAAGCCGGGCGCGCCCGAGGTCAGCGAGGCCGCCATCATCGACTATTGCCGCGAGCGCATGGCGCGCTATAAAGTGCCGAAGAAGATCGTCTTCGGCCCCCTCGACAAAACGTCCACCGGCAAGATCCAGAAACACATCCTGCGCGAACGCGCCAAACAGTTAGCGAGCTGATATGCAGTCCGACCCCGTCGTCATCGTCAGCTACGCCCGCACGCCGATGGGCGGCTTCATGGGCGAGCTCGCGCCGCTCAGCGCGCCCGAGCTCGGCACGAGCGCCATCAGGGCCGCCGTCGCGCGCGCCAAACTGAAACCGGAGCAGGTCGACGGCACAATCATGGGCTGCGTGCTTCCCGCCGGGCTGGGGCAGGCTCCGGCGCGGCAGGCATCGCTCGGCGCGGGGCTGCCGCAGGCGACCGGCGCCGTCACCGTCAACAAGATGTGCGGCTCCGGCATGGCGGCGGCGATGCTCGCGCACGACCAGCTCCTCGCCGGCTCGGCCGAGATCCTCGTCGCCGGCGGCATGGAGAGCATGAGCAACGCGCCGTACCTGTTGCCGAAAGCCCGCACGGGCATGCGCATGGGCCATGGTGAGGTGAAGGATTCCATGTTCCTCGACGGGCTGGAGGACGCCTACGACAAAGGCAAGCTGATGGGCGTCTTCGCCGACGCCACCGCGCGCGAATTCCAGTTCACCCGCGAGATGCAGGACGCATTCGCCATCGAATCCCTCACCCGCGCGCAGAAAGCCATCGCCGGTGGCCACTTCAAGGCCGAGATCGCGCCCGTCGAGGTGACGACGCGCGCCGGCACCGCCACCATCGACACCGACGAGCAACCCGGCAAGGCGAGGCCGGAAAAAAATCCCGACGCTCAAGCCGGCCTTCGGCAAGGACGGCACGGTGACGGCGGCGAACGCCAGCTCCATCTCTGACGGCGCCGCCGCGCTGGTGCTCATGCGCCGCAGCCATGCGGAAAAACTGGGGCTGAAGCCGCTCGCCACCATCGCCGGCCATAGCACGCATGCGCAAGCGCCGGCTGAATTCACCACCGCGCCCATCGGCGCCATCCGGAAACTCGCCGAAAAGACCGGCTGGAGCATGAAGGATGTCGATCTGTTCGAGATCAACGAGGCCTTCGCCGTCGTCACCATGGCGGCGATGCGCGAGCTGTCGCTGCCGCACGGGAAGGTCAATATCCACGGCGGCGCCTGCGCGCTCGGCCACCCGATCGGCGCCTCCGGCGCGCGCATCCTCGCCACGCTGCTCTCGGCGCTGGAACAAAATAACCTGAAGCGCGGTGTCGCCGCGCTGTGTATCGGCGGCGGCGAAGCCACCGCGATGGCCGTCGAGCGCATGGCATGACGCTCACCTCCGAGCAGGCGATGATTCGCGACATGGCGCGCGATTTCGCGCAGCAAAAATTGCTGCAAGGCGCCGCCGGACGCGACCGCAGCGGCGAGTTCCCTCGCGCGCTTATCGCCGAGATGGGCCGGCTCGGGCTGATGGGCATGCTCATCCCCGAAAGCCACGGCGGCAGCGGCGCCGGGCACGTCGCGCTGGCACTCGCCATCGCCGAGATCGCGGCGGCGGACGCCGGCATCGCCACGGTGATGAGCGTGCAGAACTCGCTCGTCTGCACCGCGCTTTTCAAATTCGGCAGCGACGCGCAGAAGAAGCAATTCCTCGCCCCCTGCGCGCGCGGCGAGACGATCGGCGCCTTCGCGCTCTCCGAGCCGCAGGCCGGCTCCGACGCCGCCGCGCTGCGCTGCCGCGCGGTCAAACGCGGCGGCGATTACGTGCTCGACGGCAGCAAGCAGTTCATCACCTCCGGCAAGGAAGGCGACCTCGCGCTCGTCTTCGCCGTCACCGACCCGGCGGCAGGGAAAAAAGGCATCTCCGCCTTTCTCGTGCCGACGAAAACGGCCGGTTATAAAGTCGCCCGCGTCGAGGAGAAAATGGGCCAGCACGATTCGGACACCGCGCAACTCGTCTTCGAGGACATGGCGATCCCCGAAGCTTACCGCCTCGGTGCGGAGGGCGAAGGCTACAGGATCGCGCTCGCCAACCTCGAAGGCGGACGCATCGGCATCGCCGCGCAATCGCTGGGCCTCGCCCGCGCCGCGTACGACGCCGCGCTTTCCTACGCGCGCGAGCGCGAAACGTTCGGCAAGCCTATCGCCGAGCATCAGGCCGGCGGCTTCCGCCTCGCGACATGGCGACGGAGCTCGAAGCAGCCCTGCTGCTGGTGCTTTCTGCCGCCGCGAAGCGCGATGCCGGCGAGCCCTGCCTGAAAGAGGCCTGCATGGCGAAGCTGTTCGCCTCGGAAGCGGCGGAGCGCATCGCGCGCCACGCCATCCAGGTCCATGGCGGCTATGGGCTACCTCGCCGACTTCCCCGTCGAGCGGATTTACCGTGACGCGCGCGTATGCAGCATCTATGAGGGCACCAGCGACATCCAGCGCCTCATCATCGCGCGCGAGATCACCAAAGAGGGTGCATGAAGCTCGACGAGACCATTTCCGCCATCGTCACCGGCGCCGGCTCCGGCATGGGCGCGGCGACGGCGCGCGCGCTGGCGGGCCTCGGCGTGAAAGTCGCGCTGCTCGACATGAACGGGAAGGCCGCGCAGGAAGTCGCGAAAGGAAACCGGCGGCATTGCGCTGGCCTGCGACGTCACCAGCGGCGACAGCCTCGCCGCCAGCGCTGAAGGCCGCGCGCGAGAAGCACGGCGCGGCGCGCATCGTGGTCCATTGCGCGGGCATTCTCATCGGCAAGCGCATCCTCGGCAAGGAGGCCCCGGCGGACCTCGAGCATTTTACCAAAGTGCTGAACGTCAACCTCACCGGGACGTTCAACGTGCTGCGCCTCACCGCCAACGACATGCAGGCGCTGCCACCGCTGGGCGAATCGGGCGAGCGCGGCGTCATCATCAACGCCGCGTCGATCGCCGCTTACGAAGGACAGGTCGGGCAGGCCGCCTATGCCGCATCGAAAGGCGGCGTGGGTCGCGCTCACCCTGCCCGCCGCGCGGGAGCTGGCGCGCTTCGGCATCCGCGTCATGGCCATCGCACCCGGCGCGGTCGATACGCCGATGATCGGCACCGTTTCCGAGGAATTGCAGCAGTCCATCCTTTCATCCGTGCCCTTCCCGCACCGCTTCGTGAAGCCGGAGGAATTCGCCGCGCTGGCGCTCGCCATCGCGCAGAACCCCATGCTCAACGGCTCCGTCATCCGCCTCGATGGCGCGGCACGCCTGGGGCCGAAATGATGTCCGCCGGGGAAAAATTCCGCGCCGCGCTGAAGGAAGAGCGTCCGCTGCAGATCGCCGGCGCGGTCAACGCCTACGCGGCGATGATGGCGGGCAGCACCGGCTTCCGCGCGCTGTACCTCTCCGGCGCCGGCGTCAGCCAACGCCTCGCATGGGCTGCCGGACCTCGGCGTCACCACGCTGAATGACGTGCTGGAGGACGCGCGACGCATCACGGGCGCTTCGCTGCTGCCGCTGCTGGTCGATATCGATACCGGCTTCGCGGCGCCTTCTCCATCGCCCGCACCATCAGGGAAATGCAGCGTGCCGGCGTCGCCGCCGTGCACATGGAAGACCAGGTGGCGCAGAAACGTTGCGGCCATCGCCCCGGCAAGGAGCTGGTCGATGCGGGCGAAATGGGCGACCGCATCAAGGCCGCCGTCGATGCGCGTTCGGATACGGACTTCGTCGTCATGGCGCGCACGGATGCGCTGGCCGTCGAGGGGGCTCGACGCCGCCATCGAGCGCGCCGCTTCGTATGTCGAGGCCGGGGCCGACATGATCTTCGCCGAGGCAATGACCGAGCTCACGCACTACAAAAAGTTCAAGGCGGCGGTGAACGTCCCGCTGCTCGCCAACATGACCGAATTCGGGCGCACGCCACTTTATAGTAAAGAAGAACTGGGCGCCGCCGGTGTCGACATGATCCTCTACCCGCTCAGCGCCTTGCGCGCGATGAACAAGGCGGCGCTTAACGTCTACGAAGCCATCCGCCGCGACGGGCACCAGAAAGCCGTCGTGGCCACCATGCAGACGCGCGAGGAGCTTTACGGCTTCCTCGATTACCATGCCTATGAGCGGCAAGCTCGACGAACTGTTCGGGGGGAAGGAATGACCGCAGCCGCCGCGAAACCGAAAGTAAAGACCGGCGGCCTCGCCGGGTGTGAACGCGGGCGATACCGCCATCTCCGCCGCCGGCGGCAGCCACGATTTGGATTATCGCGGCTACAGCATCTACGACCTCGCCGAGCACGCGACGTTCGAGGAAGTCGCTTACCTGCTAGTCTACGGCACGCTGCCGAACGCGAGGAGCTGGCCTCGTACCGCGCCAAGCTGAAGGCGCAACGCGACCTGCCCGCCGCGCTGAAAGAAGTGCTGGAGCGCATTCCGCACACCGCGCATCCGATGGACGTGATGCGCACGGCGACCTCCTTCCTCGGCACCATCGAGCCGGAGGCGAAGGCGCATGACGCATTCGCGGTCACCGACCGGCTGCTGGCGGTGCTCCCGGCGGGTGCTGGTCTACTGGTGGAAATTCGCGCATGGGAAAACACGCATCGCCTGCACTACGGAGGCGGATTCCATCGCCGCACATTTCCTGACGCTGCTGCACGGCAAACCGCCCTCGGCGCTGCACGCGCGGGCGATGGACGTCTCGCTCATCCTCTATGCCGAGCACGAATTCAACGCTTCGACCTTCGCCGCGCGCGTTGCCACCTCGACGCTGTCGGACTTCTATTCGGCGATCACCGCCGCCCATCGGCACGCTGCGCGGGCCGCTGCACGGCGGCGCCAACGAGGCGGCGATGGAGCTCATCGCGAAATTCAAAACGCCGCAGGAAGCCGTCGCCGGCGTGAGGGCGATGATGGCGGAGAAGAAGCTCATCATGGGCTTCGGCCACCGCGTCTACAGCGAGTGCGACCCGCGCAACCGTGTCATCAAGGAATGGTCGCGCAAGCTTTGCGCGGAGGGTGGAAAGCCGCAAGCTGTTCGCCGTTTCCGAAGCCATCGAGACGCTGATGTGGGACGAGAAGCACCTCTTCCCCAACCTCGATTTCTACAGCGCCAGCACCTACCACATGATGGGCATCCCGACGCCGATGTTCACGCCGGTCTTCGTCATGTCGCGCGTCTGTGGCTGGGCGGCGCACGTGATCGAGCAGCGCGGCAGCAACAAGCTCATCCGCCCCTCGGCGAATTACACCGGCCCGTCGCATCTGAGCTACGTTCCGCTGGCGGAGCGCCCGTAATGAGCGCCAATGTCGAGCACAACGTGCGGCCGCTGCCGGACTCGGTGATGGCGGACATCGCCGGTTACGTCGCCGATTACACGGTGACCAGCGACGAGGCCTACCGCACCGCGCGCCATTGCCTGATGGACACGCTCGGCTGCGGCATCCTCGCCCTGCGCTTCCCGGAATGCGCACGCCTGCTCGGGCCGATCGTGCCGGGCACGGCGGTGCCCGACGGCGCGCGCGTGCCGGGGACGGACTACGTGCTCGACCCGGTGAAGGCGGCGTTCGATATCGGCACCATCGTCCGCTACCTCGACTTCAACGACACCTGGCTTGCCGCCGAGTGGGGCCACCCGTCGGACAATCTCGGCGGCATCCTCGCCGTCGCCGATTACCTGACACGCGCGGGCAAAACGAAATTCACCGTGCGCGACGTGCTCACCGCGATGATCAAGGCGCACGAGATCCAGGGCTGCATGGCGCTGCTCAACAGCTTCAACCGCGTCGGGCTCGACCATGTGGTGCTGGTGAAGCTGGCCACCGCCGCCGTCGTCGCGCAGATGCTGGGCGGCAGCAAGGCGCAGATCATCGACGCGGTGTCGCAGGTCTTCGTCGACGGCCAATCGCTGCGCACCTACCGCCACAGCCCGAACACCGGCTCGCGCAAGTCGTGGCGGCGGGGGACGCCACCAGCCGCGCCGTGCGCCTCGCGATGATGGTCATGTCGGGCGAGATGGGCTATCCCAGCGCGCTTTCGGCGCCGAAATGGGGCTTCTACGACGTGCTGTTCGGCGGCAAGCCGTTCGAATTCCAGCGCCCCTACGGCTCCTACGTCATGGAACAGGTGCTGTTCAAGATCTCCTTCCCTGCCGGAGTTCCATGCGCAGACGGCGGTCGAGGGCCGCAGTGCGCCTGCATCCGCAGCTCAAGGGCAGGCTCGGCGAATCGAACGCATCGCGCTGACCACGCACGAATCCGCCATCCGCATCATCAGCAAGACGGGGCCGCTGCACAATTACGCCGACCGCGACCACTGCCTGCAATACATGGTGGCAATCGGGCTCATTTTCGGCGAGCTCACCGCCGACCATTACAGCGACAAAATCGCCGCCGACCCGCGCATCGACGCGCTGCGCGATAAAATGACGGTCGAGGAGGACAGCGCTACAGCGCCGACTACCACGATCCCGAGAAACGCTCCATCGCCAACGCGGTGCAAATTTTCTTCACCGACGGCAGCAAAACGGAGAAGGTCGAGATCGAATACCCGCTCGGCCACCGTCGGCGACGCGCTGAAGGCATCCCGGTCCTCGAAGCGAAATTCCGCGCGAATATGGAAGGCCATTACGGCAAAGCAAAAGCGGAGGAGATCGTCGCCTGTTCGACCGCGCCGATTTCGCCGCAATGAGCATCAGCGAATTCATGGATGCGCTGGTGAAGGCTTAAGCGCCTTCTGTCCAGCGGATGACTTCCGCCAGCAGCGCGCGCAGCGCCTCCTGCAGCGTGGCCGCCTTGATCTCGTCGTAATCGTAGGGCGCGTCCTCGTTCATGTAGTTACGCTGCGCGAGCTCGAGCTGCACGGCGCTGATACCGTCCGCCGGCGCGCCGTAATGGCGGGTGATGTAGCCGCCCTTGAAGCGCCGTTGAGCACAGAGCTGAAGCTACTTGCAGCAGCGACGCGCTCCAGCGAGGACGCCAGTTCCGGCGCGGCGGAGATACCGCCGCCGGTGCCGAGATTGAGGTCCGCCAGCCTGCCCTCGAACAGCGCCGGATCTCGCCGCGGATGGAATGCGCGTCGAACAAGCCAGCGCGCGGCGCGACGGAGCGCCAGCTTGCCAGCACCTCGCGTAGCTTGTCGTGGTAGGGCTGCCAGTAGAGCGAGAGCCGTTCGGCGGTCTCGTCCGCGCCCGGCGCTTCGCCGTCGCGGTAAAAGCGGCGTCGCGTCGAAGCGCGTTCGCGGCACCAGCCCCGTGGTGAAGCGGCCGGGATAGAGCGATGCGTCGTCCGGCCCGCGATTGAGGTCGACCACGTAGCGCGAATGGGTGGCGACGAGCAGGTGCGCGCCCATCTCGCGCGCGAAATCGTAGAGCCTGTCGACATGCCAGTCGGTATCCGGCAGCGCCTGCGCCTCGGCGTGAGGCGGGCGCGGATGCCGTCCGGCACGTGCGTCCCGGCGTGCGGGACGCTGATGAGCAGCGGCGCGCTGCCGGGGAAATAGCGGTAGAGTTCCATGGGGCGCGATGCTATCCGTTACGGGCAGAAGTCGCAAGGAGGGCCGGATGCAAGCCGCTCAGAAGAAACCCGACCATCGCCATATCCGCGCGCCGCACGGGACCGCGCTCAGTGCGAAATCCTGGCTCACCGAAGCGCCGCTGCGCATGCTGATGAACAACTCGACCCGGAAGTCGCCGAGAACCCGATGCGCGGGTCGTCTATGGCGGCATCGGCAAGGCCGCGCGCAACTGGGAATGTTACGATGCCATCGTCGCCGCCCTGCGCGCGCTGGGGGCCGACGAGACGCTGCTCATCCAGTCGGGCAAGCCGGTCGGCGTCTTCACCACGCATGCGGACGCGCCGCGCGTGCTGCTCGCCAACTCCAACCTCGTGCCGCACTGGGCGAACTGGGAGCATTTCCGCGAGCTCGACGCCAAGGGCCTCATGATGTACGGGCAGATGACCGCCGGCTCATGGATCTATATCGGCAGCCAGGGCATCGTCCAGGGCACCTACGAGACCTTCGCCGAAATGGGCCGCAAACATTACGGCGGCGAGCTCGCTGGCAGATGGATTTTAACGGGCGGCCTCGGCGGCATGGGCGGCGCGCAGCCGCTCGCGGCCACCATGGCCGGCGCGAGCATGCTCGCGGTGGAATGCGACATCACCCGCATCGAAAAACGCCTCGCCACGAAATACCTCGACGTGATGAGCCGCGACCTCGACGACGCGCTGCAAAAATCAAAGCCTCCAAAACACCGATCTCCGTCGGCCTGCTCGGCAACGCCGGCGGAGATCTTCCCCGAGCTGGTGAAACGCGGCATCCGCCCGACGCGGTGACCGACCAGACCAGCGCCCATGACCCGCTCAACGGCTACCTGCCCGAAGGCATGAGCCTCGCCGATGCCGAAATGCTGCGCAAAGAGAATCCCGGTGAAATGGTCGCGCGCGCGAAAAAATCGATGGCGAAACAGGTCGAGGCGATGCTCGCCTTCCACCGCATGGGCATCCCACCTTCGATTACGGCAACAATATCCGCCAGATGGCTTCCGAAGCAGGCGTGAAAGATGCGTTCGACTTCCCCGGCTTCGTCCCGGCCTATATCCGCCCCCTCTTCTGCCGCGGCATCGGCCCCTTCCGCTGGGCCGCGCTCTCCGGCGATCCGCAGGATATTTTCAAGACCGACGCGAAAGTGAAAGAGCTTCTGCGCTGAGAATAAATCGCTGCATCACTGGATCGACATGGCGCAGCAGCGCATCAAGTTCCAAGGCCTGCCGGCGCGCATCTGCTGGGTCGGTCTTGGCGACCGCGCAAAGCTGGGCCTCGCCTTCAACGAGATGGTGGCGAGCGGCGAGCTCTCCGCGCCCGTCGTCATCGGCCGCGACCACCTCGATTCCGGCTCGGTCGCCAGCCCCAACCGCGAGACCGAGGGCATGAAGGACGGCTCGGACGCCGTCTCCGACTGGCCGCTGCTCAACGCGCTGCTCAACACCGCCAGCGGCGCGACGTGGGTGAGTTTGCACCACGGTGGCGGCGTCGGCATGGGCTTCTCGCAGCACGCCGGCATGGTCATCGTCGCCGACGGCACGAAGGAAGCCGCGCGGCGGTTGGAGCGCGTCCTCACCAACGACCCCGCCACCGGCGTCATGCGCACGCGGATGCGGGCTACGAGGATGCCATTGAGTGCGCGAAGGAAAAAGGACTTAAGCTGCCGATGGAGAATTGCCGATGAATATCCGATTTTTGCTCTTCTCTAGCCTGTATCTTGCGCTTCCTTTCAACGTTCACGCCCAAGAGCCTGCATCGGGCGGTCAGACAATCGTCGATTGCTGGCATGACCCTGCCATTAACGACAGCCACATCGCCATCGGCGCCTGCGAAGGCCGCATACTGAAATCACTGCAAAGCGATATGCGGCAGCTCTATGCCAAGCGAAAACAGGAAGCTCGAAAGCTGGATACCGCATCCAAACGTGCGGGATCCAATTTGATGTTCATGGATGCCGAGAAAGGCACGGAACAGAGCCAAAAGGATTTTGAAACCTACATGGCGAGCGAGTGTGATCGGCAGGTACGCAGCTACTCCGGCGGGGGCAGCGTCGGATCGGACATATGGACCGCCTGCGAAATAGACCTGATTAGCCAGCGGATCGCAACGCTCAAGGCGGATCACTGACCGATATCTTCTTGGGAAAAAGCTCCCCGCTTTTCACCATCGCGCAGATGGCTTCGACGTCGGGCGAGAGGATGCGGTCGTGCTTGAGGTAGGGGACTTTCTTGCGGATTTTGGCGCGGACTTTTTCCAGCTGCGGGGAGCTTTTCAGGGGCTTGAGCATATCGAGCGCCTGGGCGGCGACGTAGAGTTCGATGGCGATGACGTAGCGTGCGTGCTCGGCGATCTTAAGCGCCTTGAGGCCGGCGCCGGGGCCCATGGAGACGTGGTCCTCCTGGTCGTTGTTGGTGGGGATGGAATCGACGCTTGCGGGGAAGCTCAGCGATTTGCATTCGCTCACCAGCGCGGCGGCGGTGGTCTGGATCATCATCAGGCCGGAATTGAGGGCCGCCGTCCTCGATGAGGAAGGCCGGCAGGCCGGATTTCTCCGGCGCATGGCGCTGTTGGTGCGGCGCTCGGAGATCGAGGCGAGCGTGGCGAGCGCCATGCCCAGCCGGTCGCAGGCGCGCGCGGGGTAGATGGCGTGGAAATTGCCGCCATGGATGACTTCGCCGCGGTCGGGGAAGAGCAGCGGGTTGTCGGTCGTCGCGTTGATCTCGCGCTCGAGGATTTCTTTGGTGCTGGCCAGCTCGTCCCAGACCATGCCGTGCACCTGCGGGGCGCAGCGCAGGGAATAGGCATCCTGCACGCGGCCGCATTCGGCGTGGCTGCGGGCGATCTCGGTATCGCCGAGATACGAAGCGATCTCTTTGCCGCATTCCCAGTGCCGCGCTGGCGCTGCTCGCGCAGCAGCGGTGCGTCGGTGACGTGGTGGGAGGCGCGCAGCGCTTCGATCATCATCGCGGCGGCGAGGTTGGCGGTCTTCAGCAGCCGGTCGCTTTCGCGCCAGAGCTTGGCGCCCATCGCGGCGGTGAGCTGTGTGCCGTTGATGAGGCAAAGCCCTTCCTTCGGGCCCGAGTACGATGGGCGTGAGCCCCGCTTTTTGCAGCGCCGCGCCGGCTTTCACCCGCGCGAAGCCCTTGCCGCTCGGCACGGTGCATTCGCCCTCACCGATGGTCGCCAGCACGGCGTGGGCGGAGGGTGCGAGGTCGCCCGAGGCGCCGACGCTGCCGCGCGCCGGCACGCAGGCGAGGATGCCGGCTTCGAGGCCGCGCAGGATGGTGTCGAGCTTGGAAAGCGACAGCCCGCGATGGCCCCGGCAGACGGAGTTGAGCAGCACCAGCCACATGGCGAGCACGAGGTCGCGCGGCAGCTCTTCGCCGACGCCGCAGGCGTGCGAGCGGATGATGTTGCGCTGCAGCTGCTCGATCTCGTTCGGCTTGATGCGCGTTTTCGCGAAATAGCCGAAGCCGGTGTTGAGGCCGTAGACCGTCTCGCCGCTACGCGCGAGCTTGTTCAGGAATCGCTCGGCGTCGCGGATTTTTTTCTGCGCCTTACCGGCGACGCGCAGGCGCAGCTTCGCCTTCGGGTCGAGCGCCAGCGCGGAAATTTCCGCCAGCGCGTCGATGCTCAGGGATTCGCCGTCGAGGATGAGCTCAGCCATGGTGTCCTTCGTGCCGGATGCCGCCGCGCCAGACCGCGCGGCAGGGGTTGCCTCCCGCGTAATAGGCCAGCGCGTCGGGATGTGCAACGTCCCACGCGGCGATATCGGCCGCCTTGCCGGCTTCGAGCGTGCCGGTCTCGCGTGCGAGCCCCAGCGCGGCGGCGGCGTTGCGGGTGACGGCGGTGAGCGCCTCTTGCGGCGTCAGGCCGAAGAGGACGCAGCCCATGTTCATGGAAAGACGCAGCGACAGCAGCGGCGAAGTGCCGGGGTTGCAGTCGGAGGCGAGCGCGATGGGCACGCCGTGCCGGCGCAGCAGCGCGACGGGCGGAAGCCGCGTTTCGCGCAGCATGTAGAACGCACCGGGGAGCAGCACGGCCACGGTCTCCGCGCCGGCCATGGCCTCGATCGCGGCCTCGTCGGCGTATTCGAGATGGTCGGCGGAGAGCGCTTTATATTTAGCGGCGAGCTTCGCGCCGCCGGAGTCGGAAAGCTGCTCGGCGTGGAGCTTCACCGGCAGGCCGAGCTTCTGCGCGGCATCGAACAGGCGCGTAATTTGCGCGGACGAAAAGCCGATGCTCTCGCAGAACCCGTCGACCGCATCGGCGAGCTTCTCGCGGGCGATGCGCGGCAGCAGCTCGTTGCAAAGCATGGCGATGTAGCCGTCCGCATCGCCGGCGTATTCCGGCGGCACGGTGTGGGCGCCGAGGAAGGTGGCGACGACGCGCACGCCGTAGCGTTCGCCGAGCGCGCGCGCGACGCGCAGCATTTCATTTCATTTTCCGCATCGAGCCCGTAGCCGGATTTGATCTCGACGGTGGTGACGCCTTCGCGCAAAAAATGCTGCAGGCGCTGCGCGCTTTGCTGCAGCAATTCCTCCTCGCCCGCCGCGCGCGTCGCCCGCACGGTGGAGAGGATGCCGCCGCCCGCTTCGGCGATCTCTTTATAGGTCTTGCCCTGCTGGCGCAGCGCGAATTCGCTCGCGCGGTCGCCGGCGTAGACGAGATGCGTGTGGCAGTCGATGAGGCCGGGGGGTGAGCAGCGCGCCGTCGAGGTCGAGCACGTCGCGAGCGAGCTCTTGCGGCGGGCCGGGCAGCTCGGCCTGCGCGCCCACCCAGGCGATGCGGCCGCCGGCGATGGCGACGGCGCCGTCGGCGAGCATGCCGTAGCCCGCCGTCATGGTCGCGAGATGCGCGCCGGTGAGCAGCGCATCCCAGCGGTCGCCGCGCTTTTGGTTGTCCGCCAGGTGCGTCTCCAGTATAGCGTTGAGGTTCCGCATCATAAATGAGGCTTCCGGCCGTGCAACGGGAAAGGCTAACGCAGGTTTTCGCGGCGCAGGCGCTGACCCTGCAAGGCTGGCAGCGCGACGTGCGGGTGCGCATCGAGGACGGCGTCATCGCCGACATCACCGCCGGGGCGGCGGCGAGCGGCGCGCTTGCCGTCGAGCTGCTGCTGCCGGGCATGGGCAACGTGCATTCCCACGCCTTCCAGCGGGCAATGGCGGGCCTCGCCGAAGTGGCCTCGGCCGGCGGCCGCGATAATTTCTGGAGCTGGCGCGAGGTGATGTACCGTTTCGCCCTGCGCCTCACGCCGGAGCAGGTCGAGGCCGTCGCGCGCTATTTTTATATCGAGCTGCTGCAGCACGGTTATACCGCAGTCGGGGAATTCCATTATTTGCATAAGGATGCGAACGGCGCGGCTTACGCCGACCCGACGGAGCTGTCGCACCGCATTATCGCCGCCGCGCGCGGGACGGGCATTCACCTGACGCATTTGCCGGTGCTCTATGAAACGGCGAATGTCGGCGGGCTGGCGGCGCAGAGCGACCAGCGGCGATTCCTGCATGCGCCGAGGAATTCCTGCGCCTGCTGGAGGCGCTGCAAAAGTCGTATGGGAAGGATGCGGACGTCACGCTCGGCGTCGCGCCGCATTCGCTGCGGGCGGTGCGCACCGAAACGCTGGCGCAGGTGCTGGGGGCGCTGCCGGGGCTCGGCATGGGCGCCTGCCCGGTCCATATCCATGCGGCGGAGCAGGAGAAGGAAGTCGCCGACTGCATCGCCTGGAGTGGGGCCCGGCCGGTCGAGTGGCTGCTCGCGCATGCGGGCGTCGATGCGCGCTGGTGCCTCATCCATGCGACGCACATGGACGCGGGCGGAGACCAAGGCGCTGGCTTCCTCCGGCGCGGTGGCGGGGCTGTGCCCGACGACGGAGGCCAATCTCGGCGACGGGATATTTCCCGGCGCGGATTACATCCGCCAGGGCGGAAAATTCGGCATCGGCTCGGACAGCAATGTCTGCGTCAGCCCGTTCGAGGAATTGCGCCAGCTGGAGAGCGCGCAGCGGCTTTCGCGGCAGCAGCGTACGGTGCTGGCGGGCGCCGGCGAATCGACCGGGCGGGGGCTCTATGCGCGCGCGGCGGCCGGCGGGGCGCAGGCGCTGGGGCTGCGCGCGGGCGCCGTCGCGCCGGGCATGCGCGCCGACCTCGCGGCCTATGATCTCGATCACCCGCTGCTTGCCGGCAAGTCGGGGGATGCGCTGCTCGACACGCTCGTCTTCGGCCTGTCGGGCGTGCGGGCGCGCGAGGTCATCGTCGGCGGAAGGCACGTGGTGAAGGACGGGCGGCACGAGGCGATGCAGGAAAGCGCGGAGGCTTTCCGCGAGGTGCTGCGCGCGCTGGCCTAGGCGGCTTCCTTGCCGCCGATATGTTCCTCGAGGATGTCCTCAAGCGATTCGGGGCTGAAGGGCTTGGCGAGGTAGTCGTCCATCCCGGCGGCGATGCAGCGCTCGCGGTCGCCGGCCAGCGCATGCGCGGTCATGCCGATGATGGGCAGGCGGCGCCCGCCCTGCTGTTGCTCCCAGGCGCGGATGCGGGCGGTGGCCTCGAGCCCGTTCATGCCGTGCATCTGCACGTCCATGAGGGCGAGCGCGTAGCCGCCCTGCTGGATCTTCGCGATGGCCTCGGCGCGTTGGCGGCGACGTCGCATTCGTAGCCGAACTGGTCGAGCACGGTCTTCGCCACCAGCACGTTGGGCGCGTAATCCTCGACCAGCAGGATGCGCGCGCGGCGCGGCGCGGCGACGGTGGCGGCGGGGCGTTCGACGCGCGGGCTTTCGGCGGCGTCCCCGGTGTCGGTGCGCAGCGGCAGGGCGACGGTGAAGCGCGAGCCCCTGCCGGGCGCGCTGGATACCTCGATCGTGCCGCCCATCAGCTCGGTCAGGGTGCGGGCGATGGCGAGGCCGAGGCCGGTGCCGCCGTATTTGCGGTTGATGGAATTGTCGGCCTGGACGAATTTCTGGAAGATGGCGTCGATCTTGTCGCCGGCGATGCCGATGCCGGTATCGCTGACCTCGATGCACACCGTCTCCGTCCCCGGCAGCGCCGAGGGCCGGCAGGTGACGGTGACGTGCACCCCGCCCTCCTCGGTGAATTTCACCGCGTTGCTGCACAGGTTCATGATCACCTGGCGCAGGCGCGTCGCGTCGCCGACGAAGCGGCGGCCCTTGAGGCATTCGTCGCTGGCGGTGAAGGCGAGCCGCTTCTCGCGCGCGCGCACCGACATGATGTTGGCCACCTCCTGCATCAGCGTGTCGAGGCTGAAGGGGGCCTGCTCGAGCTCGACGGTGCGCGCTTCGATCTTGGCGATGTCGAGCAGGTCGTTGATGAGGGCGAGCAGCGCGTCCGCCGAGAGCTGCAGCGTGTGGATGAACTCCGCCTGCTGGGCGGTCAGCGGCTTGCTGCGGGCGAGGATGTTGGCGAGGCCGAAGACGGCGTTCATCGGCGTCCTGATCTCGTGGCTCATGTTGGCGAGGAACTCGGACTTGGCGACGTTGGCCTCCTGCGCCGCGTCGCGCGACTCGACGAGCTCCTGGATGTCGGTGCAGGTGCCGTACCATTTGACGACGGCGCCCGCCTCGTCGCGCACCGGCACGCCGCGCACGCGGAACCAGCGGTATTGCCCGTCATGGCGGCGGATGCGGTAGTCGAGGTCGTACCCGGCGCGGCCGGCGACGGCGGTTTCCCAGGCGAGCCGGGCGCGCTCGCGGTCGTCGTCGTGCAGCAGGCCCAGCCAGGCGTGGTCGAGCAGTTCGCCGACCGGGACGCCGCTGTACCCGGTCCATTGCGAGCTGAGATAGGTGCAGACGCCGTCGGCGCGCGTGCCCCAGACGAGCTGCGGCATGGCTTCGGTGAGTGCGCGCCAGCTCTGCTCGCTTTCGCGCAGCGCCGCCTCGGCGGCATGGCGGATGCGCAGCTCGCGGTCGCGCTCGATGATGATGCCGGCGGTATTGGCCAGGGTCTCCAGCGTCTCGATCTCCCCGGGCGACGGCTCGCGCCTGCGCCGGAAATAGACGCTGAAGGCGCCCAGCACGCCGCCGCCGCCCGAGAGGATCGGCTGCGACCAGCAGGACTGGATGCCTTCCCCGATTACCATGTCGCGCAGCGCACCGGCCGGCATGAGCGCGCCGATATCGGCGACGACGATCTTCTCGCGGGTCCGCACGGCCTGCGCGCCCGGAAGGGCCGAGGTGGCGACGGGGACCATGTCGAACTGGGCGCGCAGCGCCTGCGGAAGCGACGGCGCGGCGCCCAGGCGCAAATGCCTGCCGTCCTCGTCGAGGAGCAGGATGGCGGCGCGCGATTCGCTGGCCGGATTGGCCTCGGCAGCGTTGACCAGCACGGCGAGGATATCCTCCAGCGGCGCGCCGTCGAGCACGAGCTCGAGCGCTTCCTTCTGGCTGACGGCGATGGCCTGCAGCCGGCGCCGCTCGCCGATGTCGCGCGCGATCTTCGAGGCGCCGATGATGGTGCCGTTCCCGTCGCGGATGGGCGAGACGGTGAGCGAGATGTCGAGCAGCGTGCCGTCCCTGGCGCGGCGGACGGTCTCGAAATGCTCGAGCCGCTCGCCCTTCAGTATCTTGCCGATGATGGTCTGCTCCTCCGCCAGCCTTCCCTCGGGGATGAGCATGGTGATGGACCGGCCGATCGCCTCCGCCGCCGGGTAGCCGAAGATGCGCTCCGCCGACGAGTTCCACGAGGTGATCGTGCCGCCCAGGTCCTTGCCGATGATGGCGTCGTCCGACGAGGCGACGATGGCGGCAAGGTAGGCGCCTGCCCTGTCGTCGCCGGAAGATGGTGTGTCGCCCGCCATGATTTCCCCGCACCCAAGTAAACACTCTGGCTATCCCATATAGAATAAAAATCGTATGTGCTTTGCGGATGAAACGCTTACCGCGCTCGTTCCGGCCCTCCCGCAAGTAAATACGCGGGATTTATTTGGCCTTCCGGCCCATGTTGGAGTTGCGCTATTTTTTCATTTTGCTACCGTGAGTAGTGGACGTCCCAACCGACGAGGGGAAGCATGCACGCGCTCCAACGTCAGCCCGCTGAACCCGAGGCGCCGGAATCCGACCGGCCGAGCCTGCTCATCGTCGACGACCGGCCGGACAACCTGTTCGTCACCGAAGCGGTCCTGAGGCCGCTCGAGGCGACCATCCACCAGGCGGCCTCCGGCGAGGAAGCACTGCGGCTGATGCACGAGCACCGCTTCGCCGTCATCCTCCTCGACGTGCAGATGCCGGTGATGGACGGGTTCGAGACCGCGCGGCGCATGCAGGAATACGAGTCGATGCGCGGCGTGCCCATCATCTTCGTCACCGCCTTAAGCCGCGAGGACAAGTTCGCCTCCCAGGCGGCCGAGCTCGGCGCGGTGGATTACATCTTCAAGCCGATCAACCCGGATATTTTGTGCAGCAAGGTGAAGGTCTATCTCGACCTGCACGTCCAGCACCAGGAGATACTGCGCCTCAACGAGGGGCTGCGCCGCTCGAACGAGGAGCTCGGCCGCCTCGCCCAGATCGAGCAGCAATTGCGCCAGTCGCAGAAGATGGAGGCGATCGGCAGCCTCACCGGCGGCATGGCGCACGACTTCAACAACCTGCTCGGCGTCGTCATCGGCAACCTCGACCTGATGGCGGAGGAGAAAGGCGTGCCCGAGGAAGTGCGCCGCCTGTCGGAATCGGCGCTGCACGCGGCGCTGCGCGGCGCCGACCTCACCCGCCGGCTGCTCGCCTTCGCCCGCCAGCAGCCGCTGATGCCGCAGCGCATCGACATCAACGAGCTCACCGAGAACATCACCCACCTGCTGCGCCGCACGCTGGGCGAGAACATCCAGATCGTGCTCGACCTCGCTCCCGGCCTGTGGCCGACGGTGGCCGACCCGGCGCAGCTCGAAGCGGCGCTCACCAACCTCGCCACCAACGCGCGCGACGCCATGCGCCACGGCGGCAAGCTGCTCGTCACCACCTACAACACGCAGATCGACGCCGAGTACGCCACGCAGTTCGCCGAGGTCACCCCCGGCGACTACATCGCCGTCGAGGTCAGCGACACCGGCAGTGGCATTGCGCCCGAGCTGCTGAGCCGCATCTTCGAGCCCTTCTTCACCACCAAGGCGCGCGACAAGGGCACGGGCCTCGGCCTCAGCATGGTCTTCGGCTTCATCAAGCAGTCGGGCGGGCACATCAACGTCTATAGCGAGGTGGGCGTCGGCACCACCTTCCGCCTCTATCTGCCGCGCAACGAGTCGCAGGCCGAGCAGGCCTCGTCGAAAGTGACGGCGCTGCCGACCACCGGCGGGGTCGAGACCGTGCTCGTCGTCGAGGACAACCTGGCGATGCGGCTCATCGCCACCCGCCAGCTGCGCGACCTCGGCTACAAGATACTGGAGGCCAGCACCGCCGACGCCGCGCTCGAGCTGATGGCGAGCGGCGCGAAGCCGGACCTGATCTTCACCGACATCGTCATGCCCGGCAAGCTCAACGGGCTCGACCTCGCCCGCACCGCGCGCGAGCGCTGGCCGGAGATCAAGATCGTCTTCACCTCCGGCTTCCCCGAGAACAAGGTCGAGGAGCTCGGGACGCTGCAGGGCGCTCACCTGCTGAGCAAGCCCTACCGCCGCCAGGAGCTCGCCCGCGTGCTGCGCGAGGCGTTCGAGGAGGGGAAAACGGCCACCCCTTAAGCCCTCTCCCTGAAAGGGGGAGGGTTGGGTGGGGGTCTGCTGAGTTTCGATAGGCGCAGGCCCGATTTTTGGAATCGCCCTGACCCCCTCCTCGATCCTCCCCCTTTCAGGGGGAGGAAAATCCAGGCTACGCCGCCGCGCAGTGGATGCCGGCGAGCAGCCGGGTGAACTGGTCGAAATCGACCGGCTTGGTCAAATGGTGGTCGAAACCGGCGGCGCGGGCCTCCTCGCGGTCGCGCGCCTGCCCCCAGCCCGTCTGCGCGATGAGCACCGTGTCGCCGAATCCGCCGTCGGCGCGCAGGGCGCGGGCGACCTCGTAGCCGCTCATCCCCGGCAGGCCGATATCGAGGAGGATGACGTCGGGCCGGAAGGATTTCGCCGCTTCGATCGCGCCCGGCCCGTCATGGGCGAGGTGCGGCTCGTGGCCGAGCATCTCCAGCATCCAGCCGCTGGTCTTGGCGGAGGCGACGTTGTCGTCCACCACCAGCACGCGCAAATGCCCGGCGCCGGGCTCCTCCGCCGGCGGCGCCTCCTGCGGCTGCGCCGCGGCGGAAGTGAGCGGCAGCCGGACGTTGAACGTGCTGCCCTCGCCCGGCGTGCTCACCGCGTCGATGCTGCCGCCATGCATGCCGACGAGCTGGCGCACCAGCGCCAGGCCGATGCCGAGCCCGCCCTGCGATTGCTGCACGTCGCGGTCGATCTGGGTGAAGAGGTCGAACACCTTGCGCAGCATCCCGGGCGGGATGCCGCGGCCGTTGTCGGCGACCGAGATCAGCGCCTCCCTGCCCTCGCGCCGTGCGCCGAGCACGATGCGACCGCCCTCGGCGGTGTACTTGGCGGCGTTGTTGAGCAGGTTGCCGACGATCTGCGCCAGGCGCGTCAGGTCCGCCTCGACCCACAGGTCCTCATCGGTGACGTCGAGCACCAGTTCGTGCCCGCGCGATTCGATCAGCGGGCGGCTGGCCTCCACGGCGGCCTGCAGCGCGGTCGCGACCGGAATGCGCTCCTTGCGCAAATCGATCTTGCCCTGGCTGACGCGGGCGACGTCGAGCAGGTCGTCGATGAGGCGCACGAGGTGGCTGAGCTGCCGCTCCATCATGTCGCGCACCTCGGGCGAGGCGGTGCCGTCGGGCGACAGGCGCATGATCTGCAGCCCGTTGCGGATCGGGGCGAGCGGGTTGCGCAGCTCGTGCGCCAGCGTGGCGAGGAACTCGTCCTTGCGGCGGTCGGCCTCGACGAGCGCGGCGGCGGCCTCCTGCAGGGCGTTGCGCTGCAGGGCGAGGTCGAAGAAGACCTGCGCCTTGCTGCGCAGCACGTCCGCCTCGACGGGCTTCTCGATGTAGTCGACCGCGCCGGCCTCGTAGCCGCGGAAGCGGCGCTTGCTGTCGGCGCTGCCGGCGGTGAGGAAGATGATCGGCACGCCGCGCGTGCGCTCGGTGGCGCGCATGGTCTCGGCGAGCTCGAACCCGTCCATCTCCGGCATCTGCACGTCGAGCAGGGCGAGCGCCATGTCATGTTGGAGCAGCAATTCGAGCGCCTCCTGCCCGGAGCGCGCCTTGTGCAGCACCAGTCCGTCGCGCTTCAGCAGCGCGTCGAGCGACAGCAGGTTCTCCTCGAGGTCGTCGACGAGGAGGAAATGTACCGCGCCGTTCTTCATGCCGCCTCCTGCAGGAAATCGCGGATCTGCGGCAGGCTCAGCATCCGCGCCTGCGGGCAGGCGGCGAGCGCCGCTTCCGGCATGACGGGGGCGTAGGCCTTCGCGGGATCGAGCACCAGCGCCGTGCCACCGGCGTCGCACACCGTGGCGAGGCCGTGGGCGCCGTCGCTGCTGGCGCCGGTGAGGATGACGCCGATCAGCGATTCGCCGTAGGCGTCCGCCGCCGTCTCGAACAGCACGTCGACCGAGGGGCGCGAGAACAGCACCGGCTCCTCGACCGAGAGCGACAGGCAGCGCTCCCGCTCGACCAGCAGATGGTAATCCGGCGGCGCGACGTAGACGGTGCCGGCTTCGAGCCTCTCCTTGTCCTCGGCCTCGCGCACTTTCAGGCGGCACCTGGCCTGCAGCAGGCCGGGCAGGACGTTGTCCTTGTCCGGCGGCAGGTGGACGACGAGCATCAGCGGCAGGGGATAATCCGCCGGCAGCGACGGCAGCAGCTGCAGCAGCGCCTCGACCGCCCCCGCCGAGGCGCCGATCACCACCGCTTCGTGCTTTTTCGCCGCCGCCATCACGCCACCTTCTGGTAGATGCGTTCTTCGCGGGCGAAGGGCTCGAACGCGTCGGCGTATTGCGAGAAATGCAGGCTCTCCTTGGCGCCGAGGCCGAGGAAGCCCTTGCGCGACAGCGAGTCGCGGAACAGGCCGATGACGCGGTCCTGCAGCTCGCGGTCGAAATAGATGAGCACGTTGCGGCAGGAGATGAGCTGCATCTCGCCGAACACCGCGTCGCTGACCAGGCTGTGGTCGGAGAAGACGACGCGCTTGCGCAGGCTCTTGTCGAAGGTCGCCGCGCCGTAGGCGGCGGTGTAGTAATCGGACAGCGACGACCTGCCGCCCGACTTGCGGTGGTTCTCGGTGAACAGCCGGATGCGGTCGAGGTCGTAGACACCGGCTTCGGCCTTCTTCAGCGCGTCGGGGTTGATGTCGGTGGCGTAGAACATGGTGCGCTCCTCCAGCCCCTCCTCGCGGAACAGGATGGCGAAGGAATAGAGCTCCTCGCCGCCCGAGCAGCCGGCGATCCACAGCTTGAGCGACGGGTAGGTGCGCAAATGCGGCACCACCTTCTCGCGGATCATCCGGAAATAGCCGGGGTCGCGGAACATCTCGCTCACCTGCACGGTGAGGAAGGAGAGCAGCTCCTGCACCAGCTCGGGCTCGTGCAGCACGCGGTCCTGCAGCTGCGAGAAGCTGCGGCAGTTGAACTTCTCACGCGCCTGGACCATGCGGCGCTTGACCGAGGCCATCGAATAGCCGCGGAAATCGTACTGGTATTCGAGCAGCAGCGCGTCGAGGAGCAGCCTCAGCTCGATGTCCGCCGTACGGCTTTGTTGCATGGCCGGCTACCTCGGCATCCAGACGCGCACGAGCGAGAGCAGCTTCTCGACGTCGAGCGGCTTGGCCATGTAGTCGTTGGCCCCGGCGTCGAGGCAGCGCTCCTGGTCGTCCTTCATCGCCTTCGCCGTCAGCATGATGATGGGCAGCTTGCGGAATTCCGGCTGCTTGCGGATGGCGCGCGTCGCGGTCAGCCCGTCCATCTCGGGCATCATGACGTCCATCAGCACGAGATCGATGGCCTTCTTCGGGTCCTTCTTCGCCGCGTCGAGCGCGTCGAGCGCCTCGCGCCCGTTGCGCGCGATCTCGACGATGCTGCCATGCGGCTCCAGGATGGAGGTCAGCGCGTAGACGTTGCGCACGTCGTCCTCGACGACGAGGATGCGCCGCCCTTCGAGCATCGCGTCGCGGTTCTTGGCCTTCTCCAGCATGCGCTGCTGCTCGGGCGGCAGCTCGGAGACGACCTGGTGCAGGAACAACGTCACCTCGTCGAGCAGGCGCTCGGGCGACTTGGCGCCCTTGATGATGATCGATTTCGAGTAGCGGCGCAGGCGCTGCTCCTCGTCCGCCGGATGTCGCGGCCGGTATAGACGATCACCGGCGGGAAGGAATAGCTGTCCTCCCTGGAAAGCGTCTCGAGCAGCGAATAGCCGGTCGCGTCCGGCAAGGTGAGGTCGAGCACCATGCAGTCGAAGGTCGATTCCCCGAGCAGCTTCAGGCATTCCGCCGCCGTGCTGACGCCCACCGCGTCGACGTCCTTGGAGCCCAGCAGCTTGCGCACGCTTTCGAGCTGCACCGCATCGTCCTCGACGATGAGGACACGGCGCAGGCGCTGGGCGAGGCGCGTCTGCAGCTGCCGGAAGGCGTCGGCGAGCTCCTCGCGCTTGACCGGCTTGACCATGTAGCCCACGGCGCCGAGCGAGAGCGCCGTCTGCGCGTAATCGCTCGCCGAGACGACATGGATGGGGATGTGGCGCGTGCGCGCGTCGTGCTTCAGCCGGTCGAGGACGAAGAGGCCGGAATGGTCGGGCAGGCCGACATCGAGCACCACGGCGCTCGGCAGGTACTGGCGGGCGACGACGAGCGCCTCCTCCGCCGAGGTGGCGACGAGGCACTGGAAGCCGAGCTCGTGCGCGAGGTCGATGAGGATGTGCGCGAAGGCGTCGTCGTCCTCGATGACGAGGATGACGCGGCCCGAGCCGTTGAGCGTCTCGCGGTCGTCGGCGACGCGCGAACGCGGCAGCACCGTGCCGCCGGCGGATTTCTCCGGTTTCCTCTGCGCGCGCGGCGGCGGGGCGTCGGCCATCGGGCGCTGGGGCACGCTGCCGGGGTCGTAGACCGCCGGGATGGTGATGGTGAAGGTGCTGCCCGCCCCGCGCCTGCTTTCCAGCGTGATGGCGCCGCCGAGCAGGCGCGCCAGCTCGCGCGAGATGGAAAGCCCGAGCCCGGTGCCGCCGTATTTGCGGCTGATGGTGCCGTCCGCCTGGCGGAAGGCATCGAACACGCCGCGCTGCTGCTCCTCGTCGATGCCGATGCCGGTGTCCGCCACCGCGAAGGCGACGCGGCCGTCCGCCGCCGCGCGGGCGCCGAGCGTGACCGTGCCCTTCTCGGTGAACTTGATGGCGTTGCCGAGCAGGTTCTTCAGCACCTGCTCCAGCCGCAGCCGGTCGGTCTCGATGGTCTTCGGGCAGGCCGCGTCGACCTGCATGGAAAGCTCGAGGCCTTTCTGCTTCGCCAGCGGCTCGAAGACGCGGGCGAGGTCCTTGAGCATGGCGGCGACCGCCAGCGTCTCGACGCGCACCTCCATGTGGCCGGCCTCGATCTTGCTGAGGTCGAGGATGTCGTTGATGAGCGTCAGCAGGTCGCGCCCCGAGGACTGGATGGTCTGCGCATATTTCACCTGCTCGGCCGTGAGGTTGCCCGCCGGGTTGTCGGCGAGCAGCTTGGCGAGGATGAGCGAGGAGTTCAGCGGCGTGCGCAGCTCGTGGCTCATGTTGGCGAGGAAATCGGACTTGTACTGGCTGGCCTGCTCCAGCTCGCGCGCCTTGGCGTCGACCGTTTCCTTGGCGCGCTCCAGGTCGTCGCGCTGCGCTTCGAGCAATTGCGTCTGCTCCTCGAGCTGGGAGTTGGTCTGCTCGAGCTCGACCTGCTGCTGCTCGAGGTTGGTCTGCGAGGCGCGAAGCGCGCGGCTCTGCTCCTCCAGCTCCTCGTTGGCGACGCGCAATTCCTCGCTCTGCGCCTGCAATTCCTCGGCCTGGCGCTGGGTCTCCTCGAGGAAGTTCTGCAGCTCGGCGCGGTAATTCGCCGCGCGGATCGAAATGCCGATCGACTCCGCCGCCTGCTCGAACAAGCTCAGCGCCGCCTCGTCCAGCGGATGGATGAAGCCGAGCTCGACCACCGAGTTGATCTCGCCCTCGGCCTCCATCGGCGCGATGAGCAGGTGGCGCGGCCGCGCCTGCCCCAGCGCCGAGCCGATGGCGACGTAATCCTCCGGCACGTCGTTGACGACGAAGGCCTGGCCGTCCTTCACCGCCTGGCCGAGCAGCCCGTCGCCGGGCTCGAACTGCTCCGGCCCCAGCGCCCCCGAGGGGGCGCCGTAGGTGGCGACGCGCTTGAAGTGGCCGAGCTCGCGCGCGTAGAGCACGCCGGCATGCGCGTCGCAATATTCGGCGAGGAAGCGCAGCACGCCGCCGGCGAGCTTCTCGACGCGCTGGTCGCCCGCCATGACGTTACTCAGGCCCACCTGCCCCGACTGCAGCCACTCCTGCCGCCGGCGGATGCGGTTCGTGCGGCGGATCAGCGCGGCGACGATGGCGGAGAGGATGACGCCGAGCAGCGCGGTGACCAGGCCGCTGATGATGGCGACGTGGTAGGCGCGCTCCATCTCGACGAGGCGGGCCTCGCGCAGCTCTTTTTCCTGCTGCTCCATCGCCGCGACCTGGGCGCGCATGACGTCCATCTCCTCCTTGCCGCGATTGGTGAGGACGACGGTGAGCGCCGCGTCGAACCCTTTCTCCCGGCGCAGGAGGATGGTCTCGTTCAGCTCGGCGAGCTTGGCGGCGATGTGCTTCTTGATGGCCTCCAGCCGCGCAAGCTGCTGCGGGTCGTCCTTGAGCAGCTCGTGCAGGCCGGCGAGCCGGTCGTCGATATGGTCGAGCGCCTGGTTGTAGGGGGCAAGGTATTCCTCGCGGCCGGTGAGCACGAAGCCGCGCTGGCCGGTCTCGGCATCCTTCATGATGGAGACGATATCGTCGAGCCCGGCGATGGTGTCGTGCGTCTGCGCGATGAGGTCGCTGTCGGTGCTCAGCGTGTGGGTGTTGAGGTAGGCGACGACGCCCGAGGCGACGAAGAAAAGCAGCACCGCCAGCAGCCCGGCCGTGATCGACAGCTCGCCGCCGCGCGCATGGCTGCTGCTCGGCGTACGGTAGAAACTGTCGTCGGTCGCGGGCTGGTGGTCCATGACGCGTTTTCTTGGTGTGGAGCGGCCTGCATCATAACCGCCGCTTCGGCGTTTGCAACGAGGGTTTGCGCCGCTCAGCGCGTTTTCCCGGAATGAAAAAACAATGGAAAACTTATACGGCGCCCCTAAGCGCCCGACTCGCGCGACGGGGAGCGGCCGAGCACCTTGTCGTAGAGCACCTGCCCGGGGATATTGCCGAACACCGCGGCCACGGACTGGATCGCATCGCTCAGGATGCGTCCGGCGAATTTCTCCGCCACGGCCGAGCCGCCCATCAACTTGCCGCCCCATATTTCCGCCGCGCGCATGCGGGCCGGCATCATCGTCTCGGCGAGCGTGAACGATCCGAGCGCGGTCGCCGTGCCGATCGAGCGCCCGACGATCAGCCGCCCGATCTCGTATGGCGTCGATCGCCGCTGGTCCGGTGCGAGATCGTGACGGCGCAGCCCGTATTGCAGGGCAACGTTGGCAGCGCCGCCGATATTCATCAGCGCGACGTCGGTGATCTTTTCCGCCAGCAGATGCTGCGCTTCCGCACCGGTGCCGCGCCATTTTCCCAGCAGGCCGCCCAGATGGCGAACGAAAGCCTGCGTCTGGCGCGGGCAGGCGACGTCGGCCAGGTAGACGGCGCCGAGCGCCATCGTAAAGCCGGTCATCTCGCCCAGCGCCGAGTACTTGAACTGCTGGCGCACCTCCTCGGTCACCGGCGCGTCCTTTTTGCCTGTGTCGTCCTTTTCCATCCCTTTCAGGATAGGCGAAAAATGCGTCAGTCGCGTGACGGAACCATTAAAATCCGGTCATTTCCCGAGGGCCTGCGCGGCCGCCTGCTCGACGCTCAGGCGGCCGGAATCGACCGCTTCGTTGAGCGCGCGCATGCGGTCGTTGTCCAGCCGCCCGGAAAGCGCCGAAAGCGCGGCCTTCAGCTCGGGATGGGCCTCGAGCGCCTGCCGGCGGACGACGACCGCCGCCTCGTAGGGCGGGAAGAAATGCGCATCGTCGCGCAGGGTGCGGATGTCCGGCCGCGCGAGGCGCCCGTCGGTGGCATAGGCGGAGATGACGTCGACCGTGCCCTTGCGCAGCGCCGGGTAGAGCAGGTCCGGGTGCATGTCGAGCACGCGGCCGAACTGCAGGCCGTAGCGCTGCTGCAGGCCGCGATAGCCATCGGCGCGCTCGGCGAATTCGAAATCGAAGGCGGCGGTCAGCCGGGGCGCGACGCCGCTGAGCGCGGAGATGGTCGTCACCCCGGCGAGGCGCGGGTCGCCTTCGCGCACGGCGAGTTCGTAGCTGTTGTCGAAGCCCAGCGGCTTCAGCCAGACGAGGCCGTAGCGCGCGGCGTAAGCGTCGCGCACGGTGGGGAACACGGCCGCGCGCGAGGCGGGGACCGGCAGATGCAGGATGCCCGCGAGCGCGGTGCCGGTATATTCCACCGCGACGTCGATCTCGCCCTTGGCCAGCGCCTCGTGCATCACGCTGCTGCCGCCGAGGCCGAAATGGCGGGCGACCGGAAGGTGCGTCGTGCGCTCGATCTGCTGCGCCACCATCTCGGCGACGATGAGCTGCTCGGTGAAGTTCTTCGAGCCGACCGCGATGCTTACGCCGGGCGCGGCATTCCCCTCCTGCGCCAGGCCGTAGCCGGTGAAAACTACCAGCACGGCGAGGCCCGCCAGCGCGGCGGCGAGCCAGCCTCGCCGCTCGCGGCGCGGGCGCTGCGGCGCGCTGGCCATGGCGAACAGGCTGAGCAGCCCGTAGATGAGCAGCGCCATCAGCGCCGCCGGCACCGCGCCCAGCAGCACGAGCCGCGTGTCGGAGAGGAACAGGCCGCGATTGATGAACTGCCCCAGCCCGCCGGCGCCGACGAAGGCGGCGAGCGTGGCGAGCCCCACCGTCTGCACGGCGGCGGTGCGCAGCCCGGCCATGATCACCGGCATGGCGAGCGGCAGCCGCACGATCCGCAGGCGCTGCCACGGCGTCAGCCCGAGGGCGCGCGCGGCCTCGGCCAGCGCTTCGGGAAGCGATGCGAGACCGGCCAGCGTGTTCTGAACGATCGGCAGCAGCGCGTAGAGGAACAGCGCGACAAGCGCCGGCAGCGTACCGATGCGGGCGAAGAGCGCCATCGTCATCACCAGCAGGGCGATGCCGGGGACGGTCTGCAGCATCCCGGTCGCGGCGAGGATCGGCACCGCCAGCGCGCGGCGGCGGAAGGCGAGCATCGCCAGCGCGACGCCGGCGACGAACGCCGCGGCGAGCGCAATGCCAGTGAGTTCCAGATGTTCCGCGCTGCGCAGCATGAGCGCATGCGCATGCTCGTGCAGGAACTGGTGCAGCGTTTCCCGGTCGCTCATGACACGCTGTCCCGCACGAATGTTTTAAGCTCCCTGAGCGGCGTGCTCACCAGCGCGCGCACGGTGTCGTCCGCCGGGCGATCCATCAGCGCCTGCGCGCTGCCGGTCTGCAGGATGCGGCCGCGATCCATCACCGCCAGCGCGTCGCCGAGGCTGACCGCCTCCATCACGTCGTGGGTGACGAAGAGGATGGTGATCTTCAGCGCGCGGCGCAGTTGCTTGAGCTCGTCCTGCAGCTTGCGGCGGGTGATGGCGTCGAGCGCGCCGAACGGCTCGTCCATCAGCAGGTAGGAGGGCCGGCTCGCCAGCGCGCGGGCGACGCCGACGCGCTGCGCCTCGCCGCCCGAAAGCTGGTGCGGGAAGCGCGCCTCGTAGGTGGCGGGCGCAAGGGCGAGCAGCGCCAGCAGCTCTTCCACGCGGGCGCGGGCGGCGGCGCGCTTCATGCCGGAAAGCGACAGCGGCAGCGCGATGTTCTCGGCCACCGTCATGTGCGGGAAGAGCGCGGTTCCCTGGAACACCATGCCGATGCGGCGGCGCAGGGCGGTGCTGTCCATCGCCGCGATGTCCTCGCCGTCGATGCGGATCGCGCCCGCCGCCGGCGGCACCAGCTTGAGGATGGCCTTGAGGACGGTCGATTTGCCGGCGCCCGAGCCGCCGAGCAGCACCATCGTTTCGTCCTGCGGCACGCGCAGCGACACATCGCGCAGCGCGGCGGTTGCGCCATAGGCGACCGTCAGGTGCTCAAGCTCGATCACGACCGGCTCCCTTTGCGGCGCATCCTAAGCGCGAACGCGTCAAAGGCGCATTACTTTTATGAAGGCCGGTACTCGCCGAGCTCCTGGCGCATCATGGCGACGAGCAGTTGCGCCAGCGTTTCGCCGTAGCGGTTGTCCTCGAACAGCAGCGCATTCTTTTCGAGGAGCTGCGCGGAAATTTTCTCGCGGTAGCCCGGCTCGTTGGCGAGGCGCACGGCGATGGCGGCGTATTCTTCCGGCGAATGCGCGACGGGCGCGTCCTCGATCCCCATCAGCACGTAGGAGGCGTAGACGATGCGCGAGCGCGCGAAATCGCCGGGCATGTTGACCATCGGGATGCCGTAGGCGGTGGCGAACTGGCCGGTGGTGCCGGCGCCGAAATGGATGGTGGCGAGCACCGCGTCCGCCGCTTTCATGATGGAAAGCAGCGTGTCGAGCGGCTGCCATTCGAGGAACATCACGCGATTCGGCGGGCATTTGGCGAGGATGCGCTGCTGCAGCAACAGGCTCGCGCTTTTCAGCTGGAAATCGTTGAAGAGGACGAGGATGCCGTTCGGGTCGCGCTTCAATATATCGGCGAGGATATCGTCGAAATCCGGGTGCATCTTCTGGATGGCCATCGGGCAGACGTAAATTCTCTTGTCGAGCGGCAGGCCGAGTGCTTCGCGATTTCTCCATTGCGGCGGCGCCGGGCGCTCGAACTGCGTGTCGAGCTTCGGCACCACCAATAGCTGCTCGGTGTAGTTCTTCTGCGCGCCCTCGGGCTCGTAGAGGCGCGAGGAGATGAAATAATCGAGCGTGTCGATGCCGCTGGTGTCCGGGTGGCCGGTCAGGCAGCACTGGTAGGGCGCAAGCCGCATCATCGCCAGCAGGTAGCTCGTCATGTCCATGCCGATGTCGGGGTAGATGAGGATGTCGGGCGCGCGCGCGGCGATCGTCTCCTGCATGGCGCGGAAATGCTGCGGCAGCGGCACGATCTCCATGCCGAGCGCCTGCAGCTCGCGGATCTTTTCGTCGACCCTCCTGCGCGAAGGTGAAGAGCGTGACCTTGAAACGCGGGTCCTTGTGCAGATGGATCATCGCCTTGCGGTAGCAGCGGCCGACGGGGTGGTCGTGCATGTTGCGCGAGCAGAAGCCGACGGCGATCGGCCTGTCCGGATCGTAGGCCGGCCTGGTGCGCGCGTGCGGCGCGACATAGGCAAGCTCCGGCAGCAGCGCGCGCAGCATCCGGGTGAAGCGGCGGGCGATGCCGGTGTTGTCCCGGTTGTGGAAGGCGAGGCCGAACAGCGGCTGGTAGGTCAGCTTGTGGATGTCGAGCGGCTGTTTTTCGGCGAGCAGCCGGTCGATGGAAGCGGAGAAGCTGGCGCGCGCTTTCTCGATCGCCGCGCGCGAGGTCAGCAGGCGCGGCAGGTAGGTCTCGTAGGTGATGCGGAAGGAGAACGGGATGCGGTGCGCCTTCAGCAGCGCCGCGTATTCGGCGTCGGCCTTCTCCACTTGCTCGTTCATCCGCAGGGTGATGGCGTAATATTGCCAGAGCGTCGCCTCGGCGTGGACCAGCGGCAGGATCGACTCGGCGTATTGCAGCGCGACGTGCGCGTTGTTGTAGCGCAGCAGCAGCCGCATCAGCTCGGCGTGGCCCTCGGGGCGCTGCGGCGCCATCTGCACGGCGCGCTGCGCCGCCGAGATCGCGTCGTGCCCGCGATCCTGCGCCATGAACACTTCGGCGAGGCGCACCTGGTCCTCGATGCTCGAAGGATCGGCGATCAGCGCGCGGCGCAAATATTCTTCCGCCCTCTGGTACTGGCCGGCGGCCTCGAAGATCTTGCCGAGCGTGCCGAGCGCGCGGGCATTGGAAGGCTGCGTCTTCAGCACTTCGAGGCAATGGTTCACCGCGTCCTGCGCCTTGCCCTTCTCCAGCGCGGAATCGGCCATCTTGAGCAGGGCGCGGGTGGAGCTTTGGGCCATCTCAGCCCTCGAGGATCGCGGCCAGGTGATCGGCGATGTAGGCGATGTGGTGCCCGGGAATGTCGAGGTAGAAGGGCAGCGAGACCAGCGAGGCGCCCATGCGCTCGGTGTGCGTCAGCGCGCCGTGCGGGAAGCTCGCATAGGCCGGCTGCCGGTGGCAGCCCTTGTCCCACCATTGCCGCGCCTTGATGCCGTGCCGCTGCAACTGCGAGATCACCCTCGTCCGCCTTCGGCGCGGCGAGGCGCAGGTTACAGGTCGAGGTCACGTGCTCGCGGTCGAGCCAGAGCTGGAAGCCGTACTTCTCCGCCAGCGGCGCGAGCGCGTCGATGTATTTGCCGATGAGCGTCGCCCATTCCCTGCGCCGCTGCTCCCAGCCGTCGAGCGCGGCCAAGGCCACGGCGGCGGTGTATTCGCTCATCTTGCCGTTGATGCCGGGGGTGGCGATCTGGCGGGTGTAGAAGCCGAAATTCGTCTGTTCCTGCACGTGGCGCAGCAGGCCGTGGTCGCGCGAGATGACCAGCCCGCCCTCGCCGACGCCGAAGACCTTCGTCGCATGCAGGCTGAAGACGACGGGGATGTTGTTGAACGCGGCGCCGCGGAAGCTGTCGAAGCCCGCCGCCGCGTCGATGACGACGGGGATCGAGGTCTCGAAGGAAAGCCGCTCCCACGCCTTGAGGTCGATGCGCGGCCGTAGGGTGCGACGACGACGATGGCGCCGACGACGCCGTCGATGCGCTTGATCGCCTGGCGCACCTGCACGGGGTCGAGCGTCCAGCTGTCGGGGTCGATGTCGAGGAAATAGGGCACCATCCCGGCGGCGATGGCGGAAGCGGGCGTCGCCACGAAGGTCCATGAGGGCATCAGGCAGAAGCTGTGCTCCGGCTTGTGGATGACGTTGAGCACCGCGACCAGCCCGGCCGTCGCGCTCGACGCAGTGATGACCGAATCGCCGGAGAGGCCGAAATGCTCGCCGGAGCGCTGCTTGAACTCGCGCTCGAGCGGGCCGAAATTGCTGTACCAGCGCGCAGCGTCGATGCGTTTGAGGTAGGGCAGCAGCTTCTCCGCCGTCGGCAGGAGCGGGCGCATGAGCTCGACCGTCTCGTCGTTGGCGAGCGGCAATGCGGGCGGCAGCGTACGGGACGATGTCATCGTCCCAGTCGTAGAAAGGTTCTGCATGAAGGTCAAAAGGCAAAACCCGTGCCACGGGCCTGCGATCTTCGCCCAACGGGGCCAGGCCTGCCGGTTTATTACTTGAATATCATTGGTTTATAGGTGCGATGGCGTCAAAGCCGGGCCTGGCTGCAGCTGATCGTATCGTGGCAATAGAGGAAGTCGGGCAGCGGCGACGGAACGGGCACCTTGCCCGCGCCGGCCGGGGTGCCGGCGGTGATCCCCATGTCGCTGATGGCGGGCATCAGCCAGACGTTGTTGACGATGTTCGGCACGTCCGTCCCAACGGGCAGCGTCGGCGCCACGCTGCCGGTGACGATCAGCGCGCCGGCGATGTAATTGAAATCGTAATCGTTGTCCGCGCCGCCGGAGGCGGTGTAGTTGCCGGCATAGGTCCCGCCGGGGACGATGCCCGAGCGCGCCGAGAAGGCGGTCGGCGCCGTATCGAGCACGCCGGCATTATCGCCGTTGACGAAACCGTTATAGCTGATCGTCGTGCCGGGCACCGGCGTCCCGGCGGTGATGGTCTGGCCATTGGCGGTGACGTTCAGCGTTTTCCTGGTGACGGTCAGCGTGCCGGCGACGTAGTTGAACGTATAGTTGGCGGCGACGGCGCCGGCGACGGTGTAGTTGCCCGCGTAGGTGCCCGCATCGAGCACGCCGGAGCGGGCCGAGCCGAGGGTCGGCAGCGTGCTGACGACCGACAGGCCGTCGCCGTTGACGAAGCCGGTGATCGCGTATGTGTCGCCGGGGACCGCCGTGCCGTAGGTCACGGACTGGCTGCCCGCCACCACGTTGAGCCCCGCCTTGTTGATCGTCAGGTCCCCGGAAATGTAATGCAGCGTGTAGTTATTGTCCGCGCCGCCGGCGACGGTGTAGTTGCCCGCGTAGGTGCCCGCGCCGAGCACGCCGGAATGGGCCGAGCTGACCGTGGGCTGCGTGTCGAGCACCGAGGCCCCCTCGCCCGTGATGAACCCGTTGTAGCTGATCGTCGTGGCGGGCACGGCCGTGCCGTAATTGACCGCCTGGGGGGCCGCCGTGACGTTGAGGTCCTTCTTCGCCACCACGAGATCGCCCGCGATGTAGTGGAAGCTGTAATTATTGTCCGCGCCGCCGGATGCCGTGTAGTTGGCCGTGTAGGTGCCCGCGTCGAGGAGGCCCGAATGGGCCGAGGCGACCGTCGGCGCCGTGTCGAGCACCGAGGCGCCCTGGCCCAGCACGAAGCCGTTGTAGCTGAAGGTCGTCGAAGGTATGGCGTCGCCGTAGGTGATGGCCTGGCCGGCGACGGTGACGTCGAGGCTCTTCTTGTTCACCGTGATCGCGGTGGGATTCGCGGCGTAGGTGAAGCCGTAGCCCAGCTTGTCGGTCAGCGTGCCGCCGGTGTGGGTGATGCCGTAGCTGCTGACGTCGCTGCCCTGCGTGTAGGTCGTGCTGCCGGCGAGCGTGCCGCTGACGACGTCCGCCGACTGGTCGGCCGCGCTCAGGTAGTCGGTCGCCTTGACGGTATAGGCGTAACCCGCGAGCGACGGCGCCGCGTCGCCATAGGTGATCGCGGCGATGGCGTTCGGCGTGACGGTCAACAGCGGCGTGACGGTATAGAGGAAGCCGTTGCCGGTCTCCGTGCTGAAGTCGGGGCAGGTGCCGCCGTAGCTGCAGCTGTAGCGCACGAAGCCGCCGGTGCCCGTGGTCAGCCCGCCCAGCGAATTGGCGCCCGGGCTGGTCGAGTAGACCAGCCAGCGGCCGCCGGTGAGCGCGAAGGGCGTCGCCGCCGAGTTGGTGAAGTTCTGCCCGGCGACCAGGGTCATGTTCCCCCCGCCCGAGGCGGTGAGCGTGCCGGCGAGCGTGACGTTGCCGCCGGACTGGAACAGGACATTCCTGCCGCCGAAATCATGGCCGGTGTCGATCGTGATATTTCCCGCATTGGCCGAGCCGAAGACGTAAGCGGCGGCGGAGAGCCTGGCGATCTCGCTGTCGTCGATCAGCGCCGAGCCGCCGCTGGCGCCGATATTCATCGTCGTGCCGCTGCGGTGGGTCTCGGGAGCGATGGCGAGCGTGCCGGCGGTGACCACGCTGCCGGTCGTCAGGAAATTGGCATCGATGGTGAGGTTGGAAAGCGCCGTGTTCGTGCCGATGGTCATCGTCGTCACGGTATTGCCGTCGATGGTGAGGTTCTTCGCCCCATCGACGGCGGCGCTGATCCCTACCGCACCGTTCTTGCCCGCGCTGTAGATGCTGTTACCGGTCAATGTCACCCCGCCCACGGTGCTGGCGATGGTGATGCCGCCGCCGTTGGTGGTGATGGTGCCGTTCTGCGTAAAGCCGCCATTGATCGCCTGGAACGTCACCGCGCCGCTGCCGGAGGCCGCCAGGCTGGTGTCGATATTGGCGCCGATGGCGAAGATGGTGCCCGCCGCACCGGTGCCCTGGAAGGTGAAGTTCGTGTTGCTGCCGGAAGCCGCGCTGAGGTTGCTGACGAGCCTGAAGCTCGGGTTGGCGCCGGGAGCGCGCGTGACCACGACGGGGTCCTGGAAGGCCACGGCGGTGCCGAGATACAGCGCACCGTTGCTGATGCCCGTCAGGTCGATCTCGTGCCAGCCGTCCTGGATCTGCTGCAGGCTCGCATCGGATACGGTCATGCTGGAATTGTCGGTCGCGATGGCCGCATCGCCGATGGACATCGCCACGCCGGACGAGCCCGTCGGGGTGAACGTGAGCGTGCCGGTGCCGGAGACCGGAGCGTTGATGTTCACGGCGCGGCGGCCGCCGATGGTCAGGCTGTTGCTGCCGAATTGCTGGGCGCCGTTGATGGTGATGACGCCGATGGCCGCTCCCATGCGGACGTTGTCGCGCCAGGTGTAGGCGTTGGCGGTGATGTCCATGTCGTTGGCCGCGCCGCCGCCGAAGCTGATCAGGCTCCAGCCGTCGAGGATGTGGTCGAGCTCGGCATTGCTCAGGCCGAACGCGCCGGCGGCACCGTCGCCGATACCCATGCTCGAGAACCGTGTGGCGGTGCCGAAGGTGATCGTGCCGGCACCGGAGATATCCGCGTTGATCGCCATGTCATCGGTGACGAAGGTCGCGTTGCCGGTCGTGGTGGTGCCGGTCATCACCAGCGGGCCGGAGACCGTGATGCTCTTGCCCGCACCGGTCGTCACGCCGAGCGAGGTGGCGTGGATCGACGGCAGCGTGATGGAATTGGCCGAGGTGAGGCTGACGTTGCCAAGGGCATTGGTGTTGCCCAGGGCCCCGCCGAAGCTGAAGGTGCCTGCCGTCGCCGTAAGGTTGTTCGCCATGGACCACGGCTGCTGGTTGACCACGCCGGTGAAGGTGATCGTTCCCGTCCCGGCGTTGAGGGTCATGTCGCCGCCGTTCATGTTCACGTCCTGGGCGAAGGTGATGTTCTGGTTGGCGGTGGTGACGCTGCTGCCGTAGGAGATCACCCCGCCCACGCTGTTCGACGTGGTGTTGAAGGCGACGGCGCCGGCGGAGCTGATGGTCCCGTGGTCGTCGACCCAGCCGTTCTGGAAGGTCACGGAAGCGCCATTCGTCGTCGTCAGGGTCGCGCCCGAGACCAGCTGCTGCCGGTCGCCGTTGCGGAAGGTGATCGGGGCGCTCCAGCTCGACGTCCCGATATCGAGGTCCCCTGTGCCACTCGTATGCCCGATAGCGATGCCGCTCCAGCCGTTCTGGATATAAGCGATCTCGGCGGTGCTCAGGGTCAGTGAGCCGGCCGACGAACCGCTATAGCTGCCTCCGATACGCACCACTTGCGCGTTGCTCGTCGGCTGGATGGTCAGCGTGCCGGTGCCGGAGAGGTTGCCGCCGATGGCCATGTCGTCGGCGGTGAGCGTAAGGCTGCCGCTGCCGGTGGCGATGGGCGCAGTGGTGGCGATCGTGCCGGTGCCCGCCGCCAGCGTATCGCTGCCCGTCGTGGTCAGCCCGGCGATGCTGTTGACCGTGCCTACCGTGAAGCCGTTGTTGCCGTTGCCGAAATTCACCGAGCCGGTATTGCCCGCGATGGTGCCGACTGCGTTGCCCGCGCTGGTCAGCGTATAGGCCCCACCGGTGCCGCTCATCGACAGGTCGGTGAGCGCCAGGGCGCCGGTCTGCGTCACCGCGCCGGTGTCGTTGACATAAAGATGTGCCGCCGTGATCGCCGGCAGCGCCAGCGCGGAGGTCGAGGTGAGCGACACCGTGCCCGGCGCACTCGAGTCACCCCATACGCCGTTGAAGCTGATGGAGCCTGCATTGGCGGTGACATTCGCCGGAGTATTGACCTTGTTGCCGAAAGTCAGGCTGCCGGTGCCGGCATCGATGGAATAAGTGCCGCTGACCGTGGTGCCCGCGACTATCGCGGGCAGATTGATGGCGCCGCCACCACTGGCGATCGTGACGGTGCCCAGCGCCGCTGTGGAACCGCTGATATAGCTGGTGACGGTGATCGTTCCGCCATTGCTGTTGATGCTGGGATTGCTGGCGTAAATGCCCAATGTCCCATTGAATGTGATGGCCCGCCCCTGCGTGGCCACGCTGGCCGACGTGCTGTTCAATTGGGTCACACCCGAAGTGCTGGTGAAAGTGATGCTGGCGTCGCCCTGCCCTGCGACCGCGCCCATGATGAGCGGATCATATCCCCGGAAAGTCACCGGGTCATTCCAGGTGCTGTTGCCGATAAACAAATATCCGCTGGGATACGGCCCTGTGGCATTCGTCCGCCCGAGATTGATCTGGCTCCAGCCGTTCTGGATGTCGCCGAGCTCGGCGGTGCTCAGGGTCAGCACGCCGGCCGTCGTGCCGCTATAGCTGCCCCCGATATACATCCCTTGCGTAACAGTACTCGGCTGGATGGTCAGCGTGCCGGTGCCGGAGAGGTTGCCGCCAATGGCCATGTCGTCCGCCGTCAATGTCAGGTCACCGCTGCCGGTGGCGATCGGCTGCGTGGTGGTGATGGTGCCGGTGCCCGCCGCCAGCGTATCGCTGCCGGTGCTCGTGAGGCCGTTGATGCTGTTGACCGTGCCCACCGTGAAGCCGGTATTGCCATTGCTGAAATTCACCGAGCCCGTATTGCCCGCGATGGTGCCCACCGCGTTGCCCGCGTTGGTCAGCGTATAGGCACCGCCGGTGCCACTCATCGACAGGCCGGTGAGCGTCAGCGCGCCGGTCTGCGTCACCGCTCCGGTGTCGTTGAGGTAAAGGTTGGTCGCCTTGATCGCCGGCAGCGCCATCGCACTCGTCGAGGTCAGCGAAACGTTGCCCGGCGCCGTCGTCGCGCCCCAGGCGCCGTTGAAGGTGATGGCGCCGGCGGTGGCGGTGATGTCGGGAACGGTATTGACCGTGCCGTTGAATGCCAGCGTTCCCGCGCCGGCGTCGATGGAATAGAGGCCGCCGGTGGCATTGCCCACGAGCATGGCCGCCGTACCGTTGCCGATGATGATATTGCCGCCGCCGCTGGTGATCGTATCGGTCCCTATCGTCGCCCCGGGCCCCTGGGCCTGGATCCAGCCGATCACGATGTTCCCGCCATTGCTGTTGATGGTGACGCCCGTTCCGTACTGACCCTGGATCTTGCCCATGTTGATGTCATGGCCCTGGGTGCTGATGATATTGCCGACGCCGTCGAGCTCCACCCCGTAGCCTGGACTGAACGTGATGGTGGCATCCCCCTGGCCGGTGATGTTGCCGCGGGTGCGGTCGTCGTAGCCGCGGAAATTGACCGGGTCGTTCCAGGTGCTTCCACTGATGTCCATGTAGCCGCTGCTGCCCGAAGCCAGTCCGATATTGATCTGGCTCCAGCCGTTCTGGATATCGTTGACCTCCGTCGCTTCCAGCGTCAGGTGGCCCGCCGTAACGCCGCCGTAGCCGCTGCCGATTAATATTCCTTGCGTCGTGCTCGTCGGCTGGATGGTCAGCGTGCCGGTGCCGGAGAGGTTGCCGCCCAGCGCGACGTCGTCGGCGCTGATGGTGAGGTTCTTCAGCGGGTGGATCGCGCCGATGGCGCCGGTGGTGGTGAAGGTCGCCGTGCCGGCGTTGACCGTCAGGCTGCGCGTGTTGTCGGTGTCGCCGTCGAGGGTGTCGATACTCACCGCGCCGTTGGCTGAATTAATGGTCTCGTCGCCGCCGATCGAGCCCGACTGCGTGACGGTGCCGCCGTTGCTGTTCAGCGTGATCGTGCCGCCGTTCGCGTTGAGCGCGCCGCCGGTAATGACGACTGCGCCGTTCGCGCCGAAGAAATTGTGCGTGCTGGTGAATACCAGGTTCACTTTGCCGCTGCTGGCCGTCACCCCGGCGCTGTTGTTGTTCTGTGCATTACGGGCGGCCTGGAAACGTGTAGGTGGCCGTGCCGGTCCCGGTCTGCTTGGTCAGGGTGCCGTCGAGGACCACGTCGATCCCGGAGATGAAGGTCACGTTCGCATCGCCGAAATCATGGGCGGTCGCGATGCGTACCGGGTGGGCATTGTACGTCGTCCCCCCGAAAATGTAGGACGCGGCGGTGAGATCGGCCAGTTGCGCATCGGAGATGTCCAGCGAGCTGGCCGGAGCCTCCCCGGAGCCGATGCCCAGCCGAGATTGCTGTAAGGCGCCACCGTCAGGCTGCCGGCGGAGTTGTCGTCGTTCGCCGCGGCGAGGCCCCCCAGCGTGTCGGTCAGCAGCGTGATGTTGCCGGTGCCGATGGTCTGGATGCTGTTGACGGTGTCGTCGTAGATACCGTAGCTGCCGGTGCCGCCGCCCGCCACGCCGGAGACCGTGATGTTGCCGTTGCTGCTGGTGGTGATGGCGCCCGCGACGTTGGTGTAGACCCCGTGGTTGGTGCCGCCCGAGCCGACGCCGCCGGTGCCGGTGACGTTCACCGCACCGCCGCCCGTGCTCTTGATGGAGCTGCCCGTGCCGGTGACGTAGACGCCGTAACTGCTGCTGGCCGTCGAGCGGTTACCCGCCGTGCCGTTGATCGTCAACGTGCCGGCTGCGGTGGAGACCCTGCCGTTGTTGGTGACGTCGATTCCATCGCAATCCTGGTTGCAACCGCTACCACTTATGCCGTTGCCGCCGACGCCGGTGATATTGATCGTGCCGTTGCCCGTGTTGGTGATGTTAGCGCCGCTTATGGAAACGCCGGCGCTGTAGAGCGGCCCACCGGTGACCGTGGCACCATAACCGTTGATCGTCAGCGTGCCGCCATTGGCCGAGATACCGCCGTAAAGCACCATGCCGTCTTCGTACCAGCCTGCGGAATTGCCGCCATAGCCGGTCACGAAAACATTGCCGGTGCCATTGGCCTGGATCGCATGGGCGCCGCTGGTCTCGACCCCCACGTTGAAGCCGCCAGTGCTTGCGCCGCCGGTGCCGATCACATACAGCGCACCCGCGCCAGAAGTTACTAGCCCCTGCGCCGTGGAGCCGCTGCCTATTTCCACGCCAATACCGTTATTGGTGCCGCCGCCGCCATTGCCGACAACAATCGTATTGCCGCTACCGCTGTTACTTGCGGCACCGCCATTGGTCACCAAGACCCCTACGTCATTGGTCGAGGTGGTGTTGCGTGCCGATGCCGTTGATGTCGATGATGCCGGCGTTATTGGTCTTGACCGTGCCGGCATTGATATAGACGCCCTCGTTATAACTCGTGCTCGTATTGTAGCCCATGCCGTTGATGAGGATGTTGCCGCCGGTCGCCGTGCCGGTAGCGTCGAGCGTGCCGGTGATGACGACGCCGTTGTGGTGGACGTTGCTGCCGCCATCGGTGAACGACACGTTCGCATCCCCCTGCGCGAAGCCGGTGGCGGCGGTATTGAGCGTGCCGTCAGGGTTGACGGTCGAAGCGGTCGGTGTGGTCGTCCCCCCGCCGATGGTGATATTGCCGCCGTTGGTGGCGATGGTTCCCGCCCGTGAGGCTGACCGCACCGCCGGTGGCGTCGCCGTCGAAGTTCGATTGCAGCGTGACATTGATCGCCCCCGTGCGCCGTAGTTGGGCTGGCGGTGAAGGCCGTGATGCCGGCGCTGTTGCTGTTGGTGATGTCGCCGTAGGCCTGGAAGATATAATTCACCGTCGCCGTACCGGACTGCTTCGTCAGCGTTCCGGCGAGGATCAGGTTGCCGCCGCTGATGAAGGTGACGTTCTTGTCACCGAAATCGAAGCCGGTGTTCACCGTCAGGTTGCCGGCGTTCGTCGAGCCGAAGATGTAGGAGGCGCCGTTCAGGTCGGCGAGCAGGGCATCCGAGAGATTCAGCGTGCTGCCGCTGGCGGGGCCGACGGACATGGTGCCGGTGGTCTTCGGCGCCACGGTCAGCGTGCCGATGGAATTGACCGCGTTGGCAACGGTGAGGTTGATCGTGTCCGTCAGCAGCGTGATATTGCCGGTGCCGGTAGTCGTAATGCCGTTGGCGGTGTCGACGTAGATGCCGACGCTGCCGGTGCCCGCCCCGGCCGTGCCGGTGAGGGTCATGGAGCCGGAGCCGCTGGTATTGATCCCGCCCATCACGTCGCTGTAGATCCCGTAGCTGTTGGTGCCGGCGCCGCCGGTGCCCGTAATATTCAGCGTGCCGTTAGTGCCGGCGAAGGGGCCGATCGCGCTGCCCGCGCCGGTGACATAAACGCCGTAATTGCCCGTCGTGCTTCCCGACCCGCCGCCGGTGCCGGCGACGGTGAGCTGGCCGCTGGTGACATAGATCTGCCCGCCCCCCACCGCTTCGACACCGTAGCTGCTGATGCTATTGCCGGCGCTGCCGCCTTTACCCGTCACATTCAGAACGCCGCTCGTATTTTTGATGAAGCCGGCCGAAACCACGACCCCTGAGTTGGCGCTCGTGCCGCCACCGCCGGTGCCGGTGATCTTCATCGTGCCGCCCGCGCCGACGATGCTGCCGGTGACGGCGACGCCGTAATCGATGGCGCCCGCATTTCCGCCGACGCCGTAGACGGTGATGTCGCCCGTGCTCAGGGCCCGGATGCCGTTGCTCGCGTCTACCCGTACGCCATAGCTGGTGTTGCCGCCGCCGCCGTTGCCGCCGGTGCTGCCGATTCCTGTCACCCGAAGTGCACCGGTGCGGTGGTCGTAATATTGCCGGTGCCGCTATGCACGTAGACGCCAAAGTCGTTCAGCCCCGCCGTGCCGCCGCCCTGGCCGGTGAGGGTGGTCGTACCCGTGCCTGCGTTGCTGACGGTGCCGCTATTGATAGTCCACGCCCGCATCCTGGGTCGAAGCGCCGTTACCCTGGCCGACGCCGTTGATGTCGATCGTCCCCGCATGGTCGGTCGTGACCGTGCCACCATTGAGCAAAACGCCGTTATTGGCATCGGTCGTCGCGTTGGCGCCCATGCCGTTGATGATGATGTTGCCGCCGGCCGAGGCGCCGGTGGCATCGAGGGTGCCGGTGAGGATGACGCCGGCCGGATTGGCCGCATCGCCCAGCGCGAAGCCGGTCGCGGCGGTGGCGATCGAGCCGTCGGCATTGAGCACCGCGACGGTCGGCGTGGTCGTGCCGCCGCCAATGGTGATGTTGCCGCCGTTGGTGGCGATGGTGCCGCCGGTCAGTTTCACCGCGCCGCCATTCACCGTCTCGCCGTCGAAGTTCGATTGCAGCGTCACGTTGATCGCCCCATGCGGCACCAGCGGCGAGGTGCCGGTGAAGGCGGTGATGCCGGCGCTGCCGCTGTTGGTGATGTCGCCGTAGGCCTCGAAGATATAATTCACCGTCGCCGTGCCGGACTGCTTGGTCAGCGTCCCGCTAAGCAGGATGTTGCCGCCCGAGATGAAGGTGACGTTGTGGTCGCCGAAGTCGTAGGTGGTGTTGACGGTCAGGTTGCCCGCGCTCGTCGAGCCGAATACATAGGAAGCGCCGTTGAGGTCGGCGAGCAGCACGGTCGTAAGGTTCAGCGTACTGCCGGAACTCGGGCCGACGCTCATGGTGCCCGTGCTGTACGGCGCCACCGTCAGGCTGCCCACCGAATTCACCGCATTAGCGGCACCGAGATTGATCGTGTCGGTCAGCAGCGTGATAGTGCCGCTGCCGGTGGTCTGGACGTTGTTGGCAGCCGACAGGTCGATCCCGTAGCCGCTCGCGTTCCCCGCAATGCCGGTGATCGTAATCGGCCGCCGGCGTTGGTGATGCTGGCGGTCGAATAGGCCAGGGAAACGCCGTCCGAATAGCTGCCGCCGCCACCGTGGGTGCCGCCGGTGCCGTTGACCGTCACGATGCCGCCATTGGCCGTGATCGAGGAATTGGGTTGAAGATGATTCCCTGCTGGTTCGAGGAGCCGCTGACGTTATTCCCAAAACCGCTGACGGTGATATTGCCGCCGTTCGTCGCGGCGATGCCGTGCGCGGCGTTGATATCGATGCCGCGCCCGTAACTGCCCCCCGTCCCGCCGGTACCATAGACCACCACCGCGCCGGTACCGGTGGACTGGATGGCATAGGCGGTATTGGCGACGACCCCTTCCTGGCCGTTGCCGCCCGTGCCCCCTGCACCGTTGACGTACAACGTGCCGCTGCCGGTCGTTTCCAGGGTACCATTGGTGCTGGTGACATATACGCCATAATTGTAGACGCCCGAACCCGCGCCGCCGCCTTGGCCGGTGACGATCGTGGCGCCGGACCCGTTATTCACGACCGTTGCGCCGACGATGAGGGTGCCGAAGTCGGTCCCGGAATCGGTATTGCCCTGGCCGACGCCATTGACGTTGATCGTGCCGGCGTGGTCGGTCTTCACCGTGCCGCCATTGATAAAGACGCCGTCGTTGTAGCTGGTCGACGTGTTGTAGCCCTTGCCGTTGACGAGGATATTGCCGCCGCTGGAGGCGCCGGTGGCATCGAGCGTGCCGGAGAGATAGACACCCGGATGGTGCGTGTTCGTTCCGTCGCTGGCGGTGACGTTCGCATCGCCCTGCGCGAAGCCGGTGGCGGCGGTGTTGATGCTGCCATCAGCATTCACCGTCGAGCCAGTCGGCGTACCCGTGCCGCCGCCAATAGTGATGTTGCCGCCATTCGTTTTGATAGTACTGGCTGTGAGCGCTACCGCGCCGCCGTTCAGCCCGTCGTAATCCGATTGCAGCGTGACGTTGATCGCCCCGTGCGGCACGACCGGCGAGGTGCCGGTAAAGGCAGTGATGCCGGCGCTGCCGCTGTTGGCGATATCGCCATAGGCCTCGAAGATGTAATTCACCGTCGCCGTGCCGCTTTGCTTGGTCAGCGTCCCGGCGAGGTTAATATTGCCGCCGCTGATGAAGGTGACCGGCACATCGCCGAAGTCGTGGGCAGTGTTGATGGTCAGGTTGCCGGCATTCGTCGAGCCGAAGATGTAGGAGGCGGCGGTGAAGTCGGCGATCTGGCTATCCGCGAGGTTGAACGTGCTGCCACTGCTCGGGCCGACCGACATGGTGTTCGTGCTGTAGGGCGCCACCGTCAGGCTGCCGACGGAATTCACCGCGTTAGAGCCCACTATCACACTATCCATCAGCAGGGTGATGTTTCCCGAAGTAAGGGTGGCGATCTGGCCGCTCGAGCTGATCTGGGCTGCCGCAGTGGTGCTTGTCGGGCCCGCCTTGGCCCTCACGATGATATTCCCGCCTGTATTGCGCAGGATCGCACCCGTGCCGTAAACTTGGAAGCCCAGGGCATTGCCGCCGCCGCCAAGGCCGGCCAGGACCATGGTGCCGCCGCCGCCGGCCGTGTTGCCGGCGATGAAGATACCGATGTTGCTAATGCCGCTGGCAGCGCCGCCGGTGCCGTTGACCAGCAACATGCCGCTGGCGGTCTGCAGGGTACTGCTGCCGCCCACATAGACGCCGTAATTGCCGGTGCCAACACCCGCGCTGCCGCCGGTCCCCGTAATGGTGGTAAGGCCCGAACCCATATTGTTCACTTTGCCATTGCCCCCTATGGCCACCCCGTAATCCGTGGCGGAGTCGGGAAGGGTTCCCCCGCCCAGACCATTGATATTGATCTTGCCGCTGTGGTCCGTCTGGACAATGGTGCCGATATAAACGCCATGATTCCCGTTATTGGCCGTGCTGATACGGCCCTGGCCGTTGATGAGGATATCGCCGCCCTGCGTGGCGCCGGTGGCATCCAGCAGCACGCCAATGGTGACGCCTGCCCGGGTTCGCCCCGTCGCCCTGCGCAAAAGCCGGTGGCGGCGGTGGTGATGCTCGGCGTCGCTGGTGCTCAGGACGGAGCCGGTCGGCGTGGTCGTGCCACCGCCAATGGTGATGTTGCCGCCGTTGGTGGCGATGACCACGCTGTTACCGCCGCTCAGGTTCACCGCACCGCCGCTCGCATCACCATCGAAGTTCGATTGCAGCGTAACGTTGATCGCCCCGTGCGGCACCGCCGGCGCGCTGCCGGTGAACGCGGTGATGCCCGCGCTGTTGCTGTTGGTGATGTCACCGTAGGCATCGAAGATATAATTCACCGTCGCGGTGCCCGACTGTTTGGTCAGCGTCCCGGCGAGGTTGATGTTGCCCGCCGGAGATGAAGGTGACGTTATGGTCGCCGAAGTCGAAGCCGGTGTTGACGGTGTTATTGGCGGTGTTGGGGGTGCCGGTGCCGGTGGTCGTAGAGCCGAAGATATAAGAAGCAGCGGTGAGGTCGGCGAGTTGTGCGTCGGAAAGGTTCAGGGTGCCGCCGCTCGTCGGGCCCGTGTACATGCTGTTGTTGGTGTAGGGCGCGACCATCAGGCTGCCGGCGCTGTTGACGTTATTGGCCATGTTGAGCGACAGGCTGTCGGCGTAGATGCTGATATTGCCGGTGCCGGTGGCGGTGACGCCGCTGGCGACGTCCACCTTCACCCCGGCGCTGCCGCTGCCCGCCCCGGCCACGCCGCGCAGCGAGATCGAGCCCGCGCCGGTGGTGGTGATGCCGTTCAGAATGTCGACATAGATGCCCTGGTCGTCCGTGCCGCTGCCGATGCCGCCGCCGATGCCGGTGACGCTGACGTTGCCGGAGCTTTGTATCGTGCCGCTATAGCCGCCGCCCGTGGCGATATAAACCCCGTACTGGCTGCTTCCGGTCGTTGCGGCATTGGTGCCGGTCGCCGTCAACGGCCGCCGGTGGTTGCGATCCTGCCGCCGGCAATGTCGATGCCATAGCTGCTCCCTCCGGTGCCGATAAGCGTCAGCGAACCGGAGGTCGTGGTCACATTGCCGCCGGCATAGGCGAATATTCCCGACCCCGCTGCCGCTGCCGTTGATGACGACGTTACCGGTCCCAAGCGCATTCACCGCGCCCAGTTTCTCGATCGACACGCCGCGTATGTTATTGCCGATCGCAGCGGTACTGGTCGTACCGTTGACGAGGATATAACCGGCGCCGGTCGTCTGTACCGGCGTCGCCACGTTGGTGGTGCCGTTGAACCCGTAGAGGCTGATGCCGTAAGTGCCGGCGCCGGCGGTGCCCGTCACCACCGACGAGCCCGTCAGGCTGATGGTGCCGTCCACCGCGGTGATGATGGCGCCGGCGAAGATGCGCAGCCCGAAGTCGCTGCCCGAGGTCGTGTTGCCCTGGCCGATGCCGTTGATGTTGATCGTTCCGCCATGGTTGGTCTGGATCGTCGTGCCGTTGACATAGACGCCATAATTGCCGTTCGCCGTGCCGTTCGGGCCTTCGCCGTTGATGAGGATGTTTCCGCCGGTGGTGGCGCCGGTCGCATCCAGCGTGTCGGCGACGACGACGCCCGGATGCACCGTGTTGCCGCCATCCGTCGCCGTCACCGCCGCATCGCCCAGCGCGTAACCGGTCGCGGCGGTGGTGACGGTGGCATTCGTCGTGCTCAGCACGGATCCGGTCGGCGTCGTCGTGCCGCCGCCGATGGTGATGTTGCCACCGTCGGTGGCGATGGTGCCGCCGGAGAGGTTCACCGCGCCGCCGTTCAGCCCGTCGTAATCCGACTGCAGCGTGACGTTGATCGCCCCGTGCGGTACCGCCGGCGCGGTGCCGGTGAAGGCCGTGATGCCGGCGCTGCTGCTGTTGGCGATGTCGCCGTTGGCCTGGAAGAGGTAATTCACCGTGGCCGTGCCGGTCTTCTTGGTCAGCGTGCCCGCGAGGGTGAGGTTGCCGCCGCTGATGAAGGTGACGCTATGGTCACCGAAATCGAAGCCGGTGTTGACGGTGTTATTGGCGGTGTTGGGGGTGCCGGTGCCGGTGGTCGTGGAGCCGAAGATGTAGCTGGCGGCGGTGATGTCTGCGAGGAGTGCGTCGGAAAGGTTCAGCGTGCCACCCGTCGTCGGGCCGGTATACATGCTGCCGTTGGTGAACGGCGCCATCTGCAGGCTGCTTGCGGAGCTGATGCTGTTGTACCGCATTGAGCTGCAGGCTGTCGGCGTAGATCGTGATGCCGCCCGTGCCGCTGGTGAGGAGCTGGGAGGTAGCATCCAGGCCAATGCCGCTGCCTGCCGGGCCCGTTGCGCCGAGTACCCAGCAGGTTGCCGGTATCCGTCGTTTTCACCGTGGAGCCTACGATATTGATGCGGTATTCCCGGAGCTGCCGGCGGCGCTACCCCGTGCCATACAGCTCGAGCTGCCCCTTCTGCGTGGAAAGAAGGGAGCCGGTATCGATGGATATCCCGTAGTTGGAAGTGCTGGTGCCCGCGCCGACGCCCACCACGATCATGGCGCCGGTGCCGGTATTGGTGACGGTGCTGCTGCGGATGAGCACGCCCCGGTTGCCGCTGCCGCTGCTGGCGCCCGCCGTGCCGTTGATGAAAATGCCGCCGCCCGCGCCGGTGATGGTGCCCGAGCTGCTGAAGATCCCGATCTGGTTGGTGCCGCTGGCGCCTGCGCCACCGCCCTGGCCGACCAGGCTGATGTTCCCGGTGCCCGTGGTGCTGACGGTGCCCGAAGAAAGGACCACCCCGTAATTGCTGGCCCCCGCGCCGGTGCCCTGCCCGATGCCGTTGATGTTGATCGTGCCCGCGTTGCTCGTCTTGACGATGCCTGAGATGCTGACGCCGTCATTGGTGTTGCCCGTGCCGGCGGCATAGCCTTTGCCATTGATGAGGATGGTGCCGCCGACGCCGGTGCCCGTGGCATCCAGCGTGTCGGCGATGTTGACGCCGATGACATTCGCCGCATCGCCCAATGCAAAGCCTGTGGCGGTGGTAGTGATGTTCCCGTTCGCATCGAGCACCGAGCCGGTCGGCGTCGTCGTGCCGCCGCCGATGGTGATGGTGCCGCCATTGGTGGCGATGGTGCCGCCGCTGAGGTTCACCGCACCGCCATTGACCGTCTCGCCGTCGAAGTTCGATTGCAGCGTGACGTTGATCGCACCGTGCGCCGTGGTCGGAGAGCTGGTAAAGGCCGTGATGCCGGCGCTGTTGCTGTTGGTGATGTCGCCGTAGGCGTCAAAGATATAATTCACCGTCGCCGTGCCGGACTGCTTGGTCAGCGTGCCGGCGAGGCTGATATTGCCGCCGCTGAGGAAGGTGACGGAAGCGTCACCGAAATCGAAGCCGCTGGTGACGGTCAGGTTGCCCGTGCCGGTCGAGCCGAAGACATAGGAGCCGGCATGGAAATCGGCCAGCGCCGCATCCGTCACCTTGAGCGTGCCGCCGCCCGAGCCGACGCCCATGGTCGCGCCGGGCGTGGAGGGGCGGAATGTCAGCGCGCCCGTGGCGCTGACGGTATTGGGCGCGGTGGGGAAATAGGCCGCGTCCCCGATCAGGGTCACGTTGCCTTTGGTCGCGTTCGAGCCGTTGGTCTGCACGATACCGCCACCCAGCGCGATGCCGGCGCCGGGCGCCGCCTGCAGTACGACGTCGGCATCCTGCGTCGTGATGGAAGCGCCGGCAATGACGTCAATGCCGCCGGTGCTCGAAGCATTCGTGCCGATCAGGGTGATGGCGCCTACGCCGCTGCCGGTCCCGGTCGAGATAATGGTGCTGCCGGTCCTGATTTTAACGCCATCGGCAGAAGCTCCGTTGCCTCCCGACCCGGTCAGGGTGATGGCCCCCGTGTTCGTCGTCAGGCCGACGGTGGCGTTCTGGAAGAATACGCCGTAATCCTCCGTCCCCGCGCCGGTATTGAGGCCGTAGATCTTGATGTCGCCGGAGGTCGTACTCATGGCCATATTAGGGGAAAACACGCCGAAAAGACTGCCCGCCGCGTGTTGTCGAGCTCCTTGCCGTGGATGAGGATGCTGCCGGCGCCGGTCGCATAGGTGCCGCCGCTCAGGTAGACCCCGTGGCTGCCATTCAATGCCAGCGCATAACCCGTCGTCGGATCGGTGCCCCCGCCCATGACGAGGTTGCCGCCGTCGGTGTTGATCGTGGGCGAGGCGGAAAGCGTGATATAGCCACCCGGCGCGCTCAGCTGGTCGTAATCCGCATCGAAGGTGAGGTTGATCGCGCCATGGCCCACCCCGGCCGGCGCGGCAGTGACCCCCGGCGCCGCCACTATTGGTGATATTGCCGTTCGCCTGGAACAGGTAAGCGACCGTCGCCGTGCCGGAGTTCTTGGTCAGCGTCCCGGCGAGGGTGATATTGCCGCCGCTGATGAAGGTGACCGGGGCATCGCCGAAGTCGTGGGGCGGTGTTGACCGTCAGGTTGCCGGCATTCGTCGAGCCGAAAATGTAAGAGGCGGCGGCGAGGTCGGCGAGCTGCGCATCCGACAGGTTGAGCAGGCTGCCGCTGGTCGGGCCCACCGACATGGTGCCGCCCGCACCCGCCGTTTTCGGCGCCACGGTCAGGCTGCCGATGGAGTTAACGGCGCTGGTAATACCCAGGTTGATCGTATCCGTCAGCAGCGTAATGTTGCCCGTCCCGCTCGTCTGGATGCCGTTGGCAACGTCCTCGAAAATCCCAACGCTGGCCGTACCGATACCCGCCGTGCCGACGACCGTGATCGAACCCGATCCCGTGGACTGGAACCCATCCGCATGATCGCTATAGGCCCCGTAGTTCCCGGTGTAGGCGCTGCCTCCTGCCCCGCCCCCGGCACCATTTACCAGAGCGCGCCGCTGCCCGTAGTCTTGAACCCGCCGTTATGGACATAAATGCCCATATCATTGTTGCTGCCGCCCGGCGCTGCGCCGCCGATACCCGTGACAATGGTCGCGCCGCTGCCCGAATTGCTGATGGTAGCGGCATTGACATAAACGCCCGAATTGCTGCTAACGAATGACAGCGTGCTGGTCCCACCGATACCGTTGATATTGATCGTGCCCGCATTGCTTGTCTTGACGGTGACCACACCACTGATAGCTACGCCAGAGTTACCGCCGCTCGTGCTCGAGTTATAGCCTTTGCCATTGATGATGATATTGCCGCCGACGCCGGTGCCGGTCGCGTCGAGCGTATCGTTGATGAGGACTCCCGCTCCGGAGCCGGTGGTCGCGTCCCCCTGCGCGTAACCCGTAGCGGCGGTGGTGATATTGCCGTTCGCATCGAGCACCGAGCCGGTGGGCGTGGTGGTGCCGCCGCCGATGGTGATGTTGCCGCCGTTGGTCGCGATGGTACCGCCGGCGAGGTTCACCGCCCCGCCATTGACCGTCTCGCCGTCGAAGTTCGACTGCAGCGTCACGTTAATCGCCCCGTGCGGCACGCCGGAGGGAACGGCGGTGATGCCGGCGCTGTTACTATTAGTAATGTCACCGTAAGCCTCGAAGATATAATTCGCCGTGCCGGTACCGGAGTTCTTGGTCAGCGTCCCGGCGAGGGTGATGTTGCCATCCGAGAGGAAGGTGACGTTGCTGTTACCGAAGTCATGCCCGGTGGCGATGGTCTGGTTGCCCGTCGTGGCCGAGCCGAAGACGAAGTTAGGCGCGCTCATCTGGGCGAGCACGGTATCGGATGCCACCATTGTCTGCCCGCTCGTTGAGCCGATGCCGAGCGTGCCGTTCGGGGCATAAGGTTTGACGGTGATCGTATTGCCTGCCGTCCATGTCCAGAGATGGGTGCCCGCGCTGAATGCGAAACCGGTATAGGTAATGTTGTTGCCCGCGGTCACGGCGCTGGCCGTACCAAAACCCTCGATCCCTGTTCCGAGCGTGCCGGTATCGGTCAGGTTGACATTGCCCGATACGGCCTGGACAGTCGCGTTGCCGAGCGAGATCGCATTGGCTCCCGTGCCCCCGTCCGTGACCTTGCCTGTCAGGTTGATATCGCCATTCTGCGTCGAAACGGTGGCACCGCTAAACTGCATCCCATGGTCGTAATTGGTAGTGCCGATGCCGCCGCCGAGGCCGTTGATCCAGATGTTGCCGCTGTTGATGGTGGTCACCGAAGCGCCACTCAACAGGATGCCGTGGCAATTGACGGAACAGGCACTGTTGGACCAGCCCTGCCCGTTCATGATGATCGTCCCGCCGCCGGCACTGAGTATCGTTGTATTAAGGCTGATGCCCTGCGGAAGCGAACTACTGTCGCCCTGCGCATAACCAACACCAGGGCTGATGTTACTACTGCCACCCGCCGATCGTGATGCTACCGCCATCCGTAGCGAAGGTGCCGGCCCCGAGCTTGATGGCGCCGCCCGTTGCATCGCCGTCGAAGTTCGATTGCAGCGTCAGGTTGATCGCTCCGTGCGCCACGCCGGAAGGGATGGCGGTGATGCCGGCGCTACCGGTATTAGTGATGTCGCCATAGGCATCGAAGATGTAATTGACCGTCGCCGTGCCGGAGTTCTTGGTCAGCGTCCCGGCGAGGCGATGTTGCCGCCGCTGACGAAGGTGACGGATTCATCGCCGAAATCGTGGCCGGTGTTGACGGTCAGCAGGCCGCTGTTGGTGGCGCCGGCGACGGTCGTCGTCGCGCCGAAGGTATAGGAGCCGGCGATGAGGCTGGCGAACAGTGAATCCGCGATGTTGAGCGTGCTGCCGCTGGTCGGCCCCACGCCCATGGTGTTGCTGGCGTAGGGCGCGATCGTCAGGTTGCCGGCGGTGGTGACCGTCGCGCTGTTGCTGAACACCGGCGCGGTATCCTCGCGCAGGATCAGGCTGGGAAGGCTGACATTGGCCGCGATCTTGATGCCGGTCGCCCCCGCCCGCTCGAAAGCGGTGCTGCCGGAGATGTTCAATGTCGTGCCGCCATAGGTCAGCTCCGACCCGGCCGTCTGCACGGTGAGCAGCGGCGAGGTGATACTGGCACCGGAATTCATCAGCACCCCGGCAACGCCATTGCCGTCGTTTGCTTGCAGGTTGCTGTCGTCCCGCAAAATAGTGTTGGCGCTGGCATTAATCTGCGAGCCACTGTTGAGGCGTATCTGGGCGCCCCAGGGGGCGGCATTGGAGTGTAGCGTGATGATGCCGCCGATCAGGTCGGCGCCGCTGTTGAGGATGATGCCGCCGCCGTTACTGTGATTGTACGTATCGGTGATGGTAATATTGCCGGTCCCGGCATTGAGCGTGCCGGCAATGATGGCGCCGATGCCCGTAAAATTGAAATCGCTGTTCTGCGTGTTCCACGTTATCCCCGAAGGCAGGTTGAAGAGGCCGCCCGAAATGGTGATGTTCGAGGGCAACGTATTGATCGTCGCCCCGTTATCGGTGAACTCGCCCGTGACGTTCTGGATGGTAAGCAATGGAGAAGTAATGGTCGCGGCCGCTATCAGGACGACGCCGGATTGTGCGGTGCCGACCAGCCACATAGCACTGTAATTTGAATCATCCTGCAGCACCGTGTTGACCGAGGCATTGATCTGCGAACCGCTGTTCAGGCGAATCTGGGCGCCGAAGCCAACCGGTACGTTGGAATGCAGCGTGACGGTGCTGCCGATCAGGTCGGCACCGCTGTTGAGGATAATGCCACCGCCATTAGTGTGATTGAACGTATCGGTGATGGTGATGTTGCCGGTCCCGGCATTGAGCGTACCGGCAATGACGGCCCCCGCGCCTGTGAAATTGAAGTTCGCGTTCTGCGTGTCCCACGTTACCCCCAGAGGCCAAGTTGAACACACCCCCCGAGAGGGTGATATTCGCCGGGGAGGTATTGATCGTCGCCCCGTTATCGGTGAACTCGCCGGTGACGTTCTGGATGGTGAGCAGGGGCGAGGTGATGGTCGCACCGCTGTTCAGAACGACGCCGGTCTGTCCGGTACCGACCAGCCAGTTAGTGCTATAATTTGCATCATCCTCCAGGACCGTACTGGTCGAGGCATTGATCTGCGAGCCGCTCATCAGGCGGATTTGGGCGCCGTAGCCACCCGGTACGTTGGAATGCAGCGTGACGGTGCTGCCGATCAGGTCGGCACCGCTGTTGAGGATGATGCCGCCGCCGCCGCCGTTAGTGTGATTGAACGTATCCGTGATAGTGATATTGCCCGAACCGGCATTGAGCGTACCGGCGATGACGGCCCCCGCGCCGGTGAAATTGAAGTTGGTGTTCTGTGTGTTCCACGTTATCCCTGAGGGCAGGTTGAACACCCCACCCGAGAGGGTAATGTTCGAGGGCAGCGTATTGATCGTCGCCCCGTTATCGGTGATCTCGCCGGTGACGTTCTGGATGGTGAGCAGGGGCGAGGTGATGGTCGCACCGCTGTTCAGAACGATGCCGGGTCTGTCCGGTACCGACCAGCCAGGCATTGTAGTTCGAGTCATCCTGCAGCACCGTGTTGACCGAGGCATTGATCTGCGAACCGCTCATCAGGCGGATTTGGGCGCCGTAGCCGCCGGATGGATTGGAGTGCAGCGTGACGGTGCTGCCGATCAGGTCGGCACCGCTGTTGAGGATGATGCCGCCGGCCGCATTGTTATTGATCGTATCGGTGACCGTGATGTTCCCCGCCCCGGCATTGAGCGTGCTGGCGATGACGCCGATGCCGTTGACATTGATGTTGCCGCCATTGGTGGCGACGCTGCCCGCCGCCGCAACGGCGACCGTGCCGGTGCCGCCCGCGTTCCCCCGCCGTCAGGGTCAGGTCGCCCCCCGGCCAGGCTGATGGCGGCGTTGACATTGACGTTGCGGTGGGCGGAAAATACGACATTGCCTGTACCGGACAAGGTCAGCCCGCTGCTCAGCGTAATATCATTCCCGCTGATGAAGCTCACGGGGTTGTTGCCGAAATCATAGTTGGTGTTGACGGTAAGGTTGCCGGTATTGGCCGTCCCGGTGCCGGGGTCGTCGCCGAGCCGAAGATATAGGAGGCGGCGCTGACCTCCCCGCTGGTCAGGAAGGCGTTGCTGTAATTGATGGTGCTGGCGACGTTGGCGCCGACGCTGACGCCGAGGTTGCTGTAGGGCGCCAGCGTCAGGCTGCCGGCAGCGCTGATGGCCGCCGCCGCGAAGTTCAAGGAATCGGCGTAGACGGTGACATTGCCTGCCCCTCCGGTGACGATCGCATTGGCGGCCAGGTACACGGGAGGGGCGTAGCCGGTGCCGGTGGTGGTGCCGGTGAGAACGACGTTACCGTTGCTGGTGACCGCCCCGCCGGTCAGATAGAGGCCCTCGTTGACGCTGTTGCCGGTGAGGTGGATATAGCCCGTGTCGGCATGGGCGCCGCCGGAGAACCGACGACCGAGCCGCTGCTGGTGCCGCCCTTGCCGGTGATGGCGATATTGCCGCCGTGGTTGGTGGTAGCACCCGTGGACACGTCGTACACGGTTCCGCTGGCGGGGTTCCCGCCCACCCCGTTGATGATGATGGTGCCGCCCCGCGTGGTGCCGGAAGCATCGACGCCGCCACCGTTAAAGTAGACTCCGTCATAGGAGCTGTTGGCGTCGCCGACGGCAAAACCCACGCCCTCGCCGATGGCGCCACTGCCGCCGCCGATGGTGATGTCGCCGCCGTTCGTTTTGATCGTAACGCCGTAGGTGATGTAGATGCTCCCCACGCCGGTCGAACCGTCCGCCGCGCCGGCGTTATTGCTGCGCAGCGTGAGCGAGCCGCCATCGAGGGTGATGCTGGCGCCGACCGTGATGTCGCGATAGGCGCTCAGGGTGAGGTTGCCGCTCTGGGTGGCGCCGCCGGTCAGGGTGCCGGCGGTGCTGCTGATGGCGGCGTTGACCATGATGTCGCCGTTGCCGCCCGCGCCGTCGGCGCCGGTCGAGAGGACGACGTTGGTGCCGGCATTCAGGATGCCGTCGATGGTCGTAGCGGAGATATGGGAAGCCGTGACCGTGCCATCCGGAATGTAGGTATTGGTGCCCGCACTTGGGGTGCCCGCCTCGGTGGTGCTGTTGGCGTCGGTGCCGTCGATGACGAGGTCCGCCGGGTCCAGCAGCCAGGTGCCGGAACGGCGGCGGCGGGATTCGGCGACGATCTGCGCCTCGACCTCGATGGCGACGTTGCCGCCCGAGGTCTCGATCAGGCCGCCGTTGCCGGTGTTGTTCTCGGCGCTGGCCTCGATGCGGCCGCCGACGGTGGTCGACTCCTCCGCCCAGACGCTGACCTGCCCGCCGTCGCCGGAGCGGGTGGCATCGGCGGTGATGAGCGCGCCGGCGGCCACCAGCGTGGTCAGCGCCGTGGGAATGGTCGCCGCGCCGTGGAAGTCGCCGCCGATATGGATCTGCCCCGCCCCGGCATTGCCGTTGGCGTTGATGACCGAGCCGCTGAGCACCTCGACCTTGTCGGCCGTGAGCTCGACCGTGCCGCCCGTCTCGCCCTTGCGCATGCCACTGACGTCGATGGTGCCGCGGTTGCGCACCGTCGAGGTGCCGCCGGTCTTCTTCGCCGAGTTGGCGGCGACGGTGCGCGAGGCGACGCTGTCGCTGCTCGCCACCGCCGTCTGCCCGGCGGCGAAGAGGGTGATGACGCCGTTATGCACGCCGATCGAGTGCGCCTTGAGCGTGCCGTTGTTCTCGACCAGGGAGTTGACCGCACCGCGCGCGGCGGCAGCGGTCAGGCGGATCGTGCCGCCGTTGGCGTTCACCGTTCCGTCGTTGCGCACGAGCTGCGCGTTGACCGAACCGTTGACCGCGATCTGGGTGATGCCGTCGCCGGCGAGGTCGAGGGTGAAGGAATCGCCCGACGCCATCGTCACGCGACCGAGCTTCGCGGTGATCGTTCCCGAGTTCGTCACCTGCGGCGCGACGAGTCCGACGAGGCCCGCATCCTTCGCGGTGATGGTGCCGGCGTTCGACACCGTCGCGTCCGCTTTTCCGGGCTGGTCGAAGGCCGGATTCTGCTGCGTCATGAATTGGCTGTTGCTTATATTTGCGCTGGTCGCGGTGATGCCGGCGACGTCGACATTCGCGGTCCTGCCGAACATCACCCCGTTCTGGTTGACGACGATCACCTGGCCGTTCGATTGCAGCGCTCCGTCGATCTGCGTCGCGCTGTTGCCGTTGACCCGGTTGAGCACCATCGCGCCGCTCGACGGCTGGATGAATTTCGTCGTCTCGTTCGGGGCGATGTCGAAGCCGCGCCAGTCGATCACCGCGCGGTCGGATTGCTGGCGGATCGTCGTCGTCGTTCCGCTGGAGGTGATCGTCGCACTCCCCGCCGAGACGATCCCACCCTCCGGGTTGGCGAGCGACGCGGGCGCGCAAATGACCGCCCCATAACACAGGGTCGTCAGCCACAATATTCCACGGATCACGAATGAACGGCGCATGACGGTCTTGAATTCCTGCTTTCCATTGTACTTTGAACCGCTTTAAGAGGGAATGAACGGACGGGGTGTTTCCCCCCGGAAACATTCGCCTATGGCGTGTGGGGCAGTCCGGTAAGTCGTTGTGGGAACGTGAAACCCCGCCGGGAGGCGGCGGCCCCGGCGCGCGGCGGATCGAAAAAAAATAGCTTGCAAATGCCGTGGCGCCACCCATTGCGTCGCCCGGGCGCCGGAAGCCTCCTGCGCCGGCATAAGGATCGCCCTATCCCCGGCCGCAAGTGATTTCGCTAGTGCGAAAAGACCATTGCCTGTAATTTCCCCCCGCCTCACCATGAGCCGACGGGTGCCAGAACATTTTTTTTCACCGACGCACGGGATGCTCCCTGCGGAGAGATCGCGCATGAATTTGCCGGATCGATCCGCCGGCGCCGCGCGCGCCGCGGCATACGCGATCGGCGCCGCGCTCGTATTTTTTGCTGCACCCGTTCTTGCGGCGCCGCCGGTGCCTTCTTCGGCCGAAGCGGGGCGCCTCCAGCAGCAGCAATACCAGCAGCCGCAGGCGCAGTCCGAACCGGAAGCGGCGGGGGGCGGCACGGAGACCATCGCCGCGCCCGAAGGGGCCGATAAAATCACCTTCACGCTTAAGGAAATAATTATAGAAGGCAGCCAGCGCTACTCCTCCGAAGAGCTGCTCGCGCCCTACAGGGACCTGCCCGGAAAAACGGTGAGCGTGCAGCAAATCTACGACGTCGCCTCGTCCATTTTGCGGCGTTACCACCGCGACGGATTCAGCTTCGTCAGCGTCTATCTGCCGCCGCAGCAAATTGCCGGCGGCGTCGTGCGCATCCGCGTCGTCGAGGGGCATGTGACGCGCGTCGACGCCCCATCGCTTCCGCACGACCGCATCTTCCGCCAGTTCGTCGCCGAGGTCGAGGCGATGCACCCGCTCGACGCCCGCGTGCTCGAAGAGGACATGCTCCTGCTCAACGACCTGCCGGGCCTCACCGTCACCAGCGTCATCGAGCCGGACAAGGAGGATGGGGGCGAAGGTGCGCTGGTCCTCCATCTCGACGCCAGCCGCAAACGGCTGACGGCCGGCGCCGCGCTCAACAATTACGGCTCGCGCTACACCGGCCCGTGGCAGGTGCTGCCCAGCGCCGCCATCAACGGCCTGACCGGCAATTACGACCAGACGGGCATCAGCGCCCTCAGCAACTTCCCGTACCGCGAGGGCCATTTCGCCACGCTGACGCACAGCGAGCCGATCGATTTGCGCACCAGCGTCGCGGTGAGCGTCAGCACCAGCGCCAGCGCGCCCGCCTTCACGCTGACGCCGGAGGACGTGCGCAGCGACACGCGCGAGTACAGCCTCCTGCTGCGCCACCAGCTCCTGCGCTCGCGCGCCGAGAGCTGGGCGGTCAACGGCGAGTTCGACGTGCACGACCTGCGCAGCGACCTGCTCGGCGGCCAGCTCTACGACGACCGGCTGCGCATCGCGCGCCTCGGCACCACCTACGACCTCGCCGACCGCTGGCAGGGCAGCGACCTGCTCAACCTCACGCTCAGCGAGGGCATCAGCGGGCTGGGCTCGAGCAAGGACGATACCTCGAAGCTCTCGCGCGCGCAGGGCAAGAGCAACTTCACCAGCGCGCAGTTCACCGCCTCGCGCCTGCAGCGGGTGACGGACACGCTCGGGCTCTACGCGCTGGCGAGCGGGCAATACGCCTTCTCGCCGCTGCTCGCCTCGGAGGAGTTCGGCTACGGCGGCCCCGTCATCGGCCGCGCCTACGACGCCTACGAGATCAGCGGCGACGACGGGCTCACCGGCACGGCGGAGCTGCGCTATTACGGCCTGCCGGCGTGGGGCGACGTGCAGACGCAGCCGTTCCTCTTCTACGACCTCGGCAAGGTGTGGAACCTCGACAGCAACGGCGTCGACGTCTCCGGCTCCTCGGCGGGATTCGGCGCGCGCTTCCACCTGCCGCACGATGTCGAGGCCAGCCTCGACGTCGCCTGGCCGCTCACCCTGCGGCCGAGCGCGCCGCAATGGAAGAACTCCCCGATGGCGCCGCGCATCGGCTTCGGCATCTCCTACCAGTATTAAGGCTCAGAGCCCGTCCAGCGAGAAATCCCCGGGCAGGATCTGGTAGAAATCCGCCATGTCCTTCAGGGCGACGACGTTGCCGGGCAGCAGCCCGCCGTCGAGGAACGGGGCGCGATCGGCCGGGTCCCGGACCATCACCAGCACGTTCTGCGGCGACGGATCGGCAAGGATCTCCGACGCCTCCGCCGCCCTGGCGGGCAGGCCGGGCAGCGCCTCGCGCAGGATGGCGACGACGCCCTCCGCCTGCGCGAAGCCGTGGACATAGACCTGCGTCAGCCACGTCATGCTCCCGGCGAGCTGCGCCACGGCCTGGATGCCGGCGGGCGCGTAGAGCTCGCGCCCGATCTGCGGCAGGTCCGCCCGGAACATGCCGCGCCAGAGCATGAGCCGCTGGGCGATCTCGCTGGCGAGCGGCAGCTGCTTGGCCCCCAGCGCGCGGCGGAAGGCGACCGACAGCCGGTGATGCGCGTAGCTGAGCAGCATCTCATGCAGCTTCGCGCGCATGTCGTCGGGGACCTGGAGGATGCCCTGGCGCCGCAGCAGCCGCTCCACCATGATCTCGATGCCGGCGCGGATGGGATCGAGGTAGCTGAGGTTGATCTGCTCGTTCATCCGCACTTTCCGCGTGAAGCGCGGCTGCGTCACCGCGATCTCGAGGTAATAGGGCTCCTTCTCGAAGACGACCTCACCCTTCTCCAGCAGCGCGTAGGCGGTGAAGAACGCCTGGTACGGCCCGTCCGCGCGGGCGATGAGGACGGCGTGCAGCGCATCCGAGCGGTAAATGCCGCTCTCCAGCCAGATCATGTGCGAGGCGACGAAATTCAGCAGCTCCAGCGGCTGGGTAAGGCGGAAGGTCGCGCGATGCGGCACCTCGAAATAGCCGTGGAGGATTTTCCCGTTCGCATCGTCATACGCCCACCACGGCGTGTAGAGGACGCTCGCCTCGGGATGCGCGTCGAGGTAGTGCACGTATTCGACGAGCTTCCCGGGGATGATCTTGTCGTCGTCGGCGACATAGACGGTGAACTTGCCCCGCCCCATGCGCAGGCAGGCGGTGACCTGCCGCTCGATGCCGACCGAATGCGCCTGCCGGTGATGGCGGACGTTCGGCCAGCGCTTCGCCGCCTCCTGAAGCACGCGCGGCGTGTCGTCGGTCGAGGCATGGTCGACGACGACGATCTCGTAATCGATGCCGTGCGCATCGAGCGCGCGCAAATTCTCCAGGCAATAGGCGAGCATGTCCGCGCGGTTGTAAGTGGGGATGCAGATGCTGAGCAGCGGCTGTGTCATGCCGACCTTTTCTCAAATGCCTCGACCTGGCGCAAGCTCGTCGCACGCGCCTCGCCGGGCGCGTCCTGCCACGCACGATACCATTCGCCGGTCCATGCCAGCGCATCGGCCAGCTTCAGCGCAGGGCGCCAGCCGAGAGCTTTTTGCAATTTCGCCGAATCGAGCCGCAATATATTTGCTTCGGGAAAAGAAGCCGCGTCCGACGCCTGCTCCCATGCGGGCTCCTGCTTCCATTGCGCGGCGAGCGTTTCGGCGATGGATGCCGCACTCGCCGCCTCGCCCGCATCGGGGCCGATGTTCCAGCCGCCGGCGAATTCGGCGGGCTTGTGATAAAGCGCCTGCGTGAGCTTCAGCGTCGCCGCGCAGACATCCAGCACGTGCTGCCACGGGCGGATGGATTGCGGATGGCGCAGCGCGACCGGCTTTCCCTGCGCGAAGGCGCGGATGCAATCCGGCACCAGCCGTGCTTCCGACCAGTCGCCGCCGCCGATGACGTTCCCGGCGCGCACCGTCGCCGCGCCGGCGTGGCGGAAGGCGCGCACGGCGAGCTCGGCGGCGCCCTTGCTGCTGTCGTAGATGCCGAGGCCGCCGATGGCGTCGTCCTCGCGATGGGCGTGGCCGGTCTCGTTATTGTCGTAGACCTTGTCGGTGGTGAAGACGCTCAGCGCGCGCACGGAGTCGCGCCCGCGCAGCGCTTCGAGCAGCGCTACCGTGCCGAGCGCGTTCACCCGCCATGTCTCGTACGCATCCGCATGCGCGCGGCCGACGATGGCCTGCGCCGCGAGGTGGATGACGATCTGTGGCCGGTGCCTGTCGAGCGCGCGGGCCAGCGCTTCGCGGTCGCAGATATCGGCGAGCGTGCTTTGCATTTCGGCATCGAGGCCGAGCGCGGCGTAGAGCGACGGATCGGTGTGCGGCGCGAGGGCATAGCCGGCGACATTCGCGCCGAGCTGCGCCAGCCAGAGGCTCAGCCAGCTGCCGATGAAACCGGTGTGACCGGTGACAAGGACGCGTTTTCCCTGCCAGAAAAGCAGATCCCGTTCTTCATCAGCCATGGCGCGGACCCTTTACTGTAGATCGTGTTGAGCAGCTCCATCTCGCGATGCGTGTCCATGCATTGCCAGAAGCCCTTGTGCTCGTAGGCGGCGAGCTGCTTGTCGGCGGCGAGACGGCTCAGCACCTCGCCTTCGAGCGAGCAGTCGGGCTCCCTGAGCCCGTCGACGGGCAAATATTTCTGCAATGCCGGCTTGTCGAACACCATGAAGCCGCCGTTGATGGAGCCCGCCTCGACCTGCGGCTTCTCGGCGAAGAACTCGACGATGCCGCCTTCGGAGCGGACCTCGCCGAAGCGCGACGGCGGCAGCACCGAGGTCAGCGTCGCCGCCTTGCCGCTTTCCGTGTGGTGGGCGAGCAGCGCGTTGAGGTTGACGTCGGCGACGCCGTCGCCATAGGTCGCGAAGAAGCTGCGGCCGGTGACGTGCTTGAGCGCGCGGGCGATGCGCGAGCCGGTCAGCGTGCGCTCGCCGGTCTCGGCGAGGACGACCTCCCAGTCCTCGAGCGGGGTGCGCTGGTCGAGGCTGATGGCGCCGTTCTTGAGTTGCACGCTGAAATCGGCACGGTGGTAGCGGTAGTTGAGGAAATAATCGCGGATGACGTCGCCCTTGTAGCCGAGGCAGAGGATGAAGCGCTTCACGCCGAACGCGCTGTAGCGCTTCATGATGTGCCAGAGGATGGGGTATTCGCCGATATGCACCATCGGCTTGGGGCGGAACTCGGTCTCCTCGCGCAGGCGCGTGCCGAGACCCCCACACAGGATGACCGCTTCGGTGACCATGGCTCTTGTTGGCTCTCTTTTTGCTACGTTGCGACGACAAAGTTGCGGCAGGAACGGATTAGCTTATACAAGTATCGTGCCGGGCGGATACCCAGCCGAGCCACAATAGGAAAAACCGGTGAAGAAGCAACCTCTTATCTGCAGGTCCTGCGGCGTCGGCTTAACGCTAAGCCTGACCGATCTCGGCGCCATGCCGCTGGCGAACAGCTACCTCAGGAAAGATCAGGAAGCTTCTGCCGAACCCCGATATTCCCTGCATGCCTATGTCTGCGAGACCTGCTGGCTGGTACAGGTCCCGGCGATGGCGACGCCGGAGCATATCTTCCGCGACTACGCCTATTTCTCCTCCTTCTCCGACACCTGGCGCGCGCACTGCGCCGCCTATGCGAAAGCGATGGTCGCCCGCCTCGGGCTGACGCCGGAATCGCGGGTGGTCGAGGTGGCAAGCAACGACGGCATCCTGCTCACGCAGTTCCTGTCGGCGGGCATTCCGGTGCTAGGCATCGAGCCGGCACGCAACATCGCCGAATACGCCAACGCGCAGGGCATCCCCACCCGCGCCGAGTTCTTCGGCGCGGAAACGGCGCGCGCGTTGCGCGGCGAGGGCTACGCCGCCGACCTGATCGCCGCCAACAACGTGCTCGCCCACGTGCCCGACCTGCATGATTTCATCGAGGGATTCCGCATCCTGCTTAAACCGGGCGGCACGGTCACCTTCGAGTTCCCGCACGTGCTGGAGATGCTGCGCCTCACCCAGTTCGACACGATCTACCATGAGCATTTCTCCTACCTGTCGCTGACCGCCCTCGCCCCGCTTTTCGCGCGGCATGGGCTGGCGATGGTCGATGTCGAGAAACTCCCCACCCATGGCGGCTCGCTGCGGTTGTTCGTGCAGCATGCAGGCGCCAAAGCCGCCGATTCGGTCGCGACGATTCTGGCGGAGGAGACCGCGTTCGGCCTGACGCGGCGCGCGACCTACGAAGCCTTCGATAGAAAGGTGCGCGCGCTGCGGGCGGAGCTGCTTTCCATGCTGCAAAAGCTCAAAGCCGAAGGCAGGCGCGTCGCCGCTTACGGCGCGCCGGCCAAGGGCAACACGCTGCTCAATTACTGCGGCATCACGAGCGAACTCGTCGCCTACACGGTCGACCGCAACCCGGAAAAGCAGGGCTGCCTGCTGCCCGGCAGCCACCTGCCGATCCACGCGCCGGAGCATATCCTTGCCGACAGGCCGGACGTGCTGCTCGTCCTGCCGTGGAACATCGCGCCGGAGATCATGGGGCAGATGGCGGCGATCCGTGGCTGGGGCGGCCGGTTTTTACTCGCCATCCCCGAGGTACGGCTGCTAGCCTGATCCCATGACGCGCGAGACCGAACAGTACCGCCGCACGCTCGAGACCGACGGTTTCGTGCGCATCGAGAAATTCTATGCGCCAGCCGAGCTCGCCCCGCTCAAGGAGCGCATCGCGCGCATCATCCGCACGGTCTACGCGCAGCATATGGGCTCGCAAGCGCCCGCCGAAGGCTTCGACAGCGAAGCGCTCCAGCAGGCCTACATGGAGATGGTCCACCACGACCGCAAGCTCGGCGGCCTCGTCTACGACGCGGTGAAGCTGATCCCGGAATTCCTGCGCATCACCGCCTCGGAGCGCAACGTCGCGCTGGCCGGTGCGCTGCGCGGGAGCGACTTCATGGGCATCATCCGCGGCGGCGACGGCATCCGCATCGACAACCCGTCGGAGGAGACATTCCGCGCGCCGTGGCACCAGGATTACCTCTACCAGCTGAGCGGCACCGGCGCGCTGGTGTTCTGGATGCCCCTCGTCGACATCCCGCAGGAGATCGGCCCCATCGAGGCCTGCATCGGCTCGCACCGGGACGGCCCGCGCCCGATCTATTACACTGACGAGAAGTTCGCCGGCACCTCCTATGGCATGCAGCTTGCTAACGAAGAGCAGATAATCAACGCCTATCCGCGCACCAAGCTCACCTGCGCGGCGGGGGATTTACTGGTGATCGATTTCCTGACACTGCACCGCTCCGGCTTCAACCGCACGCGCTTCCCGCGCTGGAGCATGCAGCTGCGCTACCTCGATTTCAACGATCCGCACGGCGCGGCGATCGGCTGGCGGGGCGGCTTCAGCCAGGGCAACACGCTCGCCGCGATCCACCCCGAGCTGGTGGTGCAGAAGCCGCCCGCCGC
>JBBCHK010000011.1:0-103284 GCA_037200745.1 Alphaproteobacteria bacterium
ATGCCAGGCCGGCTCCAACGATTGCGCACGAGCCTGCCGCGCGGCTTCCTCCCGTGGGCCTTCGCCGCCGCGTGCTTCGCGCTGCTGCTGGCCCTCGCCGTCATCCGCCTCGCCGCCATGCCGGCCGAGGTGACGCGCCAGGCCAACGGCCACCAGCAGCGCGTCATCATCGACCCGGCGAGCGGCACCGTCTCCGGCCTCGCGGCCGAGGGCAGCGGCGAGGGCAAGGCCTTCGACGTCGGCCCCGACGAGCAGGAGATGAAAGCGGCGAAACCCGCGACGTCCGCCCCGGCGGAGGCGACCGCCGCACCGGCCGGCGAAGGCGACCTGACCGCGCTGCGCAGCACGCCGGGGAGCACCGAGTGGCCGAGCGTGCCGCGCGCCGACGACAGCCTCGTCAACCCGCCGGCGCCGGAGATCACCGAGAAGGTCGGCGCGATGCTGCTGCCCAAGCGCAACGAGAAGACCGGCGGCGGCGCCTCGCAGGTCTATGAGCGCGGCTTCGTGCGCGGCCCGGCGGCAGCGCACCTGCTCGCCATCGTCATCACCGACGCCGGCTTCTCGCCGGACAGCCTGAGCGGCGCGCTGGCGCTTCCCAAGGACGTCAGCATCGCCATCTCGCCCTACGCGCCGGAGGCGGGAAAGCAGATCGTCACCCTGCACAATGCCGGCCACGAAGTCTGGGCCATGCTGCCGTCGATGGGCAGCAGCTACCCGGAGGACGACCCCGGCCCGCTCGGCCTGCTGACCACGCTGTCGCCGGACCAGACGCTCGAGCGCGTGCAGAACGTGATGGCGGTCACGCTCGGCAGCGTCGGCTTCGTCATCCCGCCGGAGGAGACCATCTCGACCGAGCCCAAGGTCTGGCAGACGATGATGGACGAGGCCGACCGGCGCGGCCTGCTGCTGCTGCAAAGCCGCCCCGGCGAGCCGCCGCGCCAGGCCATCCTCCACCGCGCCGACATCGTGCTCGATTCGACGCCCTCGGCGGCGTTCATCAAGGACAAGCTCGCAGCCATCGCCAGCACCGCAAGCGCGCAGCCGCAGACCATCGTCGTCGCCAGCGCGCGACCGCTGACGCTCGCGCTGCTGCACGATTACCTCGCCCACCTGCCGGAATCGGTCACGCTGGCACCGCTCTCCGAGCTCTATTCGCAGGAGAAGATCAAGACCGGCTGGGACGAGCACGAGAACCTTATCCAGCGCCGCAACAAATGAGCCGCTACGCCCACCTTCCCTACCGCCAGGGCGTCGGGATGATGGTGCTCGACGGCGAAGGCCGCGTCTTCGTCGGCAAGCGCATCGACATGGTCTCCGAAGCCTGGCAGATGCCGCAGGGCGGCATCGACGACGGCGAGGAGCCGCGCGAAGCCGCGCTGCGCGAGCTTGCGGAGGAGACCGGCATGGTCAGCGTCGAGTTCCTCGACGGCACCGACGCGCCGCTGCCCTACGACCTGCCGGACGAGCTGGTGCCGAAGATCTGGAAGGGCAAGTATCGCGGCCAGCTGCAGCACTGGTTCGCGCTGCGCTTCACCGGCGAGGAGTCCGAGATCGACCTCAACGCCCACGAGCCGCCGGAGCTTTCCGAATACCGCTGGGTGGCGATGGATTCGCTGCCGGAGCTCATCGTCCCCTTCAAGCGGGCCTTGTACGTGCAGCTTGTGTCAAGGTTCAGGAAGTTCGCTACTTAGAACGGGAACTTTTTTCAGGCGATTCGGCAACGGACTCGGAGAGCTGGACCTCGGTGCTGTCCAATATCGGTTCCCGGGGTATGAAGTGCCCGCGCGCGCTGGCAAAATAAGGTTTCGGATTTTCTTTATCCTCGCCTTCTTCGATGCCATCCAATTGGAATATCGTGGAGCGGGGATTATCGATATTCCAGTCATTGACCATGCTATAGACTTTTTGCCGGGCTTTCTGCGGAGAATGCCGGAAAAAGGGGCCTATATACTCGAATTTCATAGCGGACCTGCCTAGGCGCGGATCATCGTGCTCGCACCGTGCTCGGTGAAAGTTTCGATCAGCAGCACGTGCGGGATGCGGCCGTCGAGGATGTGCGCAGCCTTGACGCCGGCATGCAGCGCCTCGATGCAGGTCTCGACCTTGGGGATCATGCCGCCGGTGATGGTGCCGTCGGCGCGCAGCGCCTCGATCTCGGCGGGGCTGATGACGCTGATCAGCTCGCCGGCCTTGGTCAGGATGCCCGGCACGTCGGTCAGCATCATCAGCTTGGTGGCCTTGAGCGCCGCCGCGATCGCGCCGGCGGCGGTGTCGGCGTTGATGTTGTAGGTCTCGCCGTTCGGCCCGGTGCCGATGGGCGCGATGACCGGGATCATCCCCGAGGCGGTGATGTTGCGGATGACCTCGGCGCGGATCTCGGTGGGCTCGCCGACGAAGCCGAGGTCGAGCACCTTCTCGATGTTCGAATCGGGGTCCTTCACCGTGCGCGAGAGCTTTCTCGCATGGATCAGCCCGCCGTCCTTGCCCGAGATGCCGATGGCGGTGCCGCCCGCCTGGTTGATGGCGGTGACGATCTGCTTGTTGATGCTCCCAGCGAGCACCATCTCGACGATCTCGACCGTCGGCGCGTCGGTGACGCGCAGCCCGTCGACGAAGGAGCTTTGAATCTTGAGCCGCTCGAGCATGGCGCCGATCTGCGGGCCGCCGCCATGGACGACGACCGGGTTGACGCCGATGGTCTTGAGCATGACGATGTCGCGGGCGAAGGTCTCGGCGGTGCGCTCGTTGCCCATCGCGTGGCCGCCGTACTTGATGACGAAGGTATGCCCGGCGAAGCGCTGGATGTAGGGCAGCGCCTCCGACACGGTCTTCGCCGTGCGCAGCAGCAGCTCTTTCGTCTTGAGGGATTTGACATCCATCAGCGCCTCCCGCTCAGCGCGTCTATAACAGCCAGGCGCAGCGCGTCAATCCCGCGCTTGGTCTCGGCCGAGGTCACCAGCACGCCGGGGAATGCCGCCGGGCGTTTGGCGGCGGAGGCCTCGGCCCGCCCACGCGCCCATTCGAGTTTCTTCTCGTCGACCTTGTCGGCCTTGGTGATGACCAGCTGGTAGGAGACGGCGGCGTCATCGAGCATCGCGAGCATCTTGCCGTCCTCGGGCGTGACGCCGTGGCGGGCGTCGATGAGGACGAAGGCGCGCGCAAGCTGCGGCCGGCCGCGCAAATAGTCGAACAGCAGGTCCTGCCATTTCTTCACCATGTGCTTCGGCGCTTTCGCGTAGCCGTAGCCGGGAACGTCGACGACGTGCAGCACGTCCGAGACGTTGAAGAAATTGAGCTGGCGCGTATGGCCCGGGTGGGACGAGGTGCGCGCCAGCCTGCCGTTGTTGGTGAGCGCGTTGAGCAGCGACGACTTGCCGACATTGCTGCGGCCGATGAAAGCGACCTCGGGCAGCGTCAGCACCGGGAACTGCTCCGCCGTGGCGACGCCCGCGACGAAGGTGACCGGCTTCAGGAAGATTTTCGGGTCAAGCGTTTCCTTCATCTGTCATTGCGAGCGGCAGCGAAGCAATCCGGCTTGTCCCCCTCCCTGAAAGGGAGGGGCTAGGGGAGGGTCCGGGCGCGCCGGTGGCGCGCGACCCCCACCTAACCTCCCCCTTTCAGGAGGAGGAATTCTGGATTGCCGCGTCGGGCTTCGCCCTCCTCGCAATGACGATTTTCATTTTACCTTCAGCCCCTTCTTTTTCAGCCGGTGGCCGATGAGCAGCTGCTGCAAAATGGACAGCGTGTTGTTGCAGATCCAGTAGAGCACCAGCCCCGCCGGGAAGCCGGCGAAGAAGGCGAGGAAAACATAGGGCATGTAGCTGATCATCATCGCCTGCACCTCGTCGGCGGGCTTGGGGTTCAGCTTCTGCTGGACGATCATCGTGCCGCACATGAACAGCGGCAGCACGCCGACATGCAGCGCGCTCGGCGGGTCCCACGGGATCAGGCCGAAGAGGTTGAAGATGGTCGTCGGGTCCGGCGCCGAGAGGTCGCGGATCCAGCCGTAGAACGGCGCGTGGCGCATCTCGATGGTCACGAACAGCACGCGGTAGAGCGCGATGAAGACCGGGATCTGCACCAGCATCGGCAGGCAGCCCGACATCGGGTTCACCTTCTCGCGCTTGTAGAGCTCCATGACCGCCTGGTTCATCTTGAGCTTGTCCTCGCGGTGGCGCTCCTTGAGCTCGTTCATCTTCGGCGTCAGCAGCCGCATCTGCGCCATCGAGGTGAAGGATTTATTGGCGAGCGGGAACATCACCAGCTTGATGCACAGCGTCAGCAGGAAGATGGCGATGCCGAAATTGCCGACCAGCGAATGGAAGTAGCTCAGGATGTAGAAAAGCGGCTTGGTGAGGAACCACAGCGTGCCGAAATCGATGGCGCGGTCGAAGAGCGGAATGTCGAGGCGCGTGCGGTAGGCGTCGATGAGCTTGACCTCCTTGGCGCCGGCGAACAGGTGCACGGTGAAGCCCTGCTCGGCGCCCGGGGCGACGGTCATCTCGCCGCCGCGATAGTCCGCCTGGTAGGCGTCGGAATCCTGGCGCTTGAAATATTTGAAGCTGGAGTCGAAGGACTGCGCGGCATCCGGGATGATCGCGGTCAGCCAGTATTTGTCGGCCATGCCGATCCAGCCGTGCGCGCCGCTGAATTTCTGGTCGCCCTTCTCGCGCAGCTCCTTGTAGGTGGCGTCGTCGAGGATGCGGTCGAACACGCCGAGCGGGCCTTCGTGCATGAAGACGTAATGCTTCTTCACGTCCTGGTAGTTGCGGCTGATGAGGCCGTAGGGATAGACCGAGACCGGCGCCGCGCCGTGGTTCGCCACTTTATAGGTGACGGTGAACATGTAATTGTCGTCGAGCGTGAAGCTCTTGCTGAAGGTGACGCCCTGCGGGCTGGTCCAGCTCAGGCTCAGCGGCGCGTCGGTGCCGAGCGACTTGCCGCTCGCCTGCCAGCGCGTCGTGGCGCCGGGGACGGCGGTGTTGCCGGCAGCCAATACGCCGAGCTCGGCGAAATAGGCGTCGGCGCCGGGCAGCGGGCTCAGCAGCTTCACCGCCGGGCTATTGGCATCGAGCGTCTCGTGGTAGTTGCGCAGCGTCAGGTCGTCGATGCGGTTGCCGACGGACGGCAGCGAGCCCTGCAGCCGCGCCGAGTCGATGGGAATGCGCGGCGCGGCCGTTTCGCCCGCATCCGCTTTCGGCGCCGAAGGCGCGGTCGCTTCCTTCGCCTTCTCCGCCTGCGCGGCTTCCTCGGCCTTCTGCTGCGCCGCCTCGTAGGCGAGCGTGCGCGGGCGCTGGTAGAAATATTCCCAGCCGAACAGGATCGCCGTCGCCGCGACGATGGCGATGACGAGGTTGCGCAATTCGGGTCCGCCGGCGTGGGGATGGTGCGGATGATGGTGGCGGGGCTGCGGCATTTTTTCGTTTCTCAGGGGACGGGATCGGCGCCCGAGCCGCCCCAGGGGTGGCAGCGGGCAAGGCGTTTTAGGGCAAGCCAGAACCCAGCGCAAGGCCCATGTTTTTCAATGGCCTCGCGCGCATATTGGGAGCAGCCGGGCTGGAAGCGGCAGGCGGCGGGCATGAAGGGCGACAGCAGGAGCTGCCAGGCGCGCACCAGCATGAGCATGGTATCGGTGGCGACGGTGCGGGCGAAGCTCACGCCCGGCCGCCGGTGCGCAGCAGCGCCTCTTTCATCGCGTCGCGCAACGCGGCGAAATCGTCCGCCTGCAGCGCCACCGAAACCTCGGCGCGGGCGATGAAGACGTAATCCGTGCCCTCCGCCGCATGCAGCGGGAACAGCTCCTTCGCCAGCGCCCGCAGCCGGCGCTTGATGCGGTTGCGCGCCACCGCATTGCCGCACTTGGTCGTGACGGTATAGCCGACGCGGATGCCCGTGACGCCGGGACCCGCCGCGTAACGCAGGATGAAATAGGGCGCCACGTATTTCTTCCCCCGGTTGAGCCGCAGGAAATCCGCGCGTTTCTTAAGGGTGGTGATGGTGACCATGGTTTTCTCTAGCAAGGCGCGGACCCCGCAACAAGTGCGGGGTGACACTTTAAGATCTTGCTCGGCGTTTCCGCACTGCCTGCGTAGGCCGTAAGGCCGAGCCCGGAGGTCGGCGGAGGCCGACCGCAGGAGGGGGAGCGGTAGCTGGGGGCGAGTGAGCGAAGCGAACTTGAATTCGCCCCCACGCGCGCCTTTGGCGCGCCACTAAAAACTAAGCCGAAAGGACTTTCCGGCCTTTGGCGCGGCGGGCGGCCAGTACGCGGCGGCCGCCGACGGTGGACATGCGCGCGCGGAAGCCGTGGCGACGCTTGCGGACGATCTTGCTCGGTTGGTAGGTGCGTTTCATTGCCATAAATAAGCCCCCGGCCGTTTTTAAGGAACGCGCCTTGTAACGGCTCCCATCCGGCCTGTCAAGCGCGGCCTGAGCTGTGCCTGCGGGGCCGCGCATGCATAAGATTCTGCTTTTCTTGCACTTGCGGGCCGGGGCGCGGCTTGTGTTCGTGGCCGCGAACGCTACAATGCTCGCCTGATGTTTTCCTACCTGCGCTATTTCGCCGTCATCAGCCTGATCCTGGTCGTCTTGGGCTCGGTGGCGCTGTCGATGTATTTCCGCGACCAGAAACGCGCCGAGATCGTCGCTTCCAGCCTGACCCAGGCGCAGGCGACCGTCGGCAGCTACACCGACACCGTCTGGCGCGACTACGAGGTGACGTCGCGGACCAATTCCACGCTGGCGCTGAGCCAGCTTTCCGACGCATCGGCGCATTTCTTCGCCCACCAGGACATCGCCAAGGTGACGGTCTTCTCCGCCGACGTGACCAAGCTTTTCTACGGCTCCTCGACCGCCTACGTGACGACCGACGGCTCGACCCGCGTCACCCTCTTCGATTTCGGCCTCAGCTTGCGCGCCCAGCCGGTGACGCGGCTGCTGACGCACGTCTTCCTCACCGGCGGGCCCAACCCCAACAAGCCGCGCGTGATGCTGCAGACCGTGCTGCCGATCATGGCCGAGGGCTTCACCGACGCCGACCGCGACGAATGCAGCCGCTACGCCGCGCCCAAATGCGTGCCGGAGGCGCTGGTCGAGACCTATCTCGACGTCTCCGACCAGTGGGCGAAGCTGATCTACCAGCAATACCTCACTGTCGGGGTGATGACGGGGATGTTCGTGCTGCTGGTCATCGTCATGCTGATCACCTCGTGGCGGGCCGAGTCGATCATCGAGAAGCAGCACGAGATCAACCTCGAGCTCACCGCCGCCGCCGCCCAGGCCGAGGCGCAGAACCGCGACAAATCGCAATTCCTCGCCAGCATCAGCCACGAATTGCGAACGCCGCTCAACGCCATCATCGGCTTCTCCGAGATCATCAAGAACGAGGCCAAGCACCAGCTCGACAAGGCCTACCAGGACTATGTCGACGACATCTATTCCTCCGGCCGCCATTTGCTGAGCCTCATCAACGACATCCTTGATTTCTCGAAGGCCGAGGCCGGCAAGCTGCAGATCGAATGGGCGGAGACGGACGCCACCAAGGTCATCCGCAACAGCCTGCGCATGGTGCTGCCGCGCGCCGAGACCGCGCAGGTCACGCTGGTCGAGGACATCCCGACCACCCACCTCGTCATCGTCACCGACCCCAAGAAATTCAAGCAGGTCTTGCTTAACCTGTTGAGCAACGCGGTAAAATTCACTCCCGCCGGCGGCGAGGTGCGCTGCCAGGCGTGGGAGGACGTGGTCTCCCAGCGCCTCGTGATCCAGGTGAAGGACACCGGGATCGGCATCGCGCCCAAGGACATCAGCCGGGTGATGATGCCGTTCGGGCAGGTTGACTCGACGCTGTCGCGCAAGTACGAAGGCACCGGTCTCGGCCTGCCGCTGTCGAAGAAATTCGTCGAGATCATGGGCGGTCAGTTCGCCATCGAGAGCGAGCTGAATGTCGGCACCACCATCACGGTGACGCTGCCCAAGACGCCCGGCACATGGCAGGCCGACCGCGCCGCCGGCCATCACGGACCGACGCCGGTGGCGGAAATTCCAGAGGAGCCGGTGCCCGATGTCGCATCAAAGATCCAGCAAGCCTGAAGCCAGGCACAGCGTCCCCGAGATCCGCGCGCGCAAGGGCGGCGAAAAGATCGTCACCCTCACCGCCTATACCGCGCGCATGGCCGGGCTGCTCGACGAACACTGCGACATCCTGCTCGTCGGCGATTCGCTCGGCATGGTGCTCTACGGCTTCGACTCCACCCTCCCCGTCACGCTGGAGATGATGATCGCCCACGGCGCGGCCGTGGTGCGCGGCGCGCAGCAGGCGCTCGTCACCGTCGACATGCCGTTCGGCTCCTACCAGGAATCCCCCGCGCAGGCCTTCGCGAATTGCGCACGCGTATTGCGCGAGACCGGCGCGCAGGCGGTGAAGCTCGAAGGCGGCGTCGAGCTCGCCGAAACGGTGCGCTTCCTCAGCGAGCGGGCGATCCCCGTCATGGGCCATGTCGGGCTGATGCCGAGCCGGGTGAATCAATATGGCGGCTTCAAGGCGCAGGGAAAAGATGCCGCGGTAGCGAAAGCCATCCGCGACGACGCGAAAGCGATCGCGGCCGCGGGCGCTTTCGCACTGGTGATCGAAGGCACCGTCGAGCCGCTGGCAGCAGCGATCACCCGCGAGATCCCCATCCCCACCATCGGCATCGGCGCGTCGCCTGCGTGCGACGGGCAGGTGCTGGTCGTCGACGACATGCTCGGCATGTTCGACTCCGGTCCGCGCTTCGTGAAGCAGTTCGCCGACCTCAAAACGATCATCCGCGACGCGGCGCAACACTACGCCGAAGAAGTCCGCGCCGGAACATTCCCCGCCGCCGAGCATACCTACGGCGCCGCCAAGCTGGTCGATCTCCCGCGCAAGAAGGGCTGATGATATCGCAATGAAGGCAGGCTTCACCCTCGTCGAGCTCGCCATCGTGCTGGTCATCATTGGCTTGCTGGTAGGTGGCGTGCTCACCGGCGCCGACCTCATCAAATCCGCGCAACTTACCGCGCTCAACCAGAGCAAGGAGGACATCGTCGCCGCGGCGATGACCTTCCGCGACAAGTACGGCCACCTCCCCGGCGACTGGATGCATGCGACGGATACGTTCGGCTCGCTCGGCGGCACTGGCTCGGACGCCACCTGCCAGAACATGCCGACCCCCGCCGGCAGCACCGCCACCTGCAACGGCAACGGCGACGGGAATATCGCCACCAGCGTGGTGACGCTCGATGAAATGTTCCGCTTCTACCAGCAGCTCGGCGCCGCCGGGCTCATCAAGGGCAGCTATACGGGCACGGCAGGAACCAATTCGGGCTACGTTAACATGTTCTCCGCAGGCGCCAATATGCCCGAAGCGCGACAGAGCGGCTATGGCTTCCTTTTGTTGTGGAGCTCCAGCGCAGGCAGCGCGAGTAATTTCGCGTATAGCCCCAATCATGAGATCGTGTACGCTTATGCACCGGCCATCACCAGCGGCGCGGCGAATTATACGACATATACCATGACGCCCGCCGACATGCTCCGCCTCGACTCGAAATTCGACGACGGGCTGCCGGGTACCGGTATCATCGTAACTGCCAAAGGCAATGGCACGACGTACCTATGCACCAACAAGGCGGGCGTCGCCCCGCCGGGAGACGCGGGGTGCGATCTATAACCTCAACGATACCAATCCCGATTGCGCCATTATCTGGCTGCGCGCGTTCTAAAGCGGCAATAGGCGGGAGCACCTAGGGCGAAGGCGTGCCCGGCGCCGGCGGGACCGGCATCGCCGGCTTGTCCTGCGTCGTCGGGATCGCGTGGAACTTCAGCGGCTCGCCGGCGGCGGATGGCAGCGGCACCGCCGGGACATCGGGCTTGCCGGCTTTTTTCTCGGCGTCCTTCTCGGCCTGGATGCGGGCGATCTCGGCCTGCACCTCTTTGATTTTCCCGAGGCGCTCGCCGATGAAATATTTCATGAAGTTGAGCTCGCCCTGCGATTAGTACTGGCTGGGGTCGTCGAGGATGGTCCTGATGATGCTCATCGCCTCGCCGTATTCGCCGCGCTGCTCGTGGGATGAAGGCCGGCAGCTGCTGCGCCCAGATCGGGATGCCCTTGACGCCCTGCAGCCGCTCGGCGAGCTTGAGCGCGCGGTCGGTGTCGTGCATCTTGTGGTTGGCGAGGTAGGCGGCCTGCGTCACCCACCACCATTTCTCCTTGGCGCGGCCCTCGGTGTATTCGTCGAGGTAATCGACGATGTAATGCTCGTCCTCGATATTCTGCGTCTGGCTGAAATAGTAGCTCGCCATCGACGGCAGGTAGTCCGATTCATTGTCGAGCCCATCGAGCAGATGCAGCCAGTGGTAGAGCTTGTTGTAGTCGTACTTGTAGAGCGCGGTGAAGCGGCCGAACGTGTCGCCGGAGTTCTGGATGGAAAGGGCGAGCAGGCGGAAGAAGGCCTCGTCGTCGCCGAAGGAAAGCGCGCGCACCGTGCGTTCGCCGGGCACCTCGGGGACGATGCCCATCTCGGGCATGATGTGGCGGGTGTGGTTCCAGCTCGCGCCCATGCAGCACGAGCAGCGCCACGAGCAGCGCGATCGGCGCCCGCAGCCGCCTGTCGGCGAAGGGGCTAGAACTGTTTGCGCTTGAAATCAATGACGGAGGCCGTGAGCAGCAGGGGGATGAAGACGCCCCGCCTGCAGCAGCACCAGCGTGACGTCGTCGTAGGATTTCGGCCCGTAGATCAGCCAGCCGGACTTGGCGAAGAAATCGAGGCGCGGCACCAGCGTCGAGATGCCGGTGAGCAGCCAGGTGGCGCCGGAGTTGATCTGGTGCTCCTTGAACAGCATGCCGCTTTTCGTGGTGGCGAGGAAGAAGCCCATCATCCGCGAGAGCGTATAAATCGCCAGCGAAGCGAGCACGGTCGAGACGCCGCTGCGCATGGTCAGCGCGGCGAACAGCGCGATCGACACCACCAGCCAGGATTCAAGGATGAGGCTGAGCGCCCACAAGCAGCGAGCCGGACAGGTTGAGCACGCCCATCAGGCTCACCAGCGCGATGGTCGGCACGACGAGCAGCGTGGCGACGACGACGAAGCCCAGCCAATAGGAGAGCACCAGCGTCGTGCGCGAGATGGGGCGGGGAGAGCAGCACGTCGATCTCGCGCGCGTCGAAGGCGTTCCTCATATGGAAGCCGAATGAAGACGATGACGCCGACCATGATGATGACGCGCGAGGACGCGGCGGTGAAGCTCAGGCTCATTTGCTTCGTCTCCAGCATCGCGGTCGAGCCGAGCACGCTCGAGATGTAGGCGGCGGCGAGGATGCCGACGAACAGGCCGAGGAACAGCCGGTCACGCATGGCGGTCAGAAGCACGTAACGGATGTTGCTCAGCATAAAATGCCTAGGGCTGCGCGGTGGCGGGCGGTTGCGCATCAGCACGGTCGTGGGCGATACCGGCTGGGGCGGCATAGCGCCGAGCGGCACCGGCGTCAAGGCCCCGCTGGGCGTCACCGGCGTCGGGCCGGCGGGGACGTCGGCGTTGTGGTTTGCTTTCGAGCGGCTTGCCGAAGAGCGGAGCGCGGTGTCGGTGGTGTAGCGCTCGTAGATGGCGCGGGTCGACCGGGTGTGCGCCGAGCCATCCGGGTTGACGATGGTCGCCTTGATGAAGATGATCAGCTCGCTCTTGCCCATCGTGTCGTTGCGGCTCTTGAACAGGTTGCCCAGCAGCGGCACTTCCGAGGCCCCGGGGATGCCCTGGTTGGCGGTGGTGGTGTTGTCCTCCATCAGCCCGCCGATGTACCATGACGCCGCCGGATTTCACTTTCATCACCGAGTCGATCTCGCGCACCTGGATCTCCGGCACGTTGGCGGGTGCCGGCGGGCAGGACCGTGCCGGTGGCCGAGGCGGCGATGAGCACGCCGGGTTCGGCACCGTATCCACCTGGCTGGTCAGGGTCGGGCGCACGGCGAGCGTGATCTCCTGCGAGTCGAGGGTTGATCGACGGCATGATGGTGAGGATGATGCCGAGCGGGATCGTGTTGGTCGTGCAGTCGACGGAGGCGCCGGTCGTCGTCGCGCCGCTGCCGCTGCCGAGGCCGGGTGGTGGGTGGTCGATCCCTGCGGCAGGGTGCAGTTGAAGTAGACGACGTTCTTGGCGAAGGTCAGCACCGCCTGCTGGGTTGTTGATGGCGGAAAGCCGCGGGCTCGACAGGGTGCGGGGTGGTGCCGAACTGCTCGGTCAGCGCGACGAGCGAGCCCAGCTCGCCGTTGCGGTCGATGCCGAGGGTGAATTGCGGGCTGCCGTTGACGCCGGAGGTCGGCGTCGTGGTGAGCAGGCCGCCGCTCGGGATCCAGTTGCCGAGCCGGACGCTGTTGCCCAGCGCCTTGCCGATGACGTGGGTCCAGTCGATGCCGGAGGAGAACTGGTCGGAAAGCTGGACCTCGACGATCTTCGCCTCGATCAGCACCTGCGCCGAGTTGTTGCGCGTCATCAGGTCGAGGTAGCGCTGGATCATCTCGTGCTGGCGCTGGGTCGCGTTGACGGAGAGGATGCCCGCCTGGCGGTTGATGACGAAGCCGCTCCCGGCGCCGCCGCCGGCAGCGGGGGCGAACGTATTCGCCGCGCCGCCGGCCGGAGCGGAGGGCGATCGGCGAGCCCGCGGCAGGCGGTGCGGCCGCACTCGCCGGCGCGCCGCCGGCGCTGCCGCCGCCTTCCGCGGCGCTGGTGATCTCGGGATTGTAGCTCAGTATCTCGGTGATGGAGGATTGCAGCGAGGCCCAGAGGTCGCTGTCGGCCTGCGCCGAGATGCTCGAGGTCGAGCCGGAGGAGCCGAAGGAGCTGCCGCCCGACGAGCTTCCCCCCCGAGGAGGACCCGCTCGAGGACGAGCTGCCGGAGCTGCCGCCGCCGCTGCTGCTACCGCCGCTGCTGCTGCCCGAGCTGCCGCCGGAGAGCACGCTGGTCGACAGGGTGTAGCTCGAGGTCGACGAGCGCACGACGTTGAGGAAATCGAGCGGGTAGTTCTTGATGTAGGGCGTGTCGCGCTCGACGCGGATGGCGTTGCCTTCGAGGCTGTAAGCGCAGGCCCCCGAGGTCGGCGATGCGCTGGATGACCCTCGTTGAACGGCCGGTCCGTCGCCCGCAGGTTGATGCCCTGTCTTTCGAGCCCCGTGCCGACCTCGATATCGACATTGGCCAGCCGCCCGAGCTCGAACAGCACGTCGCGCAGCGGCACGTCCTCCGTCACCGAGTATGGTGACGAGCTTGGTGTTGGCGATCTTCGGCGGGCGGGGGTGCGGCGAGCACCTCGGCGACGTCGGGGATCGGCGGCGCGCCGAGCGTGGCGCTTTCCTGGACGTCCTTGGGCAGGAGCTTGTCCGCCTTGTTCACGTCGCGGAAATCCTGGCGGGTCAGGCCCTGCTGGATGTCCTGGATGTCGCTCGGCTGGCCGTTCTTGGAGATGAAGCTGTCGTGGAAGTCCTTGAGAGAGCAGGCAGAAACGACCGCCATCGCCATGAGAACCAAGGCGCAGGACACGGCCTTACGGCGATACAGTGCGAAACCCGCTCCACCAGACATACGCAACAGCTAGTAGCAAGGGTGCCACACCCCCACAAGATATTTGTCGGAGTTATGCTCAGCCTGTCGCGCCTAATGCAACCATCCGTAAAGCCGCCAGAACTGCCCGGCGAGCGCCGGGAAGACCACGCAGGCGAGCAGCGCGAAGGCGAGCGCCGGGCCGAACGGGAAGCGCTCGCCGCGCCCGGCGATGCGCCAGAGCACGCCGCAGGCCACCCCGAGCACGCCGCAGAGGAAAAGATACGGCACGAACGCGACCGGCGAGGCGAGCCAGATGCCGGCGGACGACGAGGAACTTCACGTCGCCCATGCCGAGCCCGTCCTTCTTCATGACGAGCAGGAACCCGTATTTAAGTGCGAGCCCGATCAGCAATCCGGTGAGCGCGGAGGAGCGCGACGTCCGCCATCGGCACCGCGCCGGCATAGGCGTGCAGGAGGCCGCACAGCCCGAGCACGATCTGCACCTCGTCGAGGATGATGTAATGTTCGAGATCGGTGACGGTGAGCGCGACGATGCCCCACCAGAGCCCCGCCATCGCCAGCGCTTCGAGCGTCAGCCCGTAGCGCCAGACGATCAGCAGCGTGCCGAGGGCGCAGGCGAGCTCGATCATCGGGTAGCGCCAGGAAGCGCCGCCCTGCAGGCGCGACATCGCCCGCGCAGCGCCGCGAAGGACAGCACCGGCACCATGTCGCTCGGCCGCAGCGATTCCGAGCAATAGGGGCAGCGCGAGCGCGCGACGACGACCGGCTCGTCGCGCGGCAGGCGGTAGGTGATCAGCGTCAGGAACGAGCCGACGACCGCCCCCACCACGGCGGGCCAGCGCAAGGATCAACGGGTTGTGGGGGGAAATATCGAGCATCCGCAGTCGTTTCATCCGTCATTGCGAGGAGCATCGCGACGAAGCAATCCAGTCGCTGCCAATAGTAAGGACTGGATTGCTTCGCTTTGCTCGCAATGACAAGCTTTAGTTATGGCCAGAATCCCATTGCGTTATCCACAGGTCCGTGGCAAAAGAGCCCGGCCTACTATATCTAGTGGCTTCAACGTCACGTGCCATAGAAGGGCAACGAAAAAAAACAACATGCCTTGTGTTCAACCGGGGCAAGCATCGGTCGGGTGAATGAAACAAGTGGTCGCCATCGCGAACGATCATGCGGGCGTTGCGCTGAAACATGCGCTGCTGCCCGAGCTGGAGGCGTGCGGCTTCTCCGCGCTCATCTCGGCACCGACACGGCGGAGTCCGTCGACTACCCCGACTTCGGAAAAAAACTCGCCGAGGCGGTCGCTTCCGGCAAGGCGAGGTTCGGCGTCGCCATCTGCGGCTCCGGCATCGGCATCGCGATCGCGGCGAATCGCATTAGCGGCGTCCCGCGCTGCGCTCTGCACCACCGGGCTGATGGCCGAGCTCGCCCGCAAGCACAACGACGCCAACGTCCTCGCACTCGGCGCCCGCCTCACCGGCGAGCTCGAAGCGAAGGAATGCCTGCACCGATTTTTGACCACCGCATTCGAAGGCGGCCGCCACGCGGCGCGCGTCGAGAAACTGGGCTAGGAGTTTTATGACGCAGGCCGCACGCAAAGCAGAGGAAGCCATGTCCCACGGATTTTTCACCGCCGACCTCGCGCATAGCGACAAGGAAATTTTCGACGCGATCGAAAAGGAGCTCGGCCGCCAGCAGCACGGAATCGAGCTCATCGCCTCGAGAGAACATCGTCAGCCGCGCGGTGCTCGAAGCGCAGGGCTCGGTGCTCACCAACAAATACGCCGAGGGCTACCCCGGCAAGCGCTATTACGGCGGCTGCGAGTTCGTCGACATCGCCGAGTCGCTCGCCATCGAGCGCGCGAAGAAACTCTTCGATTGCAGCTACGCCAACGTCCAGCCCAACTCCGGCAGCCAGGCCAACCAGGGCGTGTTCAACGCACTGCTGAAGCCGGGCGATACCATCCTCGGCCAGTCCCTCGCCTCCGGCGGGCCATTTGACGCACGGCGCCACCGTCAACCAGTCGGGCAAGCTCTACAAGGCGATCCAATATGGCGTGCGCGAGGACACGCACCTGATTGATTACGACCAAGTCGAGCAGCTCGCGAAAGAGCACAAGCCGAAGCTCATCATCGCCGGCTTCTCCGCCTATCCGCGCGTGGTGGACTGGAAGCGCTTCCGCGCCATCGCCGATTCCGTCGGCGCATGGCTGATGGTCGACATGGCGCATGTCGCGGGCTTGATCGCGGCGGGCGTCTACCCCTCGCCGCTGCCGCACGCGCACGCCGTCACCACCACGACGCACAAGACCCTGCGCGGCCCGCGCGGCGGGATGATCTGTCGAGCTTCCCCGACCTCGTCGTAGGCCGGACCGCCGCCGGCAAGGACCTCACCCTCGGCAACGCCATCAACTCGGCGATCTTCCCCGGCATCCAGGGCGGACCGCTGATGCACGTCATCGCCGCCAAGGGCGGTGAGCTTCGGCGAAGCGCTGGCGCCCGAATTCAAACACTACGGCAAGCAGGTCCTCGACAACGCCCGCGCGCTCGCCGAGGTGCTGAAACAACGCGGCCTCGCCATCGTCAGCGGCGGCACCGACAACCATATCGTGCTGGTCGACCTGCGGCCGAAGGGCCTCACCGGCAAGGCGGTCGAGGAATCACTGGAACGCGCCGGACTTACGTGTAACAAGAACGCCATCCCCTTCGACCCCCGCGCCGCCGATGGTCACTTCCGGCATCCGCCTCGGCACGCCCGCCGGCACCACGCGCGGCTTCGGCATCGCGGAGTTCGAGGAAGTCGGCCACCTGATCGGCGACGTGCTCGACGGCTTAAGCAAAAAATCCCGACGACAATGCGGCGGCCGAAAAAGCCGCGCTCGCCAAAGTCCACGCGCTCGCCCGGCGCTTCCCGATCTATTCCTAGCGAGGTCCCATGCGCTGCCCATTTTGCAACCACGAAGACACGCAGGTGAAGGACTCGCGCCCCCAGCGAGGACGGCTCCTCGATCCGCCGCCGGCGCTTCTGCCCGGCCTGCAACTCGCGCTTCACCACCTTCGAGCGCGTGCAGCTGCGCGAGCTCACCGTGCTCAAATCCAACGGCGAGCGGAGGCCCTTCGACCGCGACAAGATCGCGCGCAGTATGGCCACCGCGCTGCGCAAGCGCCCGGTCGATTCCGACGTCGTCGAGATGGCGATCAACCGCATCGTGCAGAAGCTCGAAATCCGAAGGCGAGAGCGAGATCCCGACGCAGCGCATCGGCGTGCTGGTGATGGACGAGCTGCGCAAGCTCGATACCGTCGCCTATATCCGCTACGCCTCCGTCTACCGCGATTTCGGCGAGGCGAAGGATTTCGAGAGCTTCGTCGAGAAGTTATAGTGGCGCGCTTCGCACGCAGGGGGGGCGTCCCGCCCCCGCTACCGCCCCCCCTCGTTCGCGCTTCGCGCTCCGGCTCGCGCCGCTAAAGGCGCTACGCAAGAAAGGAATTAGATTTGTCCGCCGCGCATGACATTCACTTCCTCCAGCACGCCGTACGCGTCGGCGCACGAGGCCTCGGACGGACCTGGCCGAACCCGTCGGTCGGCTGCGTGCTGGTGAAGGACGGCGCGGTGATCGCCGCCGCCCGCTCCGCCGACGGCGGTCGCCCGCATGCCGAGGTCGAGGCCCTGGCGCAGGCCGGCACGCGCGCCAGGGGGCGCCACCGCTTACGTTTCGCTGGAGCCCTGCTCGCATACCGGCAGGACCGGCCCTTGCGCCGAAGCGCTCGCCGATGCGGGCATCGCGCGCGTCGTCCTCGCCTCGAAAGATCCCGACCCGCGCGTCGATGGCGGCGGGATAAAAATTGCTGCGCAAAAAATCCATCGATGTTGTGCAGCATGCGCTCGCCGAAGCGGAAGAGCTCCATCGCGGTTTCTTCACCCGCGTGCGCACCGGCATCCCCTATGTCACCCCTCAAGATCGCCACCAGCGCCGACGGGTTCATGGCCGATGCGCGGCAGAACCATCGCTGGCTCACCGGTGACGCCGCGCGCCGCCACGTGCACGCGCTGCGCTCCCGCATGGACGCGGTGCTCACCGGCATCGGCACCGTGCTCGCCGACGATCCCGAGCTCACCTGCCGCCTGAGGGGCGCGGAGAACCCCTACCTCGTGCGCATCGTCCGCCGACCGCACACTTCGTGTGCCCTTGGAAAGTAAACTGGTGAAGACCGCCGAGGCGCAGCCGACCTGGGTCATCACCTCGACCGCCGCCATCGAGCGCGCAGCGAGCCACGCCACCGATTTGCGCGAACGCGGCGTGGTCATTCCTCGCGCTGGAGGACGAAAAGCTTTCGCCGCGCGCGATGCTCGCCGCGTTGGGTCAGCAGGGGCATCACCCCGCCTGCTGGTCGAGGCCGGGCCGGAGCTTTCGAGCGCCTTCCTCGGCGCGCAGCTGGTCGATACGTTCTACTGGTATCGCGCGCCGAAGCTGCTCGGCGAGCATGGCACCGCCGCCTTCCTGCATGCGACGCATTCTTTGGCGAGGCGGGCGAGCCCGCGCATCACAGTTTCGGCGGCGACAGCCTCGATATCTTCGAAATGAAAGGCTGAGCGATGTTCACCGGACTGGTCCGCACCATGGGCACGCTGCGCCGCATCGAGCAGAAGGGCGACCTGCTCATCGAGGTGAAGCCGGACGACGCGGCGTTCCCGCTCGCCCCCCGGCGCCCTCCATCTGCTGCAACGCATTTGCCTGACGGTGGTCGAGGTCACCGCCGACAAGGCGTTCACCGCGACGCTCTCGGCGGAGACGCTGCGCGTCACCACGGCGGCGAGCTGGAAGGAAGGCATGCGCATCAACCTGGAGCCGTCGCTGCTGGCGGGTGATGCGCTGGGCGGGCATTTCGTCTCCGGCCATGTCGACGGCACGGCGCGCGCCATCGGCAAGAAGCAAAGCGGCGATTCCACCGTGTGGGAGTTCGAGACCGGGCTCAAGCTGGTGAAGTTCCTCGCGCCGAAAGGCTCGGTGGTGCTCGACGGCGTGTCGCTCACCGTCAACACCGTCGGCGGCAACCGCTTCACGGTGAACATCATCCCGCACACCGCGTCGGTGACGAATTTCAGCGCGCTGGCGGCCGGCGACATGCTCAACCTCGAAGTCGACATCATCGCGCGCTACGTGGCGCGGCTGATGGAGGTCGCATGAGCGGGCTTTCCAGCATCGAGGACATTCTCGCGGAGGCGAAGGCCGGGCGCATGTTCATCCTCGTCGACGACGAGGACCGCGAGAACGAGGGCGACCTCGTCATCCCCCGCCGAGTTCGCCGACGCGGCTGCGATCAACTTCATGGCCAAGCACGGGCGCGGGCTGATCTGCCTCGCGCTCGACTCGGCGCAGGTGGCGCGGCTCGGCCTGCCGCCGATGGCGCGGCACAATGCCAGCCGCCATTCCACCGCCTTCACCGTGTCGATCGAGGCGCGCGAGGGCATCACCACCGGCATCTCGGCCGCCGACCGCGCGCAGACGGTCGCGGTCGCCGCCAACCCGCAGGTGCGCGCCAGCGAGATCGTCAGCCCCGGCCACATCTTCCCGCTGGAAGCGCGCGACGGCGGGGTGCTGGTGCGCGCCGGCCATACCGAAGCGGCGGTCGATATTTCGCGCCTCGCGGGGCTGAAGCCCGCCGGCGTCATCTGCGAGATCATGAACGACGACGGGTCGATGGCGCGGCTGCCCGACCTGGTGACATTCGCCCGCGCAGCATCAGCTCAAGATCGGCACCATCGCCGACCTCATCGCCTATCGCCGCCGCGCGGAAAAGCTGGTGCGCCGGCTCGCCGAGGCGACCATATCCACCGCGCATGCGGGCGATTTCCACGGCATCGTCTACGCGCAAAGCCCGGGCTATGCCGAGCATATCGCGCTGGTGAAAGGCACGCCCGGCAAGGGGCCGACGCTGGTGCGCATGCACGCGCTCGACATCATGGGCGACGTGCTGGGCGATAGCGTGCACGGCCGCGCCGGCGTGCTGCACAAGGCGATGCGCATGGTGGCGGAGGAAGGCTCCGGCGTCGTCGTGCTGCTGCGCGAGCCCAGGCCCACCGCCGCCTCCGACAGCCTGAAGCAGCGCAGCGGCGCCGCAGCGGCCACCCCGGCGCTGCGCGACTACGGCATCGGCGCGCAGATCCTGCTCGATCTCGGCGTCACCGACATGCGGCTCATCACCAATGCACCGAAATTGATTGTCGGGCTGGAAGGCTATGGGCTACATATCAGCGGTCATGTCCCCATTGCCCCGATAGACCCGGTATGAAACCACTGCTCATCGTCAGCGCCCCTATTACGACGCCATCGGCGAGATGCTGACGCGCGGCGCCACCCACGCCATCTACGCCGCCGGCGCCACCGCCGAGATGATCGAGGTCCCCGGCGCCTTCGAAATCCCCTCCGCCATCGCGGCAGCGGCGGCGAGCGGGCGCTACGGCGGCTTCGTCGCGCTGGGCTGCGTCATCCGCGGCGAGACGACGCATTACGACATCATCAGCCAGACCAGCGCGCGCGGGCTGATGGAGCTGGCCACGCGCGAGCGCCTCGCCATCGGCAACGGCATCCTCACCTGCGAGAACCTCGCACAGGCCGAGCGCCGCGCCGACCCCGCACTGGGCGACAAGGGCGGGGAAGCGGCGCGCGCCTGCCTGCGGCTGATCGAGCTGCACCAGCTCTTCGGCATCGAGGCATGAGCGCACCGCGCAAATCGCTGCTGCGCAAGCGTGCCGCCCGCCTCGCCCGCCGCACAGGCGCTCTATTCCCGTGCCCTCAACGATTCGCACGCCAGCGCGGAGACGCTGCTGAAGCAGGTGCTGTCCTCGTGGCAGATAAGCCGCCACGCATGACGCGCGCGACCTGCCGCACGCCACCCAGCCGGAGCTGGCGCTCGCCACCGTGCTCGTCGCCACCGCGCTGGAGCGGCAGGCGGCGATCGAATCCGCCGTCGAGGCGCTGATCCTGCCGGGCTGAAGAAATCGCGGATGAGCCTGCCGCTGCTGTCGACGCTGCGCGCCTGCGCCGCCGAGGCGCTCGCCTTCCCCGACAAGAAGCGCGGCATGCTGGTCGAGGAATATACCGAGGTCGCCCGCCCAGCTCGTCACCGACGAGGAGCTCGCCTTCGCGCACAAGGGCTTCACCCTGCTGCTCGACGCGCTGCGCGAGAAGGACCATGGATGAGCACGCGCGCATCGCGCAGTTCCTGGCGCCGCTCGCCGAAGCCGAGCCGGGCGCGCTCGGCCTGAAGGACGACGCGGCGCTGCTGAGGCCGCCGCCGGGGAAAACGCTCGTCGTCACCACCGACAGCGTCATCGCCGGGCATCCATGTCCCGACGGGCGCGAAAGGCCGCAGCAGGTCGCCGTCAAGCTGATGCGGCGCAACCTCTCCGACCTCGCCGCGATGGGCGCGGCGCCATGGCGCTACACGCTCAACCTCCACACGCCGAAAGCGACGAAGGACGCATGGTTCGCCAAGTTCGCCGGGGTGCTGGCGGCCGAGCAGCAGCGCTTCGGCCTCACGCTCATCGGCGGCGACTGCACCAGCGGCACGCGGCCCATCCATGCGACGATGACCTGTTTCGGCCTCATCGAAGGCAAGCCGTTGCTGCGCAGCGGCGCCAAGGCGGGCGACATCCTCTATGCCAGCGGCACGATCGGCGACGCGGCGCTGGATTGCTGGCGAAGCGCGGTGCGCTCGAAATCCCCGCCGCAGCGCGCGCTTCCCTGCTCGCCCGCTACGAGACTCCCGAGCCTCGCCTCGCGCTGGGCGCTTCCCTCCCCGGCATCGCCTCGGCGGCGATCGACGTTTCCGACGGGTTGCTGGCCGATGCGGCCAAGCTGCTCGCCGCGAGCGACTGCGGCGGCATGGTGATGCGCGACGCGGTGCCCGCTGTCGCCGGAAGCGGCGGCGCTGGTGAAGGAAAAGCCGGAGCTATGGGAGCCCATCCTCGCGGGCGGCGACGATTACGAGCTCTGCTTCACCGTGCCCTGGGCGATGGCGGCGCGCGTCGATGCGCTGGCGGCGAGGCTGCAGTTGAAGTTGACGCGCATCGGCAGCGTCGGCGCGGGGAGCGGACTCACGCTGGTCGACAGCGCGGGCAATGCGTTGCCAGTCAGTCGCACAGGTTGGTCCCACTGAGCGTCATTCCCGCGAAAGCGGGAATCCAGCGCGCGAAGCGCCACTTAAAAAAGAAAGGACCGGATTCCCGCTTTCGCGGGAATGACGCTATGAAGTTACTTCTGGAAATTGCGCGGGTCGATCTGGCTGGGGGCGTTGAAGCGGCCAAAATTGCTCAGCATCTGCTCCATGAAGGTCATCTCGTGGCCCTCGGAGGGGGTGGTCTTGGCGACCATCTGCACGTTCTCGGCCTGCGACTTGTTGTAGCCCGCGACCTCGGCGACGGTCTGGTTGGCGTCGAAGCGGATGGCGACCACCTTCTGCTCGGCGATGTGCGGCGCGAACATGCCGACGGTCTTTTCCTCCTCGGTGATGTAGTACCAGGTGTCGTCGCCGAAGCTCGACCTGGCCGAGGGCGTGCCGAGGACGGTCTCGACGTCGGCCTGCTTGCTGGTGCCGGGGACGATCTGCTGGAAGTCGCTCTCCTGCGTCGAGTGGCCGCGATTGTCGACGATCGGCGTGCAGCTTGCCATCGCAAGCGCAAGCGTTGTAGTAACCGTCATCCGAAGGAAATGCCGCATGTTCCGCGCGTTGAAAAAATGGTGGCCCGAGCGATCGCCGCATCCGGCGCAGGCGAGCTATATAGCACTGCTCGCCACGGCGCGGAATCCTTTTTTCTTCCGCGAACTCGGCGTGCCCGACACGCTCGACGGCCGCTTCGAGGTCGTGGTGCTGCATCTTGTGGCTCGTGCAGGAACGGCTGCTGCGCGAGGCGGGCGCGGCGGAGTTCGCGCAGGCGCTGGCCGAGGCCTTCTTCGACGACATGCACCGCGCGATCCGCGAGCTCGGCGTGCTCGACCCCGGCAAGCGCGTCAAGCGCATGGCGAAGGCCTATCACGGGCGGCTGCAGGCCTACACGGCGGCGGGCGCGGACGACGAGGCGCTCAAGGCCGCCTTCGCGCGCAACCTCTACGGCACGCTGAAGGAAGGCGACGTCCGCCGGCTGGCCGACGCGGTCGCCTATGCGCGCGCCACGCAGGCGCGGCTGGCCGAGGTCGCGGCGTCCGCGCTGATGGACGGAAGCTTCGCCTGGCCGCCGCCGGGATCGCCCTAAAAGCATGGTATCGACGGAGGCGGAAGCCGCCCGGTTGCGCGCCTCGGCGACGCCGTAGGCGACGGCGCCGCTGGCATCGATGACGCCGGATTGCTTCTTCGGCGCGAGCTGCGTTTTCCATGTCGCCGGCGGGAGGGAGCCCATCGGGCGCGGCTGGCCGGCGATGGCCGCCGCGCCGTAGGCCGAGCCGCGCGGCATGGCGGCGGCGCGCAGGTCGCCTGCGGCGATGCGGATGTCGCGCACCTGCGCCGCCGCTTCCTCGTCGATGTCCGGCGCGTCGTTGCTGTTCGCGGGCTGCTGCAGCCCGGGCACCGTGCCCTCCTGCGCGAAGAACTGCGCGGCGAGCTGGCTGGTGAAGGGGATGCCGAGCGTCAGCGGCGAGGAGCCGAAGAAGCTCTGCGGCAGCGGCGCCGCCGGCAGCGTGACGGTCGGGGGAGCGGGCGGCGAAGTATCTTCGATCGCGGGCATCGTTGGATTGGCGATGGCGGGCGTGGCGGCGCGGCGCGCCTGCCGTGAGGCCGTCTGGTCGGGCGAGAAGGCGGCGGAGGAGCCGCTGGCGGTGACGGCGGCGGAAAGCTGCTGGCGCGCCAGCGCAGCCGGGTCCACTCCCGTGCCGGCCAGGCAGGGAGGCCACGGCAAGGATCGCCGACGGCGGGGCCGCCGGCGACGCACTGGTCACCAGGGGCAGCATCTTCTAGCTCACAATCTTCTTCTTGTTGTCACACAGTGTAGCAAACCGCGCGGGGCGGCGCCAGCCCTAGCGTCGGCGGCGCGGGTTAATTCGCATTAACCGGATTGTCACCATACTTTCATTTTACTTCGCTGTGGCCAGCGGTTACCCGTCCGCCATGCGACTTCCCGTCCCTTACCTGGGTAATTACCGTGCTGGTGCTGATCGGCCTCCTCGCCTGGGCCGGCACCGGGCTGATGCCGCTGAAGACGGCCGAGGCCGGCGGCAGCGGCCAGGCGGACGTCGGCGGCGCCTTCGCCCTGACCGACGGCAGCGGCAGGACCGTCACCGACAAGGATTTCCGTGGCAAATACATGCTGGTCTATTTCGGCTACACCCACTGCCCCGACGTCTGCCCGACGACGCTGCTGCTGATCGACAACGCCGTCGCCCAGCTCGGCAGGAAGGCGGACAGGGCGACGCCCATCTTCATCACCGTCGACCCGGCGCGCGACACGCCCAAGGTCGTCGGCGACTACGTGAAGCATTTCGGGCCGCATCTCGTCGGCCTCACCGGCAGCGCGCAGCAGGTCCACGACGCGGCCGCCGCCTATAAGGTCTATTACAGCAAGATCGAGGATGAAAATTCCGCGCTGGGCTATATGATGGACCATTCGAGCTTCATCTACCTCATGGGGCCGGACGGGAAATACATCACGCATTTCCCGTCGACCGTCTCCGAGGAATCGCTGACCGACGAGTTGAACATCCATATCCACTGATGCGCGCCCACCCGCCCAGCCTGCTTGCCCTGACCCTGCTGATCGCGACGCTCGCCGGCGCCGCGCACGCTGCCGACATGGCGGCAAGCAACGCCTGGGCGCCGCCTTCGAGCGCGGCGGACACCGCCGTGGCCTACCTCACGCTGAGCAACCACGGCGCCGACGATACGCTCAAAGGCGCCGACTCGCCCTGCTGCGCCCACGTGGAGCTCCACACGATGGACATGACGGGCGGCATCATGCGCATGCGCCGGCTCGACAGGCTGGAGCTTCCCGGCGGCCCAGAGCGTCGAGTTCGGGCCCGACGACATGCATTTCATGCTGATCGGCCTCAAGGCCCCCCTCACCGACGGGCAGACGCTAACCCTGACGCTGCATTTCGAACCGCGCGCCCGACCTTGCGGTGGAGATCCCGGTGAGCGCGGCGCGCTTGCGGGATTCGCTCAAATCGCCTACAGGCATGAGCATGTAACGGCTTGCCAGGGCCCCGGAAAATGACGAAGCCTGCCCTCCCCGCCGCCCGTCGCGGCCTGATGTTCGTGCTTTCCTCGCCCTCGGGCGCCGGCAAGACCCACGCTGTCGCGCAAGCTGCTGGCGCTCGAGTCGGGCGTCGCCCTCTCCGTCTCCGTCACCACGCGAAAGATGCGCCCCGGCGAGCGCGAGGGCGTCGATTACCATTTCGTCGACGGCGCCGAGTTCGACCGCATGGTCGCCGCCGGCGAGCTGCTGGAGCACGCGACCGTCTTCGACCACCGCTACGGCACGCCGAAAAAGCAAGTGCTCGCCGCGCTCGATGCCGGGCGCGACGTGCTGTTCGACATCGACTGGCAGGGCACCCGCCAGCTCGCCGAGCGCGTGCGGGCCGACCTCGTCAGCGTCTTCATCCTGCCGCCGTCGATCGAAGAGCTCGAACGCCGGCTGCGCCAGCGCGCGCAGGACGACGAGGCGACCGTGAAAAAGCGCATGGCCAAAGCGGCGCAGGAGATCAGCCACTGGCAGGAATACGATTACGTCGTCGTCAACGAGGACCTCGAGGCGACGCTCGGCCTCATCCAGAAAATTCTTCACGCCGAGCGCTTCAAGCGCGAGCGTCAGGTCGAGCTGACGGCATTCGTCGGCGTGCTCTGCACCGACGCGACGTAGGCCCGCGCCAGCCGGGCGAAGGCGGCGAGGTCGCACTGCTCGGCGCGCAGCGTCGGCTCGATGGCGGCTTTTTCGCACAGCACCGGCGTATCCGTCCCCAGCGACTTCAGCGACTGGCGCAGCATCTGCGGCGCTGGTTGAAGGCGGCGGCGACGACTTTCTCCAGCACGGCGAGCGGCACGTCTTCGCGCGGGCGCGGCAGGATGCGCGCCACCAGCACGGAAGAGGTCACCTTCGGCGGCGGCAGGAACGCCCCGGGCGGGATGTCGAAGGCGACCTGCGCATCCGCGAACTGGCGGACGAGGACGGAGAGCCTGCCATAGGCCTTGCTGCCCGGCGTTGCCACCATGCGCTCGGCGACTTCCTTCTGCAGCAGCACGGTGAAGCTTGCCAGGGCGGCCGGACCGCCTGCTGCGACCTGCTCCAGCCAGCCGGTGACCAGCGCGGTGCCGACATTGTACGGCAAATTGGCGACGACGACGCGCGGGGACGGCGCCGCCTCGGCAAGCGGAACGTCCATCGCATCGGCTTCGAGAAGAATGAAGCGTTCACCGTAGATTTCCGTAAGCGGTGCCAGCGCGGCGATGCAGCGGGCGTCCTTCTCGATGGCGGTGACGCTCGCCGCGTCCGATTCGAGCAGCGCGCGCGTCAGCCCGCCGGGGCCGGGGCCGACCTCGATGACGTGCCTGCCCGCGAGGTCGCCGCCGGCGCGGGCGATGCGCGCGAGCAGCTGCTCGTCGAGCAGGAAATGCTGGCCGAGCGATTTCTTCGCGGCGAGCCCATGGAAGCGGATGGTCTCGGCGAGGCTAGGGAGCTGCGACATGCGGCTTCTCGGCGCCCCTTGACGTCGATATAGGCGTCGCGCCTCAGGTCGCGCAGGTATTTCTCCGCCTCGAGCTCGAGCTTCTCCTGGAACAGCTTCTGGCGGATGGGCGCTTCGTCGGGCAGCACGCCGGAAGCGGGCTCGATGCGCTCGCAGAGCATCACCATCTCGACCGCCTGCGGGGTGACGATGGGATCGCTGATCTCGCCCACCGAGAGCTGGCTGATGATGCCGCGCACGTCCTCGCTCATCGGCCCGAGCTTGCTGCGCATGAACTGCACCTTGACGTTGTTCGCCGGCACGCCCAGCGCTTCCTCGGTGCAGTTGCCGGGGTGGGCGCGCAGGTTCAGCGGTCTGCTGGCGCAGCGCCTCCATCGCGTCCTTGGTCTGCGTCGTTGGCACGGGTATGCGGATCTCCTTGACGGCGATCTCGGTATCGTCCGGCAGCGGCTTGACGGTGCGGCGGTCGGAAAGCTGGATCAGCTGGTAGCCGTCGGCGGCATGCAGCGGCGGCGTGACCTCGCCGGGCTTGAGCGCGGTCAGCACCTGCGCCACCGGCGGCGGCAGCGAATCCTCGCGCACCCAGCGCGGGCGGCGAGGTGATGACGCCCTCCCTTGGCGTGGGCGAGGCCGGCAGCGGCGAGGTTGTTGCCGTTGGATTGCATCTCGGCGGCGAGCGCCTGGGCGAGCGCCTTCGCCTTGTCGGCATCCGGCGGGGCGTGGATCGGCACGGCCAGCGCGGCGAGGCGCAGCTCGGCGGCGCCCGGCGCGGCGGCCTGCGCCTGCTGGGCGCGCAGCACCTCGTCCTGCGAGACGGAGACGGAGCGGCGCAGCTTGCGCTGCACCCACCTTGCCCCAGGCGAGCTCGGCGCGCAGCTGCGAGTCGAGCGATTCCATCGACAATCCCTGCGCGGTGACGAAGGCGCGCAAGGACCCCGCCGGGCGGTGGCGGTCGGACTCCAGCTGGGTGACGGCCTTGGAGACCTCCTCGTCGCTCACCGAGAGCGAGAGGCGCTTGGCCTCCTGCAGCTCGAGCGTCTCCTCGATCAGGGAGTTGAGTACGCGCGGCGTCATCTTCTGCTGGTTCTCGGGCGTGTCGGGGATGTGGTCGAAGGCCATCAGCAGCTCGCGGCGCTGGGCGACGTCGGCGGTGGTGATGACGTCGTCATTGACCACGGCGGCGATCTCGATGTGCTGCGCCAGCGCGGGCGCGGCGCATAGCAGCGTCGCGGCGAAGGCGAGGACGAGACGTCGCTTACTTGCCACCGAATTCTCCCAGGTCCTTGAACCCGATGCGCAGCGTGACCGAAGTGTTCGGCTGCACGTCGCGGTCGCGTGTGTATTCACGCAGCGCATTGAGTATCAGGTTGAAACACTCGTTGCGATAGATGATGCCGCCCGTCGCGGCAACCATTTGATTGAGCTCCAGGTCGCGCCGGCCCCCGGCATAGACCTCCCAGTTGCCCATCGGCAGGTTGACGTTGACGATGCCCTCCTTCGAATCGGGCAAATACTGGTTGTGCTCCAGCGAGCGGAAAGCGCCGGAGAGCACCAGCCACGGCTTGTTGAAGCTGGCGATGATCTCCGTCTGGTCGGCGGCGCCGGTCGAGCTGTTGATGGCGAAATCGTAGGTGATGTCGACCGGCTCGTAGTCGAAGCCGAAGGCGCCGATGAAGTCGGAGCCGGACTTGTCGGGGTTGGTCGAGTTGGGGAAGGGCGTGTCGGAATTGAAGTTGTAGTCCTGCCCGAGCAGCATGTTGATGCTCTCGCCGCCGCCGAAGAGATACTCGCTGCGCGCGCCGTAGGCGACGCGCGGGCCGGAATCCACCGTGTCGTAGCCCGGCATGCGGTTCAGGCTGAACAGGTTGCCCCTGGTTGAGCTCGATCAGCGTGTTGTCCTCGTCGGGGATCTCCTCGGTATTGTGGTCGTAGGGCTGGGCGACGGCGAGCATGATGGGCTCGATGGTCATGCTGTCGTTGCCGAACTGGCGGATGAGCGGGTAGCGCCATTCGAGCGCCGCCTGCGGGATGGTGCGGGCGACGTCGCCGCTGAAAGTGGCCGGCCCGCCGCCGACGACGACGTGGTCCACCGCGTACAGGTCCTGCCGCACGTTGATGGTCGGGGTGAAGATCTGCCCGTCGTCGGTGACGATCTTCATGTCGGCGCCGCCGGTGAGGGAAAGCCGGCGCTCGTCCGGCCCCTCGGTGGTGGTGAGCGAGGCGGCGTCGCCGGAGAGGTGGAAGCGCAGCCCGTAATCGTTGAGCGGGTGCGTCTCGTAGTAGCCGGAAATATCCGGCAGCACGAGCGGCGTGGTGCCGGGATTGTCGGCGATCTCGAGGCCCTGGAAGGCGACCGTCTGCGCCAGCAGGTAGTTGCGATCCTCCGCCGCCTCGTAATAGGCGCGCGAGAAAAGATAGGTCTGGTCGCCGAAGCCGTAGCGGCGCAGGTAGGTGTCGTCGGTCGAGCGGGCGATGTCGAAGCCGACGCGCGAATAATCGCCGACGTCCTGCACCCCGTCGGCGTAGATATGGCCGCGCAGCTCGTGGCCGGGCTCGCGGTTGCCGTTCTCGTCGAGGCGCTGCGGGTCGGTCAGCGAGTCGCGCACGTTGAAGACGCCGCCGTCGGTGATGGCGTTGTATTCCGACTGCAGCAGCAGCCCGCCCCTCGCCGTCGCCCGCCATCCACCACGGGGTGATGGTCATCTCCTGGCTGTGGTCGATGCGCCAGTAATAGGGCGTGCGCAGCAGCAGGGCCGAGCTGGCTCGAATGCTCGTAATTGGGCGGCAGCAGGCCGCTGCGCGCCTCGGCGTCGGGCGTCGGCGTCGAGAAATAGGGCGTGTAGCCGACGGGAACGCCGAACATGTCGAGCCAGGCGTCGTGCGAATAGACGCGCTGGTCGTTCTCGTCGATCTTGGTGGCGCCGGCGCGCACGTCCCAGAACGGCGCGATGCCCTGGCAGATCTTGCACGGCGTGAACACCGAGTGGTCGAGGCGCGTCACCGCCGGGTTCTGGCGAGTCGCCCGGTTGGCGACATAGACCGAGTTGTCGTTGAGCCGCGCCTTGAAGGCGTCGAGCACGCCGCGCTTCATGGTGTCGGTCAGGCGGGCGTGGTCGGCGAAATAGACGTCGCCCGAGGGCTGCAGCATGGCGACGTGGCCCTTCGCCTCGACGATGTCGGTCTGCCGGTAATAGATGACCTCGTCGGCGTTGAGGATGTTCGGCCCCTGGGTGACGACGACATGGCCGCGCGCCACCGCGACGTCGGCGTTCTTGTCGTAGCCCATCTCGTCGGCCTCGAGCACGACGGGCTCGCCTTTGGCGAATTGCGGCGGCACCACCTTGGTGCGGTTCTTCAGCGTATAGAGCAGCCCCGTCGGCGCGTTGGGATCGACCTGCAGGATATTGGGCACCAGCCCGCCGCCGGAAGCGCTGCCCGCCACCCGCCCGCCGCCCGCCGCCACCTGCGCCGAAGCGGCTCCCGCCAGCAGCAAAACGCCGGCGAGGCAGGCCAGAAACCGGTACGCTCTCAACGCGATAATTCCCCCCTAGGCAGAGATCGTGCTCGCGGGAGCGTAGTCCCGACCAAGGGGTTAGACAAAATAAATCAGGGTCCTGTGGATGGAGTATATGTGGCGCGCTACGCGCGCGGGGGGCGATTAAAAGCGCGCTTGACGCGCGCTCGCCCCCGCTCCGCTCCCCCTCCTGCGCACACCTCCGGTGCGCTCCGGGCTCGCGCTGACGCGCTACGCAGGCGGTGCGGAAACGCAGCGATGCCTCGCCGTGCCCACCTTTCTTTCTTCCTCCTCTATCGGGGTGGGCCAGATGCTAGGAGCGGCTGGTTCCGGGAACCGCAGCGTAGCAGCGCCGAAGGCCTGCCCCGGCGAAGGCCGGGGTGAGGATTCACGGAACCGGCCGCGACGACGCAGATGGTCCGCTCCGATAGAGGCCCGGCCCGCTAGCCATCCTCCAGATGCAGCAACGCCGCCGACGCGAACGCGACGACGAGGAGCGACGGCGCCCACGCGGCCAGCACGATCGGCAGGTGGCCGGCGGCGCCGAGGGCGTAGATGATGTTGGTGGCGAAATACAGGAAGAAGCCGGTGACCAGCCCGACGGTGATCAGCGTCCCCGTGCGGCCACGCCGGGGCAGGCGCAGGGTGAACACGGCGGCGAGCATCAGCATCCCGGCGAGCAGCACCGGCATGGCGACGAGGCTGTGGTAATGCAGCCGGTGGTGCAGCGCCGAGAAGCCCGAGCGTTCGAGCACCGAAATGAATGCCGGAAGCTGCCAGAAGGAGAAGGTCTCCGGCGGGGCGAAGCTGTCCTCGACCTGCGCCATGGTGAGCTGGGTGGGCATGTCGAACTGCGCCACCGCCTGCGGCTCGAAGCCGGGCGCCGAGAGGGTCGCGTTGGTGATGGTCCATTTGCCGGAGCTGAGCGTCGCGCTGTCGGCGTCGATGCGGCCGATGAACCGCACATGGTCCTCGAAGAGGAAAATGACGACGTGCTGCCAGGCGAGGCTTTTCTGGTCCATGCTCGAGGCGTGGAGGATGTATTCGTCCGCCTTCTGCGCGTTGAAGCCGATGCCCTCCTCGTCCACCTGCCGCAGCCAGAGGCCGGAGGCGGTGATGGTCAGCGTACTCGACGCATGCGTCAGGTATTTCGACTGGATGCGGTTGTAGCGCAGCGACGTCGCCGCCGCGAGCGGGTTCGCCAGGCAGACGAAGAAGATGCCCATCGCCAGCGACATCACGACGCCCGGCAGCAGGAACTGCCAGACCGAAACGCCGGCCGAGCGGGCGACGACGAGCTCGCTCGTGCGCGTCAGTCGCGCCAGCGTGATCATGCCGCCGATGAGGAAGGCGAAGGGGTAGATCTTCTCCGCCGTCGTCGGCAATTTGAGCATGGCGAGCTCGAGGATGATGTGGAACGGCAGCCCGCGCGGCGTGCCGGCGGCGCGACGCACGAGGTCGAGCAGCTCGGTCAGCCCGACCAGCAGGATCATCACGCCGATGGTCAGCAGCACCGCGGTGAAGAAATGCCTGCCGATATAGAAGGACAGCGTCAGCGGCACCCTCATGCCCACCCCCGGATCAGCCGGCGCACCTGCAGCGCGCGGCCGGTGGCCAGCATGTAGAGGCCGGCGCCCAGCGTCAGCCCGACGAGGATATAGAGCGACGGCACCAGCCACGGATGCTTGACCACCATGTTGCGCAGCATGAAGAACAGCATGACGATGAGGATCATCGTCACCGACGCCTCGATGACGCGCTTCCACTGCCCGCGCCGGTTGAACTCGCCGGAGAACAGGATGGCGAGCGACAGCAGCGGCAGCGCCAGCGTGAACAGCGGCCAGGTGAGGCGCTGGTGCCCCTCGGCGCGCATCGCCGCCTGCTCGTGCGGCGTGGCGCCGGCGGCGGTGAACAGCTCGGGGATGCTGCGCTCGTCCGGCTCGCGCGGGCGCTGCACATCGCGCGCGTAGAAGGAAAGATCGAGCGTGTAGTCGTGGAAGGCGAGCCAGCTCACCTTGCCGTCCTTGACCTGCTGGCGCTGGCCGTCCTGCAGCACGAAGCGCGGCCCCGACGGGCCCTGGATCAGCCGCCCGTTCTGCGCCAGCAGCGTGATCTCCTGCGCCTTGTTGCGGCTGTCGTGCAGCAAAATGCCGTGCAGGATGTCGTTGGCGTCGCGCGAGCGGATGAACACCGTCACCCCGTCGATCGGGTTGTTGAAGACGTTCTCCTCGAGCAGCATCGAGGCGTATTTGTCGCGGAAGAAGGAGTGGATGTCGCGGAACTTGCCGTTGGCGATGGGCATCAGGTAGGCCGAGAGCGCGTAGCAGACCAGCATGCAGGCCACCGCCATCAGCACCATCGGCTTGCTGAGGCCCAGCTTGCTGACGCCGACCGCGTTGAGCACGATCAGCTCGGACTCGCCGGTGAGCTTGTTGTAGGTGTAGATCACCGCGATCGCCAGCGCGATGGGGATGATGATGAGCAGCAGCGACGGCAGCATCAGCCCCGTAAGGTAAAGGAAGTCGCCGATCGACAGGCCCCGGTTGAGCATGAAGTCGATGAAGCGCAGCACTTCCGTCAGCCAGATGATGCCGGTGAGCGACAGCGTCACCAGCACGGTGGGCCAGAGGAGATGCAGGAATAAATAGCGTTCGTATTGGCGCATGCGGGGGTTATACGCCTGCGGCCCCCTCAATGCAACGGACCGGCGGCGCAGCGCCTGCGTTCAACTAGTACGCTTTCATATAGTAGATAGTACAGTCCGGGTTGCTGTCGTTGAGATTGTAGGTCGCGCCGGCATCGGCCGGCGGCGCGACACCGGCCTTGTTGGTGCAGAAGTTCGTGATGCCGTCGCCCCTTATTGTTGAAGATCGTGCCGGTGGCGGGCAGCCCGTCGTCGTATTTCGTATCCATCCGGAGGGCCTCCTCCGGTGTGAAGATGAGGGCATTCTGCGCGACCCCGGCGACGGCCGGCCCATAGACGAACTCGAGGTATTGGCCGGGGGGAGAGGCAAAATTGGCGGCGTCGCCGGCAGCGCCCGTCGAGTAATCGGTTCGCAATCCAACGGCAGTCCGGTGGGTCTCCGGCATGGTGACGCCGCTGACCCAGTTGCTCGCATAGCCCGAAGCCGTCCCCTTGGTGCCGGTATACTGGCCCTTGATCAGCCCGGCGGCGCCGAGCTGCTGGTAGAAGCGCAAGGCTTCATCATGCGCCGCCACGCTCGTGAAAACGAATCCGTCGCCATTGCCGTTGCAGGTGGCGGTGCTGCCGGCGGGCGTGGGTGTGTTCTGGCAGGTTAGGTCCGAGCCGGTGCCGGCCAATATGCCGAACGTGTCGGTCGCATGCATCCAGTCGCCGGGCAGGCGACCGTACTTGTCGCGGAAGGTCATCACGGCGGCGACGACGTTCTCCTTGTCCTGGTTGAGCGCATAAAGCTGCGCCGATTTGATAAGATCGGCGCCGGTCAGGACCCCGCCCACCAGAAGCCCGATGATGACCAGCACGATAGCGAGTTCGACCAGCGTGAAGCCGGCGCGACGAGGCGTCCCTTTATTCGTGCGATACACGTGGCTCTCTTCCAACACCCATCGGAGAATATATTTTCCGGAAATATGAGTGCGGTGAATTTAGTTGTCAATCGCCCTATCGTCGCGGCATGGCGAATGCGAACGAGGAATTCCGGCAGGCCCTTATCCGGACGCTGCTGAAAACGCGGAAAGATCGCGGCTACAGCCACGAGGCCATCGCCGCCAAGGCCGGCATCTCGCGCCAGATGCTGGGAAAAATAGAATCCGGGAAGGCCAATCCCACCATGATGATGATGTTCAAGATCACCTCGGCCATGGGCGTGACGATGGAGGAATTCGTCTCGGCGATGAAGCTGCGGCGAAGAGGGGATTGATCCCTGTCCGACAAGCCGCGCTTGTGCTGCCCGGAGGCGAGGGCTATATCCGAAGCATCGTCCCCCCTTTCCGAGGTTCCCATGATCTCCCTGTCCTTCGCTCCCGCCCTCAGCAAATCCAAGGCCGCCGCGTCCGGCATCGCGCTCTTCGTCGCCGACGATAAGCGGCTGCCGGCTTCCGACGTGCTGGCCCCGCATGCGCGCTTCCTCAATCACGCGCTGGCGAATTCGGGCTTCACCGGGAAAAAGGGCGAGACGCTGAGCCTGGTCAATCCCGAATCCTCGCCGACCTATTACCTCGTCATCGGGCTGGGAGCGGCGCGTTCGGTGAAAGAGATCCATATCGAGGAAGCCGGCGGCCACGCGCTCGCCGCCGCGCTCGCCGCGAAGCTCGCCGGCCTCGACATCGTCGCCGCCCTGCCCAAAGGCGTGCGTGCCGAGGCGGCGGACGCCGCCGCGCGCATCGGCTTCGGCGCGCAATTGCGCTCCTACCGTTTCGACAAATACAAGACGAAGGAAAAGGAAGAGGACAAGCCGAAGCTCGCGCGCGTCGCCATCGTCACCCCGGCTTCAGCGAAGGCGCAGAAGCTCGCCGAGAAATTCACCGTCCTCGCCGAGTCGATCGCCTTCACGCGCGACCTCGTCAGCGAGCCGGCCAACGTGCTCTACCCGGAAAGCTTCGCCGCCGAGTGCCGCAAGCTCAGCAAGCTCGGCGTAAAAGTCGAGGTGCTGGGCGTCGCCGAGCTCAAGAAGCTCGGCATGCATATGCTGCTCGGCGTCGGCCAGGGGTCGGTGAAGGATTCGCAGGTCGTCGTCATGCAGTATTACGGCGGGCGCAAGGGCGCCAAACCGGTGGCGCTGGTCGGCAAGGGCGTCTGTTTCGATACCGGCGGCATCTCGATCAAGCCGGCCAACGGCATGGAGGAAATGAAGTTCGACATGGGCGGCGCCGCCACCGTCACCGGCACGATCCGCGCCCTTGCCGCGCGCCATGCGAAGGTCAACGTGATCGGCGTCATCGGCCTGGTCGAGAACATGCCGGACGGCAACGCCCAGCGCCCCGGCGACGTGGTGACCTCGATGTCCGGCCAGACGGTCGAGGTGCTCAACACCGATGCCGAAGGCCGCCTCGTCCTCGGCGATTGCCTGTGGTACGCGGTCGAGCGGTTCCAGCCGCAATGCATCGTCGATCTGGCGACGCTGACGGGCGCCATCCTCGTCGCGCTCGGCTCGACGACGGCGGGGCTGTTCTCCAACAACGACAAGCTTTGCGCCGAGCTGAACCGCGCGAGCGCGCACACGCAGGAGAAGATCTGGCGCCTGCCGATGGGCCCGGAATTCGACGAAATGATCAATTCCGATATCGCCGATATCCAGAACATCAGCAACGGGCGCGAGGCGGGATCGATCACCGCCGCGCAGTTCCTGCAGCGCTTCATCAAGGATGAAACGCCGTGGGCGCATCTCGACATCGCCGGCACCGCCTGGACGAAGAAAGCCACCGCGCTCACCCCCAAGGGCGCCGTCGGCTGGGGCGTGCGCCTGCTGACGGAGTGGCTCGAGAACGACCACAAGGCGGCATGAGCACCACCATCCAGTTCTATCACCTGCTGTCGACCTCGCCGGAGCGGGCGGTGCCGAAGCTGATGGAGAAGGCGCTCGCCGGCGGCAATCGCGTCGTGATGCTGTTGCCCAGCGACGAGCAACGCAAGCGCATGAGCGACGCTTTATGGACCACTAACCCCGACGGGTTCCTGCCGCATGGCAACGGGGAAGATGCGCGCGCTTGCGAGAACCCCATCGTGCTGGCGACGGAAGAAGCCAACCCCAACGGCGCCGACATTCTTTGCGTGCTCGGCGGCGCGCATGCGGCAAGCGCGAAGGATTTCGCCAAGGTGCTCGACGTGTTCGACGGCAGCAACGAAGCGGAAGTCGCCGCCGCGCGCACGCGCTGGAGCCGGTACAAAGCCGACGGCTTCGCCCTGCAATACGTCAAGCAGCAGCCCGGCGGCGGCTGGAAGGTCGAAGCGGAAGCGGCGTAAGCGCTACGGCACGCCGTGGACGATCTCCAGCTGCGCTGCATTGCCGAGCAGCAGCATCGGCCCGTTCTTCTCGAAGAGCACCCCGCGCACCCTCACCTGCGCGCCTTCCAGATCATCCGTGTCGAGGTCGCGGGCGACCTTGCGCGGCACGGCGACGGAGAAATCCGTGCGCCAGTCGTCGCCGAAATTGAGCTCGGTCGCGTCGTGGCCGAAATATACGCGCTTCACCGTGCCCTCGACGACGTGGAACTCGCCGCGATGGCCCCCGGCATGGTCGGCGCCGAGCACGAAATCCTTCTCGCCCCAGACGCCGCGATGCGCGCGCCGCGCCTGCGCTTCGATGACCGCCCAGCCGGCGTCATCCTCCGCGCCGGAGCGCACGGCGACGCCGTCGCGCAGCAGCGCGTCCTGCAGGGACGCCGCGCTGCCGGTGAGCGGCACCAGCCGCAGCCGGCCGTAGCGGTCGGCGCCTGGCACGCGGCAGGGCATGCTCTTGCCGGCGAGCGGCGCCAGCGATCGCGTCGCTAAATAGGCGTCGGGGAAAACGATGCCGGCGAGCACCGCCTGCCGCCCGTCGGCGAGAAGGATGACCTGGTCGGGTCCGATCGCGCGGAAATTTTCCACCGTCGCGGCGACGCCAGGTTGCTTCGCCGCAACTGTGCCGGGCAGCCCACAGAAAAGAAGCAAACTCGCCGCCAGTGCACGTTTCACGGAAAAACCTTTGCTTATGAAGTTCGCTATGCCATAGATTCGCGCCAAACAAAAGGACACCCCATGCGCCAGCTTCTCGCCGCCCTGCTTCTCACCACGCTCTTCGCCGGCACCGCCGCCGCCGAGGTCAGCACCGCCATCCCCTCCAACGGCAGCGGCGACATTGACGTGTATGGCGGCCCCTACTCCGTCTTCCGCGACCCGAAGGACCGCTCGGTCGAGTTCGGCGCCGAGTATCGCTGGGCCGACCAGTGGAACGGCATCCGCCCGACCATCGGCATCATGGCCAACACCGACCGTGCCGTTTATCCCTATGCCGGCATTTACTGGGACCTGCCGCTCGGCACCGCACCGTTCGTGATCACCCCCGGCGTCGCGGTCGGCCTTTACGATCACGGCAACAGCAAGCCGCTCGGCTCCGCGATCGAGTTCCGCGACACGATCGAGGCCACTTACCGCTTCAACGACGGCGAACGCCTCGGCGCGCAGCTCACCCACATGAGCAACGCCTCGATCGGCAACAAGAACCCGGGCGTCGAGTCCTACCAGATCATCTACTCGCATCCCTTCAGCTGGTAGTCTTTTGTAAGTTCGCCTTGGTCTACTGACCAAGACTCACGCAGCTTCGCTGGCTCATGGCTGGCTCGCCCGGCTCGCGGTTTATTCGTCATTACTGTTTATTCGTCATTGCGAGGAGGCGGAGCCGACGCGGCAATCCAGTCCGTGCGGCCGGCTTCTGGATTGCTTCGTCGCGATGCTCCTCGCAATGACGGCTAGGGCAATGCCTCATACGCCGGCAGGGTCAGGAACTCGGTGAACTCCGGGTCCAGCGTTAAATCCATCACCAGCGTTTGCGCTTTCGCGTAAGGTATGCGCGCGAATTCCTTGTCGCCGGCGGATTGCTTTATTTTCTCCAGCTCCTCCTGCGCGAGACGCGTCAGCAGCGCCTCGTCGATGGCGACGCCGGCGTCCGTCTTCGCGCCGTGATGCAGCCATTGCCAGAGTTGCGAGCGGGCGATCTCGGCCGTCGCCGCGTCCTCCATTAAATTATTGAGCGGCACGCAGCCCAGCCCGTTCAGCCAGTTCGCGGTGTACTGGATGGCGACGCTGATATTGTTGCGCAGCCCCGCCTCGCTGATCGTCCCCGGCGGCACGGTGAGCAGGTCGCGGGCGGAGACGTTCACGTCCGCGCGCAGCTTGTCCAGCTGGTTGGGGCCTTGCATCAGCCGGTCGAAGACGTCCATCGCCACCTTGATGAGTCCCGGGTGGGCGACCCAGGTGCCGTCATGGCCGTATTTCGCCTCGCGCTCCTTGTCGGCGGTGACGGCGGCGAAGGCCCTGGTGTTCGCCGCCTCGTCGTTCTTGACCGGGATGAAGGCCGACATGCCGCCCATCGCGAAGGCGCCGCGGCGGTGGCAGGTCTGGATCAGCAGCTCGGCGTAGGCCTTGAGGAAGCCGGTCGTCATCGTCACCTGCGCGCGCTCGGGGAGGATGGAATCGGCGCGCGAGTGGAATTTCTTGATGGTGCTGAAGATATAATCCCAGCGGCCGCAATTGAGGCCGGCGGCGTAGTCCTTCAGCGCGTGCAAAATCTCGTGCATCTCGAAGCTGGCGGTGATGACCTCGATCAGGACCGTCGCCTTGATCGAGCCGTGCGGGATGCCGACATAGTCCTCGCTGAAGGCGAAAATATCGGCCCAGAGCTGCGCCTCCTGGTGGCTTTCGAGCTTCGGCAGGTAGAAATACGGGCCGCTGCCGCGCGCGATTCGCTCCTTCGCGTTGTGGAAGAAATAGAGCCCGAAATCGAGCAGCGCGCCGGGGATGGGGATGCCGCCCGCGGTGACGTGGCGCTCCGGCAAATGCCAGCCGCGCGGGCGCACGATGAGCACGGCGAGCTTGTCGTTCAGCCGGTAGTCCTTGCCTTCCTCGCTGTGGAAAGCGAGCTTGTGGCGTACGGCCTCGTAAAGCGCTTTCTGCCCCTGCATGAGTTTTTCCCACGAGGGCGTCAGCGAATCCTCGAGATCGGCCATGAAGACGCGGGCGCCGGAGTTGAGCGCGTTGATCATCATCTTCGGCTCGGCCGGTCCGGTGATCTCGACGCGGCGGTCCTGAAGGTCGGCGGGGATCGGCGCGACCTTCCACTCGCCCTCGCGGATCGTGCGGGTCTCCGCCAGGAAATCCGGCAGTGCGCCGCCATCGAACTCGCGCTGGCGCGTCTCGCGCGCTTCGAGCAGCGCGTCGCGGCGGGCACCGAACTTCTCCACCAGCGCGGCGACGAAGGCGCGCGCTTCCGGCGCCAGCAGGAACTCGCAGCCCTTCGGCGCGGGCGCGGTGAAAGCGAACGTTTCGGCGATGGGCGCAGTTTTAGTGGCAGTCATTTATCTCTCCGTCATTGCGAGGAGGCGAAGCCGACGCGGCAATCCAGTGGGTGCCGTTGGCGAGGACTGGATTGCCGCGTCGCGATGCTCCTCGCAATGACATAGTATAGGGCGTGTAAGCGCTCAAGCATCTTGCGGCCTTGGCCGCCTCGCGCTAAGCCTTGGCGATGCAGCGGTTTTTCTCATCCGCATTCCTCGTCTGCTCGCGGGCGATGCTCCATCTCGTCGCCGATGACGGGATCGTGCAGGCGGGCTACCTGACGTTCCTCGGCCTCGTTGCGCTGTTCCCGTTCCTCGTGCTGCTGGGGGCGGCGGCGGGGGCGATCGGCGAGAGCGAGCTCGGCAACCGCTTCATCGAGCTGCTGATGCACCACCTGCCGCGCGAGGCGGTGGATTCGCTCAACCCGCGCATCGACGAAATGCGCACCGGCCCCTCGCCGGGGCTGCTGACCTTCTCGATCGTCAGCGCGCTGTGGACGGCCTCCTCGGCGGTCGACGGGGTGCGCACCGCGCTCAACCGCGCCCACGAGGTCGCCACGCCGCCGACCTATCTCTGGCGGCGGATGATCTCCATCCTGCAGGTGCTGCTGCTTGCCGCCGTCATCATGCTGGTGATGGGCGTGCTGCTGCTGGCGCCGTTCGTCATCGAGCTTTTCTCGCACTCGACCGGCCTGCCGCCGAGGCCGGAGGTGCAGAGCTTCTTCCGCCACGACTTCATTTACATCGGCGGCGTGCTGCTGTTCCTCGCGGTGGCCAGCATCTATTACTGGGTGCCCAACGCCCAGCACCGGGTGCGCGCGGTGATGCCGGGCGCGCTGCTGGTCGTCGTGCTGTGGGTCGCCGGGGCGTGGGGCGTCTCGTTCTACTTCAACCACATCACCAATATGAACCTGATCTACGGCTCGCTGTCCTCCTTCATCACCACGCTGATCTTCCTGTTCGTGATGAATTTGATCTTCATCTACGGCGCCGAATTCAACCACGAGCTGATGCGGCTGCGCGACCACGGTCCCGTCGCGCGCAAGCCGAAAACGCGGCGTCGCGCTAAAAAAGCCTAGGTAGTGCCGGAACGTCGCCGGCGACCAGCAGGAACAGGAACGCACCGGCCACCGCCAGGCCGTAGGGCACCGGCTGTTTGCGGGTCAGCAGGCGCGGCAGCACCCTGCCTTCGCGCGGCTGGTAGATGGTGCGGGCGAAGAAGCGCAGCGTCATCACCACGATCACCAGCACGCCGCCGAGCAGGGCGGTCAGCAGCAGGAACTCGCCGGTGACGTGCGTCAGGCCCGTCCACAAGGCGAGCACGGCGAGGAGCTTGACGTCGCCGCCGCCCATCAGCCCCAGCGCGAACAGCCCCAGCCCGACCAGCAGCAGGGGCGCGGCGGCCACCAACGCATGCAGGAACGGCAGGTGCAGGAAGAAGGCGTCGAAGGCGTAGAGCGCGAGGAGCGCGAGGTTCAGCGAATTGGGGATGATGTAGCGGGTTCCGTCCAGCCAGATGACCAGCAGCATGGCGACGGCCAGCAGCCAGGCGGAGACGACGGGGCACCAGGCGTGCGCGATGGCGAGAAGGTGCATAAACCTGCGCAATCTCCTTGTCTGGGCCGGGGCGATGGGTTACGTTGCCACCCTCGGGTCCTTCAGAACAAGACCATAGCAAGAAACATGCAGCACGCAAGCACCTCCGCCCCGCGCGGCCACATCATCGTCATCGGCAACGAAAAGGGCGGCTCCGGCAAGACCACGACCGGCATGCATCTCATCGTCGCGCTGCTGCGCCTGGGCTTTCGCGTCGGCACCATGGACATCGACGCGCGCCAGCGCTCGCTGACGCGCTACCTCGAGAATCGCCGCGCCACCATCGCCAAGGAAAATACCACGCTGCCGATGCCGCAGCACGTCGTCATCACCAAGAGCCCCTTCGAGCTGACCTCCGATGCCTCGGAGGACGAGCGCGACCGCTTCACCCGCGCGCTGGCCCGCCTGCTGGTCTCCACCGATTTCGTCGTCATCGACTCGCCGGGGAACGATACGTATCTCTCGCGCCTCGCGCATTCCTACGCCGACACGGTCATCACCCCGATCAACGACTCCTTCGTCGACCTCGACGTGCTGGCCTCGGTCGAGGGCTCGACGCTGGCCATCCAGAAGCCCAGCATCTACAGCGAGATGCTGTGGGAGCAGAAGCTGCAGCGCGCCAAGCGCGACGGCGGCTCGATCGACTGGATCGTCATGCGCAACCGGCTCTCCAACATCGACGCGCGCAACAAGCGCATGATCGGCCAGGTGATGGAGGAGCTCGCCAAGCGCATCGGCTTCCGCCAGGCGCCGGGCTTCTCCGAGCGCGTCATCTACCGCGAGATGTTCCTCCTCGGCCTCACCGTGCTCGACGTGCTGGAGACGAATAAGGCCGGCGCGCTGTCGATGTCGCACCTCGCGGCGCGCCAGGAAGTGCGCGACCTGCTCAAGTCGCTGCGCATCAGCACGATCGACACCCGCATCGCCGAGGTCCGCTCCGGCAAGGACCCGATCACCGCGCCCGACATTCCGCAGGCCGCGCCGGCCCCGTCGCCCACCCCGCGCGAGCAGGCCCCGCTCGAAGGCAGCGCCGCTTAGGCCCGGACCCATTATGAAACTGCCCTCTGCGTCGCTTTTTCGCGCCTACGATATTCGCGGCGTCGTCGGCGATGACCTCGAGGCGGCGGATTTCCTCGCCATCGGCCACGCCTTCGCCTCGCTGATCGCCGAGCAGTGCCAGTGCCGCACGCCGCTGATCGTCGCCATGCGCGACGGGCGCGATTCCTCGCCGGGCCTGCTCGAAGCGATGATCGAGGGCATGCTGAAGGCCGGCGCCCACGTGCTCGACGGCGGCCTCGCGCCGACGCCGGAGTGCTACTTCGCCACCCACCATCTCGACGCCGACGGCAGCGTCGTCGTCACCGGCTCGCACAACCCGCCCGGCCATAACGGCGCCAAGTTCATGGCCGACGGCTTAAGCCTCTACGGCGCGGCGCTGCTCGGCCTGCGCACGCGCATCGAGGAGGCGCGGCTGGTGCATTCGCGCGGCGTGCGCGAGGAGATCCGCGTCGGCGAGGAATATGCCGATGCGCTCAAGCGCGCCCTCGGGCCGGAGCGGCCGCTCGACTCGATGTGGATCGCCTGGGATTGCGGCAACGGCGCCGCCGGCCCCGTCGTCGAGGCGCTCACCGCCGGCGCGATGGCGACGCAGCATTTGCTCTTCACCACGCCGGACGGGAATTTCCCCAACCACCATCCCGACCCGTCGGACCCGGAGAATCTGCGCGACCTGCAGCAGCTCATCGCCGCGCGCGGCGCCGACCTCGGCGTCGCCTTCGACGGCGACGGCGACCGGCTCGGCGCGGTCGACGACAAGGGCCGCGTCGTCGCGCCCGACCACCTGCTCATGCTCTTCGCCGACGAGGTGCTGAAACATAACCCCGGCGCTACCATCCTGGCCGACGTCAAGACGTCCGACATGTTCTTCGCGCGGGTGAAGGAAAAAGGCGGCGTGCCGCTGATGTGGAAGACCGGCCACGCGCTCATCAAGAGCAAGATGCGCGAGAGCGGCGCGCTGTTCGCCGGCGAGGCCTCGGGCCACATCTTCTTCGCCGACGAATATCTCGGCTTCGACGACGGGCTCTACGCCGCGGTGCGCCTGATCCGCCTCGTGCACGATTCCGGGAAGAAGCTCTCGCAGCTCATCGACGATCTGCCGAAGCTCCACGCCTCGGAGGAATTCCGCATTCCCTGCGCCGACGATAAAAAATTCGCCGTCGTCGAATCCATCGCCGCCGAGCTCGAAAAGGAAGGCGCCGAGGTCAACACGCTCGACGGCGTGCGCGTCTCGACGAAGGACGGCTGGTGGCTGCTGCGCGCCAGCAACACGCAGGCCGCGCTGGTCGCCCGCGCCGAAGGCGTCACGCCGGAAGCCACCGAAAAACTCACCGGAATGCTGCGCAGCAAACTGGCGGCCCGGGAAGTGACATTCTAGGATCCCCTTGTCCTCGCGGGGGCGTTCTTATATGAGTCCCGCTATGCAGGATTCCCTCTCACGCCACATCCTTCCGAATTCCGCGACCATGGTGGGCGTTTGCATCACCTCCATCGGCCTGGTGAAGATCATCGAGGCGCATATCGGCCCGAGCCATGTCGATGAATACCTGGCGGTCAACAGCCTGTTCTTCCTCACCAGCGCCATGACGTCCTACTGGTCGCTGCGCCGCAGGAAGAACAACCGGCTCACGGTCCTTTTCGAAAAGATCGCCGATGCCGCCTTCATGCTCGGCCTGGCGCTGCTCACCCTGATCTCGGTGCTGTTCGCCTACGAATATATCTAGCGATCACGCCGGCTCCTGCTGCGTCAGGCAGTGAATGGTGCCGAGCCCCCAGACGAGGTCGCGCGCGTAGACGGGCACCACTTCGCGCGTCGGGAAACATTCCTGCAGGACGCCCAGGGCGACCCTGTCCGCCGGGTCGTTGAAGACGGGGACAAGCACCGATTTGTTGGCGATGAGGAAGTTGGCATAGCTCGCCGGCAGGCGCTCGCCGTCGAACATCACCGGGCGCGGCATGGGCAGCGCGACGATCTCGAATTTCTGGCCCTTCGCATCGCGCGCGGCCTTCAGGACTTTCAGGTTCTCCCTGAGCAACGCGTAGTTGGCGTCCTTTTTGTCGCGCTCGATGGCGGTCACGATCTTGCCGGGCGCGACGAAGCGGGTGATGTCGTCGACATGGCCGTGCGTGTCGTCGCCGACGATGCCCTTGTTCAGCCAGACGGTGTTGGTCGCGCCAAGGTATTTCGCAAAGACCTGCTCGTAATCCGTCTTCGTGAAGCCGGGGTTGCGCACCTGCGTATCGGAGAGCAGCCACTCTTTGGTGACGAGGATCGTCCCGGCCCCGTCGACCTCGATGCCGCCGCCTTCGAGCACGACGGGGATATTTTTATGGGTCGGCTGGATGCGCGCGTGCTTGCTGAATTTGGCGACGGCCTGCGGCAGCGCGTCGTCCTTGCGCCAGTTGGGGTATTTCGCCCAGGCGGAGAATTTCCAGTCGAGGGCCAGCGTGCGCTTGCCGCCCTTCACCCAGATCGGGCCGCAGTCGCGCAGCCAGCCGCGATTGGTCGGCGCGACCAGGAAATCGACCTGCTTCAGCGCCACGCCCGAGCGCACGAGCAGCGTCTGCGCTTCCTTTTTCGCCTTCGCATCCTTCACCACCAGCCCGACGCGCTGGCCCATCGCGATGACGCGCACGATCTCGGCGAAGACGGCGGGAACGGGGCCGAACTTGCCCGGCCAGTCGGCCTTCTCATGCGGCCAGCTCAGCCAGATGCGTTTCTGCTTCGCCCATTCGGGCGGCATGAAGAACTGCGTGCTAACCGGCATCCGGGTGCTTGAGCAGCGCGCCGTACGCATCGATGCGTCGGTCGCGGAAGAAGGGCCAGTGCTGGCGCTGGGTCTCGATCTTCTTGGGATCGACCGTCGCGGTCAGGATGCCTTCGAACGTCTCGTCCTGCTGGGCGAGGAAGCGGCCCGACGTGTCGCAGATGAAGCTGTGACCGAAGAATTCGAGCGCGCCGCCGTCGGACTCTTTTTCAAGCCCGATGCGGTTGGGCGCGGCGATGAAGACGTTGTTGGCGACCGCGTGGCCGCGCATCACCGTCTGCCATTTGCTCCACTGCTCCTCGCCGTACTCGGCCTTCTCGGCGGGTGCCAGCCGATGGCGGTGGGGTAGAAGATGACGTCGGCGCCTTGCAGCGCGACGACGCGCGCCGCTTCGGGGAACCACTGGTCCCAGCAGATCAGCACGCCGATGCGGCCGAATTTCGTGTCGAACGTTTTGAAGCCGAGGTCGCCGGGGGTGAAATAGAATTTCTCGTAATAGCGCGGATCGTCCGGAATGTGCATCTTGCGGTACATGCCGAGGTCGGCGCCGTCGGCGTCGAAGACGACGGTGGTGTTGTGGTACATGCCGGCGGTACGCCGCTCGAACAGCGAGGCGACGATGACCATGCCGAGCTCTTTCGCCAGCGCGGAAAGCTTCTGCGTGCTGGGGCCGGGGATCGGCTCGGCGAGCTTGAAGTAATCGTGGTTCTCGCTCTGGCAGAAATAATAGGAGCGGAACAATTCCGGCAGGCAGGCGACATCGACGCCCTGCTTCTTCGCCTCGCGCAGGAGCTCCTCGGCGCGCTTCATGTTCGCTTCCGGTGAGGCATCCATTTTCATCTGGATGATGCCGATCTTGTAGGGGGCCTTGCTCATAGGCGCCGCTCTAACATTTTGGCGGGAAAACGCAAGGCGCTTGGCCGCTCCGCCCGTTATGCTATGAAAGGGAGCGCGGGCACCCGTAGCTCAACTGGATAGAGCACTCGCCTTCTAAGCGAGCGGCTGCAGGTTCGAGTCCTGCCGGGTGCGCCATTCTCCGAAAAACCCTGAAGAACCAATGGCCATTTAACGGCCGAGGGTCTTTACTCTTTATTAGCTATCTTATTATAAGCTTGCTTATTATATGGCACGCACTACATCCGCATCCATGGCAAAAGAACCCACCGACCCGACGGCCGAATTCGGCTTCCTGCTGCACGATACGGCGCGGCTGCTGCGCTGGAACTTCGACCGCCGCGCCTCGGCGCTCGGCGTCACCCGCTCGCAGTGGCAGGTGCTGATGCGCCTGAAGCGCAAGGACGGCATGGCCCAGGTGGAGCTCGCGCAGCAGATGGACATCCAGCCCATCTCGGTATCGCGCCTCATCGACCGGCTGGAGGAGGACGGCTGGGTCGAGCGCCGCGATGATCCCACCGACCGCCGCACCAAGCGTGTGTTCCTGACGTCCAAGGTCAGGCCGATGCTCGAAAAGCTCATGGCCTGCGGCGCGGCGACGCGCGTCGAGGCGCTCGCCGAGCTGAGCGATGCCGAGAAGCGGCAGCTCATGGAATTGCTCGAACGCATCCGCACCAATCTCTGCGACAAAGGGAGGAAGGCATGAGCTCCCCCGCACCCATGAACGGCAACGGCATGAGCCCGGCCCGGCGCCGCGCGCGCCGCCGGCTGATCTTCCTCGGGCCGGTGGTGCTGATCGTCGTCGCCGGCGCGCTGTACCTGTTCGGCGGCCGCGAGGTCTCGACCGACAACGCCTACATCAAGAGCGACAAGGTCTCGATCTCGCCGCAGATCTCCGGGCAGGTGACGGAAGTGCTGGTGCACGACAACGAGCAGGTCAAGGCGGGCGACGTGCTCTACCGCATCGACCCGCGCCCGTTCGCCATCGCGCTGGCGCAGGCGCAGGCCAACCTCGACAATATCCGCACCACCGTCGTCGGGCTGCGCGCCGATTACCGCGCGGCGGCGAACCAGCTCAACCGCGCCGAGGATGCGCTGAAGTTCCAGACCAGCGAGCTCGCCCGCGCGACCAAGCTGACGAAGGTCAAGGCCATCTCGCAGGCGCAGTTCGACCAGGCGCAGCATAATTTCAACGACGCGCGCGACGCCCGCGACGCGGCGAAGGACGCGGTCGCCTCCGCCGCCGCCAAGATCGGCGGGCGACCCCTCGGTGCCGATCGAGGCCACGCCGCAATACCAGCAGGCAAAGGCGCAGCTCGACAAGGCGCAGCTCGATTTCTCGCATGTCGACGTCGCCGCCCCGCGCGACGGCACCGTCGCCAACGTCAACGTCCGCGCCGGCGATTTCTCCGCCATCGGCCTGCCGGAATTCAGCCTGCTCGACTCGACGCATCTGTGGATCGAGGCCAATTTCAAGGAGACCGACCTCACCCGCGTGCGCGCCGGCCAGCCCGTGACCATCGCGGTCGACACCTACCCCGGCAAGACGTGGCACGGCACGGTCGCCAGCCTGACGCCGGCGACCGGCAACGAGTTCTCGCTGCTGCCGGCGGAGAACAGCTCGGGCAACTGGGTCAAGGTCGTCCAGCGGCTGATGGTCAAGGTCGAGTTCACCGATTACGACGGCAAGCCGCCGCTCGCCTCCGGCATGAGCAGCACGGTCGACATCGACACCGGCGCCAACCGGCTCCACCGCATGTTCGGCGGCAAGTAGGTCATGAACGCCGCTGCCACCGCCGACAATCCCGTTCCCAACCGGGGCCTGATCGTGCTTTCGATCATGGTGGCGACCGTGATGCAGGTGCTCGACACCACCATCGCCAACGTCGCGCTGCCGCACATGCAGGGCAGCCTGAGCGCCACGCAGGACCAGATCTCCTGGGTGCTGACCTCCTACATCGTCGCCTCCGCCATCATGACGCCGCCGACCGCGTGGCTCGCCGCGCGCTTCGGCCGCACGAAGATTTTCTGCCTCTCGATCGTCTGCTTCACGGTGGCCTCCGGCCTGTGCGGGCTCGCCACCTCGCTTCCCGAGATGGTGTTCTTCCGGCTGCTGCAGGGCGTCGGCGGCGCGGCGCTGGTGCCGCTGTCGCAATCGGTGATGCTCGACATCACCCCGAAGGAAAAACACGGCGCGGCGATGGCGCTGTGGGGCATCGGCGTCATGGTCGGCCCGATCCTGGGGCCGACGCTCGGTGGCTTCCTCACCGAATATTACAACTGGCGCTGGTGCTTCTACATCAACCTGCCGCTGGGCATTCTGGCCTGCCTCGGCGTCGCCGCCTACCTGCCCGAAGGCGAGCGCCACCAGCGGCCGTTCGACACGTTCGGCTTCGTCGCGCTGTCGCTGTTCATCGCCGCGCTGCAGCTCATGCTCGACCGCGGGCAGGAGAAGGACTGGTTCTCGAGCGGCGAGATCATCGCCTACACGCTTATCGCCGCCGGCGGGATGTGGATGTTCCTCGTCCACATGTTCAGCGCCGAGCACCCGTTCATCAGCCGCGACCTGTTCGGCGACCGCAATTTCGTCACCTCGCTGGTGTTCATCTTCTTCGTCGGCATCATCCTGCTCGCCACCATGGCGCTGCTGCCGCCCTACATGCAGAACCTGATGGGTTACAGCGTGGTCGAGATCGGCACGCTGCTCGCCCCGCGCGGCGTCGGCACCATGATCTCGATGATGATCGTCGGGCGCATCTCCGGCAAGGTGGACCCGCGCTGGCTCATTTTCCTCGGGCTGTGCCTCACCGCCTACTCGCTCTACGAGATGGCGCATTTCGCGACCTTCGTGCCGCAGGACCTCATCATCCGCAGCGGGGTGACGCAGGGGCTGGGGCTCGGCTTCATCTTCGTGCCGCTCAACACCATCGCCTTCGCCACGCTGCGCGCCAACCTGCGCACCGAGGGCGCCGGGCTGTACAGCCTGACGCGCAACCTCGGCAGCTCGATCGGCGTCTCGGTGGTGATGGCGCTGTTCTCCATCAACTCGCAGATCAACCACAGCTATATCGGCGAGGCGATCACCGCGCAGCGCTTCGCCCAGCCGGACTACGCCATGCCGCAGGGCTACGGCGCGGCGGGCAGCGTCGCCGCGCAGCTGGTGAACAACGTCGTCTCGCAGCAGGCGATGACCATCGCCTATCTCGACGATTTCAAGCTGATGATGATCGTCGTCATGCTCGCCATGCCGCTGGTGCTGCTGCTCAAGACACCGAAAACGCATGCCCCATCCCAGCCTCTCGGAAGAGCCGCCGCCGATGGTCGCCGAATAGCTAATCGCCGAAGGTAAAGGCGTAGGCCTCGAGGCCCGGCTTGCTCGCCATGATGTCGAGCACGCCTTCTTTCGCCCGCCCCTGATCGACCAGCTCGTAGAGCGTATGGCGGTCGACGGTGAGGATGCCTTTGGCGACGTCCTTCCCGGCATTGTCGCCGAGCGGCCTGCCGTTGAGCGTGAGCGACACCGGGATCGGTTTTCCCGTCTTCGTGCCGAGCACGAGGTAGACGTGGCGCGCGCGGAAATTGAGGCGGATGGCGGCGCCGCCCTGCATCGCGACAATGGATTGCGCGCCCCACCTGCCACTTGCCGTTGAGGCTCCAGGAATCGGCGGGCAGCATGTCGGGGAAGCAGTAATCCGTCGCTTTGTCGTGGACGAGGTCCGCCTTCGCCCGCTCGGCGCGCGCGTAGCCGAGATAGGTCTCCGGCGTCTGGTGCGAGCTCCACATCGAGGGCATCTGCGCGGTATCCGCCGCCTCGCCTTTCAGGCCGAGCAGCACGCGGATATTGTGCTCGGTGACGTCGTAATCGCCCTCGCCGAAATGGGTGTAGACGACGTTGCCCTTCGGATCGATCAGGTAATGCGCCGGCCAGTATTGGTTATGGTAGGCGCTCCAGGTCGCGAGGTTGTTGTCGAGCGCGATGGGGTAGTCGATGCCGCGTTTCTTCGCCGCATCGGCGACGTTGTCGCGGCTTTTCTCGAACTCGAATTCCGGCGCCGAGATGCCGATGATGACCAGCCCCTTGTCGCGGTATTTCTTGTCCCAGTCGACCAGGTAGGGCAGCGTGCGCACGCAGTTGATGCAGGAGTAGGTCCAGAAATCGATGAGCACCACCTTGCCTTTGAGCGCGGCGAGGCCCAGCGGCTTCGAGTTGATCCAGCCGGCGATGCCGGTGAGCTCCGGCGCCTTGTAGGGCGCGGCGAGCGGCTGCTCGATGCCGGTGCTGAAGGCGACGTCGCTCTTGCTGCCGGGCGCGGTGAGGTCGATGCCGGAGGCGAGCAGCGCCACCCAGAGCAGGATGATCGCGCCCATGCCCTTGCGGATGGCTTCGCTGTGGCGCGTCAGGAATCCGGCGCGTGCCATCGCCTTGCGGCCGAGAAGGGCGATGACGAGCATCGGCGCGCCGGCGCCGAGCGCGAAGGCGACGATCATCGCGACGGCGGCGAAATCCGTCTGCTGCTGGATGACCTGCACCAACACCGCGGCGAGGATCGGCCCGGCGCAGGGCGTCAGATCAGGCCGATCAGCGCGCCGATGGCGATGCCGCTGAGATAGCCCTCGCCGCCGGCGCCGCCGACGCGCGCACCGAGGCCGGCCGCGCCCTGCGTCAGCCGGCTGAAGCCCTGCGACAGCTTGTCCGAGAGCAGCACGAGGCCGAAAAGGAAGAGCAGCACCAGCGACGCGCTCCGGATGATCTCGAGGTCGATATGCAGCGCCGAGACCAGCCAGCGCGAGAACAGCGCGAAGAGTGTGAAGGCAAGCACGAAGCCGGTGATGATGCCGAACGGGCGCTTCTTTCCGCCCTCCAGCGAGGAAGAGAGCACCAGCGGCAGCACCGGCAAAATGCAGGGGCTGGCGATGAGCGCGATTCCCTCGACGAAAGCGAGGCCGATGGCGAGCGGCGACATATTCTTCTCCCGGAAAGCCAGCGCGAGAGTGGCGAAGAATGCGGCGGAACGCAACCCCTGCATTACGCGCGCTTTATGTTACCGCCGACGAAAGGTTGTTTTTATCCTTATGCGCGGGCGCCGAAGCTCGGCTCCTCACCACCAACAGGAGGCAAGCATGCCACAAGGCGATAAATCATCCTACAGCGACAAGCAGAAACGCCAGGCCGAGCATATCGAGGAGGGCTACGAAGATCGCGGCACCGGCAAGAAAGAGGCCGAGCGCCGCGCCTGGGCGACCGTCAACAAGGAGACCGGCGGCGGCAAGAAGTCCGGTTCCGGGCGCGGCAAGAAAACCTCGACCGCGTCGAGCAAGAAAGGCGGACGCATCGGCGGCAAGAACAGCCACAAGGGCACGAAAAGCAAAAGCTCGGCCACGAAATCGACATCCGCGAAATCGTCCTCGCGCAAACCGACAGCCCGCAAATCCTCGCGCGGCAAGAAACGCGCGGCGTAACTCAACCCATCCCACCCACCGTCACTTCCATCGCCCCGGGCCCATCCCGGGGCGATTTTTTATGCACAAAAAGAAAGGCCCGCTGCGTGGCGGGCCTTTCTTCGTTACGCCGGGATCGCCCTAGCGGTTGTTGTTGTTCGACTGGCTCGACGAGCCGGACGAATGCTTGTGGCTCTGGCGGCCGGCCTTCGCCTGCTGGGACGAGCTGCGCGAGCCACGGTTGGACGACGATGAGGAAGTGTACTGGTTAGCCATGATGACTCTCCTTTGGTTGGGTTGGATGGTGAAAACGGCGCGCGGGAAAGAAATGCGGCCGAGCCGCAAACCCTAGGCGCCGCCCCATCAAGAATCGTCAGGAAGACGGCGGGTGCGGCGTAAGGCGGGGCTCAAGCGCGCATGACCATTTGTTCACCTTCGAACGGCCTGCTAGGCTCGGGCGCATGCCGACCAACCGCTACCATATCCTCTCCTTCCTCCCTGCGGTCGAGGGGTGGGAGATGCAGCCCGCGCTCGAAGCGCAGGCGCGCAGGCTGGTCGCCTCGGGCAAGCTGCGCATCCACACCGACAGCGCGCGCAACTTCGCCCGCTTCGCCACCGCCGATACCGACGCCACCTTCACCCTGCGCGAGCTGACCGATCCGAAATTGCGGCGCTCGACGCGCGCCGAGCTCGCCCGCCACGTCCCCGGCGCGCTGGGCGAGGACGGCGTCGATGCGCTGCTGGCGCGGGCTGATGGCCGAGCTCAAGCACAGCGGCAGCATCGCCCCCGACAAGGAGATGAAATTCGCGCGCGCGCTGGTGCAGTCGGCGCACCCCTCGGTGGTCGAGCTGCTGCTGCAGCGCGGCACCGAGATCCTCGTCTCCTACGCGCACAGCGTCCGCCGACCTGATGCCGGTGCATCGCTGGGAGGAGTGGGGCACCGCGAGCGGCCTGCAGGCGACCGAGGCGCGCGCGCAGATGGTCTATGTCTCCTGCGGCGGCGACCCGTTCTTCGAAGGCGAGCAGAAGACCTACCTCACCGACGGTTTCCCGGCGCTCGCCCGCATGGTCATCATCGCCGGGCAGGAGACCGGGCATTTCTCCGATTTGATCCACGGCAAGAACGGCGGCATCTACGGCCGCTATTCGACGGACAACGCGCGCGACGCGCTGCGCGCCTCGCCGGAAGTGTTGCGCGCGCGGCGCAGCGACGTGCAGCACGTCGCCATGCTTGAGCGCGACCTGCGCGCGCGGGGGCTGGAAAGGCTGCGCCGCGCCGAGCGCGCGGTGAAATTCTACCGGCGGCAGAAGCGTTTCGTCCTCTGGTCGCTGTGCCAGCTCTGGCGCGGCGCGGCGCTTTTGCTTTTCACGGCGAAGGGGGGGTGGCGCGTTCCGGCTGCATACGTACCCGCACCTGCCGCGCGGCGAATCCCTCGATTTCTGGATCGACGACATGGCGTTCAACCTCGCGCCGGATGCCGACGTCTATCGCCGTCCCGATCCCGAGGAGGAAGAGGCCATCGCCTGCATCGAGGCGCTGGCGAGGGTGCCCCAGCAGGTCAATAAGTGGGGCCACGGCATGACACGGAGGGCCTGGCCGGAGCTTTACCGCTTCTATTACGGGGTGGTTATCCCCAGAACGCAGGCCCTCGTCGGGCAGGCTATTGGTGTTAAGTATATTCCTATTATACAAAGACTTACTATCGCGTTGCACCACCGCTGGCGCAAGCGGCCGGGCTACTGGCCGGACCCTGCCGACCCGGTGTGACTTTTTTGCAAATTCCGGCCCCGTTGTCACAAAACCGTCACGGAGCACCTATAGAATAAAGTCATAGGAATCTATGGCTGCAAGCAACGACAACGATAAGAAGCAGGCGGGGCTACTCGATTGGCTGAGTTGGGCCTTCGGCAGCATCGGCGATATTTTCAGCCTGATCTTCTGGGGCGCGCTGATCCTCGGCGGCGCCTATTTCCTGCTCGGCCACACGGCGGTGGGCGACTGGGTGAAGGACAATTTCCCCGGCTTCGCCGCGTGGATCGACGAGAAGACCGGCGGCCGCCTCTTCGGCGGCGCGGCGGCGGAATATCTCAACCACATGTCGATCGGCGATGCGCGCGACACGCTCAAGGACGAGCTCCCCGAGGCGACGCTGAACATCCTCCTCAAGACCCGGCGACGTGGGACAGCTTCAAGGCACTGGTGAAGGACGCCAACGCCACCATCGACCCGAAGACGGGCAAGGACACGCACATCCCGTCGCTGGCCGATTTCCTCAGCGACAAGACCATCTTCGCGCTGCTGACGAAGAAGCCCGACACGGCGCGCGCCCTGCTTTCACCGACGACAAGGAAAAATGCCTCAAGGCTGGCATGGACGACTACCTCGCCAAGCCCTTCGACCCCGAAGAGCTGCGCCGCAAGATCGAGCACTGGACGAAAAGTTGAACGTCATTGCGAGGAGGCGGAGCCGACGCGGCAATCCAGTCGGTGCCACGGGCAAATCCTGGATTGCTTCGTCGCGATGCTCCTCGCAATGACGGGAATATTCCGCCTTCGCGCAGGGCTTCCCTAGCTGTCGAAGGCGAGGATGCCGTCGCCGACGGTCTGGATCGCCAGCGCGGCGAGCAGCAGCCCGAGCAGGCGCGACAGTACGATGCGACCCGTGTGCCGAGCATGCGGTCGATGCGCTCGGCGAGCAGGAACACCGCGAGGCAGGAGCCGACCACGACGAAGATGCAGCTCAGCAGGATCACGTAGAGCAGGAGATGCCCGTGCGTCGCGTCGGCCTGCAGGATGGTGGCGGTGATCGCGCCCGGCCCGGCCATCAGCGGGATGGCGAGCGGGAACGCGGCGATGTGGTGCGGGTTGGCGCGGGCGATGGCCGCCTCCGCCGAGCCGCTCTTGCGCTGCTCGCGCCGCTCGAACACCATCTCGGCGCCGATATAGAACAGCAGCAGCCCGCCGGCGATGCGGAAGGCCGGCATGGTGATGCCGAGCAGCTGCAGCACGAACGCCCCGCCCAGCGCCACCGCGACGAGGATGCAGAAGGCGATGGTCACCGCGTGGCGCGCGGTGATGCGGCGCTCCTCGCCGGTCATGGTCGCCGTCAGCGCAAGGAAGATCGCCGCGAGCCCCGGCGGGTCGACGGCGACGAACAGCGTAACGAACGCGGTCTTGAGGTACGGCAGCAACAGCATGCGCTACATATAACGCACCACGCGACGCTGTCGATTCCATTTCCTCCACCTGAAAGGGGGAGGATCAAGGAGGGGGTCTTTCGGCGACTCCGCAATCGGACGCATGCGAATAGGAAACTCAGCGGACCCCCACCCTAGCCCTCCCCCTTTCCGGTGGAGGGGAAACCGGCTTCGCTTCGCCGCGCGCACGAAGAAAAGCCCGCCGCGGGGGAGGCGGCGGGCTTTTCAGGGGGGACTCGTGAACCCGCTAAGCGGCGTGGCGCTTTTTCTGCGAGGGCTTGTCGGTGGCGTGCTTCTCCAGCACGTCGAGCGTGCCGGCGAGGTTGGCGCGGCAGGTCGCCCGGCATGCGGCCGGTGATGAACTGTCCGTCCTCGACCAGCGCTTCGTCGATGAAGGTGGCGCCGGCTTTTTCCACTTCGTCCCTGATCTCCGGCCAGGCGGCGATCTCACGCCCGCGCACGAGGTCCGCCGCGATGAGCAGCTGCGGCCCGTGGCAGATGGCGGCGATGGGCTTGCCGGTGGCGCCAAAGGCGCGCACGAAGGAGACGACCTTCTCGTTCTTGCGCAGCTCGGCGGGCGCCTTGCCGCCGGGGAGGTAGAGCAGCGCGTAATCCTCGATGTCGGCTTGCCCGATGGGCTTGGTCTCGTTGAGGCCGAGGCCGTGCTTGCCTTCGAACTTGCCGCCCTTCTCGGTGAAGATTTCGACGTCGTAGCCGGCTTCGGTGAGGCGGTAATAGGGGTAGAAGAATTCCACGCCTCGACCTTGTCGCCGGTGACGATGGCAACGCGCGCGTTCTTTTTCAGCCGCTCGGGGATGGGCGCCGCCTTGTGCGTGTCGCGCGCCTTGTCGGACGGGTTGAGGATGTCTTTGAGAGTCATGCTTGCCTCCTGTTTGCTTGCTGTGCTGCATCCAGAAAAGCTCCGGCAACATAAAATTTCCATGCGGAGGCTTGCGCGCGGATGCGATTCGGATAGGACTCGTGCATGGCCCTTTCCGTCGCCGTCCTGCGTTCCCGCGATTTCCGACTCCTGCTGTTCATGCGCATGTGCGTGATGACGGGGCTGCAGGCGCAGGACCTCATCATCGGCTGGCAGGTCTATTCCTTCACCCACAGCCCGTTCATTCTCGGCCTCACCGGACTTGCCGAGGCGGTGCCCGCCATCGCCTGCGCGCTGTTCGCCGGGCATATCGTCGATACCAGCCGGCCGGCGCGCGTCTACCTCGCCTGCGTCGGCGCGCTGGCGCTCAATACGCTGCTGCTGTTCCTCGTCGGCGGCGGGCTGGTATCGATGCCGTTCGGCATCGTGCCCTGGCTGTTCGCCGGGATCTTCTTCTCCGGGATGGCGCGCAGCTTCATCATGCCCGCCTCGTTCGCGCTGCTGTCGAAGATCGCGACGCGGCCGCAGATCCCGGCGGCCTCGGCGTGGCTTTCCCTCCGGCATGCAGCTCGCCATCATCGGCGGGCCGACGGTGGCGGGGCTGCTCTACGGCGGCTACGGCGTGCGCATCGCCTGGCTGCTGCCGGTGGCGCTGATGGGCTGCGCCATCGTCCAGCTGCTGGCCTTCAGCCGCGACGTGCGGCACTACCGCAACAGCAGCAAGCGCGAGCCGGCGGCGAAAAGCATCCGCGCCGGCTGGCGCTTCATCTGGAAGAACAAGGTGCTGCTGTCGGTGATGGCGCTCGACATGTTCGCCGTGCTGTTCGGCGGTGCGGTCGCCATGCTGCCGGCGGTGGCCGACAAGGTGCTGCATGTCGGCTCGGAAGGGCTCGGCATCCTGCGCGCGGCGCCGGCGATCGGCGCGGTGCTCACGGCGCTGCTCCTCGCCCTCAAGCCGCTGAAGCGGGTGAAGGCGACGACGCTGCTTTTCGTCGTCACCGGCTTCGGCGTGTGCATGATCGGCTTCGGGGATGTCGCACGTCTTCTGGCTGTCGATGGCGCTGCTGGCGTGTGAGCGGCATGTTCGACAGCGTCAGCATGATCATCCGCTCCACCCTCATGCAGCTGCTGACGCCGGACGACATGCGCGGGCGCGTCTCCTCGGTCAATTCGATGTTCATTATCTCCTCGAACGAGCTGGGCGCCTTCGAGTCCGGCCTCGCCGCCAGGCTGCTGGGGCTGACGCCCTCCATCGTCTTCGGCGGCTTCTGCACGCTCGCCGTGGTCGCCGCGACCGCGCTCGCCTCCCCGCGCTTCCGCCGCACGGTGGTCGAGGCCTATTCCGACGAGCCGGCGGCGATCTAAAGTAACTGCAGCTGGTCGGTGACGCGGCGGAAATGCTGCGTGGTCAGCGAGGAGCCGTCGCGGTCGAGACCGTGTTTCTTTGCGTGCAGGGTAAATAATTTCTTCATCTGCTCGGCGTATTCGCCGGTGGGGCGGCGGCGCTTGAAGAAATCCGGCTCGTTGAGCTTGCCGCCGCGCATGGCGCGGATCTTATTGAGCACCTTCTGCTTGCGCAGCGGCTGGTGCTGCTCCAGCCAGTCCTCGAAGAGATGCTTCACGCCGTAAGGCAGGCGCACCATCATCATCGCTGCGGTCTGTGCGCCGGCTTCGGCCGCCGCTTCGGTCAATGCGGGGATCTCCTCGTCCGTCAGGCCGGGGATGATGGGGGCGATCATGACATTGACCGGGATGCCGGCGGACGTCAGCTGCTTCACCGCCTCCAGGCGGCGATGCGGCGCCGACGCCCGCGGCTCCATGGTGCGGGCGATCTCGGGGTCGAGGGTGGTGATGGAGAAATTGACGCGGGCGAGGTTCTGCTCCGCCATGCGCGCCAAAATGTCGATGTCGCGCGTGACGAGGGCGTTCTTGGTGATGATGGCGATGGGGTTTCGGAACTCCCAGAACACTTCGAGGCAGCGGCGGGTGATGCCGAATTTCCGCTCGAACGGCTGGTAGCAGTCGGTGACGCCGGACATGACGACCGTCTGCGGCTCCCAGCTGGGCGCCGAAAGCTCCTCGCGCAGCAGCACCGGCGCGTTCATCTTGACGAAGATTTTCGTCTCGAAATCGATGCCCGCCGAAAGCCCGAGATATTCGTGGAACGGCCGCGCGAAGCAATAGATGCAGCCGTGCTCGCAGCCGCGGTAAGGGTTGAGCGAGACCTCGAAGCCGATGTCGGGACTCTTATTATAGGAGAGGATGCCCTTGGTATTGTCCTCGTAGAACTCCGTCTTCACCTGCGCCGGCTGGTCGGGGGTCGGGCTCGTAATCGAGGTTGAGGCGCTCGAAGCGCCCGTCCGGGTTCTTCAGCGCGCCCCGGCCCTTTTTCGGCACCAGCGGGTTCAGTATGGCGGGTTCGTTCATGGCGGCCACCCTAGCGCATTTGAATACCGAACGCAAATCAAAACTGGCGATTCACCTTATGTTTTTATGGGGCGGGGCGTCGCCGCGCATCGCCGCTTGATGGGAAATCGCGTGAAGTGAGGGCGTTATCACCGTTCATCTCAGGAGACCGCCATGACTGCCAGGAAAACCGCCGCGAAAAAGAAGACCGTCACCGCCAAAAGCAAATCGCATCCCGCCCACACGTCCAAAAAAGGCATGATGGCGATGATCGCCAACTGGTTCTGATGGGCGCGCGCTCCGCGGCAACGCATAGCGGACCGCACGCATTCATCGGCACCTCGGGCTGGAGCTATAGCCACTGGCGCGCGCATTTTTACGAGAAGCGCCCGGCCGGCCGGTGGCTCGCCCATTACGCGACGCAATTCGACAGCGTTGAGCTCAACAATACGTTCTACGGCCTGCCGAAGCCGTCCTTCGTCGCGCGCTGGGCGGAGGTGACGCCGCCGGATTTCCGTTTCGCGGTGAAGGCATGGCGGGCGATCACCCATGACCGCCGGCTGCAGGATTGCGCCGAGCCGTTGCAGCAATTCTACGCATCGATCGCGCCGCTGAAGGAGAAGACGGCGATCGTGCTGTTCCAGATGCATCCGCGCATGGCGCCCGACATTCCGCGCCTGAAAACATTCCTCGGTGAGCTGTCGCGCGACTGGCGCTACGTCTTCGAGTTGCGCGACCCGGGCTGGCACCGCGACGATGTCTATGCGCTGCTGAACGGGCACGACATCGCCACCGCGCATTCGCTTTGGCCGGGCGACGTCACGCCGCGCGTCGTCACCGGCACGGACGCCTATGTGCGCTTCCACGGCACCACCGCCAAGTACCAGGGGCTGTACGGCGAGGAAACGCTGCGCGGCATCGCGCGCTGGCTGCAACGCGAAGCGCCGCAGCGCGCCTTCTGCTACTTCAACAATACCTATAAAGGATTCGCCGCGCTCGAGGATGCGAAGATGATGCAGCGCCTGCTAAAATAACTTTGGAATCTCCGCCATTGCGAGGAGCATCGCGACGAAGCAATCCAGGAGCTAGCCGCACCGACTGGATTGCCGCGCTCCCGTTGGTCGCTCGCAATGACGATTCTGAAAAGATGAATTCAGCTTTCGCTGGAATGACGAATGACTTAGAGTGCCCGCATGAAAATGCCCGGGCTGTTCGCGCAGGTGATCGTCGCCATCCTTCTCGGCGTCGCGCTCGGGCAGCTCGCGCCGGATGTCGCGGTGAAGATGCAGCTGCTCGGCGACGTCTTCATCAAGCTCATCAAGATGCTCATCGCGCCGGTGATCTTCTGCACCATCGTCTCCGGCGTCTCCAACATGGGCGATATGGGACAGGCGGGGCGCGTCGGCATCAAGGCGCTGGGGTTCTTCTTCGTGGTGAGCGCCATTGCGCTGCTGCTCGGGCTCGTCGTCGCCAATGTCGCGAAGCCGGGCGCCGGCGTCGCGGTCTCGGCGAGCGCGGCGGCGAGCCCCGACGTACCCGGCGGCACCGGCATGCCGCATTCGGTCGCCGATTTCGTCATGCGCATCATTCCCGACACCATCGTCGGCGCCTTCGTGGGCGGCGAGATATTGCAGGTACTGCTGGTCGCCCTGCTCTTCGCCGCAGCGCTGATGGTCTGCGGCAAGGAAACGGCAAAGCTCAAATCGCTCATCGAGGAAGTCGCGCATGCGCTGTTCGCCATCATCGGCTTCGTGATGAAGCTGGCCCCGCTCGGCACCTTCGGCGCGATGGCGGCCACCGTCGGCCATTACGGCATCGCCTCGCTGATCCCGCTGGGCAAGCTGCTGCTGACCTTCTACTTCACCTGCTTCATCTTCATCTTCCCCGTGCTGGCGCTGATGCTGCGCTGGACCGGCCTCGGGCTGTGGAGCTTCCTCGTCTACCTCAAGGACGAGATCGTCATCGTCTTCGGCACCAGCTCATCGGAGACGGTGCTGCCGCGCCTGCTGGACAAGCTCGAAGCGCTGGGCTGCGAGCGCTCGGTGGTCGGCATGGTGCTGCCGACGGGCTATTCCTTCAACCTCGCCGGCACCGCCATCTACCTGACGCTCGCCGCCATTTTCCTGAGCCAGGCGACCGACAACCCGCTGAGCCTGCACGAGCAGCTCATCCTCCTCGGGGTGATGATGCTGTCGAGCAAGGGCGCCGCCGGCGTCACCGGCGCGGGCTTCGTCGTGCTGGCGAGCTCGATCGGCATGGTCGGCCACATCCCGGCGGCGTCGCTGGCGCTGATCTTGGGCGTCGACCGTTTCATGTCGCAGGGCCGCGCGCTGACCAACCTGGTCGGCAACAGCGTGGTCACGGTGGTGCTCGCCAAATGGGAAGGCGCGCTCGATCTGCCGAAGGCGAAAGCCATCCTCAAGGGAACGCGCAAGGCAACGCTCGAATCCGCAACGTAAGGCTCTCACATTGCGTAACTAGCGGCCGGCGTGCTGGGCCGGGGCCGGGGTGCCCTTGGGCGTGATGGCGGCCTGGATCTCGGTGCCGGTGACGACGCCGTCGTGGTTCTTGTCGAGGTCGGAGAGCGTGTGGCCGTTCTTCTTCAGCAGCGCGCCGAGCTCGGCGATCTCCTTGGAGGTATCGTTGTTGTGATGGAGCAGCCCTGCCTTCTCCAGCGACTGCAACGCATACTTGTCGAGCATCACGCCATGATGGGCCTGCGGCGCATTGGGATGCGCCGGTGCCGGCGCGGCGGACGCAGGATGAGGCTGCTGCGGCGCCGGCTTGTCCTCGCCGCCGCCGAGCCATGAAGGCATATTGTGCGAATACCACGAGCCGGCCTGGTGCAGGCCGTCATTGACGGCATCGATTCCCTGCTGGAGCCGGTGATTGACGTAGTCATGGACTTTGCCCGCCACGGTGGCGGTAGCGACGGCCGCCGCCCGCGCGGCGCCGAGCACCGACGGATCGCGCTGGAATTCCTTGTTGAAGGTATTGCCGAACTCGTCGAAGGCCTTGTTGACGTGGTGGCCGACATCCTCCGCCGCTTCGCCGAGCGCGTTCAGCGCCTTGCCCGCGTAGGATACCGTGGTCCCGGCGAGCTTCAGCGGGCCGGAGACCATGCCCGTGACTCCGCCGATGAGCGCATTGGTCGGGCCGGCGGCCCAGCGCGGCAAGGCACTGCTGACGGAATTCTGGAGCTTGTCGCTGTACTGGTCGAGCTTCTCGCCGCCGAAGGCCGTGACTTCGCCGAGCGCGTCGACCGCGCGGCCGATGGAAGAGGCCGCCGCACCCGGCAGGTTCAGGACCGCACCGGGGGGAGCCGAGGTAATCGTGCCCGATCTGGCCGAGCTCCGCGCTGGCGGCGGCGCGCTTGGCCGGATCGTCGTTGAACAGCGCCGTGCAGGTCAGCCCGCCGAGCTTCGCCCCGGCATCGCCGGCGACCACGCCGACCACGAATCCTACGCCGGGGACCGGGATCAGCGCCTGGCCGGCCATGCCGGCGGCGATGCCGGCGGCGGTGCCGCCGATCGCCGAGCCGATCTGGTCGGTGTCGCCGGTGCGCACGGCCTGGACGATCATCGGTGCCGCCAGCAGTACCTGCACCGCCGGCCCGCCCGCGCGCTCGAGCCTCGGCGCCAGCCGGGCCAGCTGTCGTTCGGCCACCCCGTCGAGACCCTTGCCGGCGACATCGAGGGTCGAAGAGCCGGTATTGGCGATCGCCGCGACATATTCCGCGTCGGTGACCTTTTCGCCATGTGCCCGCTTCTTCGCGATGTCCTCCCACTGGCGGGCCGACATGGCGAGGGCCGACGCCCGCCATGGCCCTGCCACTGACGAGATGGACACCGGCCGCCGCAGCGCCGCCTTCCATGACGGTCCTGCCCTCATGAACGTCCGGTGCGGGGGGTGTGTTCGTATGCGCTTCCGGCTTGGGCTGCGGCGGCGAGCCGGGCGCCGGGTGCCCGTCCGCCTTGTTCGCGGGCGCCGGCGCACCGGCGGTGCCCCGACCATTATCGTTGCTGGCGGCGGGAGCCGGTGTCGTTGTCGTCGACGGAGCCGGAGTCGTGGTGGTCGACGGGGCCGGTGCAGGCGCAGCGCCGGCATTCACTCCGCGCCGCCCTTCCTGCTCGCGGATATACTCGGCGCGGTCCTCCGGCGACATCCGGGCGCCCATCTGGGGCTGCTTCGGCTGGACGCCGGCCGGCGGCGGGGTGATGGGCTGGACGACCTTGAGGGGAGGCTCCGGCGCGGCGGCCGGCGCATGCGCGTCGACGACCGGCTGCTGCATGCTGTTGCCGCGCAGTGCCGGATGCGCCGCGAAATCCGGCGCGGGGTGGGTCGCGGCCATGCGGGGAGGAGGCGGCTCGCCCTGGGCGATCGCCTGCGCGGCGGGGAGCGATTCGGGAGCGATCTCGAGGAACGAGCCGCCCGGCACCAGCCGCGTCAGCACACCGCGGTCGTTCATGGCCCCGACCAGGTCGGCCTTCTCGGTACCCGATAATTTCGCGATATCGACGCGGGCGCTGCCGTCCGGCTGCTTATGGAACGTGCGGCCCTCGAGCGCCTCGCGGACCGCGTCGGGGGAATGCGATTCCACCGGGGCGTCCACGCGCCGCTGATGCTGCTCGCGCGGCGTTTGCCGGATCTTGTCGTCGGGCCCCTGCGAGCGCAGAATACCCTTCAGGCTATCGAGCGAAGCGGGATCGACCTCGACGGAGGACGTGCCGGGCACCAGCCGCGTCACTATGTTGCGCGCGTTCATTTCCCCGACCAGTCCGGCGATCTCGCGGGACGAAAGGTGGGAGACATCGAACAGGCGGCTGCCGTCGTGCTGGATCGTCTGGGTGCGGCCGCGCAGGCTTTCCTTGATCGGATCCATATTCGGATCGGTTGAGCGCGGACGGACGAGGCGGGCGTTCTCCCCGCCGTCGCGGCGCAGCGGCTCCCGGTCGGGAGTTTCCTCCGGCGTGCGCAGGACCGTTCTCTTCAGGTTGGCGAGCGACAGGGCGTCCTTCTCGTCGACGTAGGCGTAGGCGTTGTCGCCTCTCCAGCCCCACTGGACCTCGACGCCCTTGGTCGCCATCTCGCTGGCGAAGCGCAGCATCTCGGGCGTGCGCTCCCCGGTCATGCCGTTGCTGGCGAAGGGCGTGCCGAGGCGGTAGGAATTCTCGCCATAGATCGCGGATTTGTGGGGGCCCCAGCCGGCCTGCTCCGGCGTGGGCTCGGGACGGACCGGCGTCCTGCCGCTGAGGATATCATTCTCGCGCTGCTTCAGCTGGCGTTCGATGTCCGCCGGCTTGACGTCGTCGTTGGTCATGAACTCGTACAGGCGGCCGGAGAGCCCTTCGTCCTGCAGGATATCCTGCGCCAGGATGCGCTGGCCGCGCGTCGTGCAGTTTGCCGCGACGCTGCGCGTAATCCTGCACCGTGCGGATGGTGCGGCCCAGCATGGAGTCGACCTGCCCCTTGGCGTTGCGGTAGCCCGGGGCTGTCGGAGGGCGAGAGTATCTTGTCCAGGTTGGCACGGATGAAGCGGCTCGCGCCGACGCCGGGCTTCAGCGCGTGCTCCTCCACGGCGTTGACGATGGCGCGGTCGTTGTAGTGGCCGACGACGTTGGTCTCGTGGCCGGAATCGTAGAGCGTCTCGGTATAGCTGCCGTCCGGCTGGCGCTTGATGCGCACGATGTTGAAATGCGTATCGTGCCCGCCCAGCATGTAGGTCTCGCCCCGGGTCTCGAGCTCCTGCATTTTCTTGGCGACGTAATCATCGACCCTGCGCGAGGACGGGCGGGCGCGGTCATGCGGGTTGCCGAGCTCCTGCCAGTCCTGCCGCATCCCGTCGATGATGGAGGAGACTTTGTCCAGGCCGGCATGCTGCGCCGGCGTCAGGTTCGGGTCGAGGGCCTGGAAGGCGCCGATCCAGCCGCCATAGCCCTCAAGCGCCGGAATACGGTGATAGCCCTGATCCCGCTGCGAGCTGGGGATCATCATGGTGCGCTGTTCCATGTGCCGCACGCCCTCGATGGCGCCGTGCGCCTGGCGCCATTCCTCCTGCGCCTTGCGCACGCGCGCCAGTTGATCCGCGGCGCTGGCCGGTGCCGGCGGCGTTGCCCGGCGACCTTCGGGAGCGGGTGACGGCGCGCCGGGGGGTGAAGCGCTGCGCGATCCTGTCCCACATCGCGGCAGCGACCGGATCGGGATACCCCGCGCCGACGGCGGCCGAAGAGAAGCGGGCGCCGGAAACGACCGGTGCTTCCCTGGGAATACCAAGCTGATGCTGGCCATCGGGCTGCCGATTCACTATGCCGCCGAAAGGCTCTTGCTGCTGGAAGGGCCGGCCTCGCACCGCGTCCGCTTCAGCAGGAGTCGCGGGTTGAGACAGATGCTCCGGGTCCGCAAGCGCAGCGCCGAGACCGACCGCGCCGAGGTCGGCGGCAACGGGCGCACGCGGCGGGGTGGGCTCGACCAGGCCCGCCTGCCGGCTCAACTCCGGGACGATCACGGGAGCGCCGTTCAGGACGCGATTGGCGATCTGCAGGGTGTGCGGGTCGGTCACGGTCCCGGCGTTGATCTCTTCCTTGAGCGCAGTGAAAGAGGGCTCACCGTCTCGGCCGGATATCCTGCCCGCCGATGATCGCCTGCGTATAGACCGCGCGGCTGTGCAGGGCACTTTTCACCAGCGTCCGGATCTCCCTTTGCTCGGGCGGCGGGGACGCGAAACCCTGCGCGCCTTCGATGATATTCTGCAGCGATGCGGAGTTCTCGGTAATGGGCCGGCCCCTGCGACCGGGCAAAGGCGCGCACATAGGCTTCCGTGAAGGCGCGGTCGTTGCCGGCGAGCATCCGCTCCGCCTGGTTCACATCGAGCTCGCGTCCGTTGGGGCCGTCCTTGTAAGGGATCTCGCTTTCAAGAAGCCCCCGCGATCGAGTAGTCGCGGTTGTCGAAGACGAAGTTGCCCATGACGCGCGCCGAGCTTCGCAGGGAGATCGCCGTGGCGTAGGCCCGGGTCGCCCCGGAATTCGTTCAGTGCACGCTGCTCGGCGTCCCACTCCAGCAGCGTCCTGTTCGCCAGGCGCCCGGGAGGTTGCTTTTGCTGAACATGCGCGAATTCATGCTCCATGTTCAGGCGGTGCATCTGCCGGCGCAGCTCCGGCGTATCTTCGGCTCCCACCCAGGAAGGCGGGACCCGGGCGGCGTCGCTCAGCGAGGTTGCGACAGGCACGTTCTCGGAAGGAGCCAGGATGACCCCGGCGGAAGGAGCCAGCCCGCCATAAAGCCGGAGGTTTTCCGGCCGGCTGGTGGCCCATGCGTCGCCGGCCCCGTCGGTGCGAGTCCGGCTGGATTCCAGGTGCGGAAGCAGCGCCGCGCCCTCTTCTTCGCGAATATTGGACAGATCGATGTTGGGGAACCGGTTTTGCAGTTCACCGAGGAACGCGGCCCTCGCGGCGGGTTCCTGGGGTATGCTGTCGATCGGAACGACCTGGATCGGGATGCCGGCCCGCACGGAAAGCGCTTCGCTCGAGTAGTCCCTTGGCGCGTGATCCGGCACCGGCGCGGCGGGCGTACCCAGTCGGCTGGCCGCATTCGGCGTGAACGGCTTTTTCAGCAGGTCTTCGAAGCTGGTGGCGCCAGCACCATGTTCGGGAGCGGGCGTCGCCGAACCGTCGTGGCCGTCGGTGTCGGTGGCGGGCGTGGGATCGGATCGGGTGGCCGCGCTCGGTGTGAACGGTTTTTTCAGCAGGTCCTCGAAGCTGGTGGTGCCATGCTCGGCAGCGGGCGCCACTGCACCGTCGTGGTCACCGACAGGATCCAGCCGGCTGGCCGCACTCGGCGTGAACGGCTTTTGCAGCAGGTCTGCGAAGCTGGTGGCGGTGGCGCCATGTTCGGGAGCGGGCGGAACATCATGGCCGCCGATATCGGCAGCGGTGGGGTCCAGTCGGGTGGCCGCGCTTGGCGTGAAGGGCTTCTGCATCAGGTCGTAAAAGCCCGTATCGACCCTCACGCCGTTGACGCGCGGGGTTTCCTGCTGCAGGAGCCGGGCGAAAGTAGCGTGGTCTTCGGCGGTGAGCGGCCCGATATCGGCCGCCGACGGCGTACCGTTGGCGATGGTGCGCACGACGGTCTCGGGCGTGGCGTTCGGGTTGCGCAATGTTTCGGCGATGGCGTTGGGATTGGCCACCCCGGTCTCGCGGCCGATGGCGCGCCATGCACCCTCGACGTTGCTCCTGACGTCGGCGTCCCGCTCGCGCAGGGCCGGCAAGCCGGCGGCGACGGCCTCGATATTCTTCCCGTCCAGCGCCACTTCGAGGCTGCCGTTCCTGTTCTGGCCGGGCGCATTGCGGATGCCGGTCAGCAGCCCCTTGACGATCTTGCCGTGCAGATCGTCCGCCTTGATCCCGGCCTCGTCGCGCAGCTCGCGCGGGGTGATGGGCTCGCCTTTCGCATTCGTCGCGCGCAGGGCGGAGAAGGTGACCTTCACCCCGTCATGCGCCGCAGGGTCGGGCTCGACCGTCGCCGTCATCGCGATGCCGAAATCGCCCTGGCCCGGGACATGCTCGCGCATCGTGAATTCCACGCGGTTGCTGCCGGGGGCATGGTCCAGTCGCGGCGCCTGGCTGTAGTGGAACCCGGTGCTCACTTCGTGGGCGTTGCGGCTGATGCGCTCGGCGATCGTCGCCTCCGGCCCTTCGCTCGAAACGCCCCGGATGCGATCGGCAAACTCGCCGCGCGCCGCGTCGCGCGCAGCGTTGACCTTTTTCAATGTTTCCGCAGCGATACCGGGATCGCGATAGCCGCGCGCGGCGGGATCGATGTCATTCAGCAACGTCACCGCTTCCTGCGGGTTCATCCCCGGCGGGAGCTGCACCCGGAGCAGCTTTATGTTGCCCTGGTTGGCCTCGAAATCGTCCCGGCGCATCATCGGGAAGAAGTCGCGCTTCACGCCCGGCATGTAATCCGCCGGGGCGAAGCCGAGGCCCAGCTGCTTGAGCGACGTCCCGGTGCCCTGCACCGCATAATCCAGTGCCGGCGCGTTGAATCGCTTGCTGCTGCGGTAATCCCCGATGTCCACGGAAGTAGAACTGTCCAATACATAGACGTTCCCGTCGGAACCGAGGACTGCCTGTGGAACGTGAACGGTCATGAGCGCTGCGTTGGATGCGTGGTTATTAATGTAAGCTACACTCCAAATGTTAATTTTTACTAAATGTGACGGTTTTATGACGATCCGGGATATGCCCTTATAAACCGCTGGCTTTTCGCCTGAACTTGCCCTATTGCACCGCAACCTATGACCCAATTGCGCAACATCGCCATCATCGCCCACGTCGATCACGGCAAAACTACGCTTATCGATCAAATGCTTAGGCAGGCGGGCACCTTCCGCGCCAATCAGCTCGTGGCCGAGCGGGTGATGGACTCGAACGACCTTGAAAAAGAGCGCGGCATTACCATCCTCGCCAAATGCACCTCGATCCAGTGGGACGCGACGCGCATCAACATCATCGACACGCCCGGCCACGCCGATTTCGGCGGCGAGGTCGAGCGCATCCTCGGCATGGTCGACGGCGTGCTCTTATTGGTGGACGCCGCCGAAGGCCCGATGCCGCAGACCAAATTCGTGCTGATGAAAGCGCTCGCGCTGGGCCTGCGCCCTATCGTCGTCATCAATAAAGTGGACCGGCCGGATGCGCGGGTGGACGAAGTGCTCAATGAAATTTTCGACCTGTTCGTCGCGCTCGACGCCAACGACGCCCAGCTCGATTTCCCGACCATCTACGCCTCGGGGCGCAGCGGCTGGGCGGTGAAGAACCTCGATGACAAGCGCGAGAACCTGCATGTCATCATGGACGAGATCGTGCGCTATGTCGAAGCGCCGGACGCGGACGCGGACGCGCAATTCTCCCTGCTCGTCACCATGATCGAGTCGGACAACTTCTTAGGCCGCCTGCTCACGGGCAAGATCGAATCCGGCACGGCGAAGGTCGGCATGCCGGTGAAATCGCTGGGGCTCGACGGCACGACCATCGAGCAGGGCCGCATCACCAAGCTGCTCGCCTTCCGCGGCATCGAGCGCACGACGGTGATCGAGGCCGAAGCCGGCGACATCGTCTCCGTCGCCGGGCTGGAGAAGACGACGGTCGCCGACACGGTGGGCGACCTCGAGCTGCAGCATCCGCTGAAAGCGAACCCGGTCGATCCGCCGACGATGGCGATCACCATCGGCGTCAACGACTCGCCGCTCGCCGGCACCGAGGGCACGAAAGTCACCTCGCGCATGATCCGCGACCGGTTATTCAAAGAGGCCGAGGGCAACGTCGCCATCCGCGTCAAGGAAACGGAAAAAGCCGACGCATTCGAGGTCGGCGGGCGCGGCGAATTGCAGCTCGGCGTGCTGATCGAGACCATGCGCCGCGAGGGCTTCGAGCTTTCCGTCTCGCGCCCGCGCGTGCTGTTCAAGAAGGACGAGCACGGCCAGCTGCTGGAGCCGATCGAGGAAGTGCAGGTCGATGTCGACGAGGAATTCTCCGGCATCGTCGTCGACAAGCTGTCGCAGCGCAAGGGCGTGATGACCGAGATGCGCCCGTCGAGCGGCGGCAAGAACCGCCTCAAGTTCCTCATCCCCTCGCGCGGGATGATCGGCTACCAGGGCGAGTTCCTCACCGACACGCGCGGCTCCGGCGTGCTCAGCCGCATCTACCACGGCTACGAGCCGTTCAAGGGCGACATCCCCGGCCGGCGCAACGGCGTGCTCATTTCCAACTCGTCCGGCGTCGCCGTCGCCTACGCGCTGTGGAACCTCGAAGAGCGCGGCTTCCTCATCATCCCCGACGGCGTCAAGGTCTACCAGGGCATGATCATCGGCCAGCACAGCCGCGACAACGACCTCGAAGTGAATCCGCTGAAAGCCAAGCAGCTCACCAACATCCGCACTACGAGCAAGGACGAGGCCGTGCGCCTCACCCCGCCGCGCATCCCGACGCTGGAGCAGGCGATCGCCTACATCGAGGAAGACGAGCTGATGGAAGTGACGCCCAAGACCATCCGCCTGCGCAAGCGCGAGCTCGACCCCAACGAGCGCAAAAAGGCCGACCGCGCGAAGGAAGCCGCCGCGAGCTAGCGCAGCGCCAGTTTCATGTCGTAATGCAGGATGCCGGCTTCCATGTAGGCGTCGCTGCAAATCTCGAAGCCGAGCCGCTTGTAGAATGCGATGGCGTTGTCCTGCCCGCCGAGCCTGGCGGTTGTGACCTGCGGATAGCGGCGGGCAATATCCAGCACATGCCGCATGATGACCGCGCCGAGACCCTTGCCGCGCGCGGGTTTGCGGATGGCGACGCGCTCGATCTTCGCCACCTCGCCGAGTATGCGCAGCCGCGCCGTGCCGACCGGCTCGCCACCCGCGTGCAGCAGGAAATGCGTCGCCGTCGCCTCATGCTCGTCCCACTCGTAGTCGGCGGGGACGTTCTGTTCGTGCACGAAGACCTCCTCGCGGATGGCGCGGCAGGCGGCGATGTCGGCCGCATCGACGGCGGTGATGACGGCGGTCTTCACGCGCGGCCGCTCAAAATTTGTTTCGCCACGTTCTGCGCCTGCACGCGCAGCTCCGGCACGGCGGTGGATTCGAGGAGCTGGCCGGTGAGCGGCGCGCCGATGGCATAGAGGTTCGGCAACGCCGCGCCGAACAGGCGGCCGTGGCGGTCGCCGGCGAAGCCGATTCCGTTCGCATGCGCTTCCGCCATGCCGGATTGCAGCAACTGCGGCAGCAGCGCATGCGCACTCTTCGCCGGGTTGAGCTCCGGCCCCGTGCAGTTGACGATGAGCGACGGCTGCAGCATTTCCGGCTCGCCGCCGCGCAAAATTTCAAGCTGCGCGCGCCCCTCCGCTACCGTCGCGGCGACCCGTCCGCCGGCGATGGTGCGCAAAGTTCCTGCCGCGCGCTCCGCATCCAGCCGCGCGGCGATCGACGGTGCGACCCGGTGGCGGTGCACGTTCCAGTAGGGCAGCAGCCGGGCGAGGAATTTCCGCTGTTGCGCGGAATCCCAGCGCAGCCACAGCGCCTGCGTATGCGGCCGCAGCGCATCGATGACGGCGCGCCAGTCGCCGCCCTGCGCCATGTGCGCTTTCGCCGCGCGGCGTATCGTGCGCAGCAATTGCACCGGCGACCGACCCTGCAGCGCCGCCGGTTCGAAATGGTACGGCCCGGCATTCTCCGCATGCGGCAGGGGCCAGAGGCCGCGACGGGAGAGCGCGACGACCTCGCCGGTATAGCCTACGTCGCGCAGGGAGATCAGCGCGTCGATGGCGGTGAGGCCGGTGCCGACGAGGACCACCGGGCCCATGAATTTTCCGGCATGCGCCAGCGCGCCGTCCTTCCACGGTCGCTGCACGACGGACTCGGGCGGCAGGTGGGTGAGGATGGGCCTGGGCTCGACGCCGGTGGCGAGCACCGCCGCATCGACCGCGATGGCGTCGCCGCGATCGGTGGAGACGGCGAGCGTGCCGTCGCCCTGGCGTTCGATGCGCGTGGCGCGCGCCGGCACCAGCTTCAGCGACAGGCGCTTCGACTGCGCCTCGGACTGCGTGCGCTGCCAGATGTCCGCGAGGTAATCGCCGTACAGCGCACGCGGCGCAAAATCCTGCGGGCCGGGAAGTGCGATCTTGCGGCGCGCCGCGGCGTATTTGCCTTCGTCCGACAGCAGCCATTCGGCGAAGCCGCCGGGCGCGTCGGCGAAGGCGCCCATGTTCGTGGCGCGCACGTTGAGCAGGTGTCCAGCGTTGGTGGTGCCGTAGGCGGCGCCGCGCGCGTCGTGCGTCGGATCGATGAGGTAGAGCTCAAGCGGCTCTTCGGCGAGGCGGGCGAGGTTGGCAGCGAGCATCGCACCGGAAAAGCCGAAGCCGAGGATGGCGACGCGCATGGCGCGTCAGACGCTGTAGTCGAGGTCGGCCTCGATCTCGTCGCGCCGCTGTTTCGAGATGCGCTTCCGCATGATGGCGTAGGCCTTCTCCATCTGGCGGCTGGCGGTGCGCGTCAGCAGGAAGGGGAAGAGGCCGTGCACGACCATCGCCGTCATCACCCAGAGGAAGCGCGCCGACATGCGCAGCGTGAACCAGAGATGCTGCAGGTACGTCTCCCCCGTCTCGTGCGGGTGGGTGGTGAAGGCCTGCTTCACGTCGCCGCGTAACCACTCACAGCCGCGCGAGAACCATGCCGCGCCGGTGTCTTTTAGGGATTGCATGCGGGCGATGGTAGTGCAAAGCTCGCCGCCTGACAAGACGCGGAAAGTATATGGCGGGCTTATGCGGGCCCGGGCACCATACGCTCCCGCAAGGAGGCGTCATGCTGCGCGAAGAGAACGTCAACATCCACGGCCCCGACGGGGTGATCCCCGGCTTCCTCGTCATGCCGGCCGGCGAGCGGCGCGGCCACGCCAAGGCGATCCTGCTGGTGCAGGAGGCGTTCGGCGTCAACCAGTGGATGCGCGAGGCGGCGCGGCGTTTCGCCCATGAGGGCTACCTCGTGCTGGTGCCGGAATTCTTCCACCGCCAGGGCAGCGGCCTCGACATCCCCTACGACGACACCGAGCGTTTCATGGCCGCCATGGCCCAGCTCACCAACGACGGCATGGCGCGCGATTTCGCGGCGAGCTTCGAGTTCCTGCGCGAGCGCTTCTCCGCCGACCTGCACGAGGTCGCCGTCATCGGCTACTGCCTGGGCGGCTACGGCGCGATGCTCGCCGCGACGCGCTTCCCCATCGCCACCGCGATCTCCTATTACGGCGGCGGCATGGTCAACGAGCGGCCGAATTTCGGGCTGAAGCCGGTCGCCGGCGATTTCAAGGATATCGAATGCCCGGTGCTGCTCTTCTACGGCGCGCAGGACGCCCATATCGGCGCCGACCAGCGCGACGCGGTGGCGAAGGAGCTTACCCGGCAGCATAAAACCTTCGAGCTCATCGCCTACGAGGGCGCCGGCCACGGCTTCGCCAATTCCGACCGGCCCTCGAATTTCAGCGAGCGGGCGGCCAAGGAAGCCTGGGCGAAAACCTTCGACTGGCTGGCAAAGCTGGAGAACAGAACGCTGCGCGCTGCGGGCTAGCGTCAGGCGAGCGTCGCGCCGGGCTCGGCGGTGCCCTTGTCTTTTTGCGCGGCGTGGCGGCGCTCGCGCTCGAGCCGCTCGATGTGGCTCAATTCCGATTCCTGGCTCAGCGCTTTATCGCGCAGCGCCGCGCGGTAGGTGCCGACGCCGGCAAGCGCGCCGCCGCCAAGCACCGCGACGCCGAGGAGCGGCATGCGCCACCGGTTGATGATGAGCTTGTTGTCCCGCAGGACGGCCTTCTCGATCACCTCATCGCGCTTGTTGTTGAAGGCCTGGGCGGCCAGGCCGACATAATCGATGCCGTGCCCGGCATCCTGCGCGCGCTGGCGGATAGCATCCGTTTCCTCCCACAAGGTCGCGTACTGGCCGATACCGGAATGCGGGTTGGCGGTCCGCAGATTCTTCAGCGCGGTGAAAACTTCCTCGGTCTTCTGGGTTATCGTCAGGGATGGGTTGGCCTCGAACCTGGCCTTGAGGGCCTTGATCTCCTCCGTGCCCGCCTTCAGGTTGAAGTGGGTCGCGTGGTCGATCATTTTATCGAGCACGGCGGTGACCTCGTCCGGCGATGCTTCCGAGCCGCTGAAAAGAAGCCGGGAGATTTCCCGCGTGGTCTCGTCATAATAGGAGCTGAACCCGCTGACGTCATGGATGTAGCGGTTCTGCCCGTTGTTGCGGGTCAGGCCTTTGTTGAGGCCCGGCGAGCGGGTGATGATGGTCTCCACGCCGTTCCAGACGCCCCAGCCGGCGATGAACATGGTAAGGCCGGCGCGCATGGCGATCGAGCGGATGAACTCGCCGATGCTCAAATGCGGGTTGCGCATGCCCGCGCGCAGATCCTCCTTGCGCCGGGTGAGGAATTCCTGCGACGCGTCCTCGTAGGTCGCGATGTTGCCGACCTCGATGCGCTTCTTCAGCCGCGTGACCATGTCGTACCTTTGGCGAGCATAATCCCGAAGCTTACCATGCGCGCCCATGGCGGATTGTGAAGCTTTTGTGAATTCTTGATGGTTAAGTTTCTGGAAAAACTAACGAATACTGGCCGGCACCCCGGCGGCGATCGGCCCACTTGCGGATACGAAGAGCCTCATAAAAAAAGGCCCCCTCAAGGGCCTTTTTTGGTGACCCCTACGGGAATCGAACCCGTGTTTCATCCGTGAAAGGGACGCGTCCTAACCGCTAGACGAAGGGGCCTGAGGGGCAAAAACCCCCGGCAAAACAGGGGGCGATAATTCCCATGCGGCCCGCTCCAAGTCAAGCGGTTTTGCCACGCCTCAGGCGGCCAGCGGCTTCGCCGCGTCCTCGATGATAAAGCGCGCGGATTCAGCACCTTGCCAGTGCTCGCGCTTGAGCTCGCCGGCAAGGTGCAGCACGCGCTCGCTCATCAGCCACGCCCCGAGCGGCGTGTCCGCGACGTTGAAGGCGATGGCGGAAAGCCGGCCTGTGCCCGCATCGTCGCCGAGGATGCAGCGGATATGTTTGCCCTTGAGCACCTGCCGCTGCAGGATGCGCGCCGCCTTCAGCCCGAAGCGCGGCGACGGGTTGCCGATCCCGTGCGGCGCCGCCGCCGCCAGCGAATCGAGCAGCTGCAGGCTGGCGCCGCCGGCGCTGAGCCAGCCGTCGAGCGTCAGCGCGCGGGCCTCCTGGTAGGCGGCGACGGCGGGCGACAGGCGCTCGATCAGGAACCGGTGCAGCGCGCTCACCTGCTCCTCGCGCAGCGAGAAGCCGGCCGCCATCGCGTGGCCGCCGCCGGCGTCGAGGATGCCGCAAAGCTGCGCCGCGTGGATCGCAGCGCCCATGTCAGCGCCCGTCACCGAGCGCGCCGAGCCCTTGCCGAGCCCGCCTTCGAGCGCGATCACCGCCGCCGGCCGCGAGAATTTTTCCTTGAGCCGCGCCGCGACGATGCCGATGACCCCCGCATGCCACCCGCGCTGGGCGACGACGATGACGGGTGCGTTCGCCTGCTGTTGCGCCTGCGCCAGTGCCGCCTCGAGCATCGAATCCTCGATGGCGCGGCGCTCGCGGTTGAAATGGTCGAGCCGCGCCGCGATGTCGCGCAGCTCGCCCTCGTCCTCGCCAGTGAGCAGCGCAACGCCGAGCGCCGATTCGCCGACGCGCCCGCCCGCATTGATGCGCGGCCCCAGCAGGAAGCCGAGATGGTAGGCGCTCGGCACCTCGGCCAGCTGCGCGACGTCGGCGAGTGCGGCAAGGCCTTTATGCCCGCGCGCGCGCAGCACCTTCAGCCCCTGCGCGACGAAGGCGCGGTTGAGGCCGGTGAGCGGCATGACGTCGCACACCGTGCCGAGCGCGACGAGGTCGAGCAGCGGCAGCAGGTCCGGCTCGCGCCGCGTCTCGCCGAAATATCCCGCCTCGCGCAGCGCCCTGCTGAGGGCGACCAGCAGCAGGAACGTCACGCCCACGGCGGCGAGGCTGCGGTGCGGCGAGCTTTCATCCGCACGGTTGGGGTTGACGAGCGCATGCGCCTTCGGCATCTCCGCCGAGCCGAGATGGTGGTCGAGCACGATGACGTCGACGTCCCTTCCCTGCGCATGCGCGATGGGCTCGTGCGCCAGCGTCCCGCAATCGACGGTGATAATGAGCTTTGCCCCGCCGTCGATCAGCGTGTCGAATGCGGCGATGCTCGGGCCGTAGCCCTCCTTCAGCCGGTCGGGGATATAGGTCGCAAGCCGGATGCCGAGCGCGGCGAAATAGCGCACCAGCAGCGCCGTCGAGGTCGCGCCGTCGACGTCGTAATCGCCGAACACGGCGATGTTCTCCTTCGCCTCGATGGCGCGCAGCAGCCGGGCGACGGCCTTGTCCATGTCCTTCAGGTGGAACGGGTCGGGCAGGCATTCACGCAGCGTCGGCTGCAAAAAACGCGCCGCATCGTCGATGGCGACGCCGCGCCCGATGAGCACGCGCGCCAGCAGCTCGTTCATGTCCTGCTGCTGGGCGAGCGCCGCCACCGCGCGCTCGTCGCCCGGTCGGGCGACCCACGACAGGCCGGAAGCGGTGCTGGAAGCGGGGATATGCATAGCGCTGATATGGCCCGAAAACCGCCCCTTCGCAACGGCAGCCTTCATAAAACCTTAATGCTTGTCGCCTAGACTCAAACGCAATGGCCACGCCGGGACACCCGTACCAGAACCTTGCCGACCTCATCCGCACCCACATGGCGCGCGGCGAGAACGTCGTGTACGGCGATTACGAACACCCCTCGGCGCTCACCGACCAGGTACTGGGCGATCCGGACGTGCTCGCCGCGATCCACGGCGGCAAGGGCATGCTCGTCCTCGAAGGGCCGCAGACCGGCGAGCTGCGCCTGCAAAGCTACGTCATGGGCATCATCGACGACGACGCCATCCGCCGGAGTACGCACGTGCCGTACCAATGGAACGACCCGGCGAAGAACCATGCCTACAACGAGGCCGTCTCCTCCCTTGTCATCAACGCCAGGAAGGCCGGCGTTCCGATCTTCCTTCCCGAGACCGGCACGCTGTACGACTATCTCCGGCAGCATCCCGACGTTCACCGGGCCGAAACCGTACTAAGTGCCCTCGTGACCAGCGGGCGTTGCGCGCCGGTGCAATCGTTCCTGATCGATCTGTCCCTGTCGCACGACGAGCGGCGCGCCCTGGCGGATTTCCAGGACCACCTGACAGGCGAGCGCTCGAACGGCGAGGACGACAGCAAGACCATCGGCGTGCTCAAGACCCGGCAGGGGCCGCTTCTCATTGCCTACGGCCTCCATCACGGCCCGATACTTTCCGCCGCGTTCGGGGGGCTCTGGGTGAGCTCGCTGCCGACGGAGCGATCGTATTTCAACGGCTCGGACGATCAGCTGCCCGAATACATCCATTACGCCGACACCGACCGCGTCCTGCATATCCCGCCGGGTTCGCCGCAACGCGCCGAGTTCGTCGCGAACCATTTGAGCCAGGACCACCCGCTCTCCGGCGACGAGCTCCTCGCCTGTGTCCGCGCGCTGCCGTTGTCCCTGCAGCCTTCGGCGCTCCGCGTTCCCGACGCCCATGGCGGGACGCTGACGCCGAACGCGCCCGCCCCGCCGCCGAAGGGCAACGGCAAGCCGCTACCGCCGCACTAGAGCGCTTTTTTCAGGCTGAAATTGTGCTGCGCTTCGATCCAGCGCACGGTGCCGGTCTTGCTGCGCATGATGATCGAATGGGTGAAGGCGCCCCCCGGCCAGCGCTTGACACCTTTCAGCATCGCGCCATCGGTGACGCCGGTGGCGGCGAACATCACGTCGCCCTTCGCCATGTCGAGCAGCCCGTATTTGCGGTCAAGGTCGGTGATGCCCATGCGCGAGGCGCGCGCTTTCTGCTCCTCGTCGGAGAAAAGCAGGCGGCCCTGCATCTGCCCGCCGGTCGAGCGCAGCGCGGCGGCGGCGAGCACGCCCTCCGGCGCCCCGCCGATGCCGAGATACATGTCGACGCCGGTCGAAGCGGTGGCGGTGGCGATGATGCCGGCGACGTCCCCGTCCGGGATCAGCGCGACGCGCACGCCGGCCTCGCGCAGCTTCGCAATTTTCTCTTCGTGGCGCTCCCGCTTCAGGACCATGACGACGAGGTCGGCGACATCCTTCTTCTTCGCCTTCGCGAGGTTCTTCACGTTGGCGGAGATTTTTTCGTCGAGGTCGACGACGCCGTCCGGCAACTCGCCGCCGACGGCGATCTTGTCCATGTAGACGTCCGGCGCATGGAGGAACCCGCCATGCTCGGCCATGGCGACCACCGCGAGAGAGTTCGGCCCGGCGGTGGCGCAGAGCGTCGTGCCTTCGAGCGGATCGAGCGCGATGTCGATGCGCGGGCCGGCCCCGGTGCCGACCTTCTCGCCGATATAGAGCATCGGCGCCTTGTCGCGCTCGCCCTCGCCGATGACGACCGTGCCGTCGATGGTCAGGCCGTTGAGCGCCTCGCGCATGGCGGTGACCGCCGCCTGGTCGGCCTCTTTCTCGTCGCCGCGGCCGGTCCAGTGCGAGGCGGCGAGCGCGGCGGCCTCGGTCACGCGCACGGCTTCGAGCGCGAAGTTGCGGTCCATCGTCCAGCTATTGTCCGGCGGGGCGTTGAGGTGCGGTTTGGCGCTCATGGCGTCCTCCTACGGTTCGATGCGCAGCACCACCGGCGGTGCGACGCTGACTTTCAGCTTCGTGATCGCGGCGGCGGCACGCATCACCGACGCCTCGTCGGTCTCGTGGGTGAGGACGACGACCTGCGCCGAATGATCGGCGATGATACCGCGCTGCGTGATCGAGTGCACCGAGATTTTTTGCGCCGCGAAGGCGCGGGTGAATTCGGCCAGCACGCCCGGCTCGTCCTTCAGCGACAGCCGCAGGTAATAGCAGCCGCGATGCGCCGAGAGCGCCGCCGCCTTCGCCGTCCTCAGCGCCGAGGCGGCGACCGTGAAGGGCGCGTAGCGGTCGCCGCGCGCGATGGACATGAGGTCGGAGACCACGGCCGAGGCCGTCGGCCCCGCACCGGCGCCGCGTCCTTCGAAGACGACGCGGCCGACGGCGTCGCCCTCGACCTCGACGGCGTTGAACGGCCCGTTCAGCACGCCGAGCGGCGAGCCCGCCGGCACCAGCGCCGGGTGGACGCGCTGCAAGAGCGTGCCGTTCTCCATCGTCGCGATGCCGAGGAGCTTGATGCGGTAGCCGAAGCTCGCCGCGTAATCGATGTCGAGCAGCGACACGCGGCGGATGCCTTCGACATGCACGCCGGCGAAATCCACCTTCGTGCCGAAGGAAAGCGCGGCGAGGATGGCGACCTTGTGCGCGGCGTCGGTGCCGTCGATGTCCGTCGCCGGGTCGGCTTCGGCGTAGCCGAGCTCCTGCGCCTCGGCGAGCACCTCGGCGAAATCGCGCCGCGCCTCCTGCATGGTCGAGAGGATGTAGTTGCAGGTGCCGTTCAATATCCCGGCGACGCGCACGATGCGGTTGGCCGCCAGTCCCGAGCGCAACGCGGAGATGATGGGGATCCCCCCGGCCACCGCCGCTTCGAAGGCGAGCGTGACGTTCTTTTTCTCGGCGGAAAGCGCCAGCGCCTGCCCGTGCATGGCGAGCAGCGCCTTGTTGGCGGTGACGACGTGCTTGCCGCTCGCCAGCGTGCGCTCGACGAGCTTCTTCGCGGTGCCGCCCTCGCCGCCGATGAGCTCGACGACGACGTCGATATTCTTATCTTCCGCCAGCGCCATCGCATCGGCGACGACGCGCACGCCCTTGAGCGATGCGCCGCGTTTCTTGCGCGCATCGCGCACGGCGACGGCGGCGACCTCGATTTTTTTGCCGCAGCGCGCTTCGATCTGTGCGGCATTGCTGCGCAGCAATTCCAGCGTGCCGCCGCCTACCGTGCCGAGTCCGGCGATGCCGATGCGCAGCGTTTCGCTCACGCGCTTTCCTTCGCTTTGCGTTTCGGCTTCGGCGCGGGAGCGGGATTCAGGAAATGCTTGATGTTGCGGCAGGCCTGGCGGAGGCGGTGCTTGTTCTCGACCAGCGCGATGCGCACGAACCCGTCGCCGTATTCGCCGAAGCCGATGCCGGGGGCGACCGCGACCTCGGCCTTGTCGAGCAGCAGCTTGGAGAATTCGAGCGAGCCGAGCTCCTTATATCGCTCCGGCAGCGGCGCCCAGATGAACATGCTGGCTTTCGGCTCCGGCACGTTCCAGCCGGCATCGCGCAGGCCTTTCACCAGCACGTCGCGGCGCTCCTTGTAGAGCTGGCGCACGTCGGCGACGCATTGCTGCGGGCCGTTGAGCGCGGCCACGGCGGCGGCCTGGATCGGCGTGAAGGTGCCGTAGTCGAGGTAGGATTTGATGCGCATCAGCGCGTGCACCAGCTCCTTGCTGCCGACGCCGAAGCCGACGCGCCAGCCGGCCATCGAATAGGTCTTGCTCATGCTGATGAACTCGATGGCGATGTCCTTGGCGCCCGGCACCTGCAGCACCGAAGGCGGCGGGTTGCCGTCGAAATAAATCTCGCAATAGGCGAGGTCGGAGATGATGTAGACGCCGTGCTCGCGGCAGAGGGCGACGAGGCGCTCGTAGAAGGAAAGATCGACCACCTCCGCCGTCGGGTTGCCGGGATAGTTGACGATGACGGCGACCGGCTTGGGCTGGATGTTCTTGATCGCGCGCTCCAGCAGCTCGATGAAATCGGCGCCGGGCGTCATCGGCAGGTAGCGCACCGAGGCGCCGGCGATGACCGAGCCGTAGGCGTGGATGGGGTAGCACGGGTTGGGCACGACGATCACATCGCTCGGGCCGGTGATCGCCTGCACGAGGTTGGCGAGCCCCTCCTTGCTGCCGATGGTCGAGATGACCTCGGTGTCCGGATCGAGCGTCACGCCGAAGCGGCGCTTGTAGTAATTGGCGGCGGCCTTGCGCAGCCCGTGGATGCCGCGCGACATCGAGTAGCCGTGCGCGGTCTCGTCCTGCGCCACCTGGCAGAGCTTGTCGATGATGTGCTTCGCCGGCGGCTGGTCGGGATTGCCCATGCCGAGGTCGATGATGTCGCGCCCCGCCGCGCGGTAGGCGGCCTTGAGCTTGTTCACCTCGGCGAAGACGTAAGGCGGCAGGCGCTTGATGCGGTAGAAATCGTCCATCGGCGCGACTCTAGAAGCTGCGCTTTATGCGGGCAAGATTAGTTTGAAACTTATTGCCACGCGCGGCGGTTCACGTAGCGCGAATCCGGCAGGTAGGCGGCGCCGGCCACTTGCTGGCCGGCAGCGGCACCGGAGGCGGGCGTGCCGGCCATGGGGTCGAAGCCGCCGGGCATGGCGGCCGGCTGGGAGGAGGAGACCGCCAGCGGCGCGGGCTGGTAGCCGGCGCCCGAAGGCGGCGGCAGGGGCGCGGCGCTGCCCGGAGGGTGCAGCACGATCGGCTCGAGCGCCGGCGCGGGCGGCGCGGAGACCACCTGCACGGGCGGCGCCTGGACGTAGACGACCTGCGGCGCGGGAGCGGGCGCATAGGCGACCTGCGGCGCGGGGACGGGGATCGGCGCCGGCGGCACGTAGGCGATGGGCGCCGGCGGCGCATAGGCGGTGGGCGCGGCGTTCGAGGCCATCGGCGGCGGGGGCGGCGGGAACATCGGGTAGCTGGTGGCCTGCGGCGCGGTGTTCATGGGCTGCTGCAGCGCCATCGGCGGCGGCGCATTGGCGGGCGCGGCCATCGCGCCGGGAGGCGGCGGCAGCGGCGTGACGCTCACCGGCGCGGGCACGGGCGCGGCGCCGCGCGACGCGGGCAGCGGCGAAAGCATCGGCTCGCGCGCGGCGTCGGCATCGAGCTTCGCCGCGTTGGCGGTCGCGTTCAGCTGGTCCTGCTGCATCTGCTGGCCGATGGCGCCCATGCGCGTGCTGTCGGTCATCGGCGGGCGCGGCGGCACGTCCTGCAGCGACGGGTAGTTCCCGGCGAGCTGCCCCGTTTCCGCCGGGACGTTCTCGACCGGCACCTGGCGCGCGGCGACGCTGACCGACGCAGCCGGCGGCGGCGTGGGAGGGACCGTGTCGTCGTTCCAGAAGGCCAGGTGCTGCCAGACCGAGCGTTGCGGTTGCGGCGACGGCGGCGGTTGGTTCATGGGCTGCTGGGCGGCCGCCTGCGATTGCTGGTCGGCGGGCGGATAGGCGGCGGCCTGCGGCGCATCGCCGGTGGGAGCGGCGGAAGCGCCCGGCGTCGGCGCCATCGAGACCTCCGGGGGGACCATCGAGCTGGGCGCGCCGGCCTGCTGCGGCGCCTGGTAGGGCACCTCGCCGGAGCCGCCGGGATTGAGCGGCGGCGTATGGCGGTGGCCGACGACGGTGTTGTAGCGCGGGGCGCTCTGGTCCTCGGGGATGAGCAGCGAGCAGCCGGCGAGGAAGACCAGGCTCAACAGCAGGGCGGAGACGGGAAAAAAGGCGCGGCTGAGCTGGGGAACGCGATGGGTTAGACGCATGCACTTGCCCGAGGTTTTTGTTGTTCTGACGCTTTTGTTGGCGGGACGCTAGAGGGTGTTTTCCGGTTTGTCCAGCGCCGGGAACAGATTGTCCCGAGCCTTCGGGGAACCTGCCGATTGCTTCTTAAATGCGCATGGTATAAGCGCTGCCGCATGGCGAAAAAATCCGCAACGCAGCGCGAAAATGCCGACCCGCCGCCACAGCCGGTGGACGCCCAGCTCGTCGCCGAGAACCTGGCGAAGGCGGGCGACCTCTGGCAGCGCATCCTGCAGGAGCTCACCGCACATACGCTGTCGCACGCGCCGTCGATGGGCTCGACCGACCCGATGGCGCTCGCCGAGTCGATGCTGCACGTGATGCGCCACATGAACGTCGACCCGGTGCGCGTCGCGCAGATGCAGCTCGGCCTCGTCCAGGACCATTTCAAGCTCTGGCAGGCGATGACCGGCAAGCTGCTCGGCAAGGCGGACGCGCCGTTCATCGAGGCCGCGCCCAAGGACCGCCGCTTCCGCGACGCCGCCTGGCAGGAAAGCCCGCTGTTCGATTACCTGAAGCAGGGCTACCTCATCAACGCGCAGTGGCTGGAGGCGGCGGTGAAGGACATCGGCGGCCTCGACGCGCACACGGCGCGCAAGCTGAACTTCTTCACCCGCCAGTTCATCGACGCGCTGTCGCCGTCGAACTACCTGCTCACCAACCCCGAGGCGATGCGCGCCACGCTCGACAGCAACGGCGACAACATCGTGCGCGGGCTGACGCACCTGCTGGAGGACATCGAGAAGGGCGGCGGCTCCCCGCGCATCTCGATGACGGACGAGTCGGCCTTCAGCTTCGGCCGCGACATCGCGGCGACGAAGGGCAGCGTCGTCTTCGAGAACGACCTGATGCAGCTCATCCAGTACGAAGCGACGACGCCGAAGGTGCATAAAACGCCGCTGCTACTGACGCCGGCATGGATCAACAAATACTACATCCTCGACCTCTCGCCGGAGAATTCGCTGGTCAAGTGGCTCACCGGGCAGGGCTACACGGTCTTCATCGTCTCCTGGGTCAATCCGGACGAGCGGCAGGGCCGCAAGGAATTCGCCGATTACCTGCTCGAAGGCCCCCTGGCCGCGCTCGAAATCATCGAGCAGATCACCGGCGAAAAACAGACGGCGCTGATCGGCTACTGCCTCGGCGGCACGCTCACCGCGATCACCCTCGCCTATTTGCGCGCCAAAGGGCAGCAGGACCGCGTCGTCTCGGCGACGTTCCTCACCACGCTGGTCGATTTCGCCGAGGCCGGCGACCTCTCCGTCTTCATCGACGACACGCAGCTCACCGCCCTCGAGGAGCGCATGAGCGAGCAGGGCTACCTCGAAGCCTCCGACATGGCGGCGACCTTCAACATGCTGCGCAGCAACGACCTCATCTGGTCCTTCGTCATCAACAACTACCTGCTGGGCAAGCAGCCCTTCCCGTTCGATTTGCTCTACTGGAACTCCGACTCCACCCGCATGCCGGCGAAGATGCACGCCTTCTACCTGCGCAGCATGTACCAGAACAACCTGCTGGTGAAGCCCGGCGGCATCGAGCTCGACGGCGTGCCGATCAACCTCGGCAAGATCGCCACCCCCGCCTTCCTGCTGGCAACGAAAGAGGACCACATCGCCCCGTGGAAATCCGCCTACGTCGCGACGCAGATCTATGACGGCCCCGTCACCTTCGTCCTCACCGATTCGGGCCACATCGCCGGCGTCGTCAACCCGCCGGTGAAAAAGAAATACGGCTACTGGACCAACGACAGGCTGCCGCCCAAGCCCGAGGACTGGCTCGCAAGCGTCGCCCCCGAGCACAAAGGCTCGTGGTGGCCGCTGTGGGACAAGTGGCAGCAGAAGCAGCTCGACGGCGAAATGGTGAAAGCCCGCAAGGTCGGCAGCGCCAAGCACAAGCCCATCGAGCCCGCCCCCGGCAGATACGCAAGGGTGCGCGCCTAAAGCCCTTTATATTCCTTCGCCAGATCGACGTAGTACTGCACCGAGAGCGGGATGTAGTCGATCTCCGCCTGTTTCAGGTCGCGGAAATATTTCGCCGGGTTGCCGGCCCACATCTGGCCGGAGGGGACGCGCTTGCCCGGCGGCACCATCGCGCCGGCGGCGACGAAGGCTTTGCTCTCGACCACCACGCCGTCGATCAGCACCGAGCCCATGCCGATGAAGCAGCCGTCCTCAAGCGTCACTGCATGCAGCAGCGCCTTGTGGCCGACGGTGATGTTCGAGCCGATGAATGTCGGCCCCGTCCCGCGCGTCACATGCACCACCGTGCCATCCTGCAGGTTGGTGCGCGCGCCGATGCGGATACTGTTCATATCGCCACGGATGACGCAGCCGAACCAGATGTTGCTCTCGGCGCCGATATGCACGTCGCCGATGACGACCGCGCCGGGCGCGATGAACGCGTCCGGGTGGATCGTCGGCACGATGCCGCGATAGGGAAGAATGACTGCGCCGGGGTGAGCCTGCATGCGGGCAGACTACAAACTCCGATCGCTCCAGGCAATTCGCGAATGGGGGGGTTCACTCACTTGCGCCCTCGCAGCCCATGGGCGTGACGAAAGCCGGCGGTTTCATCGCCTGCATCCGTTTTTTCGAAAGCTTCGGCCAGAGGTGATCGTTGCAATCGTCGAGGTTCCAGACATCGCCGGTCTTCTTGTTCACGGCAAGGAACATGACATGTACCGACGTCCCGGGATGGGGATCGATCCATTCGAAGCTGTAGTAGGCTTTCGCTTCCGGAACGCCCGGATCGAATGGCTCCAGATCCGCCTCGGGATGACCAATGGCAAGTCGTGCCAGTTCTTCCGCCCTCAGCTCGCTCAGCGATCCTGCCAGGGCGGTGTGCGGGACCACGCATGCAAGCGCAACGCCCATCAGGACAAGCTGCCGCAGCGGCGGGTTAAGGAAATATCGCGGTCGCTTCAAGGTTCGTCGTCTCCGGCAGGCCGAACATGAGGTTGGCGTTCTGCAGTGCCTGCCCGGAGGCGCCCTTGACGAGGTTGTCGATAACGGAGACGATAATCAGCTCTTGCGACTGACGGCCAGGGTGGAAAGACATAATACAACGGTTGGTACCGCGTACCTGATGCGTGCTGGCACTTCCCTTTTCCAGGACCGTCATGAACGGTTCATCCTTATAGGCCATGCGAACGAGATTCGCCGCTGTATCCGCCTCGAAATCGTTCAACCGAACATGAATGGTCGATAGCATGCCTCGCGTTATCGGCACCAGATGCGGCGTGAATGAAACTGGACAATGGGGAACTGGATTGAGCGAATATCTGGACGTGACCTTACTCACTTCCTGCTCAATTTCAGCAAGGTGACGGTGGCGGCCAATGCCGTAAGCCGAAACGCCACCATCGAGTTCGGTGAACAGATATTCCTGTGCAACCTTGCGGCCTGCGCCAGAAATACCAGACAACGAATTCACGACGATAGGGGATAGGTCAAGGTATGCCCCTTTTAGGAGCGGCAGCAGCGGTAGAAGGATAGAAGTTGGATAACATCCGGGGTTTGCAACTAACCGCGCGGATTTTATCCGCTCTCGGTAATGTTCCGTCAGGCCGTAGACGGCGTCCTTCTGCAGCGCGCCGGCGCGGTGCTCATGCCCGTACCATTCTTTATAAGCCGCAATGTCATGCAGGCGGAAATCGGCGGAGAGGTCGACGATGCGCACGTTCTTCGGCAGGCCGGCGATGATCTCCTGCGTCGTGCCGTGCGGCAGGCAGCAGAAGACGAGGTCGATTTTGGAGAAATCCACTTCCGTGTGTTTGACCAGCTTCGGCAGTCTGCGCGGCGCGAGGTGCGGGTAGACCTCCGCCATTTCCTTCCCCGCCTGCGTCTCGGCCGTCAGCGCGGCGATGGCGAAGGACGGGTGGGCGTTCAGCAGGCGCAGCAGTTCCGCGCCCGTATAGCCGGATGCGCCGAGGATGGCAGTGCGGATGTCCTTGCCCATTTCCGGCAAGACCTAGTGGCTTGGACCCATGGGGGCAATCGAAATATGCGTCAGACCGTTTGCTGGCGCAGGCCGGCGCTCACGGTGCCTTCATGCTGGACGCCGGCGACCGTGGTCGGGATGCCGGGCTGGGCGCGATCGGCCTGCGGCTGCGGGGCGGCGATATTCAGCGGCGGCAGTGTATCGTCGATCCGGATCTGCGTTTCGGGCAGCGGTGCGGGACCGAAAAGCCTTTTGAAGGAATTGATCGGGTGGAAGACAATGTCCTCCGGCTTATGGATCCGGTCGCCGCGTTTCCAGCCGATGGTCGCCGCGACGATGGCACCCAGGGTACCCAACGTGGCACCCAGCGCCAGGCTGATCGGGGCGATCTCGAACGATTTCCAGCCATGCCACAGGCCCATGCTGGCGACCGTCTCGACATATTCCTTGACGCCTTCCCTGCCTGCCCGCTTTAAATTTTTCGGGATTTCCCAAATGCTGCCGGTGATGTGGCCGCCGACCCAGCCCAGCTTTGCACCCAATGCCCCGAAGATCAGGGCAAGTACGGTCTTGCTCTTGGCGGGCTCGTCTTTTTTGGCTTTGCTTTGAAGTTCACCGAGCAATTTCTCGATGCGGTCGAGTCGCGCGTCGACGACCCCTGCCGTTTCGGCCTGCACTGGCGGCGAGGCCTGCGCCTCCGCCGGTGCCGCGACAACCGGCGCGGGTACGTCCTCCGCTTTGGTCGCGGCGGGGGACTCCGGGATTGCTGCCACCACGGGCGAAGCGGCCGGTGTTTCGGCGGGTGCGGCCGACAGAGTCTCCGCCGGCGTTGAAGAAACCGCCGGCGTCCCGGCAGGCGCGGACGTCGCCGATGCGTCGGCGATGGCAGGCGCAGCGGTCTCCGCGGATGGATCGGTCTCGGTCATAATGCATAAGTCTACGCCCCCGCGCCCGCGCCGGGCGTGAAATTTTTATGACAATGCAGAAGCCAAGCCCTTGAATCTCAAAGGCCCTCTACTCCGGGCGAGGCGGATTTATGGATGGCAGATACTAGGAGCGAGCGCGCGCAGGGAGGGAGCGTAGCAGCGCTACGTGACCGACCGAGCACGCGAGCGACGACGTAGATGCCGTCCAGAAATTCGCCGGGGTTAGCGTTTGGAGAATTGGAAGGAGCGGCGTGCTTTGGCATGGCCGTACTTCTTCCGCTCGACGACGCGCGAGTCGCGGGTCAGGAAGCCGCCGGGGCGCAGGGCCTTGCGGAAGGTCGAATCGAACTGGTCGAGGGCGCGGGCGATGCCGTGGCGCACCGCGCCGGCCTGGCCGGAAAGCCCGCCGCCGCAGACGGTGACGGTGACGTCGAACTTACCGAATTCCTGCAGCGCGACGAAGGGCTGGTTGATGATCATGCGCAGCACGGGGCGGGCGAAATATTCCTCGGCGGTCTTGCCGTTGATGCTGAACTTGCCCTTGCCGCGCTTGATCCAGACGCGGGCGACCGCGTTCTTGCGGCGGCCGGTGCCGTAGGTGCGGCCCTGCTTGTCCTGCTGCGGCTTGAGCTGCTCGGCGTGCTCTTCTTCGGTCATCTGCGAATAGTTCTTGGTCATGTCGGTTCCTTAGCGGGCGTTCTTTTCGTTCATCGCGGCGAAGTCGATGGTCTTCGGCGATTGCGCGGAATGCGGGTGCTCGCCGCCGTTATAGACGAAGAGGTGTTTCATCTGGCGGCGCGCCAGCGGGCTGTCTTTCGGCAGCATGCGCTCGATGGCCTTGTGCAGCACGCGGTCCGGGTAGGCGCCGGAGAGAATGTGCTCGGCCGAGCGTTCCTTGATGCCGCCGGGGAAGCCGGTATGGTGGTAATAGACCTTCTTGCCGCGCTTGCGGCCGGTGAGCTTCACCTTCTCGGCGTTGATGATGACGACGTGGTCGCCGCAATCCATGTTCGGCGTGAACAGCGGCTTATGCTTGCCGCGCAGGAGTTTCGCCGCATAGGACGCCAGGCGGCCCAGCACGACGCCATCCGCGTCCAGCACAAGCCACTCTTTTTTATAGTCTTTCGGGTTCGCCGAGAAAGTCTTCATAACATGCTCTTCTTAATAAGGACGCGTGGTTTAGCCAGCGGAGGGGCTGGTGTCAACAGGTTTTGCTTCTTCATTGCACCCACGACGGGGTATACTAAAGCTATTCATTCATGCGTCAGGCCTTCACTTTAGTCGAACTCGCCATCGTGCTGGTCATCATCGGCCTGCTGGTGGGCGGCGTGCTCACCGGCGCCGACCTCATCAAATCCGCGCAGCTCTACGCGCTCAATCGGGACAAGGTGGACGTCGTCACCGCCGCGATGACCTTCCGCGACAAGTACGGCCGCATGCCCGGCGACTGGATGCATGCGACCGACACGTTCGGCATCCTCGCCGGCACGGGCGCGGACGCGACCTGCCAGAACACGCCGACTCCCGCCGGCAGCATCGCCACCTGCAACGGCAACGGCAACGACCACATCGATACGAGCGTGGTCAGCGGCGATGAAATGTTCCGCTTCTACCAGCAGCTCGGCGCGGCGGGACTGATCAAGGGCAACTATACGGGTACATCGGGAACGAATTCCAGCTATACGAACGGGGATGTCGCCACGGTGAACATGCCGGAGACCCACCGTGCCGGCACGGTTATGTTCGTCGGCTACTCCACGGGCTTTGCGGGGAACGCTTCGCTGTTCGCTTACAGCTCGGGTCACGTCATGTATTTCATCTATGCACCGCCCGCGACCGGGGCGACCTTGAACTCGTATATCTTCACCCCTTCCGATGATTCCCGGCTGGATGCGAAATTCGACGATGGATTCCCCGGCACCGGTCTTCTTGTCTCCAACAAAGGCGACGGCACCGCGAATTTCTGTACCAACAAGGCCGGCACGGCGCCGCCGGGCGATGCCGGCGCGATCTACAACCTCTCCGACGGGAATATCGACTGCAACATGACGTACCTGAGGGTCTTCTAGGGCCGCCTGCCGCTAGCCGTATCTTCCCGAAATATAATCCTGAGTCTGCTGCAGCTGCGGCGTGTCGAAGAGCGCGTCGGTCGTGCCTTCCTCGACGAGCTTGCCCATATGGAAGAACGCCGTGCGCGAAGAAACGCGGCGGGCCTGCGCCATCGAGTGGGTGACGATGACGATGGTGTACTGGTCCTTCAGCGTGTCGATCAGCGCCTCGACCTTGCCGGTGGCGATGGGATCGAGCGCCGAGCATGGCTCGTCCATCAAAATGACTTCCGGTTGCACGGCGATGGCGCGGGCGATGCACAGGCGCTGCTGCTGCCCGCCGGAGAGCGAGGTGCCGGGGACGTCGAGCCGGTCCTTGACCTCGTCCCACAGCGCGGCGGAGCGCAGGGCGGCCTCGACGATGGAATCCATTTCCGCGCGATGGTCGGCGATGCCGTGCAGGCGCGGGCCGTAGGCGACGTTCTCGTAGATCGATTTGGGGAACGGGTTCGGCTTCTGGAACACCATGCCGACGCGGGCGCGCAGCAGCACCACGTCGAGGTGGGGCGCATAAATGTCCTGCCCGTCGAGGGTGATGACGCCGCTCACCGTGCAGCCGGGGATGAGGTCGTTCATGCGGTTGAGGCAGCGCAGGAAGGTCGATTTGCCGCAGCCCGACGGGCCGATGAAGGCCGTCACCGCGCGCGGCGCGATGTCGAGCGAGACGTCGAACAGCGCCGGCTTGTCGCCGTAGCGGACGTTCACTTCGCGGGCGCTTATCTTTGGTTCGCTCATTAATTCCAGACCTTCTGCGTGCGGCGGCGCAGGGTAATCGCCACGCTGTTGAGAAGCAACAGGATGGCCAGCAGCACGAGGATGCCCGCCGAGGTCTTCTCGAGATAGCCCAGCTCGGGGCTCGACGCCCAGAGGTAGATCTGCACCGGCATGGCGGTCGCCGGATCGAGCGGCGTGCGCGGCAGGTCGGCGACGAAGGCGACCATGCCGATCATCAGCAGCGGCGCCGTCTCGCCGATGGCGCGGCAGACGGAGAGGATCGTGCCGGTGAGGATGCCCGGCAGCGCATAGGGCAGCACGTGGTGGCGCGTCGCCTGCAGCCGCGAGGCGCCGAGCGCCAGCGCGGCAAGGCGCATGCTCGGCGGCACCGCGCGGATCGCCGCGCGCGAGGCGATGATCAGCACCGGCAGGATGAGCAGCGAAATCGTGAAGCCGCCGACCAGCGGCGAGGAGCGCGGCAGCCCGGACCATTGCAGGAACACCGAGAGGCCGAGCAGCCCGTAGAGGATGGACGGCACGGCCGCGAGGTTGTTGATTAAAATTTCCAGCGCGTCGGTGAAGCGGTTCTTCGGCGCGAATTCCTCGAGGAAGATGGCGGCGAGCAGCGCGACGGGAAGCGCGATCATCATGCAAACGGCAAGCAGCATCAGCGAGCCGATGATGCTGCCGAGGAAGCCCGCCGCCTCCGGCGAGCGCGAATCGCCGCGCGTGAAGAAGTCGCGGTTGAGCGCACTACGGGTGAGGTCCTGCGAGCGCCACTCGTCGAGCCAGTGCAGCTGCGCATCGGTGATGGGGCGCTGCGCGGCCGGCGCGTCGCGGTCGATCTTTCCCTTGAGGGTGAGGTCGGCGATGTCGGACAGCGGGACACGGACCTCCATGAAGCCCGGCGTAACCAGCGTCGGCGCGTGCGCTGTTTTCAGCAGCGCGCGTTTCACGTCGTCCGCCGCGAAGAACCCGGCGAGCGCATAGAGCTGGTGGCGCGCGTCGCGGTCCTGCGGCGCGTCGGGGATGCTGGCGAGCAGCGCCTGCTGCGTCACCGCGTAGAAATCGACGCCCTGCGGATCGGCGCGCAACGGTCCCAGCACCGAAGGCAACTCGACGCGCAGGACAAGCTCGTGCCGCGTGAATCCACCGAGGCCCGGGCGGGCGATGGTGACGAGCAGCACGCCCAGCATCAGCGCGGCGAAGGCGAGCGCGGCGCGCCCGTACCAGCGGAAGCGCATTTCGGCGGCGTGGCGGCGCGCCAGCCCGGCCTCGATGCATTTCTGGATGTCGGCGCTATTCATACTGCTCCCGGTATTTGCGGACGATCTGCATCGCGATCACGTTGAGCAGGAGGGTGAAGACGAACAGCGTGAGGCCCAGCGCGAAGGCGGCGAGGGTCTTCGCCGAGCCGAACTCCTCGTCGCCGACCAGCAGCGTCACCATCTGCACCGTCATGGTGGTGACGGAATGCAGCGGGTTCGCCGTCAGGTTGGGCGACAGGCCGGCGGCCATGACGACGATCATCGTCTCGCCGATGGCGCGCGATACCGCGAGCAGCACCGCGCCCATGATGCCGGGCAGCGCCGCGCGCAGCACCACGCGGCGGATCGTCTCCGATTTCGTCGCGCCCAGCCCGTAGGACGCATCGCGCAACCCGCGCGGCACGGCAGTGATCATGTCATCGCTCAGCGAGGAGACGAACGGGATGATCATGATGCCCATGACGATGCCGGTGGACAATGCGCTCTCGGCGGAGACGGCGAGGCCGAAGCGCTCGCCCAGCGCCTTCATGAACGGCGCGACGGAGACGATGGCGAAATAGCCGTAGACCACGGTCGGGATGCCGGCGAGCAGCTCCAGCATCGGCTTGAGCCAGGTGCGGGCGCGCTGCCCGGCATATTCGGCCAGGTAAATGGCGCTCATCAGCCCGACCGGCACGGCGAGGGCCAGCGCGATCGCGGTGATCAGCAGCGTGCCCCACAGCAGCGGGATAACGCCGAAGGCGCCCGTTGCGCCGGCCTGGTCGGCGCGCAGCGCGGTCTGCGGGCTCCATTTCAGGCCGAAGAGGAAATCGCCTACCGGCACCAGCCGGAAGAAATGCAGCGACTGCATGAGCACCGAGGCGACGATGGCAAGGGTGATGGCGACCGTCAGCCCCGTCGCCAGCCACATGGCGAAATGGACGAAAGGCTCGCTGCGCCGGTGCGCGTTGCGGCCCGAAAGGATGGAGGCAAAAGCCATGCGCGGGCAGCATTACCGGCGCATCCGGGCGAAGTCAAAGCGCCATCCCCTGCGCCGCCTGCATGTCCCGCAGGGCCGCCATGCGTGTGGAGCATGGCTCGGCGCGCGGGCAGGCGGAATGCTGTTCGCTTGACAAGCCGGCGCGAAAATCATTGGTTCACGCCATGCGCTGGACCATCGCCATCGGTTTACTCGTCATTCTCTTCATCGTCGTCACCGCCCATTCGCGGGTGGTATGGAAGCCCGCGCCGGCGATGAGCTTCGACAGCCAGCTCGAGAACCCGCCGAACGCGCAGGCCATCCCCGACGTGCAGGTGGTCGAGCTCGACATCGATGTCGACGACGCCATCCTGAAGTCGGTCAAGGCACGCGGCATCCGCACGATCTGCTATTTCAACGCGGGCTCCTGGGAGTCGTATCGCAAGGACGCGGACCGATTCACCAAGGAAGTGCTCGGGGCGAATTACAGCGGCTATCCCGACGAGCGCTGGCTCGACATCCGCCGCATCGATGCGCTGGCGCCCGTCATGAGCGCGCGGCTGGAGCGCTGCGCCGGACGCGGCTTCGACGCCGTCGAGCCGGACAATATCAACGGCTACCGGAACAAGAGCGGCTTCCCGCTGAGCGCGGACGATGAGCTCGCCTACGACCGCTGGCTGCTGCGCGAGGCCCACAAGCGCGGCCTCGCCATCGCCCTCAAGAACACGCCGGAGCTGGCGGCGCAGCTCGCGCCGGACGGGTTCGACCTGGCGATCTTCGAAAGCTGCTTCAAATACCGCTTCTGCGAGCAGGGCGCGGCGCCGTTCACCGCTGCCGGCAAGCCGGTCTTCGACCTCGAATACCGGGACGAGGGCATGCGCCCTGCCCGTTTCTGCCCGCAGGCGAAGAAGCTCGGCATCACCGCGCTGCTCAAGCGATCGAGCAGCAAGCTCGACAGCTTCCGCGAGGCCTGCCCCTAATGCTTATGTCATTCCCGCGAAAGCGGGAATCCAGCCGCGCGAAGCGCCACCAAAAAGAACTGGATTCCCGCTTTCGCGGGAATGACAGACTAATTTTCGTAGATCGGCAAGTAGACCGAGAACGTCGAGCCCTCGCCCACCACCGAGTCGATGGTGATCGCGCCGCGATGGCGCGTGATGATGCCCTTGACGATGGCGAGGCCCAGCCCCGTGCCGCCGACCTGCCGCGTGCGCGCCGAATCGACGCGGTAGAAGCGCTCCATCAGCCGCGGCAGGTGCTGCTTGGGAATGCCCTCGCCCTGGTCCTTCACCGCGAACATGACGACGCGCGTCAGGTTGCGCATGTTGAGGTCCTGCGGCAATTCGGTGGTCACCCTGAGCGTCACCGTGACGTCGGAATCGGCGTAGCCGTATTTGATCGCGTTGCTGATGAGGTTGTAGACGACCTGCCCCAGCTCCCCCACCTCGCCTTTCACCGGCGGCAGATTGTCCTGGATATTGGCGACGAGGCGGATGTTCTTGTCGCCGGCGATGCGCTTGAACTGGTCGATCTCCTTGCGCACCAGCTTGGTGAGGTCGAGCGGCTCGGTCGGCACCGAATGGGCGTTCATCTCGATCTTGCTCAGGGAAAGCAGGTCGTTGATGAGCTGCGTCATCCGGTCGGCCTGCTCGAGCATGATCTTGAGGAATTCCTCGCGCGCCTTCTCGTCGTCCTTCGCCGGGCCGAGCAGCGTCTCGGTGAAGCCGCGGATCGAGGCGAGCGGCGTTCTTATCTCATGGCTGGCGTTGGCGACGAAGTCGGCGCGCATCTGCTCGACGCTCTTGAGCTCGGTGATGTCGTTCATGGTGATGATGGTCGAGATGCCGCCGGCGGTCGGCACCGGGAAGCGCTCGATGATGGCGAGGAAATCGCGGATCACCGGCTCGTCGATGCGGAACTCGATCTCGCGGCCCTTCAAATCCTGGATCACCGAGTTGAGCGCATCGAGCAGGTAGGAGTTGGGGATGACGTCCTTGAGGAGCTTCCCGGCGAGGTTCTGCCCGAAGATGGCGCGCGCCGCGCGGTTGGTGCGCACGACCTTCTTGTCGTCGTTCACCATGATGAGGATGTCGGGCAGCGTATCGACCAGAATTTCGCGCTCGGTGATGATGGTCTCCATCTGCTTCTTCTTGACGTCCCACGAGGATTGCAGGCGCCTGAGCGCCTCCGAAAGCTCCGCCGCCGAGCCGATGAAGCTGAGGTCCGGCGCCTGCACCCGCTTGTCCTGCGCGAGGTCCTTTACATACTGGGTCAGCGCCGAAACGTTGCCGAGGAACGGGTAGACCAGCAGCCCCGAGGCGATGAACATCACCCCGTAGGCGTACATCATCTGCGACAGGGTCAGCATGCCGAGGCCGACGTAAAGCCCGAGCACCAGCAGCGCCGGGCTGGTGACCAGAAGCACGGTCAGCAGCAGCGTATTGAAGGGGACGATGGCCTTTTGCATGGTCTCACTTTGCCGCTAAGAGGCCGGTTCTGGCAAGAAAAACGGCCATTTTCCCGGGGGCGGATTTGCTGTTGACAGGCGGGGTGTGGCGAGTATATTCCCGCCTCCTTTAAACCCAGAACAAGAGCGCTGTATGTACGCTGTAATCGTGACCGGTGGCAAGCAATACCGGGTGACCGCCGGGGATACCATCGAGGTCGAGAAGCTCGACGGCGCCGCCGGCGACATCGTGAAGCTCGATAAAATCCTCGCGCTCTCCGGCGACAAGACCCATGTCGGCAGCCCGCACATCGAAGGCGCGCTGGTCGAAGCGCAAATTCTGGCGCAGGGCAAAGGCGAGAAAGTCCTCATCTTCAAGAAGAAGCGCCGCCACAATTATCGCCGCAAGAACGGCCACCGCCAGCACATCACGACGCTGTTCATCACCGGCGTGTCGCTGGGCGGCACCTCGCTCGCGAAAGCCGAAGTGAAAACGCGCCACACGCACCAGTTCGCCGCGAAAGCCGCGATCCCGGCGAAAGAAGCCAGGGTGAAAGCGCCGAAGCAGGCCTCGGCCAAACCGGCCGCGAAGAAAGCGCCGGCGAAGAAAACCCCCGCCGCCAAGAAGCCGGCGGCGAAGAAGGCGCAACAGTAACCCGTCATCCTCGGCGAAGCGGAGCTTCGTCCGGGGATCCATGGATGCCCGGACGGCGCGATGCGCCGCCGAGCATGACAGAGAAGAGAGTAGGAGACGAACATGGCACACAAAAAAGCAGGCGGCTCTTCCCGCAACGGCCGCGACTCCGCCGGCCAGCGCCTCGGCGTCAAGAAATTCGGCGACCAGTCGGTCGTCGCCGGCAACATCATCATCCGCCAGCGCGGCACGACCTACCATCCGGGCGCCGGCGTCGGCATCGGCCGCGACTACACGATCTTCGCCACCATCGACGGCAAGGTGAAGTTCAGCAAGAAAAAGGGCGACAAGAACGTCGTCTCGGTGGTCGCCGCGGCGAACGCGTAAGCGATCCTCAACGGACCCAGGAAGCAAGGGAACGCCGTTCGCGTTCCCTTTTTTCTTTCCCTGCGCTAGGTTACCCCCATGAAATTCATCGACGAGGCCAAGATCTACATCCGCTCCGGCGACGGCGGGGCGGGGTGCGTTTCGTTCCGGCGGGAGAAGTTCATTCCCGAGGGCGGCCCCGACGGCGGCGACGGCGGGCGCGGCGGCAGCGTCATCATGCGCGCGGTGACGGGCACGAACACGCTCGCCGATTACCGCTACCAGCAGCATTTCAAGGCGAGCAAGGGCCAGCACGGGATGGGCTCGCAACGCTACGGCAAATCGGCCGAGGACATCTATCTCGACGTCCCCCTCGGCACGCAAATTTTCGATGAGGACAAGGAAACGCTGCTCGCCGATTTCACCGAAGGCGGGCAGGAGATCGTGCTCGCCAAGGGCGGCAAGGGCGGGCTGGGCAATATCCATTTCAAGAGCTCGACCAACCGCACGCCGCGCACGGCGACGCAGGGCGAGGTCGGCGAGGAGCGCTGGCTGTGGCTCAAGCTCAAGCTGCTATCGGACGCCGGGCTGCTCGGCCTGCCCAACGCCGGCAAATCGACCTTCCTCGGCGCGGTCTCCGCCGCCAAGCCCAAGATCGCCGACTATCCCTTCACCACGCTCAGGCCACAGCTCGGCGTCGTGCGCCACGGCGATGGCGAGTTCGTGCTCGCCGATATCCCCGGCCTCATCGAGGGCGCGGCGCAGGGCAAGGGCCTCGGCCTGCGCTTCCTCGGCCATGTCGAGCGCTGCGGCGTGCTGCTGCATTTGATCGACGGGCTGGAGGAGGACGTCGCGAGCGCCTACCGCACCGTGCGTTCCGAGCTCGAGCAATATGACGACGAGCTCGCCGCCAAGCCGGAGCTCATCGCCCTCAACAAGTGCGACGCGCTGAGCAAGGAGGAGATCGCCGCGAAGAAAAAGGCGCTGAAGAAAATCGCCGGCGGCAAAACGATCTTCACCATCTCCGCCGCGACGCGCGACGGCGTCCCGGAACTGCTCACCGAGATGATGCGCACCATCCACGAATACCGGCTGCAGCAGGAGGAGGCGAAACCGCGCGCCCTGCCCGCCGAGGGCGAGGTCACGCTGTGAGCGCGAAGCAATTGCCCGCGCTCGGCAATGCCCGGCGCATCGTCATCAAGCTCGGCTCGTCGCTGGTGGCGGACGTGGCGAACGCCGCGCCGCGCCGCGATTTCCTCGTCACCTTCGCCGCCGACCTCGCGGTGCTGCACAAGGCGGGCAAGGAGATCGTGCTCGTCTCCTCCGGCGCGGTGGCGCTGGGGCGCAAGCATGTCGGGCTCGGCGCCGGCTCGCTCAGCCTCGACGAGAAACAGGCCGCCGCCGCCGCCGGCCAGCCGCTGCTGATGCAGGCCTGGAGCGAGGCGCTGTCGCCCCACTCCATCGGCACCGCGCAGCTGCTGCTGACGCTCGACGACTCGGAGCGCCGCAAGCGCTACCTCAACGCGCGCGCGACGTTCTCGACGCTGCTCAGGCACCGCCTGGTGCCCGTCGTCAACGAGAACGACACGGTGGCCACCGCCGAGCTCAAGTTCGGCGACAACGACCGGCTTGCTGCGCGCGTCGCGGTGATGATCTCCGCCGACGTGCTGGTGCTGCTCTCCGACATCGACGGGCTGTACGACAGGGACCCGCGCAAGTCCAAGGACGCGCGCTTCATCGAGCGCGTCGATGCGCTGAGCCCGGAGATCGTCGCGATGGGCGGCGACTCCGCCTCCGCCGTGTCGAGCGGCGGCATGCGCACCAAGCTCGATGCCGCCGCGATGTGCCTTGCCGCCGGCTGCTCGATGGCCATCGCCGCCGGTGAGGCACCGCACGCGCTGCAGGAGCTGGCGGACGGCGGCAAGGCGACCTGGTTCGTCGCCGCGACGAAGCCCGCCGTCGCCCGCAAGCACTGGATCGCGACCTCGGTCGCCGCGAACGGCACGCTGGTGATCGACGAAGGCGCCGAGCGCGCGCTGGGCCAGGGCAAGAGCCTGCTTCCCGCCGGGGTGCTCACCGTCGAGGGAAATTTCGAGCGCGGCGACACGGTCGCGGTCAAGAACGCCACCGGCACGTTGCTGGCGCGCGGCATCTGCAATTATTCAGCGGCGGAGGCCAAACGCATCCTCGGCAAGAAGACGGATGCCATCGCCGGCATCCTCGGCTATGAAGGCAGCGGTACCCTGATCCACCGTGACGACCTCGCCCTCTTATGATCCCGCTGCGACTTTCCCCTGCCGGCCGGCCCGAGCGACTGCTCGCCAACATGATCGACACGCTGGCGCTGTTCCTGCTCGCCTACGTGCTGAAGTCGCTCGCCGGCGACGGCGGCGCCGTGCTGCTGCTCGATTTCACCGTCAATCTCGCCTACTACACCTGCTTCACCGGCTCGCGCTGGCAGGCGACGCCGGGCAAGCGGCTGGTGATGATCTACGTCGTCCATGAAAGCGGCGGCGAGCTGTCGCTGCGCGACGCGCTGGAGCGCTACCTCGCCTACGTGCTGCCGTCGCTGCCGCTTTACAGCTCCGCCATCTCCGAGCAGCTGGCGCCGATGCTGGCGCTCTGGCTCAATATCTTCTGGTTCTCGCCGATCCTGTTCACGCCGGAGCGCATCGGCATCCATGACCGGCTGTGCGGCACGCGCGTCGTCGCCGGCCGCCCGGGGAGCGCACCATGAGCCTCGCCGACGACATGCACGATCTCGGCCGCAAGGCGCGCGAAGCGTCGCGCGTGCTGCTGCAAACGCCGACCGCGCAAAAAGACCGCGCCCTGCTCGCCGCCGCCGCCGCGATCCGCGCGCGCGCCGACAGCATCCTCGCCGCCAACCGCCGCGACATGGAGGAGGCCAGCGCCGCCGACCTGAGCGAGGCGCTGCTCGACCGGCTGCTGCTCAACCCCGCGCGCGTCGAGGCGATGGCGAAGGGCGTCGAGACCGTCGCCAGACTGCCCGATCCCGTCGGCCACCGGCTCGACGCATGGGACGTCGCCGCCAACGGGCTGCATATCGAGAAGCTCGCGGTGCCGCTCGGCGTCATCGCCGTCATCTACGAATCGCGGCCCAACGTCACGGCGGATGCGGGCGCGCTGTGCCTCAAATCCGGCAACGCCGCCATTTTGCGCGGCGGCTCGGAGAGCTTCCATTCCTCGCAGGCGATCCTGCACGCGCTGCACGAGGGGCTGCGCGACGCCGGGCTTCCCGAGGACGCCATCCAGCTCGTCCCCACCACCGACCGCGAGGCCGTCGGCCTGCTGCTGGGCATGACGGAGTTCGTCGACGTCGTCGTCCCGCGCGGCGGCGTCTCGCTCAACGAGCGCGTGCGGCAAGAATCCCGCGTGCCGACGCTGCTGCACCTCGCCGGCAACTGCCACACCTACATCCACGCCGCGGCCGACGCGACGACCGCCGTCGCGGTGACGCACAACGCCAAGCTGCGCCGCACCGGCGTCTGCGGGGCGACGGAATCGATCCTCATCGACCGCGCGGTGCTGAAGACTATCGGCGCGGCGGTGGTGAAGGACCTGCTCGATAACGGCTGCGAGCTGCGCGGCGACGCCGAGGTGCAGAAGCTCGACGCGCGCATCAAGCAGGCGCATGAGGAGGACTGGAGCACGGAGTATCTCGCCTCCATCGTCTCGGTGAAGATGGTCGGCGGCATCGACGAAGCGCTCGCTCACATCGCGCGCTACGGCTCGCACCATACGGACGCCATCATCACGGAGGATAAAGACGCCGCGCAGCGCTTCACCGCCGCCGTCGATTCGGCCATCGTGCTGGTCAATGCCTCGACGCAGTTCGCCGACGGCGGCGAGTTCGGCTTCGGCGCCGAGATCGGCATCGCCACCGGTCGCCTGCACGCGCGCGGGCCGGTGGGGCTGAAGCAGCTCGTCACCTATAAGTACGTGCTCACCACCGCGCGCGACGGCGGCGCGATCCGTGCGGGCTAGCAAGCGCATCGGCCTGCTCGGCGGCTCCTTCAACCCGGCGCATGCGGGGCACCTGCACATCTCGCGCGAAGCGCTCAAGCGGCTGGGGCTCGACGAAATCTGGTGGCTGGTGGCGCCCGCCAATCCGCTCAAGCCGGCGGGCGAGCTGGCCGATCACGCGACGCGCCTTGCCAGTGCGCGTGCCGTGGCGCGCGATCCGCGCATCCATGTCCACGAGCTCGATGCCGGGCCCTATACGATCGATGCACTCCGCCACCTCAAGCGCCATTATCCCCACGTCCGTTTCGTCTGGCTGATGGGGGCGGACAACCTGCGCGAGTTCCATCGCTGGCGGCGCTGGCGCGACATCGCGCACGCGGTGCCCATCGCCGTGCTCGACCGGCTGCCTTACGCCTTCGCCGGGCTGGCGGGAAGGTTCGCGCGGCGCTTCCGGGCGGCGCGGCTGAGCGCCCGCGATGCGCGGAAACTGGCGGATTCGCAGGCTCCCGCCTGGGTCTACCTGCCGATCCCGCGCTCGCCGCTTTCGGCCACTGCCTTGAGGAAAACGCTTGGAGAAAATGCCTTCCTGGGCCATACTTCGAAGGAATAACCGACGGAGCGCCTCCATTCCCACCGCATCGAAAACGGTCCGCAAGCCGAAACTAGCCGCCCGCCGCAAGCCCAAAGCCCCGAGCATCCCGACCGCGACGCGCAAGCTGCGCGACCTCGTCGTGCGCACGCTCGACACGCAGAAGGGCGAGGACATCGCGACGCTCGACATCGGCGCGCAATGCAGCTTCGCCGACGTGATGATCGTCGCCTCCGGCCGCTCGGCGCGCCACGTCGCCGCGCTCGCCGATTACGTGACGCGGGCCGTGCGCGACGCCGGCGGCCGCGTACTGTCGACCGAGGGCCAGCAGACCGGCGACTGGGTGCTTATCGACCTGGGCGACATCGTCGTGCACCTTTTCCGCCCGGAGATGCGCCAGCTCTACAACCTCGAGAAAATGTGGGCGCTGCCGGCGCCGACGCGCCGCTGACGCGATGGAGATCCTCGTCGCCGCCGTCGGCCGCGCGAAAAATTCCCCCGAGGCCGAGCTCACCGCCATGTACCTCAAGCGCACCCGGTGGGACGTCGCCTTGAAGGAGCTGCCCGACGCGCCGTCCGCCATGGATTCGGCGACGCGCAAGGCCGCCGAGGCGCAATCGATCCGCAAGCACATGACCGAAGGCAGCCGCCTGGTCGCGCTCGACGCGATGGGCGAGCAATTGTCGAGCCCGCAATTCGCCCACCTGATCGCCGAGGCGCGGCGCGACGGCGCGAAGCGCCTGCTCTTCGCCATCGGCGGGCAGGACGGGCTCGACGCCTCGCTGCTCGCCGATGCCCGGCGCGTCGTCGCCTTCGGCCGCGCCACCTGGCCGCACAAGCTGGTACGCGTCATGCTCGCGGAACAGATTTATCGCGCCTATACCATTTCCATCGGCCACCCGTACCACGAGGGGCATTAGTCTTTAGTGGCGCGACTGCGTCGCGCGGGGGGCGATACGAAGTTCGCTTGACGCGAACTCGCCCCCGCTACCGCTCCCCCTCCTACGGCGGCCCTCCGGCCGCCTTCGGGCTCGCGCTGACGCGCTACGCAGGCAGTGCGGAAATTCGGAGTGAGGCTTGCATCGGGGCGGCGGCGCTTCTAAACCTTGCGCATGAGCCAACGTCCGAAACCTGTGGTCCTCTGCATCCTCGACGGCTGGGGCGAGCGTGCGGAGCGCGAGGACAACGCCATCGCGCAGGCGCATACGCCGAACTGGGACCGGCTGAAGCGCGACTATCCGCACGGCGTGCTTTCCGCTTCCGAGGGCGACGTCGGGCTGCCTGCGGGGCAGATGGGAAATTCCGAGGTCGGCCACATGAATATCGGCGCCGGGCGCGTGGTGATGCAGGACCTGCCGCGCATCGACGCCGCTATCGAAGACGGCTCGCTCGCGAAGAATGCTGCGCTGCGCGACTTCATCGCTGCGCTGCAAAAAAGCGGCGGCACCTGCCACCTGCTGGGGCTGCTGTCGGACGGCGGGGTGCATTCGCATATTTCCCACATCGTCGCGCTGGCGAACATCATTGCGGACGCGGGCGTGAAGGTCGCCGTGCATGCCTTCCTCGACGGGCGCGACGTCGCGCCGAAAAGCGCGGTGGGCTATATCGAGCGGCTGAAGCGCGACATCGCCGGGCATTACCGCAAGACCATCCACATCTACAGCGCCGGCGGCCGCTATTACGCCATGGACCGCGACAAGCGCTGGGAGCGCGTCGAGAAGGCCTACCGCGCCATCGTCTACGGCGAGGGGCTGCGCGCGCCGCTGGCGCAGGAGGCCGTGCTGCAGGCCTATGCGCGCGGCGAGAGCGACGAGTTCGTGCTGCCCGCCATCAACGATGCCTACGGCGGCATGCAGGACGGCGACGGGCTGCTGATGGCGAATTTCCGCGCCGACCGCGCGCGGCAGATCCTGACGGCGCTGCTCGATCCCGGCTTCGCGGAATTCCCGCGCGAGCGCGTGGTGAAATTCGCCGCGACGCTCGGCATGGTCGAGTATAGCGACGCGCTCAACCGATTCATGCCCGCGCTGTTCCCGCAGCAAAGCCTCGAGGACAATCTCGGCGCGCTGGTGGCGAAGGCGGGGCTGAAGCAGCTGCACATCGCCGAGACGGAGAAATACGCGCACGTGACGTTCTTCTTCAACGGCGGGCGCGAGGAGCCGTACGCAGGCGAGGACCGCATCCTCGTGCCCTCGCCGAAAGTGGCGACCTACGACCTCAGGCCCGAGATGTCGGCCTTCGAGGTGACCGACCGGCTGGTCGCGGCGATCGAAACCGGCGCCTACGATTTCATCGTCGTCAATTACGCCAATGCCGACATGGTCGGCCACAGCGGCGACCTCAAGGCGGCGATGAAAGCGGTCGAGGCGGTCGATGCCTGTATCGGGCGGCTGGCCGGCGCGGTGGAGAAGGCGGGCGGCGCGCTGCTCATCACCGCCGACCACGGCAATGTCGAGCAGATGCACGACCACGACGAAGGCCAGCCGCACACGGCGCATACGCTCAACCCGGTGCCGTGCATCCTTGTCGGCGCGCGCTTCAAGGGCCGCGCGGCGCCCCTGCCCTCCGGCGTGCTGGCGGACGTGGCGCCGACGCTGCTTTCCCTGCTCGCCCTGCCGCAGCCGGCGGCGATGACGGGCCGCTCGCTGCTTTCGCCATGAGGCGCGCGCTCGCCATGGGCGCCGTCGCGCTCTGCCTCGCCGTCCCGGCGGTCGCGCAGCAGGCGCAGCGCGCCCGGCTGAGCGAGGTCGAGGCCAACCTCCGATCGAGCAAGGAGGACGAGGCCGCGCTCGCCGAGCAGATGGAGGCGAACCGCAAGCATCTCGACAAGCTCGCCGAGCGCTCGCGCAACCTCGCCGCCTCGCTGCAGGAGACCGAGGCGCGCGTCGGCGAGCAGGAGGTCAATGCCGGAAAACTGTCCGACGAGCTCGCCGCCAAGCAGAAGGAGTTCGACGCGCGGCGCGACGAATACGCGCGCACCATCGTCAGCCTGCTGGCGCTGCACCGGCTGCCGGCGACGGCGATCTTCGCCTCCCCGGAGAACATCCACCCGCTGCTGCGCACGGCGAGCGTGCTGCAGCATACGAACGATTCGCTGGCCGTGCGCGCAGCGGCGCTCAAGCGGCAGATGGACGAGCTCGCGATGCTGCGGAAGCGCACCGCGGCGAGTACAGCGGCGCTGGCGAAGGAGCGCGCTTCGCTCGTCGGCCAGCAGCAGGCGCTGGGCTCGGAGGTCGCGGCGCGGCAGGACGCGCAGGACAAGCTCGGCAGCGACCGCGCGAAGGCGCAGCAGCGCGTCGCCGAGCTGACGCGGCAGTCGAGCTCGCTGCAGGACCTGATCGGCCGCCTCGAGGCCGAGCCGGAGATGGGCCACGCCCGCCACGCGCACGGCGATTTCGGCAGCGCCAAGGGCAATCTGCGGGCGCCGGCGGTGGGCGAGATCGTCCACCGTTTCGGCGAGCGCAAGAACGAGAACGAGAGCTGGCGCGGCATCGTCGTCGCCGCGCGCGCCGGCGGCACGGTGGTGGCGCCGTGGGGCGGCGAGGTCGTCTTCACCGGGCCGTTCATGGATTACGGGCGCATCGTGCTGCTCAAGCACGGCAACGGCTATATCTCGCTGCTGGCGGGCCTGGGCGCGATCGACGTCGCGCTGAACCAGGAGGTCCGCGCGGGCGAGCCGCTGGGCCGCATGCCGGCGTCGCCCTCGCCGACACTGTATGTGGAGCTGCGCGACCACAGCAAGCCTATTGACCCGACGGGCTGGTTCGCTAATGTCGGCCGCACGTTGGCGAAAAGCTGACGCCCACTTCAGTCCTTGCGAGAGACCATGCCCCGTTCCCCCCACCGCCGGTTCGCCCTGGCCTGCGTTACCGTCCTTGCCCTCGGCTTCGCCTTCGGCCACGGCCGCGCCGCCGCCCCCGCCGCCAAGAGCGGCGACTCGGCCTCGACCTACGAGCTGCTCAACCTGTTCGGCGAGGTGTTCGACCGCGTGCGCAGCGATTACGTCGAGCCGGTGGCCGACGACAAGCTGATCGAATCGGCGCTGAACGGCATGCTGACCTCGCTCGACCCGCACTCCTCCTACATGAACGAGAAGCAGTTCGCCGACATGAAGGTGCAGACCAAGGGCGAGTTCGGCGGCCTCGGCATCGAAGTCACCATGGACAACAGCCTGGTCAAGGTCATCTCGCCGATCGACGATACGCCGGCCTCCAAGGCGGGCATCAAGCCGGGCGACTATATCAGCGAGATCGACGGCCAGGCCGTGATGGGGATGAGCCTCAACGACGCGGTCGAGAAAATGCGCGGGCCGGCGGGCTCGACGGTGAAGATCCTCATCATCCGCGAGGGCGTGAAGGAGCCGATCCCGATGAGCCTCAAGCGCGACGTCATCAAGATCAAGTCGGTGAAGGCGCGCGCCGAGGACGACGTCGCCTACCTGCGCATCACCTCCTTCTCGGAGAACACGTCCGACGCGCTGAAGACGGCGTTCGACGAGCAGAAGAAAGCCATCGGGCCCAAGCTCAAGGGCGTGGTGCTCGACCTGCGCAATAACCCGGGCGGGCTGCTCGACCAGGCGATCAACGTCAGCGACCTCTTCCTCGACCATGGCGAGATCGTCTCCACCCGCTCGCGCCGCTCGGAGGATTCGCGCCGCTACGACGCCACCCCCGGCGACATGACCGGCGGGCTGCCGATGGTCGTGCTCATCAACGAAGGCTCGGCCTCGGCGTCGGAGATCGTCGCCGGCGCGCTCAAGGACCATAAGCGCGCCATCGTGCTCGGCACCAAATCCTTCGGCAAGGGCTCGGTGCAGACCGTCATCCCCATCGAGGGCCACGGCGCCATCCGCCTGACCACGGCGCGCTACTACACGCCGTCGGGCGTCTCGATCCAGGCCAAGGGCATCACGCCGGACATCTCGGTCGAGCAGGCCAAGGTCGAGGTCATCAAGAACGGCGATGACAATTTGTCGGAAGCGCAGCTCAAGGGCCACCTCACCAACGACCAGGACGGCCAGGCGGCATCCGCCCCGGCGCAGAAAGCGGTCGAGGCGATGGTGAACAAGGAAGAATCGGCGGCGGCGGACTACCAGCTCAGCCGCGCGCTCGACCTCATCCGCGCCGTTTCCATCTACCAGCAGATGGCGCCGGCGGGCTCCGCCGGCCCCAACGCGACCACCGCGCTGCCGCCGGCCGCCGCCGCGCCCGCCGCTTCCGGCACGCCGGCGCCGGTGACGCCGCCGAAACCGAAAAAATGAGGTGAGG
>JBBCHK010000012.1:0-39430 GCA_037200745.1 Alphaproteobacteria bacterium
ATGCTTAAAGGCATCGACCGAAAAGTCGCACTCTCCGGCATGCTCGGCAACGGGCTGGAGTGGTACGACTACGCGCTCTACGGCCACATGTCGCTGACCTTCGCCAAGCTCTTCTTCCCGATGGCGGACCAGAGCCGGAGCCTGATCTTCACCTTCCTCACCTTCGCCGCCGGCTTCCTTGCGCGGCCGCTCGGCGCCGTGCTGTTCGGCAAGCTGGGCGATTCCTTCGGCCGCAAGAAGGCCCTCGTCGCCTCGATGATCCTGATGGCGATCCCCACCTGCGGCATCGGCCTGCTGCCGACCTATTCGCAGATCGGCATCGCGGCGCCGCTGCTGCTGCTGAGCATCCGCATCCTGCAGGGCCTGTCGCTCGGCGGCGCTTTCAGCGGCTCGATGTCCTACGTCGTCGAGCACGCGCCGCAGGACCGCCGCGCCACCGCCGGCAGCCTGACCATTTTCAGCCTCGTCATCGGCTTCCTCGTGGGCTCGATGGTATCGAGCGGCGTCGCCTCCTCGATGAGCGACGCGTCGTTCCAGTCGTGGGGCTGGCGCGTGCCCTTCATCGTCGGCGTGCTGATCGGCTTCGTCGGCTACTGGATCAGGAACCACGGCGAGGAAAGCCCCGTCTACCTCTCGGCGCGGGACGCCGGCAATATCTCCGAGCACCCGGTGAAGGAAGCCGTCATCGGCCAGTGGCCGCGCATGGTGCAGGGCTTCGCGATCTACATGTTCGTCACCGTGCCCTTCTACCTCACGGCGATCTACCTCATCGCCTACAGCAAGGCGCATCTGGGCCTGACGCAGCCGGAGGCGCTGCGCATCAACTCGCTGGCGATGCTCGGCATGCTCATCCCGCTGCTGCCGGCCGCCATCCTCGCCGACCGCATCGGCCGCAAGAAGGTGCTCGTCGGCGCGCTGATCGCCGTGCTGATCCTCATCTACCCCCTCTTCCGCACGATGCAGGACGGCGTGTTCCTGCACGTCGCCATCGCGCAGTTCATCCTCGCCTTCGTGCTGGCGTGGTATCTCTCGCCCATCCCGGCGATCCTCGTCGAGCTGTTCCCGACGCGCGTGCGCTATACCGGCATGGCGCTGTCGTACAATTTCTGCGCCATTCTCGGCGGGCTGGCCCCCAGCATGGCCGAATCGCTCATCCGCGAGACGGGCAGCAACATCTCGATCATCTACCTGTTCATCGGCAGCGCCGCCATCTCGCTCGCCGCGCTGGTCACCTACAAGGACAAGTGGCGCGAACCGTTGACGTAGGCCGGCGCATTCACGAATAATTCATCATAGATCGCCGATTCCAGCTTGTTCCGGCCGCGGCTCCTTATTATCGTCGGGGCATGATCGAAAAAAGCTTCCAGGAGCTCATCGATTCCCAGCCCAAGACCGCGTCCCCCGAATTCTTGCTGGTAGGTGGCGGATCGAGCGTGGGCAAAAGCGCGATCGTCAGCCTGCTCAAGCATGTCGGCACGATCCGCCCCCAAGCGCTTGTGCTCGGCCCGGAGCTGATCAAGGAATATTACCCGGAGTTCGAAAGCCGGCCGGGCGAACGGCATGGCCACAGGGAGAAGGATCCGGAGAATATCGCCAGATACCATCGCGTCCTGCTGGATGCGATCGACTATGCGCTGACCTCCGGCGTCTCCGTCGTGCTGGACGATCATGGCGAGGACCTCCCGTTCATTCGAAGGGTGGCGGACAGGGTCGGCCATTCCCCTGTGAAGACCGAGACCGCCATGATCGGCGTCTATCTCCCGCCGGAAAATTATATCGCGCGGCTCAAGAAGGTCGGCGTGAGCGATCCGTCGTCCAAGCCGTTCAGCTTCGCCATGCATGCCGCCAAGGGCTATGCGAAGAATTTCGACCGGCTGGTGCCGCTTTTCGACACGACGATCCTCTATGAGATCAAGGGCGACAAGCCGATCGTGACAGCGGAATACATTACCGAAGCAGGAAAGGTTAAGGAGAATGGAAAAGATCAAAAAAGATTCGACGAGTTCCAGGCCATCCGGCAATGGGGAGAGCAGGAGCTTGAGGGAACGCCTGACGACGACGGTGTTCCCGGAGCAGCTATGGAGCCAGCTCGACAAGGCAGGGATGGAAACGCCGCATCAAGGAACCACCTCGGCAACCGGATCCAGACCACTCCCTACAGCAGCATCGACTGGAAAGCATTCCGGGCAAAATTGAAGGCGGAAAAGGCGTCGCGCGAGCCGAAACGTTGAGCGTGTGGCCGGACGGCCTCATGAAAATGGTCGGAGTGGGGAGATTTGAACTCCCGACCCCTAGTCCCCCAGACTAGTGCGCTAACCGGGCTGCGCTACACTCCGACTCGGCAAGGTTGTTAGATAGTCGGTGACGCTACCGCAAGGAAATTCGTTTTCAGAGGCCGGGCGCGCTCGTCGCCAGGGACGGCGCCACCTGCCGGGCCTGCATGCGCGCCAGCCAGTTGGTCTTCACCGGCTCGGCGGCGAGCAGGTGCTCGGCGGTGAGCCGGCGCCGAGGTAACGCCGCATTCCATGAAGCCGATGCCCATCCCGGCCTTCTCATGCATCGGCAGGAAGGTCCCCGCGATGCCGACGCCGTTGCCCGCCAGCCGGTCCATCGAGCCGCTGAGCTGCTCCAGCTGCATGGCCTGGCCGGGCGCCGGCGATGCATAGCACTGGCTCCTGCCGGGGTTGGTCAGCACGATCTTGCCGGGGCCGCTGATGTCGAACAGCGCTTCGGCGGTGGTGTTGTAGGCCTTGGCGTACTGGTCCATCGTCTGCCGCAGGAAATCGGGCATGCTGCGGCCGTTCATTTGATCGGCGCTGCAGAGGAACGTCAGCTGCCCGGGCTGGCCCGGCCAGCTCTGGAAGCCGGTCGAGGAGAAGAAGTTGCTCTGCTCGGGCGTCACGCCGTCCTTCAGCTTCACGGTGAATTTGATGGCGTTGGGTGTATTGCGTATTCGCCAGCAGCGACTGCGCCTGCGGCGCGAGGCCCAGTGCGTCGAGCCCCTGGATGCGGCTGATCGCAATGGTCGGCAGGCCGAGGATGACCTTCTCGCTCGTCGCCGTGCGGCCGTCGGCGAAGCGAAGCTCGACGCCGCCCGCCGTCTTCGCGAGCGAGGACACTTCCGATCCGGTATGGATGCGCACGCCCGCCTGCTCCAGCTTCGCGCGCAGGGCGTGGATGAGCTGCTCCGTGCCGCCCTCGACGCGGTAGGCGCAGTCGCTGACGCGGAATTCGCCGGGCTTCGCGCCCGACTCGTGCACGAACTGCAGCGCGCTTATTCGCTCCGCCGCGTGGCAGCCTTCCGAGACGTAGGATTGCTTCAGCATCTCGAGGATCTCCGGCGATACCGAGGGGCGGAAGGTGACGAAGTGGAGGAGGCGCTGGAAGACGTTCCCGCGCACCTGCGCACCGAGCGCGTCGACATACTGTCGACCGACATGGCGTCGAGCCGGCGCGCCAGCGCGCCGTAGGGCTGCGCGGCGAGCTCGGCCTTGTGCTGCAGCATGATGTCGGCGAGCGGCTGGTATTCGCGCATGAAGCGCGCTTCGCTCATGCTGCCGCCACCCGGGCGCTGCATGGTCATCGCCTGCTGGTCGGTCGCATCGGTGAGCTTCACGCCGAGCTCGTTGCACAGCCCGATGAACTGGTGGTAGTCGGTATCGACGAACTCGGCACCCTTGTTGACGACCTTGCCGTCCAGCGTCGCCGATTCGATCTTGCCGCCGAGCCGGTTGCTGCCTTCGTAGACGTCGATCCGGTCGCCGGGAACGCCCTGTTTCAGCGCGTAATACGCCGCGCTCAGCCCCGTGATGCCGCCGCCCGCGACCGCCAGCTTGCCCTGTACGGATTCTTCCACCATTCCCCGATTGTACCGGTCGGGGAAGCGTCTTGTATGAAGATTGGATGAAGGCTGCGGAGCCCGGGCGCTGAAAAAATGCCCGAAATCAGCCGTTAAGCGGCGCGCGCCAGGGCGGCGGTGAGCTCATCGCGGGCCGCCAGAAGCCCTTCGCGCACCTCGCGCAGGGACTCCTGCGGCGATACCGGCGTTTCCTCGCGCAGCTCGGCGGCGAGCTCGGCGAGTGCCTGCTCGTTGCTCGGCGCCTGTGCCTCATTGTCGTTGACGGAGGCGGGCGGCACGGTGGCCAGCCACTCGGGCGTTTCCACGGCGGCACCGGGGCGGGCGTAATCCTCGATCGCTTTCTTGGCGCCCTTGATCGTGTAGCCCTGGCTGTAGAGCAGGAACTTCACCTGCTGCAGGATGTCGAGGTCCTGCGGGCGGTAGAAGCGGCGGCCGCCGTTGCGCTTGAGCGGGCGGATCTGCGAGAATTTCGTTTCCCAGAAACGCAGCACGTGCTGCGGCACCTCGAGCATGTCCGACGCTTCGCTGATGGTGCGCAGCGCGTTCGGCGCCTTGCCCTTGCGGTCGTTCTCGGAGGAATAAGCGAAAAGCGAAGTGTCGTTGCTTGCCATAGGTCCCTTGTTTTGTTTTTTAGTTTCTAAAAGCGAAGGAATCAGGATTCGGCCTTGCCGTTCACCGATTGCTTCAGGATGTTGCTCGCATTGAAGGAAAGCACCGTGCGCGGCGTGATCGGCACCTCGACCCCGGTCTTCGGGTTGCGGCCGATGCGCTCTTTCTTGCGACGCAGCTTGAAGGTGCCGAAGGAGGAAAGCTTCACCGTTTCGCCGGCGGCGAGCGCGGCGGCGACTTCCTCGAGCACCGTGTCGACCAGCTGGGTGGATTCGGAAAGCGAAAGCCCGATCTCGCGGTAGACGGCATTGGAGAGGTCGGCGCGCGTGAGTGTTTTACCGCTCATAGTTATCTCCGAGGTCACGAAATTACGAAATTACGAATCTACGATAAGTTTACGGCGCAGCTTATGCAACATCCGCGAGACTTTATCGTATTGATCCGACCATCCTGCATATTGGCTCCGGGTAATATATTTTAATTCGATGCAGTAGTCGAGCCAGACTTTAACCTCAGCACAGGAAGAGGCGGCCAGCATCAAAAATCGCTTGAATTCCTGTTTGAATATTGCTGGCGGTCGAATCCTTCCGGCCAGGTTGGCGCATATGGATTTACTGGCCCGCCGCAACTGGTCGGCCATGGCGAATTGCTCGGTCTTTGGAAATTCCAAAGAGGCTTTATGAATCTCAAGCGAAAGCCCGAAGGCCAAATTGTAAACTTCCAGATGCCTTGCATCGCTTATTGTGGGCTGCATCTCGACTACAGGCATCGTGGATTCGTTTTCTCGTGGATTCGTGATTTCGATTTCACCATTTTACTACACAACAGCCCCAGGTGAGTCCAGCGCCAAGTGCGGGCATCGCAACAATATTTCCCGGTTTGATGCGCCCGTCCTTCACCGCGACGTCGAGCGCCAGCGGGATCGACGCGGCCGAAGTATTGGCATGTTTGTCCACCGTGACGATGCATCGGGATTCGTCCAGCTTCAGCTGCCGCGCGATCGAGGCGATCATCCGCCCGTTCGCCTGGTGGGCGACCAGCCAGTCGACCTCGGAAAGCTCGAGCCCCGCCTTGCCGACGGCCTCGCGCGTCGTGCTCGCCATTTTCTCGACGCCGTGGCGGAACACTTCCTGCCCCTGCATGAACATCGCGCCGGCCGTCTGCGTGCTCGACGTGCCGCCATTGGTGCCGAGCAGCGGGCCGAACGAGCCGTCCGCCTCCAGCGTCGTCGCCAAAATACCGCGCCCGTTCGCTTTTTCCTCCGGCATCGCTTCGAGGATCACCGCGCCCGCGCCGTCGCCGAACAGGATGCAGGTGCCGCGGTCCGTAAAGTCGAGGATGCGCGTCATCGTCTCCGCGCCGATGACGAGGATGCGCTTGCACATGCCCGTCTGGATGAGCCCGTGCGCGGTCGCCAGCGCGGCGATGAAGCCGGTGCAGGCCGCCATCACGTCGAGCGCCGCGCCGTGCTTGATGCCGAGCGCCGCCTGCACTTTCGTCGCCACCGACGGCATGGTGGTATCCGGCGTCGAGGTGCCGACGACGACGCCGTCGATGCCGTCGGCAAAAACGCCGGCGCGCGCCATCGCCGCCCGCGCCGCCTCCGTCGCGAGGTGCGACGTCGCCTCGCCTTCGGCCGCGATGTAGCGCTGCACGATGCCGCTGCGCGTGCGTATCCATTCGTCGTTCGAATCGAGGTGATACTGCGCGATGAGCGCCTCGTTGCTGACGACGCGCCTGGGCAAATAACTGCCCGTTGCCGTGATGACCGCGCGCATCAGATCGCCTGCGCCGTTTCCGCCGGCGCGCCGGACTCCGGCAGGCGGTTCGGCTCGGGCAGGCGCGTCACGTGCGCCAGCTCCTCGACGATCTTGCGGTTCACCTCGTGCTCGACGAGCTGGATGGCGACCTTGATCGCGTTGGCGAAGCTCTTCGCATCCGCCCCGCCGTGGCTCTTCACCGCGATGCCGTTGAGGCCCAGCAGGATCGCGCCGTTGTTCTTGCGCGGGTCGTACTGCCCGAGCGCGCGGCGCAGCGTCGGGCGCGCCAGCAGGTAGCCGATCTTCGCCGTCCAGGAATTCTCGAACGCCGTCTTGAGCGCGGTGTAGAGCAGCCGCGATGCGCCTTCGGCCGTCTTGAGCGCGATGTTGCCGGTGAAGCCGTCCGTCACCACCACGTCGGTGGTGCCTTCGAGTATCTCGTGGCCCTCGACGAAGCCGTGGTAATTGACCGGGATCGTGCCCGAGCGCAAAATTTTATGCGCGTCCTTCACCTCGTCGTGGCCCTTCATTTCCTCGGAGCCGACATTGAGCAGCCCCACCTTCGGCTGCGCGATGCCGAGCACGGCGGCGCGCGTAAGCGTCGCCCATCATCGCGAACTGCACGAGGTACTCCGCCGTGCAGTCGATGTTGGCGCCCATATCGAGCAGCACGACGCGCTTGTCCTGCGCCGGCACCGTCGCCGTGATCGCCGGGCGGTAGATGCCGGGCAGCGTCTTGAGCGCGAACTTCGCCGAGGCCATCAGCGCGCCGGTGTTGCCGGCGGAGACCATCGCGCAGCATTCCCCGCGCGCCACCGCGTCGAGCGCCAGGCGCATCGAGGATCTCTTCCCTGGCGCAGCGCCACCGAGGGCTTGGCGTCCATGGCGATGACGTCGTCGGTGTGGGTGATCTGCGAGACGCGCGCCAGCGCACGGTAGCGGTGGATGAGCGGCGCGATCACCGCTTCGCGGCCGAAGAAATGGAACGTCGCGTCCGGGTATTCGCGCAACACGCGCCGCGCGCCCTTGATGACCGACTCGGGGGCCTTGTCGCCACCCATCGCATCGAGCGCTATCGGAAGGTTGAGCGTCATCGCCGTGTTCCGCGCCGTTAAATGTTCGCATCTCCGCGCGGAAGCCGCGCGGCCGGAATAGCTAGCGCTTCACCTTGGCGCCGGTGACCTTGCGGCCGTTGTAGTTGCCGTCCGGCGAGACGTGGTGCGGGCGCTTCAGCTCGCCGCTCGTCTTGTCCTCAGCGACGGTGGTCTTCTCCAGCGCGTGGTGCGAACGGCGCATGCCGCGACGCGACGGCGAGGTCTTTCTCTTCGGAACAGCCATGGTATATCCCCTTAAAATTCTGAATTATCTAGTGATTCTTAGTTGCGAATAAAAACGTGGCGGGAGTATAGCGGCCAATCCGCAGAAATAAAGCCGATTTTCGCCTGTTCTATGCTCCCTGTCCCGCGCCTCGCCTGATTTCCCAACGCTCCGTGAAGGGCGACCCCCTACTCCTCCGCCAGTTTCTTAAGCTCCGCGACGAGCTGCAACCCCTCCATCGGCGTCATCTTATCCGGCTCTACATTTGCCAAACGTTCAGCCAGCTTGCTTTCTGCGGGCGGCGTCGCGTGCGCGAAGAGCGGCAGCTCCTCGCGCAGCGGCTTTTCGGTGATGCTATGGCCGGATTCGAGGAGCTTGAGGAGTGCGCGCGACCTTGCGAGGACAGGCTTCGGCATGCCGGCGAGCGCGGCGACGTGGATGCCGTAGGATTTGTCCGCCTTGCCCGGGGCGATGGTATGCATGAAAATGAGTTTGTCCACCGTATTCCTTGACCGTCGCCTGGTAGTTCTTGAGGTGCGGCAGCGTCGCCGAGAGCTCGGTGAGCTCGTGGTAATGCGTGGCGAAGAGGCGCGGCATTGCGTCACGTTGTGCAAATGCTCGGCGACGGCCCAGGCGATGGAGACGCCGTCATAGGTCGCCGTGCCGCGCCCGATCTCGTCGAGGATGACGAAGGATGCGGGCGTCGCCTGGTTGAGGATGCTCGCCGTCTCCACCATCTCGACCATGAAGGTGGACTGGCCGCGCGCGAGGTCGTCCGCCGCGCCGACGCGGCAGAAAAGCTTGTCGACGAGGCCGATGCCAGCGCGCTTCGCCGGCACGCAGCTTCCCATCTGCGCGAGGATGACCAGCATCGCCTGCTGGCGCAGGAAGGTCGATTTGCCGCCCATGTTGGGGCCGGTGAGCAGCCATAATCTCCCTCCCCCTTGAGGGGGGAGGGTCGGGGTGGGGGTGAGACGACGCGGCGTATTATCGCCAGCGCTGTCACCCTCACCCGGCGCATTCGCGCCGACCTCTCCCCTCAAGGGAGAGGTTTTTAAAAATTCATCCATCACGCAATCGTTGACAATGAACTCGCCGTGCGTGCGCCTCAGCGCCGCCTCGACGACGGGGTGGCGGCCCTGTTCCACTGCGAAGCCGCCGTCCTCGGCGATCTGCGGGCGCACCCAGCCGCCCTCTTCCGCCCGCTCGGCGAGCGCGGCGAGCGCATCGAGCGAGGCCAGCGCCCGCGCCGTGGCTACGATCGGGCCGCCCTGCTTCAACACCTGCGCGACCAATTCGCCAAATACTTCAAGCTCCAGCTTCAGCGCGCGGTCGGCGGCCTCCTCGATCTTGCGCGCGATGTCGTTGAGCTCCGGCGTCGAGTAGCGCAGGCTGCCCGCGAGCCCTTGCCGATGGATGAATGTCGGCGGGACTTTCTTCTCGTGGATCTGCGTGATCTCGATGAAGTAGCCGAGCACGTTATTATGCTTGATCTTGAGCGAGCCGATGTCGGTCTCTTTCTTCAGCCGCGCTTCCATCAGCGTCAGCACGCGCTTGGACTCGTCGCGCAGCGTGCGGTATTCGGCGAGGTCGGCGCGCCAGTCGCTGGCGACGAAATTCCCGTCGGCGGCCTTGAGCGGGACCTCGTTCATCAGCGCGCGCTCCAGCGTGTCGGCGAGCTCGTGATGGCCGGTGAGCGCATCGCGCACTTCCATCAGCAGCGACGGCAGCGCGGGCGCGCGCAGCAGGTCGGAAAGCGCAATGGATTGCGCGAGGCCGGTGCCGAGCATCTGCAAATCGCGCGGGCCGCCACGGCCGAGCGACAGCCGCCCGAGCGCGCGCTCCATGTCGGGAACTTTCGCCAGCGCATCGCGGATTTTCGTGCGCCACGATGCATCGGCGCGCGCGTAGGCGACGGCGTCCTGCCGCGCGGCGATGATGTCGCGACGGCGCAGGGGGGCGGAGAGCCACGCCGCCAGCGTGCGCCCGCCGGCAGCGGTCAATGTGCGGTCGAGGGTGGAGAGCAGCGTGCCCTTGCGCTCGCCGGAAAGCGTTTGCGTCAGCTCGAGGTTGCGCCGCGTCGCGGCGTCCATCTGCAAATGCGATTCCGGCGATTCTTTTTTCGGCGGATCGAGCCGGGCGGCGGCTTCCATCTGGGTGAGCTGGACGTAATCCATCAGCGCGCCCATGGCGGAAAGCTCGGGGCCGGTGAAGGCGCCGAACGCGGCGAGGTCGTCGACGCAGAAATGCGCGCGCAGCACGCGCTCGCCCTTGCGGTGATCGAACAGCGCGTCGGCGCGGATGGTGGCGCGCGTGCGCCATTCGGCGAACCACGGCTCGGCGTGGAGCTTTTCGTAGGCGCCCTGCGTCAGCAGCAATTCGCGCGGGGCGACGCGCGCCAGCAGCGCCGGTAATGAAGCCAGCGACGTCTCGCTGGTGACGAACTCGCCGGTCGACAGCTCCAGCCAGGCGAGCGCGGATTTCTCCTCCCCCCGTCGGGGGGAGGCTGGGTGGGGGGCTTGGCTGGGTCGAGCTTCGGCAAGCCCCCACCCCGACCCTCCCCCGGAGGGGGAGGGAGTATAATGCAGCGCCGCCAGATAGAGCGCCTGCCCGGGCGCGAGCAGCGCTTCCTCGGTCACCGTGCCGGGGGTGACGATGCGCACGACGTCGCGGCGCACGACTTCTTTCGCCCCGCGTTTTTTGGCCTCTTCCGGCGTTTCCATCTGCTCGCAGATGGCGACGTTGAGACCGCTGGCGATGAGTTTCTGCAAATAAAGCTCGGCGGCGTGGACGGGGACGCCGCACATCGGGATATCCTGGTCGGCGTGCTTGCCGCGCTTGGTGAGGGCGATATCGAGGATCCCGGCCGCCTTCACCGCGTCATCGAAGAACAGCTCGTAGAAATCGCCCATGCGGTAGAAAAGCAGGCAGTCGCCGTAGGCATCCTTGTGGCGGAAATATTGCTGCATCGCGGGAGTGGCGGCGACCGCAGGCGACTTTGCGCTTTCGTTTTCGCTTGCGCTCGATATGGTAGCTGTCCTAATCGCAGAAGACATACATTATCGCTAGAAGAAGGACGTTTGGATGGCCAGTGAAAACAATGAATATTTCCGACGAGGAAGCCCTCAATTACCACACGATGGGGCAGCCCGGGAAAATCTCCATCACGCCCACCAAGCCGCTGATCACGCAGCGCGACCTCGCCCTCGGCTATTCGCCGGGCGTCGCGGTGCCCTGCATCAAGATCCATGAAAATAAAGATGCCGCTTACGATTACACCAGCAAGGGCAACCTCGTCGCGGTGGTGAGCAACGGCACGGCCGTGCTCGGCCTCGGCAATCTCGGCGCGCTGGCCAGCAAGCCGGTGATGGAGGGCAAGTCGATCCTGTTCAAGCGCTTCGCCGACATCGACGCCATGGACATCGAAGTCGATTCGACCGACGCGGAGAAGATCATCGAGACCGTGCGCGCCATTTCGGTGACGTTCGGCGGCATCAACCTCGAGGATATCGGCGCGCCGGACTGCTTCATCATCGAGCAGAAGCTGAAAGAGATTTGCGACATCCCCGTCTTCCACGACGACCAGCACGGCACCGCCATCATCACCCGCCGCCGGGCTCATCAACGCCGCGCACATCACCGGGCGCGACTTCCGCGACCTCAAGGTGGTGTGCAACGGCGCGGGCTCGGCGGGCATCGCCTGCATCGAGCTCATCAAGCTGATGGGCGTGAAGCACGAGAACGTGCTGCTGTGCGACAAGTCCGGCGTCATCTACCAGGGCCGCAACGATTCCTCGATGAACCAGTGGAAATCCGCCCATGCGGTGGAAAACGAAGAAACGCACGCTGAAGGAAGCGCTCGAAGGTGCCGACGTGTTCCTCGGCCTCTCGGCCGCCGGCGGCGGTGACCAAGGACATGGTGAAAGGCATGGCGAAGAACCCGATCATCTTCGCGATGGCCAACCCGTGCCGGAGATACTGCCCGAGGAAGTGCTCGAAGTGCGCAAGGACGCGATCATCGCCACCGGCCGCTCGGACTACAACAACCAGGTCAACAACGTGATGGGCTTCCCCTACATCTTCAGGGGCGCGTTGGACGTGCGGGCGCGCGAGATCAACGAGGAGATGAAGATCGCCGCCGCCGAGGCCATCGCCCAGCTCGCCCGCGCCGACGTGCCGGAGGAAGTGCTCGCCGCCTATTCCGGCCGCGAAATGAAATACGGGCGCGACTACATCATCCCCACGCCGTTCGACCCGCGCCTGATCACCACCGTGCCGGTCGCCGTCGCCCAGGCGGCGATGGATACCGGCGTCGCCCGCCGCCCCATCACCGATTTCGAGGGCTACAAGCGCGCCCTCTCCGCCCGGCTCGACCCGGCGGCGAACTCGATGGCCAATATCTTCGACGTGGTGCGCGCCAACCCGCAGCGCGTCATCTTCGCCGAGGGCGAGGAAGAAAAGATCATCCGCGCCGCGATCCACTGGCGCGACAACGGCTACGGCCACCCGATCCTCGTCGGCAGGCCGGAGCGCATCCGCCACACGATCCACCGGCTCGGCATCAAGCATGCGGACGACCTCGAGATCGTCAACGCCGCGATCACGCCGCATCTCGGCGTCTATGCCGACTACCTCTACAAAAAATTGCAGCGCAAGGGCTTCCTCCACCGCGACGTCGAGCGCATGGTGAAGAACGACCGCAACATCTTCGCCTCCTGCATGCTCGCCTGCGGCCATGGCGTCGTCGTCGTCACCGGCCTGACGCGCAACTACTACCGCGCGCTGGAGAACGTCGCCCGCGTGCTGGAGCCGAAGAAGGGCGAGTTCCTTTTCGGCATGTCGATGCTGGTCAGCAAGAACCGCACCGTCTTCATTTCCGACACCGTCGTGCAGGAATTGCCTCGGCGGAGGAGCTCGCCAACATCGCCGTCTGCACCGCGCGCAAGGTGCGCCAGCTGGCGTACGAGCCGCGCGTCGCCCTGCTCTCCTACTCCAATTTCGGCAACCCGATGAAGGAGAAGAGCAAGCGCATCCGCGACGCCGTGGAGATGCTACGACAAGCGCAGCGACATCGATTTCGAGTACGACGGCGAGATGTCCGCCGACGTCCGCCCTCAACGCGGAGCTGATGGCGCTCTACCCGTTCTGCCGCCTCTCCGGCCCCGCCAACGTGCTGGTGATGCCCGCGCTGCACTCGGCACATATCTCGTCGAACCTGCTCGAAGAGCTCGAAGTCGGCAGCATGATTGGGCCAATTTTAGTCGGGCTCGAAAAGCCGGTGCAGATCGTCAGCATGAAAGCCACGGTGGCCGACATCATCAACCTCGCCGCCATCGGCAGCATCGACGCCATCGAGCAGAAAGGCGTCACCGGCGGCTCCCTGCCCCGCACCCGCACGGCGAAGCCGAAGCTCAAGCGCGCCGCCGCCAAGAACGGCAGCACGCTGGTGCTCAAGGGCAAGAAAAAAGCAAAGCGAAGCGGAAATAGTCAGCCGGCCTTGCCGCGACCCATAGGGAAGCCATGATGCTGTCGGCCGGGCGCTCGCCGCCAGCGGTGACCTGGCCCAAGCTGTTACGCAGCAGCGAGACCGCCGTGCCGTATATTTCGAGGCCCGCGTTCTCCCGGACCTCGGCTGGCGCGGTCGGTCTTCTTGCCCGCGTATTTGTAGCTGCAGGATGACCTTGAGGTCGGGATGCGCGGCAAAGGTCCTGCTGTGCGCATCCGGAATGGGCGCCGTCGGTGCAGCCGAGGCTGGAGCAGCGTTCCGGTGCGCGTCTGCCTGGCCCTTGCCCGCCCGGCGTCCTTCGTGATCCGGTTGTTCGCGACCAGCTCGACCCCCAGCGCGAAAGCCCGGGCGTCGGGCACGTATTCGAGCGCCATCGCGCGGCACGGCGCCGTCGATGCGCATATGGTCGGCGAGGGTGGAATGCGGGTGCTCCGCCAGGTTAATTCGCCGCCGCGTCGCTCGTGATGGCGCGGTAAGCCGAATGAGGAGCGTCGTTGCCGAATTCGCTTTCTTCCAGGGCCACGGCGAACGCCTGGGCGCTGGTGGAACCTTCGAGAAGAATTCCCCCGGCGTTGCGCAGCGTTGCGGACCATGTCGAAATCGCGCATCACCGAGTCTTTCTCGACTTCGGGAAAGGACTCATAGCCGTTGCTGGAATTCCAGCTTGTTCGTTTTGCGCTTGTAGACCGGGTCGTTGACGAAGAAGACGTCGACGCCCATGCGCCGCAACTGGGCGGTCTCCCACAGGACCTCGTCGCCGTCCCTGCGCCAGCCGCTGCGCAGCGGCACTTTGACGATGACGGCATCGAACGGGTATTTCTCATGCTCGGTGCGCACCTTGTAGAGGAACTGCGCCACCCCGTAGGCGCTGTTGCTCGTCTCCAGCGGCGGCGCGACCAGCCGGTGCCGGTAGTCCGGGATGTCCTTGAGCGGCCTCGGCAGGAACAGGCGGTCGTGGGCCAGCGCCTTTTCCACCGACTCCGGATGCTGCATGCTGACCGGGTGCTCGGCGCCGGTGAACGCCTTCGTCAGCCGCCCCGAGATCTTGTCCATGGGATGCTGCATGTTGAGCAGGGTGACGGAGGATACCTCCTCATCCTGCGGCAGCACGGCGAACACGCCGGAAATGGCCGACGCTCATCGCCTGCGCGGCGGCGAAGGGCACGGCACGCAGGATCCGGCGCACATGCTCCGGCTTGTCCTCGAAGGTGTGCATCGAGGTCACGAGCAGCACGGGCGGGACCGCGTTGGTGTGGCCCTGCCTTTGCCGCCCGTCGACATCCTGGTCGAGCCGAAGGCGGAAATAGCCCTTGCTGTGCATGCGCTGCAGGTCCTCGGCGAGGATCGCGCCGTAGAAGCGCAGCGTATTCGGTGCCGCCGACGATGGCGGGGATGTCGTTCTCGCCAGCGTTTCGAGCACGGCGCGGCGAAGCCCTTCGTAATGGGTGTCGATGTCGAAGTTGATGCTGTCGATCGCTTGTAGGGCAGCTCGCGCACGTCGGGATGGTAGCCGACCGGCTTTGCGCGCCTTCGAACATGTCGTCGGGATGGTAGGCGGGCACGAACCCGCCCCCGGGATCGTCCGGATCCCGGCGCATGAGCGGTGTGCCGCCGAAATTGATCAGTCGGATTTTTCCTGCCATCCCCTTAACTTACGGGAGGAATGTTAAGGATCGGAGACGACGGGGGAGTTTCACGCAATTGTCACACAATCCGCGCCGGCATGGGCTTATAAAAACGGCCGTTAATGGAGTCTTAAGGCCGTTTTTGTTAATCTGGAAGCCGTAATCAGGAGTTTTTTATGGGCAGTCCCACGTTCGCCAGCATCGATCCCAATGGCTACAGCAAGCTGAACTACGTCGACAGCGTGCGCGTCAACGCCGTGCTGATACCAGCAGCTCGCCAACCCCGCCTTCGTCCACCAGTTCCGCGCCGACGCGGCGAAGCTCGATTCCAAGGGGGGCGTGATCGGCACGGAAGCCATGCTTCTCGGCGTGCAGGAACGCGCTGGCCAGCCGCATCGCCACCCTGCCGCCCTCGGAAAAGAACGGCATCGACGACAAGATGGACTGGATGAAGCAAAGGATTTCTTCAAGCAGATGATCGCCAGCATGGGCCATGAAGGCTATTCGGACGCGCATTACGCGGATTTCGCCGCCCATTACACCTACCGCAACGACGTGAACCAGGACACGGCCCTGCCGAAACCGGAAAGACCCGTAAGCCCCGCCGACGGCATGTCGCTCCTGCAGGCCGGCTTCCTCAGCGCCGTGCAGCAGACGTCTGCCTCCGGTGCCTATGTGCCCGCCGCCATCCAGCAGCGGCAACGCAGCCAGACGCCGGGCTAGCCCAGCTTCTCCTCGTACCAGGTCTCGCCGATGGCGATCTTTTCGCGGCCATGGCGCTGGCGCAGCGCGTTCTGGTCGCGCAGCGAATAGATGCAGCCGCAATATTGCTGGGCGTAGAACTCTTCCCGCCTGGCGATCTCGTACATGCGCCCCGCGCCGCCCTGCTTGCGCCAGTTATAGGTCCAGTAGCTCAGGCCCTCGTAGGCGCTCGCGGTGCGCAGCCCCGACGCGTTGATCTGCTCCATGTCCTTCCAGCGCGACAGGCCGAGCGAGCTGGTGAACACGGAAAATCCATGCTCATGCGCATAAAGCGCGGTGCGGGCGAAGCGCATGTCGAAGCACATCGTGCAGCGGATGCCCCTCTCCGGCTCGCGCTCCATGCCCTTGGCGCGGCGAACCATTCGGTGACGTCGTAATCCGCATCGACGAAGGGGATGCCGAGCTTTTCGGCATAGCGGATATTCTCCGCCTTGCGCAGCTCGTACTCGCGCAGCGGGTGGATGTTGGGGTTGTAGAAGAAAACGGTGAGGTCGATCCCGTTGGCGAGCATCTGCTCCATCAGCTCGCCGGCGCAGGGCGCACAGCAGGAATGCAGCAGCACGCGCCTCGTGCCGCCGGGCGGCGTCAGCTCGATATGTTTGGAAACGGCGATGTCCTGCATGTAGCCGGCATAGCGCCGGGGAGATAAAAAATCAAGCGATCAGGCCATCGCCACGCCGCTGGCTCGGCGGTTTGTGCGGCCCCTGGTGGACGCCGGTTGCGGGGGTTTCGCCGCGACATGGGCCGGCGCAACGGGCGCAGGCGGCGGCGTCTGGTCGATATGCGCCGCGGCGAGCAGCTTCTGGAGATCTGGCCGGCGGCTTGCTTTCGATCGCGGCGATCGCGGCGCCTAGCTTGTCCGATGTCACGGTGCCGTGGTCCTCGAGGTCGCTCTCCTTGAACCCCGGCGGCGGAGATCAGGTCCTTCAGCTGGGAGATGGTCAGGTCCTTGTCGTGGGGAATGGTCGTGAGACCGTCTTGTGCGCGTTGAGGGTGCCGAGCTCTTTTTTCAGCCCCTCGTAAAGGGTGATTGCTGACCGGCGACCACTGGACGGAGGCGGTGAGCATGCCGTTGATGCGCGCCGCGCTGCCTTGTCGCCGCTCTGCATGGCGGCGACGTCCTGCATGAGCTGGTCGGGCGTGCGATTGCTCGTGTCGTACCCTGTCAGCACTTTGCACAGCGTCACCTGCAGCGCATGGCGCTCGTCCTTGTTGTTCGTGAAGAGCGGCATGCCGGCGGTATTGTCCATGATGCCCATCAGGGTGCCGGCACGTTCCCATGCATTGCCGCTCTTGCCGCTTTTATCGAGCACCTGGGTCAGTTGGTCGAGTTGCTGCCCCTGCGCGGCGCTCAGCGTCTGGTTCAGCGACTTCATCGTCTCGAGCTTGTGATAAAGCTGGAGCGTCTCGTCATCGCGATGGGAACGCTGTCGTTCATCGTCAGCATCTTCAGGGAAAGCTCGCGCCGTTCCTCCGGGCTTATGCCGTCCCAGCCCTTGGCCGTGAGATCCCGCTGCGCCTGTTTGAATTGCGCGGATGTGACCTGGCCAGCAGCTTCGTAGATCTTGTCGAAATCGAGTTTGCCCGTTTTCGGGTCGGTAAAGTCCTTCTGGAGGTTCGCCAGCATCTCGCGGCCGTGGTGCTGGGTGTCGGCCTGCATGCTCTGGACGATCGCATCGTGCGTCAGCGCGCCTTCCTGCACATGCTCATGCATCAGCTCGTGGGCGCGCTCGATCGCCTGCTCGGGCGTGATCTTGTGTTCCCACATGGCCTTGACCAAGTCGATCTGCGCGTCCGAATGGTACAGGCGAGGCGGCGCATGAGCTTCACCGCATCCCGGTATTTTTCGTACCCGGCGACGCTGTGACGTGCGTCGAAATCGTCCATTTTTATCCAGTTTGTCGTAGGCGTCGTTCTGCTCGCGGGCGCCTTCGCGACGGATATCCGTCGGCGTGTTATTGGTCTCGGTGATCATGCGCTGCATGATCGGCGCCGTGCTGCGGATCGATGAGCAGCGCGTTGGTCACGCTGCCGAAACTGCTTCCTGAGGTCGGGCGTCAGCTGGGTCGGATTCAGGGCACAGCGCGTGGGGCATAGGTCGTGAAAATTCTGCGGCGTGATCTGCATGCTTGCCAGGATCGCGACGCGCTGCGCCGGGCTCATGGCATAGCCGCTGGCGACGGCCTCGCCGTCCGCCTGCACAGCCGCCGAGACAGCCGCACCGGCGGCGCTGATGGCCGTGGTATGGCGTCGTTGCTGGCGAGCAGCGCATCGATGGCCTGGGGTTCGCCCGCGGAGCCGCCCCCGCGACCAGGTTGTTCAGGGGCGCCAAGCGCAGCGCGCGCCTTGCCCTGGGCTACGACGTCGGTGCCGGCGAGCAGCATGATGTGGTCGATGGCCGCCCTGGCATCGGCGATGATGCGCTGCGCCCGCTCTCTGCTTGTCCGCGAGCTGCTGCCCGGGCTTTTCGCCGTTATATGGCTCCTGCTCCCGGCGAATGCCCGCGTTGAGCCCGTCGAGTACGGCATCCGTGCCTGATGCGGGGGGTTGCGTAGGCGTTATCAGGGGGGCTGTATGCGGTATCGCCATCAAACCTTCACAATTCTCCACCCTCAAAATAGCAGAAAAAGTATTACGGTTTTGTTACAGTTATGCGCATTCCACGCGAAGTAGCGCGGTTTTTCAGGTCAATAGTTAAGAATTGGTAAAGAAATGGCTAGACGCCCACCGTCCGGGGACGTCGAGGCGCCGTAGCCGCCAACAGGGCGAAACGTTTGATCTCGCTGACATTCTGCGCGATGCCCAGCCCGACGCCGGCCGAATGTTTCGCGGCCTTCGCCGGTACAAGCCCGGCAACGACGGTCGGCGCCGAGACCGGTGCCCGGCGCCGCCTGCGGCGTGGGCGCATGTTTTCCCGCCGGGTGCGCCGGGGCCGGCGGCGCGAGATATGCGCGAGATGGTTGAGCCGCCCACCGTCATCATCGCGCCGGGTGATCTGGATGTTCACTGCTGCCGAGGTCCTTCGCGCTGCGCTTGCCGTCCTTCGCTCAGCTACCGGCCTCCAGCTTGCGCCAGCTGTCGATGTTTCAGCTTGCTCCATTCCGGGTGCGCCTTGATCAGCGGGCATCAGGTCGTCGAGCTCCTGCTCGTACTGCGTCATGCCGCCGATCATGCCGGGCATGTGCCGCCAGAATGCCTTGTCGATCTGCACGGAGTAGAAATCGATGGCATCCGTATCCCCGCCGATGGCGGATCGCGCCATGCCCGTGACGAGGTTGACCGCCGTCGCGCCGGGATGCGACTCGACCTTGACCCCTCGCGGCGGCGCCGCGAAGAACGGCACCTGGTGCCCGTCGAAATACCCGGCGGGCGTCGGGACGGCAAGCGCCATGAGCCTGTTGGAATGGGAGTGGGGGATGCGACGCGGCCACACCGGCGACGGCGTAAGCTCGCCCAGGCAATGGGGCTGCGGGTGCTTGTGCGGCCCTGCCCGTGGTGCCCGGGAATGATCACGACCGCAGCGACCTGGATGGTGGGAATTTTGACGGTCGGCAGGTGCGCATGCATATTCGCCGCGACGCGCTCCAGCAGCGAGCGCTGCTCCTTCTTCTCTTCTTCGTGCTCCTCGCGGGTGGCGACGACGGCATGCCTGATGGCCGTCGCGGTGTCGAGGAAGCCTTCTCGCGCTCGACCGTCGCCAGCTCCATGCGGGTGACGTTCAGCGCCTTGGTGAAATCCGAATGCAGCTGGCGGAGCTGGGCGGCGGAGTACATCCCGGTCGAGCTCAGGGCATTGAAGGTGGAGTTCAGCTTGTCGAATGTGCTTGTGCGCGAGGTCGGCGGCGCTGTTTGGCGGGTCCGATCTCGCTGGGATCGACGCCGGGGATGGTCGAGCCTGCGCACGTGGGTGTCGAGCTCGGCGATCTCCTGGGCGAGCTGGGTCTTGTCGCTTTGCAGCGCCACCCAGTCGAGCAACGGATCGCTCTCCTCGTGCGCATTGAGAGACTGCGGTGGTCGGCCCCTTCGGGGGCGATGTGTCGGGCGTGATTGCCATGGCTCTTACAGGTTTTTACGCTTTATCCTACCACGCGAATGTGACGGATTTATGATCAAGCGCATGAATGCGGGCAGGAAATCTGCACAATCGAACGGCCCTTCGGGCTCACGAATCGGCGAACATTGCCGGATCGTGCACGAAGCCGTACTCGGCTTCCATCCGGGCGCGCACGGCTTCCGCCGGCACGGCCGAAGCCGGGAAGCGACGACCTCGCCGAGGCCCGCCCAGGTCGGTGATGCCGTCCCCGGCGGCGAGCAACGGCGCCTTGCGGGAGCGAGGCACATGTAATGGAAGCAGGGGTACGCGCCCGGTCGCTGCCCAGCACCAGTCCGGATACCGCCGGACGGCGGAACGGCGCTTCCTAGTTTCCATAGTACCGCCTCTGGTCGGCCCACGGCGGATGCGACCACTCCTCCCGATCTTTACCTGGTTGGCGGGCTTGCCGTCGAGCCCGTCCAGCGCTTCGACGTGGTGGCGCGGCGCAGCGCCTTGTCCAGCGGCAGCGTCTCCTTGCCGCGCATGCTTTCCACCATCAGCGAGCCCCAGCTTGCGCGGGCCGACATGCTTCGGGCAGGGAAATAAAGCTGCTGCATGCCGAGCGGACGGGCGCCCCAGCCATGGTACTTGCCGGCGGTATCGGGAATGGCGGCGACGAATACGATGTCGGCCTTGATGTCCTCGTTGGCGAACCGGTAGAGGCGGCCGGCCAGCAGCCGGGCCAGCCCCTTGCCCTCGCTCGGCGGATCGGTGAACAGCCCGCCGTAGTCGCAGTAGATCAGCCCGCCGTGCTCGCGGCTCAGCCCGTCGAGGGCCTCGGTCAGGCCCTCGCTGCCGAGGGCGGCGTGGTGCGGGAGCTCCTTGTGGTCGGTCACGAAAGAGACCCGGCCGCCATGGACGACATGGCCGGCCTCGTCCCACCAGCATGCCGAAATTAGGTATTGCGGGTCGGCCTCCGAATCCCGGAAGCCGTCCGGCCGGTAGATGCCCGGCAGGCGGTCTTCGTACCGGGGCGCGCGGGTCTTCACGTAAGTCGCGCATCAATCGCGCTTCCGGCCCGTCGCCCTCCAGCATCCCGTCGTGATACTGGATGAGGTAGTATTCGAGTGGTTGCCCCAACCCGTTTTCCCGGCGGGAATGGTTTCGTGACGCACGGTGTATCTATGTTCGGACATGTGGTCCCATTTGACCACGGTTGTCGTCGATGGCTTGCGCATCCGGATCGAGCGCGTGGACGTATTCCGATTTTTTGGGGCTCAGCAATTGCTGCTGCCAGCGGAATTCCAGGTCCTGGGGCTTGGCATCGACGACCACGGTACGTTGGCCGCGCGCATCCGTGTAATCCAGCCGCGCCCCCTCGTTGCCGGAATCCGGCCCGAAGAGCTGCCCGCAGAAGGTCGCGAGGACGGTGCCGGGCCGTTTCGCGTCGCGCACCGTGACGGTGATGGCGCGCTCGTCGCGGCCCTGGAGGTCGTTGTAATCCGTGATGGTGCGGATAGCGTCGCGGTGGACGTCGTCCCTGCTTTTCCGGGTGTTTCGCGGTATCGATGCTGTCCATGACCGAATATTCGAGCAGCCTGTCGCCCACGCGCTTGAAATCGGCGCTGGTGCGCACGAGCAGGTCGTGCTCCGCGTCGCTGTAGACGGGGCGGATGTCGTGGCTCCAGCCGGAAGAATGGTCCTGAACGGGACGGTCACCCATAGTGCGAACCCCCTGAATCCCTTTACCTCTACGGCAAATCCGCGCCGCCGGGTGTGACATTTGCATGAAGTATCATGTTCATCGATACCCGCCGGCATCTCAACCGATGGCGGATGACTTGGCCTGGCCGGGAGCATCCAGCTTGAGGTGGGCGCGGCGCATGGCTTCTTCCATGCTTTTCCATTTCGCGCCCTGCGAGTCGGCGTATTCGCGGGCGCCTTCGTAAGCATTCTCCGCCGCGTCCGGGCCCATGCGGATGACTTCCTCGATCTTCTTGCGCCTCGCGCACGGCGTGCTCTTCCTCGACGCCGCCGCTGTTGCGGCCTTCGAGCATGGCCTTGTAATCGCCGTGGGACCTTGAAATAGGGGTAGACGTGCTCGTCGAACTCGGCCTGCCCGCCGTGGTATTTGTCGACGGAGGCGTTCAGCACCCCGGAACAGCTGGAACAGGACGTTGTCGGCGAAGGTCTCGTGCATGTAGGCCCAGCCGGCGAGCTTGCCCTTTTTCGCCGAATGCTGGACGTCGAGCTGCTCGAGCCCGTACTCGATGACGCCGGGGCAGACGCCCCGCCTCGCGCAGTTGCTTGTAGGCGATGTGCGCGGCCTTCCACGCGTGGAGCGCGGTGTCGTCCGTGCTGTTCTGGCCCATGGCGGCGTTGGCGGCGGCGATGTCCCCGTCCACCATCGGCCGGCAGCGCGCAACGAAGCTGGTATGGTCGTCGCGCTCCTTCTCCAGCGCCGGGTGGCCGGCGATGGCGAGCGTGTTGAGCGAATAGGCGCGCTGCGCGTGGTGGATCAGCTTGAAGCGCTCGATCAGCCATTCGAGGCTGACCTCTTTATACTCGCCGGGATAGACCGTTTTGCCGTGGTAGTTGAGCGCATCGGCCATCAGCTTCATGTGCATCCGGTCGGGATCGCCCGAGCCCATTTCCTCGTGGGCCGTGGAGGCGCCGTAGGCCGAGCTGGTGAGGCGCGCATCGAGCGAGGCCTGCCACAGGTTGGCGTTGACCTCCCATCCCGGTGAACATCGTGCGCGCCAGGTAATTGACGGCGAGCGACCGGTATTCCGCCGCGCTGAGGCCCTCCGCAGAGCTCGCCCGAGCCCCACAGATAGTCATAGAACGCCGGCTTTGCCGCCGGGTGGTCCCTGGCCAACTCGTCGAAATCCGCGATCGTTCTCATCTACGCTCCGTCGGCGGATTGTGGCAGTCAAACGCATGAATAGGTATGACAATTCCGTGAATCTTGGCCATAAGTGCCGCCATGCTCGTCGATTCGCACTGCCAACCTTCAATTACCCGCAGCTTTCGGATACGAAGGCCGTCATCGCGCGGGCGAGGGAGGCCGGGGTGGCGCTGATGCAGACCATCAGTACGCAGCGTTCCGATTTCGCGCAGGTGAAGGCGCTCGCGGAAGCGCATCCCGAGATCTACTGCTCGATCGGCATCCATCCGCACGAGGCCGCACCGCACGAGGACATCTCCGAGGAGGAGCTGTTGCGCGAGGCTGCGCACCCGCGCGTCATCGGCATCGGCGAGACGGGGCTCGACTATTATTACGAGCACAGCCCGCGCGAGGTGCAGCGCGCGCTGTTCCGCCGCCACATCCGCGTCGCGCGCGCGCTTGACTGCCGGTCATCGTCCATAGCCGCAACGCCGACGAGGAGACGGTCGATATCCTGCGCGAAGGCCATGGAGGAGGGGGCGTTCCGCTTCCTCATTCATTGCTTTAGCTCTACGAAATATCTCTCTGAAGAATCGGTAAAATTTGGCGGATATATTTCCTGCTCCGGCATCCTGACCTTCAAGAAATCGCAGCCGCTGCGCGACGCCGTGGCCGACGTGCCGCTGGAATCGCTGCTGGTGGAGACGGATTCGCCCTACCTCGCGCCGGAGCCGTTCCGCGGCAAGCCCTGCGAGCCGGCCTATACGAAACTCACCGCCGAGCGGCTGGCGGAAGTGAAAGGCGTGAGCTTCGAGGAAATCGCGCAGGCGACGACGGCGAACTTCTTTCGCCTGTTCACCAAAGCGAGGCTGCCGGCATGAGCGGCGAGCTCACCGTCACGGTCCTGGGCTGCGGCCCGTCGGGCGGGGTGCCGCCTGATTGGCTGCCGCTGCGCCGTCTGCACCTCGCCGGATCCGAAGAACAAGCGCTTGCGCGCCTCGATCCTGATCGAGCAGGCGGGCAGGCGACTGCTGGTCGATACGTCGCCGGACCTGCGCCAGCAGGCGCTGCGCGCCGGCTTCGCGCGGGTGGGACGCCATCCTCTACACGCACGCGCATGCGGACCATTGCCACGGCATCGACGACGCGCGGGCGTTCAATTTCACCTCGGGCGGCGCGGTGCCGGTCTATGGCGACGAACGGACGCTGCAGGAGGTCGCCGCAAAATTCTCCTACGCATTCCACAAGCCGGCGCCGGTCGGCGGCGCCTGGTTCCGGCCGGCGATGGCGCCGAACGTCATTGCCGCCGATGCGCAGGTGGAGATCGCCGGGCTTCCGTTCCAGACGATCCTGCAGCATCACGGCAAGGGAAGGAGTCTCGGCTATCGCCTTGGAAATTTTGCCTATTCGACGGATGTGGATAACCTGCCGGAGCGATCACTTCAACTTCTTGAAAAGCTGGACGTTTGGCTTGTGGATTGTCTTCAGCACACGCCGGCCGTCAGTCACGCACTTTGGCTATGACGCTTGAATGGATAGAAAAACTCAAACCGAAACGCGCCATCCTGACCCATATGAGCCATGAGCTCGATTATGCGGCGCTCAAGGCCCAGCTGCCGCCGAACATCGAGCCGGCCTATGACGGGATGCGGATTGTCATGAAATCTTCGCTGTCAATGCCACATGCCGGATGATAAATTGTCTCTCTTTATTAAGGGATACCAATGAGTCTTGCTGTAACTATGGTGGGGACTACCCCCGAGTCGCATAGCGGTCGCGGAGCCCAATTTTCGCGCCGGGCTGACGCTGGAGCATGAAGGTTACCCGTGCCGGAAATTCATAGAAACGGCGAGGGACGCGCTTGTCGATGCCTATCAGCATTCAAGCGATAAAGCGGAAGAAAAAGATCCTGCCGGTACGGTCGCCCAGCTTGAGCGGGACATAAGGTCGGCCCTTGCCGGAGGGAAAAGAAGCGCCAAGACGACCATCGATATCGATGAAGTATATGCCGAGGAAATTTCCCGGTTCTCCCAATCCGGCTCGCCGGAAATCGATTATCACTCACTCAGCAAAGAAAAAGGTGCAGCTTGCGGAAGCGACCCTCTATGCTTATCTCGCGCTTGAAAAGGATGGCCCTCAGTATGCGCAGTTGCTGAATACGGCGCGCGAAGACCTCGCCGAGCTTTACGCGTCGGCGGGAGTCGGGAAGGGTGAACGAAGCGCCACTGCCCTGGCCGAGAAGTTCGAGCGCGACACGCGGGCGGCCATCGCGGAACAAAAAGGGATCATTGAGCTGTCCTGAGGCCGATGCCCGGATAGATCAGCCACGACCCATCGCATTACTTTCCATAATACATATTATGTGACTTACGGGAATAGAGCATTGGCTTTCCGGGCAAGGCCTTCCCCCGCAAAAACGATGTCGCGGATCAGTTGGCGTTACGCAGCGACGCGGCGACGGCCCAACAGGTAAGTGGCAGCATGAACAGCCAAAAGCCGAGGAGGAACCACAGGCTGCCGTTCCACAGGTCCGGCTGGCGGCAGTACGCGGGTGCCGAAGATCATCGGCGGGACCATCAGCGGCAGGCTCAGCAGGCCGAGGAACGCCGCCCCCTCGCCCGTTGCCGGCGAGCAGCCCGGAAGCCAGGGTCTGCACTGTGCCGACCCCGCCGGCGCCGAGCGCGATCCCCAGCGCGAGCAACGGCCAGTGTGCGGCCGGGATGGCGAACCAGGTCCCGACGACCGGCACACTTATAAGTAGCGGTAGAAGCAGCGCGCCGTAGAGCCCGCACCATTTCGCCAGTACGAACGCGCTCCAGCCCGACGGGCGCCAGCTGGTAAAGTTCGAGCACCCCCGATTCGAGGTCGCGGGTGAACAGGCCGGCGGCGGCGACGGCGCTTCCCGCCATCAAGGCGATCCAGAGCGCCGCGATGGCGGCCCCTGCGCCATGGCCAACGGACTCAGGGAAGCTGAAGGAGAACAGCAGAGAAATTATGACAATAAATATAGAGAATTCAATAAATTCTATCCTATTCTTAAAGTAATATATCACTTCATGTCGGAGCAGGGTCAGCATGCGGGCCGCCCTTCGGCCTCATGCTCATCAAGATTCGCAGTCAATGCGCTGAGATTCAGTTCTTTTGCCGAGCCGCCCTGAAGAATGGCGTGGGTCGTCATGACAGCGATGCCGCCCTGCTCCAGCCGCGTTTGAAGTAATGCATGAAGTAGCTCCATGCCTTCGGCGTCGAGGCTGGCGGTGGGTTCATCGAGCAGCCAGAAAACTCCGGGGACCGTGATGAGGCGGTGAGTGCGACGCGCTGGCGCCAGCCGGCGGAGAGCAGGCGCAGCTTCGTATCGGCGATGTCGGTGAGGTCGAAATAATGAAGTGCGGCACCGGCGAGCTCGGGCTGGGCCGTAGAGTCGCGCCCACAGCGCGACGTTGTCGAAAACGGAGAGCGCGGGCGTCAGCCCCAGCTTGTGGCCGAGATAGATGATGGACGCGCCTTCGCCCGGCGCAACTTCCATTCAGGAGAATCCTGCCGCCGGCCGGCTCCAGCAGGCCGGCGAGGCATTTGAGCAGGCTCGATTTGCCGCTGCCGTTGCGGCCGGTGACGATGAGCAGCTCCCCGCCCTCCAGCCTGCAGGTCGACGGGCGGCACAAGCTCCACGCCGTCGCGCGCGACGCGTAAGCGTTCCATTTCGAGTATGTTACCCGCCATCCTCGGTCCCTGTAAAAAATCGTCCGCATGCTTTAGCCGATAGGGTTTGCGGTTGCCACACCCTTATTGGCTGCCTAATCTGGCGCCAAAGCAAAAAATGATGGGAGAAGCAGGATGAGTTCAGTCAACAGTTTCGGCGCGAAGGCCGCCCTCAAGGTCGGCGACACGAATTATACGGTCTATTCGATCGCGGCGGCAAGCAAGGCGCTCGGCACCGATCTTTCGAAGCTCCCCTACTCGCTGAAGATATTGTTGGAGAATTTACTGCGCTACGAGGACGGCAGACGGTCAGCAAAGAAGACGTCGCCGCCTTCGGCACCTGGCTGAAGAATAAAACCGAGCCGCGCGACATCGCCTACAGACCGGCGCGCGTGCTGATGCAGGATTTCACCGGCGTCCCCGCCGTGGTCGATTTGGCCGCGATGCGCGATGCGGTGACCAAGATGGGCGGCGATGCCACCAAGATCAACCCGCTGTCGCCGGTCGACCTCGTCATCGACCACTCGGTGATGGTGGACGAATACGGCACCCCGGCCGCGTTCAAGGACAACGTCGTCATCGAGATGCAGCGCAATATCGAGCGCTACGCCTTCCTGCGCTGGGGCCAGCGCGCCTTCGACGACTTCAACGTCGTGCCGCCGGGCACCGGCATCTGCCACCAGGTGAACCTCGAATTCCTCGCCAAATGTGTGTGGACGCGCACCGTGGGCGGCGAGCTGCAGGGCCTACCCCGACACGCTGGTCGGCACCGATTCGCACACGACGATGGTCAACGGGCTGGGCGTGCTCGGCTGGGGCGTCGGCGGCATCGAGGCGGAAGCGGCCATGCTCGGCCAGCCGGTCTCCATGCTCCTGCCGGACGTGGTCGGCTTCAAGCTCACCGGCAGCTTGCGCGAAGGCACCACCGCGACCGACCTTGTACTTACAGTCACGCAGATGCTGCGCGCCAAGGGCGTCGTCGGCAAGTTCGTCGAGTTCTACGGGCCGGGCCTCGACAACCTCCCGCTCGCCGACCGCGCGACCATCGCCAATATGGCGCCGGAATACGGCGCCACCTGCGGCATTTTCCCCATCGATGCGGAGACGGTGCGCTACCTCACCCTTTCGGGCCGCGACCACCAGACCATCGCTTTGGTCGAGGCTTACGCAAAGCTCCAGGGCATGTGGCGCGACGAAAGCTACGGCGAGCCGGTCTTCTCCGACACGCTGTCGCTCGACATGGAGACGGTCGAGCCCTCCCTCGCCGGCCCGCGCCGCCCGCAGGACCGCGTGGCGCTCGCCAAGGCGGCAGCGAATTTCGCCACCGAGTTGCCGAAGCTCAACGCCGGCAAGCTGGAGGCCGGGAAAAAAGTATTCGTTGGAGAAGACGCAGCCGGGGAAGATTTTGGAATGAAGCACGGGGATGTCGCCATCGCTGCGATCACCAGCTGCACCAATACGTCCAACCCGTCGGTGATGATCGCCGCCGGCCTCGTCGCCAAAAAGGCGCTGGAGAAAGGGCTGATGACCAAGCCGTGGGTCAAGAACCTCGCTGGCGCCCGGCTCCAAGGTGGTGACGGAATATTACGCCGCCTCCGGGCTGGATAAATCGCTCGACGCGCTGGGGCTTCAACCTCGTCGGCTACGGCTGCACGACCTGCATCGGCAATTCCGGCCCGCTCAACGACAATATCGAAGAAGCGATCCGCGAGAACAACCTCGTTGTCGCCTCCGTCATTTCGGGCAACCGCAATTTCGAGGGCCGCGTCCACCCGCTGGTGCGCGCCAATTACCTGGCGAGCCCGCCGCTGGTCGTCGCTTACGCGCTGGCCGGCTCCATCGAGATCGACCTCGCCACCCAGCCCCATCGGCACCGGCAAGGACGGGCAGCCGGTCTACCTCAAGGACATCTGGCCGACGCGCAAAGGAAGTGGCGGACGTCATCGCCAAATGCGTCACCCGCGACATGTTCCTGACCAAATACGCCGACGTCTTCAGCGGCGAGAAGGAATGGAAAGCCATCAAGATCGCCGAGGGCAAGACCTACGCCTGGGACAAGGACTCGACCTACGTCGCCAACCCGCCCTATTTCGAGGGCATGACGGCGCAGCTCGGCGGCGACACGCTGCGCGACATCGACAAGGCAAGCGTCCTCGCCATCCTCGGCGATTCGATCACGACCGACCATATCTCGCCGGCGGGCAACATCGCCAAGAATTCGCCGGCGGCGCTCTACCTCACCGAGCACGGCGTCGCCCCGGCGGACTTCAACTCCTACGGCGCGCGCCGCGGCAATCACGAGGTCATGATGCGCGGCACCTTCGCCAACACCCGCATCAGGAACGAGATGCTCAGCGGCGTCGAGGGCGGCTACACGCGCTTCATTTCGAGCGGCGAGCAGATGTCGATCTACGACGCGGCGATGCGTTACAAAGCCAACGGCACGCCGCTGGTCATCTTCGCCGGCAAGGAATACGGCACCGGGAGCTCGCGCGACTGGGCGGCGAAGGGCAACGTTCCTGCTCGGCGTGCGCGCCGTGATCGCCGAGAGCTTCGAGCGCATCCACCGCTCCAATTTGGTGGGCATGGGCGTGCTGCCGCTGATGTTCGAGGGCGACGCGACGCGCCAGAGCCTCAACCTCAAGGGCGACGAGACGGTGACCATCGACGGCATCGCCAAAGGGCTGACGCCCCGCAAGCACCTCACCGCCACCGTCACCCGCGCCGACGGGTCGAGCGAGCAGGTCCCCCTCCTCTGCCGTATCGACACGATGGACGAACTTGAATATTATCGCCACGGCGGCATCCTCCAATATGTCATGCGCCAGATCATGGGCACGGCACCGAAAAGAAAGGCGGCGTAATGAACACCACCCCCCCTCCCCCCACCCCGGCTGCGCGGGGCGGCAAGTACGACCCGGACAAGCTCTCGCGCATCATCATGCTCATCTACGGGCGGATGGACCATGGCGGGCCGTTCTGGTGCTACGCGGCGATCAAGCCGTCGAAGTTCGAGGCTTTCAAGAAGGCCGAGGAAGCCGGCGCCATCGACCTCTACAAGTTCGACGAGTTCGGGAGATCGTCGTCTCCGCCGAGGGCAAGACGCCGCCGGAGGACGTCACCCCGCAAGGTCGCCGAGATGTACGGCGCCGACCCCGCCACCTTCTCTCGCCCCATCGACCCCATGGTCGAGATCGGCAAGAAGATCGACGAGATCAAAGCGGCCGACGAGCAGAAGTAGCTAGAATTTCGTTGCGCCGAAACCGGTGCCGGGACCGTCGCTAATGATGTCCGGCCCCTCATAAGGAGTGGTCGCTAGTTTCGCCTTGGTGATCGCGTAAACCGTCAGGTTTTTAAGGTCGCCCCTGTCAAAAAGCAACCCTTTAAACGTCGATAGCTGATAGCATCGCTTACATCTTCCGCTTGCCGTATTTCACCGTCGTCATAGACGGCTACGGGGATCAAATCGCCCTGTATTTGAGGTATGGCGGAGCCACGAAGCGTCATCTTTGTGCCCCAGCCATGACTCCTCTCGAATTGTATTTAATACCCATGCCTGCCTCCTAAAAATTTATTCAGGAACTATCATACCATTTAGACATCGATAGTGCATGACTTTAACCCGCCCACTCATCGTAGCGGCTGATGCCGGCATAGTCGTCCTCGAAGCGCTCTTCGCCGCCCGTGGGGCGCGCTAGGAACGGCGTTGCGGGATCGAGCATGGAGGCTAGCGCGGCCTTGAGCGCGGGGAGCCATTCGTCTTTCGCCGTTTCGTCCACCGGCAGCGCTTCGATCTCGGCTTCGGCGCCGGCGCGGGGCAGCTTCCAGTATTCGAGCGCGGCGACGTCCGCCCCTTCGGCCTCGCGCAGCAGCGCGTAGGCGAGCAGCTGCACCGCCTCGCCGCGACCGATCTCTTTTTTCGTGGGGATGCGGCCGGTCTTGTAATCGGCGATGACTTCGATGCCGCCGGTCGTCTCCAGCCGGTCGATGCGGCCGGTGAGGGTGAGCGATTCGCCCGGCGCCACTTCGATCGCGCGCTTCACCGACATCTCCGCCGCGACCGAATCGACTTCGCAACGCCGCGCTTCCTCCTGCGCGTTGACGAAGGCGAGCGCGCGCTTCAGCCGGTCGCGCCAGAAAAGCGCGATACCCGGGCGCCCGCTGAATTTCGCCAGCGCCTGCTCGACCAGCGCCTCCATGGCCTCGCCGTCCGGCGCGCGGCCCTCGCGGCTCCAGTGATCGCCGAGCGCTTTGAGCATCCCGTGCGCGAGCGAGCCGAAATCGAGCGCTTCGGGCTCGGCGTCGATCTCGTCGAGCGGCTTGAGGCCGAGCACGTGGCGCGCATAGATGCGGTACGGGTCGCGGAACAGGTCGTCGAGCGCGCTGACCGGCAACTCGCGCGGCCGCTGCGCCGCCGAAGGCCGCGCGAACGGTTGCGCTTCCGGCGCGAAAGCTTCGGCTTCGTATAGCGCGCGTGCGTGCGAAAGATAATCCGGCGCCGCCAGCGCGTCCTCCGCGATGCCCTGCAGCGCCAGGCGCGCCACCAGCCGCTCGATGTACGGCGAGCGCGGCACCTGCGCGCCGCCTTCGCGCAGCGGCCAGGTGAGGAAGACTTCGCGCGCGCTGCCCAGCATCAGCAGGTCGTGCGCGGCGAGCGAGGCGGCCTCCTGCGGTGCGGGCAGGCCGAGCGCTTCCTGTTGCGCGAGGTTCAGCCACGGGCCGGAACGCGACAGGCCGGGCCACAGCCGCGCCTGCAGATTGCCGAGGATCACGCGGTCGAAATGCTGGAGCCGCGCTTCGACCGGCGTCAGCATCGCGAGGTTGGGATGCGCCGAAAGCAGCGGCTGCCGCCATGGCGCCTCCAGCTGTGTCGCCAGCAGCGGCGCGAAGGCTTCGAGCTCCAGCGGGCCGAGCACATCGGCGGCGGCGAAGCCGGCGAGGATTTCGGCGATCGCCTCGGCCCCCTCGCCCGCTTCCGGCGCGCCGTCGCCCAGCAGCGCGGCGAAATCCGTCGCCCACGCGGAGGCGCTTTGCGCGCGGTCGCCGGTTTCAAGCAACTGGCGCAGCAGCCGCGCCACGCGGTCGGTGACGTTCCCCGCGTCGATCTTCGCAGGCAGCCGCCCCGGCGCGGTGGTGACGACGCCGCGCAGCGCAGGCTCGGCCTGTGCGAGCCACGACGTCCATGCGTTCGGTACGGCGAGTCGCACGAGCTTGTGGCGCAGCAGCGAAAGCAGCGGCAGCATGCGATCCGGCGCCAGCATGACGCCCAGCAGCGCGGCGAGCAGCGTGCCGCATTCGGTATCGGCGAGCGTGCCGGCGGCGACGCGGTCGACGGTGACGTTCCAGCGCTTGAGGTGGAGTGCGACGCGCTGCATCAGCGTTTCGTCCGGCGTGACGAGCGCGGTGCGTTCGGCCCCGTCCGCCGCTTCGCGCATCAGCAGCGCGATGACGCGCGCCTCTTCCTCCGGGTGCGCGCAAGCGACGAGGCGCAGCGCTTCCCAAGTTTCCGGCGCGAGCGGCGGTGCATCGCGCCAGCCGGCGATGGCATCCGGGCTCACCAGCACCTCCAGCCAGAGGCGCGATGGCGGCGCAGGAACGGCGAGCATGCGGACATCGCCGGGCGCGGCACCGCACAGGTCGAGAAAGGATTTGAGGTGGAAATACGGATGGCCGGGCGCGACGGTCTCCCATACGTCCGGCGCGAGCGACGCATCCAGCCCGGGGAGGATGACGCCGCCGCCCGGCAGGCCGGCGATGGTGCGCAGCAGCCGTGCCGTCGCCGGCTGGCTGGCGGTCGAGCCGACGGCATAGATGGGGAAACCCGGCGGCGTTTCGCTCCATGCGTCGGTGAGAAGCTCGAATGCGGCGATCTCGCGCGCGGCTTGCGTCACCGTGCCGTAATCGCGCTCGATGTCGGGCCAGTGGGCGAAGGCGATGGCGAGGAATTCGAGCGCGTGCCGCCAGTGCGTGGCGAAATCGGCGCCGACGAGCGCTTCGAGCTGCGCCATCGTCGGCCGGATGCCGGCGCGGGTGAAACGGTCCTGCAATTGCGCGAGGTCGCCGGCGAGGCGCAGCGCCTGCTCCAGCGAGATCGCTCCGGCGAGCCGGCTGCGGGCGAAGGCGCGCACCTGGCTGGCCAGCAGGCACAGCCGCTGCCAGTCGCTCATCGCCGGGCTGAGGCTCGCCAGCGCGGCGGGGCCGTCGGGCCTGAGCAGCAGCAAAAGTTCGTCGTCGATGTCGCCGAGCGGCAGGATGCGCGGCAGCAGCAGCGGCCGACCATTGCTGGCGGCGGTGAAGCCGTCGCGCAGCGTCACCCCGGCGCGGCGGTTCGGCACGAAGACGACCGCGCGCGGCAGCTCGCCGCCGAGCGTTTCGAGCAAATGCGCGGCGGCAATTTCCGCGAACGCGGGGCCGGGCGGGATGGAGAGGATGTTCGACATATACCCGTCATTGCGAGGAGTGCGAAGCACGACGAAGCAATCCAGCTTGCTGCTTAGGAAGATGGATTGCTTCGCTGCCGCTCGCAATGACAATTTAGGAGAGTGTGAGTCATAAGAATGCGAGCCGGGCGAGCCAGCCATGAGCCAGCGACCCGAGCGAAGCGAGAGAGGCGACTGCAGGGAGCCACCCTGCGCATAAGGTCGATCAATAGATCGACCTTATGCCACCTAAAACTAGCCCTTGGCGACCATCGCCAGCTTCTGCCGCAATTCGTCCTGCAGCCGGTCGCGGATCTCGCCGCGGTGGTCGGGCTTGAGGCGGTAGCGCATGGCGAGGGCGCGGTAATCCTCCTCGGTCAGCGGCAGCTCGAAGATGACCTCGTCGCGCGTCGCCGAATCGAGGCCGATCAGCTCGCGCAGCACGTCGCGCACATGCAGGCGGCGCTTGAGCGCGAGCTCGATGAGCAGCCGCGCCGACGGCAGGTCGCAGCGCACCCGCTCGCTTTCGGGAGTGATGATCTCGTCGAGCGAGAGGTAGCTTTTTTCGCGGCTGAGCAGGAACGACGGCAGCGGCGGCAGCTCGGCGGGCAGCGTGCCGGGGCGCTCCGCGCGCGGCGACCGGCCGATATGGATGGATTCGCCCTCCGGCATGCGGCGGAAATCGGTGCGCTGCGAGCGCTCCTGCTCCGCTTCCTCCGGCGCGTGGCCGTTGACGATGGCGGGCGCGGCGACCGGCTCGTCGCGCGACGGGGCCTGCGGCGCCGGGATGTGCGGCACCGGCTCGGCGAGCGAGGCGATGTCCTCCGCCGGGCGGTAGACGGTCAGCAGGATGCGGTTCTCGCCGGTGTCGTCGTCATGCTCGATCTCGAGGGCCTTCTCGCCGGACTCGTCGACCAGCAGGTTGTAGTGGAACTGCCGCGTCTGGCGCAGCCCGGCGGTGGAGAGCCGGCCCTGCGTCAACGTGCCGGCAGCCCAGTCGACGGTCTTGCTGTAGCGCGGCGCGGTCCACGCGCCCTCGACGACGGGGTCGGCCTTGCAGCGGATGGTCTTCGCCGAGCTGGCCTCGGTGAAGAAGCCCAGCGCGTCGCGGCCGAAGAAGGCGTCCTGCTCGGGCGGCGCCAGCGCGCGGGAGACGGCGAGGTAATAGCCCTGCGCATCCTCGGCGATGGTGAGGAACAGCACCGCGCCGGCGACGTCGAGCTGGTAGCTGACGGTGATGTCCGTGCCGAAGCAATAGGTGCGCACGGCGGCGATGGAGGCGCGCGCGCCACTCAGCGGCGGCAGCGGGCAATCGCGCGAGAAATGGAGCACCGAGCCGGGCGCGAGATGCGCGAGGTTCATGCTCGGCTTGCGCACGGGCGCGGCGACGGGCGCCGACGGGTGCAGCAGCTTTTCGACCGGGTTCCACGACATGGGCGCGTTAACTAATATTAATACTTAAGAAAAGCAAGCGGCAATATGCAATTATCCTTAGGAAAAGGGAAGTATCGCCAAGTCAGCGCGAGAGGCTGTTGGCGGCGTTCGACTGCTCGCGCTCGCGCGAGGCCATGATCCCGGCGGCGCCGGCGCGTTTTACACCTTCGGTAAAGGCTCCATCGCGCGCGGGAATTTCCGGCAGTTCGGCCTCGCGCAGCGCCGGTGCGGTGGCCATTTCGGGAATATCCGTCGCGGCCTGGCGCTCGACGGCGTGCGCGGGGTGCTTCTTCTCGAAATACTGCTCGGTGAGCACCTTGAAGTAGAAATTGGTGATCTTGTTGCTGATCAGCGAGTTCTTGATCGCCATCAGCGAGCCGAACATGCCGAACATCGCGCCGGCGGCGACCACGCTGGCGGTCGAGTGCGCCGCAAGCCCGGCGAGCGCCGCCACCGGCGCGATGCCGGCAAGCGCCACCATGATGCCGAACGCGGCGAAAAGCGGGACGGTGACCGCGGCGACCTTCCAGCTGAAGAGTTTCGTATGCGGCGCGATGCGCGCGCTGGTCGGCTCGTCGCCCTTGGTGACGGGCGTCATCTTATCCGTGACGAGGCCGCCGTCGAGCATGCGCTCGGTCTTGTGGCGCTTCTCGAACTCCTCGAGCCCGGCGGAGATGGATGCCGAGTTGGCGGCGACGTCCGGCAGGATGACCATGCCGAAGGCGACGCCGACCAGCGCGCAGGTCGCGGCGGCCGTGGCGACCACGGTGAGCGCCGGCAGCCCGACCGCCGTCGCGCCGGCGACGCCCAGCATGCCGAGCACGTGCGGCAGGTAGGCACCGATGGCGCCGATGATGCCGCCATAGACGACGCCCATCGTCGCCCCGCCGAGGAAGCCGGCGGTACGGCGCGTCCAGGTGGAGCGGTGGACCTTGTCGTAGTAATCGTCGACATGGACGGTGTTGTAATACTCGTCCGCCCGCATCGATCGGGAATGCGGCACGCGCGGATCGGTGCTGGACGAGTCTTCTGCCATGACGCTCCTATTTTACGTCATAAGCATCGGCGCATCTGTGAAGCTTTTATGACAATCGGCTAGGTCTTCAGCAGCTTGGACTGCTGGCGCTTCCAGTCGCGCTGCTTGATGGTGTCGCGCTTCTCGAACTCCTTCTTGCCCTTGGCCACGGCGATGGCGACCTTGGCGAACCCCCGGGTACTGAAATACAGCTCGAGCGGGATGAGCGTCGTGCCGCGCACTTTCAATTCGCCGATGAGCTTCTTCACCTGCCGCGCCTGCAGCAGCAGCTTGCGGCCGCGCTTGGGCTCGTGGTTCTGCATGTTGCCGTGCGAATAGGGCGGGATGTCGACGTTCCACAGCCAGATCTCGCCGCCCCGGGCGCTGCCGTAGGCATCGACGATGCTGGCGCGGCCGAGGCGCAGCGATTTGACCTCGGTGCCCTGCAGCACCAGCCCCGCCTCCATCACCTCGCCGATGACGTATTCGAAGCGCGCCTTGCGGTTCACCGCGACGGTCTTCTTCTGCCGCTGCTTGCGCGGCTTGCCGCTGCGCGGCTCTTTCGGCGGCGGCTTGGTGGCGATGGTCTTATTCTTTACCATGATGAGGACTTATTATACTTGGCATTCCCTTGGGAAGCGGGAATCCGGTTATTGCGTCATGCTCGGTTGCGCAACGCGCAATCCGGGCATCCATGGATCCCCGGACGAAGCTCCGCTTCGCCGAGGATGACGCTTAGATAAATCCAAGGTCCTTTAAATGAGCTTTCAGCCGCTTCTGCAGCGCGCTCGACGGCGCGACCAGCGGCAGGCGCAACTCCGCGCGCCCATGCCCCATCCGCGACAGCGCGTACTTCACCGGCGCCGGGCTGGTCTCGGCGAACAGCGCCTGCGTCAATGCCGTAAAGCGCTCCAGTTGCTTGCGCGCCTCGTCGTATTTCCCGGCGAGCGTCAGCTCCTGCACTTTGGCGACCGCCTTCGGCGCGAGGTTCGACAGCACGGAGATCACGCCCCTGCCCCCCATCGCGTTAAAGCCGACCATGGTCATGTCCTCGCCGGAGAAAAGCACCAGCCGCTCGCCGATGAGCGCGCGCAGCGTCGCCGCGCGGGCGAGGTCGCCGGTCGCATCCTTGACGCCGGCGATGTTCGGTATCTCGGCAAGGCGGGCCAGCGTCTCGTCCGTCAGGTTGACCACCGAGCGGCCGGGAATGTTGTAGATAAAAATCGGCAGGCCGCTCGCTTTGGCGACGGCGCGGAAATGCTGGAACAGCCCTTCCTGCGTCGGCTTATTATAGTACGGCGCGACGACGAGCGCCGCATCCGCTCCCGCTTTTTCCGCATCGCGCGTGAGGGCGATCGCTTCGGCGGTCGAGTTGGAGCCGGTGCCGGCCATGACCACGGCGCGGCCGCGCGCGACCTTCACCGTGCGGCGGATGAGGTCCTTGTGTTCGTCATGCGTCAGCGTCGGCGATTCGCCGGTGGTGCCGCAGGGCACGAGCCCGTGCACACCCTCGCCCACCTGCCACTCGACGAAGCGCTCGAACGAAGCATGGTCGACGCGCGCGCCCCTGAAGGGCGTCGCCAGCGCCGTGTAGCAGCCGGAAAATGTCGCGTTTTTAGCCATCGAGCGCACCATAGACACTTGGCTTCCTCAGTCAATCCCGTCATTGCGAGGAGTGCATCGCACGACGAAGCAATCCAGTTCGTGGCTTAAAAAACTGGATTGCTTCGCTGCCGCTCGCAATGACGGACCATTTGCTTAAGCGCTTCATACAGCTATAACGGCCCCGTCGGGGAGTAGCGCAGTCTGGTAGCGCACTTGGTTTGGGACCAAGGGGTCGCTGGTTCGAATCCAGTCTCCCCGACCATCGGTCACTTTTTGTTTTTGCCGCCGGCGTCGTGGCCCTGGTCGCGCGGGGCGTCGGCGCGGCGGCTGCCGTGGGTATGCTCCTGGCGGACCATCTTGCGCTGGTCGGTGTTCTGGTTGACGTCTTTGGGATCGTGCTTGGACATGCGGGCCTCCTTGAAAAAGCCATTTAGTACGGCGGCGCATAAAAAATCGCTGCTATTGACCTTGCGAAAGGTGGAGACTATAGCAACCGCTCGCCAGTGTCGGGGCGTAGCGCAGCCTGGTAGCGCGCCTGCTTCGGGAGCAGGAGGCCGGAGGTTCGAATCCTCTCGCCCCGACCATCTTCAGGCCCGAACGGGCCTGAAGATGGTCGCGACGACAGGTCCAGAGGAACTCCGCAGGTTCGACAAAATGCCAGCAGGCATTTTGGACTGCCGCAGGCAGCCCCGAAGGGGTGAGGGTCAGTAGACCCGAATCAATCCTCTCGCCCCGACCATCCGCCCCTTATTCCCCTATAACCTCCTGAAAACCCAGTGACTGTCACAGTACTGTCACTTGTTCGCCCTTTTTGGCGGGCGTAAACTGAGGGTGGGTAACTCTAACCTCGGAGAACGTGCGCCTTGTTAGCGCCAGCCTCGACATACGTCGTCTACGACGACCCCGACAGCAAGATCCAGTTCCTGGAGGAAACGCTGCGCGGGAAGGACTGGCACGCGACCATCCTCTACCCCGACCACAACGAGGCCTCGCTGCAAAAGCGCATCGCGGCGCAGACCGGGCTTGAGCAGCGCGGCTATCTCGTCCAGCCGGGGCAGGACGATTGCGGGCATTACACGCTTTCCATCCACCATCTCGGCGAGGGCGCGCGCCCGTCGGAAATCTACCGCGAGCTGGGCCTCGCCCGGGGCACGATGCACATGGGCTCGCACCCCATTCTGCCGCTGCGCTACCTGCTGAGCTCCGGCCAGCACGCGATGACATGGATCGAGGACGTGCTGCACGATCCCGCGCAGGCGAACGGCTTCATCAACCTCATCGCCGAAGGATTCCTGTTCCTCGGCGGCGCCATCGACAAGAGCAAGCGCAGCATCGATTACCGCAGCCCGGCGCGCGCCCGCTCGGGCCATTTGCAGACGCTTTCGGCGAGCCTCTTCTTCCTGCAGTCCTTCATCTACCTGTTCATCGCCAAGAACAACGAGCAGATCACCGTCGCCGAGCTGCGGCGCAAGGTCGAGGAGGCGCAGCATACCGGCGCCGACCCGACGCAGATCCGCTTCGACGCCGCGCATGACGGGCCGAAGCACGATATCGGCCACGCCATCACCGGCTTCATCCGCAAATATCCCGTGCAGCTCGGCGCGCTGTTCAACGACCTCGGGATGATCGCCTACGGCGCGCACGCCTTCCATGAGCGCAGCTGGAAATCGACCTTCCTCGCCGAGAGCGCCGACCGGCCGCTGACGCCGGAGCTCGCCGCCGACCGCGAAGCGGCGGGCAAATACGTCAACGGAAGCTGGACCGGCTTCCACAAGGACATGCTCGGCGCCACGCTTTCCTTCTTCGCCTGGCCGCTGCTGATGCTGCCACGCAAGGAGACCGACGAGGCGACGCGCAAGGCGCACGAAGGCCACCCCATGGCGCAGGCGTGGGACGCATTCCGCGCCGACCCCGAACGGCTCGCCGGGGCGATGACCATCGGCGCCAGCGCCTCGCGGCTGATGGGCGCACAGAGCAAGAACAACCTGCTGCAGAGCCTCGGCGAGGGGACCTATGTCGGCGGCGACATCTCGCTGATGTTCACCAAGAACGACCATTACGGCAGCGACATCCTGCATCATGTCGACAAGCTCGCCGGCAAGCTCGCGCAATATATCGAGACGCTGCCGGTCGTGCTCGGGCCGGAAAGCCAGAAGCATATGGCGCTCAACATGTCGAACTTCGTGCTGGAGAAGAACCTCGCCGAGGAGGCCGACAAGAACCCGAAGCAGCGGCACTTGACGCGCGACGAGCTCAACGAGCGCAGCGCGCGTTTGGCGCAGGCGGTGCTGGTGCGGCTGGAGCCGGAGGCGAACTCCGCCATGCTGCGCCTCGCCGAGGCGGCCAATGCCATCATCGAGCGCTTCCCGGAAGAGACTCGCCCACAGGTGCAGGAGAAGCTGCTGGCGGCGCTGAGCGCCCAGCCGGGCATCCACGCCTCCGCCGCCGAGATCGAAGCGGCGACGCGCAATGCGATCAAGCCCCTCCATCCGCCGCGCCGCACGAAGCTGGTGCAGATGAAGGACATCGGCAACGAGGTCGCCGAGCTCGCCTTCAGCGTCCCCGGGCTCGATACCGGCCGCATCGCCTCGACCCTCTACGATGCGCTGTCGCCGTTCCTGCGCACGCAGCCTTCCGACCGCCGCCACCTCGACAGCGCGCTGACGCAGCAGGCGAGCACCGCTCTCGGCATCGCGCCGAATGCGGCCGCACACCAGCCCCAAGGCGAGCTCGGCCGCTGATCCAGCTCTGTCATTCCCGCCTTCGCGGGAATGACAGAAAAATAAACTCAAGGCGGCTTGATGCTCCTTACCGCACCGCACCATAACGTCGCCGTTTTCCGCTTTACCTTCCGCCGCTTGCCGCTATGGTCGGCGCCAACAAAAACCGGGCGGAACACCT
>JBBCHK010000013.1:0-35220 GCA_037200745.1 Alphaproteobacteria bacterium
ATGGCCAGGTTGAAAATCCTCGTCGTCGATGACGAGCCGGAAATTCGCAAATTCCTGCATGCCGCGCTCGACAGCCGCGATTATACGGTGGGCGAAGCCGCTACCGCCGCCGAAGCCATCAAGCTGCTGTCCGTGCATCCGCCCGACCTGCTGATCCTCGATCTCGGCCTGCCGGACAGGGATGGGCTGGAAGTATTGAAAGAGCTTCGTGGCTGGAATGCGCTGCCTGTCATCGTGCTTTCGGCCGGGGGCCTCGAGCAGGCCAAGGTCGAGGCCCTGGAGGCCGGCGCCGACGATTACCTGACCAAGCCCTTCGGCGCCGCTGAATTATTGGCGCGCATCAAAGTCGCTTTGCGCCATGCGCAGCAGGGCGGTCAGCCACCGGCGGCCATTTATCGGCAAGCGGAGTTGTCGGTCGATCTCGAAGGCCGGGTCGTCAAGGTGGGCGATAAAGAAGTGCGGCTTACGCCTATCGAATATAAGCTGCTCGCCACGTTGATCAGGCAGAGCGGCAGGGGTCGTCACCCATGCCCAGTTGCTGCGCGAAGTGTGGGGGAAGCACAGTGCCGAACAAGGGCATTACTTGCGCGTCTATATGCAGCATTTGCGGCAGAAGCTGGGCGACAACGCTTTAAACCCCCGCTTCATCGTCACGGAGACCGGTATCGGCTACCGATTTAAAGATTCTACCGACCACTAGGCGGGGGAATCGAAGAGGGGGAAGGATTCACAACTTCCAGGTAAATGATTGATTAGATCGGGTTCTTGCGGCTGTGAAGAATCGAGATACCCCTAAAAGTACCCCTGAGCCGTAACGTCATTAGGAGCAAGCCCTAATCAATGCACGTCCATAGTCACTGATATAGAAATCAGGCGAATTAACTGCGTTATGCTTCCATCCAATACACTTGCAGTCCACCAAATTTCCAGCGGAAAGCATAATCTCCTCTTGAGTCTCTTCCAGCTGGGCTGCCAAAAAATCTCTAGCATTCGGAGACAGGTTGCCTTGCTGTTGAGCAAGCTTCTGCAAAACGAGCGCATCCAAAGGATCCATGCGCTTTACTGTTTCAATAAAGGAAATGCGCACTCTAGGAGCACGTTGAGGATCCATAGCCGCTGCGATTAATCGCGCCCAAATTTCCTGAAGTTCTGGCCTACTCTCGTCATAGGCGGCGCGCATAAGCGGTATAGCCAATGACGGACTACCGGCTCGGTTTTGCTAACCCGACGCTCGCTAAGAATCTGACCTACTCGCGTATCCAATTTAGCGGCGATGATCGTTCGCACGGCGTGCAAAGGATCACCTATGATCAATCCAACAACATCCTCTGGTACTGTGCCCAAAATCTTACCGGCATAATTGGCAAGCTGAGTTGTAGCTTGGACTGAAGTAGTTCCAAATTCGGAAAGCTTCTCAAGCGCCTTTGCTTGCCCATCGGTAGGTATAGGAAGATTACGCATCTGCTCCCCTAAGGTAACCAATTAGGTTTAGCTAAGTACATAGTAAGAACTGCTATCAGGACAGTTAGAATTACCATTAATGCGGTAAAAGCCCATAACCAATACTGCAGCTTAATATTTTGGTAGGTCGCTACCAAATTGCCTTGTTGGATAATCAGTTCCTTCACAGCTCGATCGTTGGACTGTAAAAGCTCTGCGCGAAATGCGATTTGCCGACACAGAACTTTATTCAAACTTTCTATAGAGGCACCCGGACTTTTCGGATTTAGATTGAAGTCGGCAGTTTCCCCAAACAGGAAATGGTTTTCTAGCTCAGCGACGATCTCAACAAGATCCTTCCGATTATGGTCTTGCAGAGATGCGGCGGTTTTTGCCTTCTCCTTCTCAAGGCAGCATCTAGTTTCTTTCGGTTGTTGCCCCATTTCTCAATGATCTGGGCGCAATTGCCCTGATAAAAGGGCTTCATCGAGCTGCTCTCTTCATCGAAATGATGTTGTGTTTTGTTGTGGTCTTGCCGGCAATGAAATGGCCCCACCACTGCATCATCTCCCGACGAGCGGGGAGGTGTTCCGAATGATCGTAGGCAGCGCGCACGCGGTTACGCTCCTGGTGAGCCAGCTGGCGCTCGATAACATCACGGGGGAAGCCATGCTCGTTAAGAATGGTAGAGGCCGTAGCACGCAATCCGTGGATGGTGGTCTTGTTCTTGAAGCCCATCGTGTAGAGAGCATACAGCATCGTGTTGTTGCTAATGCACTGTCTGGGCGACTGAGGACTTGGAAACACGAACTCACGGTGTCCGTTGAGCTTCTGGAGGGTCTCCAGCACCATGATAGCTTGTTTGGAAAGCGGAACGATATGCGGACTACGCATCTTCATGCGCTCGGCCGGGATGCGCCATTCCTTCCGGGCAAGGTCGATCTCTGCCCAACGCGCACCACGTAGCTCGCCAGTGCGAACGAACGTCAACAAGAGCAGCTTGATTGCAAGTCTGGTCTGCAGGCTCCCATCGTATGACTCTAGCTTCTCGATGAACTCAGGCAGCTCGTTGTGGCTGAGGTGGGCGAAGTGAGTCTTGGGCGCAGTTTTGAGAGCGCCCCGCAGATCGGCCGCAGGGGTTACGCTCTGCCCTGTCGGTAATGATGGCATATTGGAAGATCTGTCCGCAGACCTGCATGGCGCGGTGAGCTACGTCGATAGCATTCCGCGCTTCGATAATTTTGACGGCTTTGAGCAAGTCAGGAGCAGTGATCGCAGCAATAGGGCGATGGCCGAGCTTGGGGAAGATGTCCTTCTCCAGACGGCCGAAGTACTTGTCCCCTGTAGTGCGGTGTCCAGCTCGACGCCTTTACGTCAAGCCACTCGCGGGCGATGATCTCAAAGGTCAGCTGGTTCTGTAGAGCGATCTGGCGCTTCTGGCCTTGCTTGAACTCGCAGGATCGACACCGCGCGCTTTGAGCTTCCGAGCCTCGTCCCGGCGCTCTCTGGCTTCAGCCAAGGACACATCAGGGTAGATGCCCAGCGCCAAGGTCTTTTCCTTGCCCTGCCAGTTATAGCGGTAGCGCCAGTATTTGCTGCCTCTGGGGTGGACCAGAAGGAACAGGTTGTCACCGTCTAGGAGTTTGTAGGGCTTGTCCTAGGGTTTGGCCTGCTGAACCTTGATTGCGGAGAGCGACACCGGGTATCTCCTTTTTTGAGGTTTCAAAACCGGGGTACTTTTTGCATTTGGTACCCCGGATACCCCGGTTGATGGGGTGAGACGATTTGAAATCCCATGCGACGAGAAACGCAAGCCCATTCTCGCTCTCCGCGCGAAGTTGAGATGAACTGAGATGATATGATTTGAAGAACTGGTGGAGGGGGAAGGATTCGAACCTTCGAACTCGTAAGAGGGCGGATTTACAGTCCGCTGCCATTGACCGCTCGGCCACCCCTCCACATGCGGAGAAAACGGGCCTTTCTGCTAGGCCAAGACGGGGACAGTGTCAATCGGGAAGGGTTTCCGGCGCTCAGGCGCGCGGCCGGGACCAGCACGCGCTTGCCGTGCGGCGCGTCGGCGCCGGCGAGCGTGACGAACCAGTCGGTGACGGAATCGGCGGCGGGCACGCTTTCGGGCAGCTCGCCGGGGAAGGCCTGGGCGCGCATGCGGGTGCGCACCACGCCGGGATCGAGCAGGTTGACGCGCACCGGGGTGTGCGCATTTCGGCGGCGTAGATGAGCGTTAAATGCTCGAGCGCGGCTTTGCTGGCGGCGTAGGCGCCCCAGTAGGCGACGGGCGCCGAGGCGGCGCCGGAGGTGACCATGGACGACGCGGCCGGCGTCCGATTTGCGCAGCAGCGGGTCGCAGGCGCGCAGCAGCCGGTAATTGGCGACGGTGTTGACGGCGAAGACGTCCTCGAACTCGGCGGGGCCGGTGTGGGCCAGCGGGGGAAAGCGTGCCGAGCATTGCGGCGTTGCCGACGAGGATGTCGAGCCTGCCGAAGCGCTCGTAGATGCGGCCGCCGAGCTGGTCGATGAGCTCGCCGTTGCGCAGGTCGAGCGGCACCAGCGTTGCCTCGCCGCCGAACTTGCGGATCTCGTCGTCGACCTCCTCCAGCCCGCCGACGGTGCGCGCGGCGAGGATGACATGCGCGCCCTCGCGGGCGAAGCGCAGGGCCACTGCGCGCCGATGCCGCGCGAGGCACCGGTGATGAGGGCGATCCTGCCTTGAGGAGCGGCATACGCCTCCTAAAGCTCGGCGAAGAGGTCGCTCTGGCGCTTGCTGACGCCGGACTCGCGGTCGGTGAGCGGGATGGGGTAGTCGCCGGAGAAGCAGGCGTCGCAGAATTGCGGCTCGCCGTTGTTGCGCCGCGTCTCGCCGACGGCGCGGGTAGAGCCCGTCGATCGAGAGGAAGGCGAGCGAATCGACGCCGATCAGCGCGGCCATCTCGGCGAGGTTGTGCTGCGCGGCGAGGAGCTGCGCGCGCTCGGGCGTGTCGACGCCGGTAATAGCAGGAATGCGTCGTCGGCGGGCTGGCGATGCGCATGTGCACTTCCTTGGCGCCGGCCTCGCGCACCATGGCGACGATCTTTTTCGAGGTGGTGCCGCGCACGATGGAGTCGTCGACCAGGATCACGCGCTTGCCCATGAGCGCCGCCGTGTTGGCGTTGTGCTTGAGCTTGACGCCGAGGTGGCGCACCGAATCCGACGGCTCGATGAAGGTGCGGCCGACGTAATGGTTTGCGGATGATGCCGAGCTCGAACGGGATGCCGGACGCCTCGGAATAGCCGATGGCGCCGGGCACGCCGGAATCCGGCACCGGCACCACGAGGTCGGCCTTGACCGGGCTTTCGCGGGCGAGCTCGCCGCCGATGGCCTTGCGCACCTGGTAGACGTTCTTGTGCTCGACCATCGAATCCGGCCTCGCAAAATAGACGTATTCGAAGATGCAGAGGCGATGCATCGGGTTGGGGAAGGGGTTGAGCGAGCGCACGCCGGTCGTCGTCGATGACGACCATCTCGCCGGGCTCGACGTCGCGCACATACATGCCGCCGATGATGTCGAGGGCGCAGGATTCCGAGGCGAGGACGTAGGCGGCGCTGCCCTTGGCGTCGACGACCTTGCCGAGCACCAGCGGGCGCACGCCGTTGGGGTCGCGCACGCCGATCAGCGCGGTGGGGGTGAGCATGACGAGGGAATAGGCGCCGTCGACCTGCTTCAGCGCGTCGGTGACGCGGTCCTCGATGGTCTGCGTCTGCGACAGGGCGATCAGGTGGACGATGACCTCGGTGTCCGACGTCGAGTGGAACAGCGCGCCGCGCCCGATGAGCTCCTTGCGCAGGGTCAGCGCGTTGGTGAGGTTGCCGTTATGCGCGAGCGCGAAGCCGCCGATCGACAGGTCGGCGGAAGAAGGGCTGGACGTTGCGCAGCAGCGTGCCGCCGGCGGTGGAATAGCGGTTGTGGCCGATGGCGGCGGCGCCTTTCAGCCGGCTGATGACCTCGCCGGAGTTGAAATTGTCGCCGACGAGGCCGAGCGCGCGGTGGGCGTAGAACTGCCCCTGCCCGGTGGAGACGATGCCGGCCGCCTCCTGCCCGCGATGCTGCAGCGCGTGCAGGGCCGAGCGCGGTCATCGCCGCCGCGTCGGGGTGGCCCCAGATGCCGAAGACGCCGCATTCCTCGTGGAATTTGTCGAACATCAGTGGCCGCCTTCGTCCATGCGTTTCTGGCAGCTCGTTCATCGAGGACCAGTGCGGGCTCGGCTCGGCGTCCTCGCTGTCGTTGCCGTTCTCGAGTATCTTGTTGAGCGTGTCGGTCTTGCCGGCGTCCTTGTCCTTGAGCGGCGAGAGCTCGCGCAGGTATTTCGGCGCGAATTGCGCCAGCGTCGCCGCCGCCTGTTCGACGTAAGGCTGGCTTTTCGCCGTGCGTATCGCCGGCGGATAATCGCGCGGGGCCATCGTGATCGTCATGATGAAATAGGCGAGCGCGACCAGCAGCGCGCCGCGCAGCATGCCGAAGACGAGGCCGAGCCCGTTATCGAGCAGCCCGACCTCGGAGCCGGTCTTGACGTAGCGCAGCAGGATCGAGTTGAAGATCGAGATGATGATCAGCGCCACCATGAAGATGCCGAGCGCCGCGAGCGCCCCGGCGACGCCGCGATCCTTCACGTGCGGCCCGAGATTCTCGGCGACGTGCTGGAACAAATAGAGCGTGATGATGGTGGCGCCCACCCAGGCGCCGAGGGAGAGCACCTCACGGATGAAGCCGCGGAAGAAGGAGAGCAGGGCGGAAAGGCCCAGCACGGCGATCACGCCAAGATCGAAGATATTCATCGAGGTGTGAACGACGCCGGGTTCCATGCGCTAGCTCTCTAGCATAAAGCGCCTGAGCCCGTCTACATGGCTGATGCGCTCGGTCTCGAGGCGCTTTTCCTTGGGCGTGCCGGGGACCAGCGCGCGGGTGAAGCCGAGCTGGGCGGCCTCCTTCAGCCGCAACTCCATGCGCGAGACGGCGCGGATCTCCCCCGTAAGGCCGATCTCGCCGAAGCTGACCAGCCCCTTGGGCAGCGGCTTCTCCAGCAGCGCCGAGAGCAGGGCGAGCGCCGCCGCCGCATCCGCCGCGGCTCGGAAATTTTGAGGCCGCCGGCGACGTTGAGGAACACTTCCTTGTCGGAGAAGCGCATGCCGGCGCGGGTCTCCAGCACCGCCAATATCATCGCGAGCCGCGCCGAATCGAAGCCGACGGTGGCGCGGCGCGGGGTGCTCATCATCGAGGGGCTGACCAGCGCCTGGATCTCCACCAGCAGCGGCCGCGTGCCCTCGATGCCGGCGAAGACGGCGGCGCCGGAGACCGGCGCCTCGCGCTCATGCAGGAACAAAGCGGAGGGGTTGGAGATTTCCTCCAGCCCCTTGTCGCTCATGGCGAAGACGCCGATCTCGTCGGTGGCGCCGAAGCGGTTCTTCACCGCGCGCAGGATGCGGTAATCCTGCCCCCGGTCGCCCTCGAATAGAGCACGGTGTCGACCATGTGCTCCAGCACGCGGGGGCCGGCGATCTGGCCGTCCTTGGTGACGTGGCCGACCAGGATCAGCGCGAAGCCGCGCTTCTTGGCGGCGCGGATGAGCTCGTGCGCCGAGGCGCGCACCTGCGCGACGGTCCCGGGCGCGGAATCGAGCGAATCGACGAACAGCGTCTGGATCGAATCGGCGATGACGACGCGCGCGCCCGAGCCGGCGGTGTCGATCGAGGAGAGGATGTCGCGCACATTGGTCGCGGTGGCGAGCTCGACGGGCGAGTTCTTCAGCCCCAGCCGCTCGGCGCGCAATTGAATTTGCGCCAGCGATTCCTCGCCCGAGACTAGATGACGCCTCCTTTTCCCTCCCCCGCCGGGGGAGGGTCAGGGTGGGGGCTTGATCGAAACTCGGCGCCCGACGATGCCCCCCTCCTATCCTCCCCCCGCAGGGGGGAGGGACTTCCCGTCGCGAGCAGCGCTGCCGCCTGCAGCAGCAGCGTCGATTTGCCGATGCCCGGATCGCCGCCGAGCAGGATGGCCGAGCCTTCGACAAGGCCCCCGCCCAGCACGCGGTCGAGCTCGCCGATACCGGTGCTCATCCGCGCGGGGGGCGATGCGTGTTCGTTGAGCGCGACCAGCTCCAGCCGGGCGCCTTTGCCGGGCTTGAGGCCCTTCGGCACGGCGGGTAACGGCTTCCTCGACGATGGTATTCCACTCGCCGCAGCCTTCGCATTTGCCCGCCCATTTGGAGGAGCTCGAGCCGCAGGACTGGCAGACATACTGGCTTTGCGCTTTGGCCATGCTGCCTATGTAGTGCTGCGCTGGGGCCGGGGCCAGTGGAATATTACGCGGCGAGCCGGTGCTCGACCGCGATCCGGTGCCGCGCCATCCACGCGGCGAGGTCGCGGACCAGCCGCTGTTTCACCTCCGGCCCGCAGAAGGCGGCCGTAACGGCGTTCAGGTTGCACAGCGCCAGCTCCTCGGCGGTCAGGGGGCGGAAGCCCTCCGGGAATTTGTAGGTGAGGCCGGCGAGCTCCTTCACCTGCGCCTTGTAGCCGATGCCGCCCTGCTCCGGATCGTCGCTCGACAGGGCGATGGGCAGGCCGTGGTCGCGCATCAGGGTGAAGAACGGGTGGTCCTCGAGCTTCGTGATGTATTTCTTGGTGATGCCGGGGACGCGCGTTTTGCCGTCGGCCTCGAATTTCGGATGGGGGCCGGCCGTCCTTGTAGTGGATCAGGCTGCCGAGCGAGAGGTTGATCGAGGGCATCATCACGATGGGAATGCCGTCGCGGCGGAATTCGGCGATGGTCGCCGGCGACTCGACGATCTGGATGCCGTGGGCGAAGATCATGCCTTTCGGCATGCATTGGCGCGCTGCTTCCAGGTGCTCGACGCCGATGCCTTCGCCGTAATGGCCCTCGACGCCGAGGCCCATCGCCGCGACCTCGTGGTAGGCCGCTGCCATCGCCTCGGGGCCGCCGTTCTCCTTCTCGCTCTTCTCGTGGCCGGCGGTGGTCAGGCCGACGAAGACGCCGGGCTCGGCCGCCTGCGCTTCACGCAGCCATTCGACCCAGTCCTGCGCATATTCGGCGAGGCCGCGCCCACATTGGCCTCACCGTCTTGTTGGCGCAATGGTAGAAGCGCAGGAACACGCCGCGGCGCTCGAATTCGTCGATGATCTCGCGGCAGAGGTGGAAGAAGCGCGCCCGCGCCGCCTTCGGCTCCGCGTCCGGGTAAAGCACCTGCGCGATGGTGATGTTCTGCGAGGTCTGCGTGTAGCGGATGTTCTGCGCGAGGCAGCTTTCGAGGTAGCGCTCCATGACGAAGCGGTAATCGCCCTCGTTGCGGATGCCGCCGGGGCGGTGGCGGTGGCCCTGCGTCGTGCCCTGGATGGCGTCGAAGCCGGAGAATTTGTCGTGCCCGTCGCCGAGGCAGGCGTAGTTGTAATCGAGGTCGATGGCGCGCCCTTCTCGTCGAGGAACAGCGGCAGCCCGCCCTTGCTGCAGAACAGGTTGGAATAGAGCTTCACCGGGTCGGTGGGCCCGAGCGTGCTTGGCCCGTCGCGGAAATCGAGGCCGCCTTTTTCCGGGTCGCGGTAGATGGTGAGCAGGCCGTTGCGCACGCCGAGGTCCCATGCCGTCCTGGGCGAGATGGTGCCCGGCACGTGGACATGGATATCCACGGCGGGGCAGCTTTCGATCATGGCTTCGGTGAGGGGGGTCGTGCGAGGCATTCAAGCCCAGTATAGCAGCAATTCCCGGCGGCCGATAAAGATTTAAGCGGCTGTTTTACGGCCTTCTACCTGGATCGGCCCCTCGGCGCGGCCGTGGACGAACTGCTCGACATAGGGGTTGCCGGATTTGTCGATGTCTCCGGCGGCGCCCTGCCAGATGATCTTGCCGTCATAGATCATCGCCACGCGTGAGGCGATCTTGCGCACGCTGCTCATGTCGTGGGTGATGGTGATCGCGGTCGAGCCCAGCTGCTTGACGCAGGAGACGATGAGGTCGTTGATGACGTCGGACATGATGGGGTCGAGCCCCGTCGTCGGCTCGTCGAAGAAAATGATCTCGGGGTCGGAGGGCGATGGCCCGCGCCAGGCCGACGCGCTTCTGCATGCCGCCCGAGAGCTCCGCCGGCATCAGGTCGGCGACTTCCGGCTGCAGCCCGACCTGGCCGAGCTTCTCGACCGCGAGGTCGTGCGCGTCGGTGCGGTTGAGCTTGTGCATGCGCGCGGCGGAGAAGGTGATGTTGCGCCAGACCGGCAGCGAGTCGAACAGCGCGCCGCCCTGGAACAGCATGCCGCAGCGGCGCAGGAACGGCTCGCGGGCGCGGAAGGAAAGATCGGTCATGTCCTCGCCGTCGACCAGCACCGCGGCCGGAGGTCGGGCGGATGAGGCCGAGCACGGTCTTGATCGTCACCGATTTTCCCGAGCCCGAGCCGCCGATGATGACCAGCGAATCGCCTTTATTGACGTCGAGCGAAACGCCGTCGAGCACCTTCTTGCGGCCGAAGGATTTATGCACGTCGACGAGCTGGATCTGCGGGGTGGTCATATCGCGAAGAAGAATTCGGTGAGCATGTAGTTGCACAGCAGGATGAGGATGGAGGCGAGACGACCGCGTTGGTCGTCGCAGCACCCACGCCCTGCGCGCCGCCCTTGCTGTGGTAGCCGTTGTAGCAGCCCATCAAGCGCGACGATGAAGCCGAAGACGCCGGCCTTGACGAGGCCCGTCCACACGTCGCGCCATTCGAGGTAGTTCCAGGTGTTGTTGATGTAGGGCGTCGCCGCGAAGCCGAGCGCGTGGATGCTCACCATGTAGCCGCCGAAGATGCCGATGACGTCGCCGACGAAGACCAGGCAGGGCATCATCAGCGTCGCTGCCAGCAGGCGCGGGAAGATGAGGTATTTCGCCGGGCTGGTCGAGAGGGTGACCAGTGCGTCGATCTGCTCGGTGGACGCGCATGGTGCCGATCTCGGCGGCCGAAGGCGGCGCCGATGCGGCCCGCCAGCATCAGCCCCGCCATGACGGGCCCCAGCTCGCGCGTGATGCCGAGGGCGACGACGATGGGGATCGAGCTCTCCGCCGAGAAGCGCGAGAAGCCGGAATAGCTCTGCAGCGCCAGCGCCGAGGCCGTGTGAACAGCGTGGTCAGCCCGACGACCGGCAGCGAGAAATAGCCGATCTCGATCATCATGCGGCCGATCTGGCGGAAATAATAGGGCGGGGGCGATGCCCCTCGCTGATCGTCTGCCCGACGAACACCGCCAGCCGGCCGATGGCGGCAAGGAATTCGAGGAACACGCGGCCGACGGTCGCAGCGGGTTGGTGCGGGCAAGGGCGGTCATGGCGCTTGGTTACAGGAGCGGCGCAGGGTTGCCAATAGTTATCGCGCACCACTTCCTTTTGTCATTCCGCGAAGGCGGGAATCCAGCCCAATTAAAAAAGACTTTTTAGCGGCGCTTCGCGCGTCTGGATTCCCGCCTTCGCGGGAATGACACTTATATGTATTCCCGCTTCACCCGCGCCCCGATGCGCGTCAGCACTTCGTAGCCGATGGTGCCGGCCGCCCGGGCGAGGTCGTCGACGCGGATGCCGTCCTGATCGCCGAGCAGCGTGACTTCGGCGCCTTCGTGCGCCTCGTTCTCCGCACGTTGCTGACGTCGAAGCAAAGCAGGTCCATGGTGACGCGGCCGATCAGGCGGATCCTGTGCCCGCCGAGATACGCCACCGATTTGTTGCTGGAAGCGCGCAGGGTAACCGTCGGCATAGCCCAGGCGACGGTGGCGATGCGCGTGCCCTTGGCGACCTCGACCGTCGCGCCGTAGCTCACCGTCTGGCTGGCGCCGGCGACGCGGACCTGGATGATGGGGCGCGCCCAGGTGGCGACGGCGCGCATGGGTTGGCGCCGTTCTCCAGCGGCGCGATGCCGTAGAGCGCGCAGCCGGGGCGGGCGAGGTCGAAATGGTAGCCCGCGTCGAGATAGATGCCCGCCGAATTGGCGAGGCTCGCCGGGATGCCTTTCGCGCCGCGTGCACCACCGAGAATTTTTCCAGCTGCGCGGGGTTGACCGGGCTCGAATTCGACCTCCGGCCCGCAGGCGAGGTGCGACATCACCAGCCGACGCGGCATTCCTCCAGCGTTGCCGGCGATTCCTTCATCAGCGCGGCGAAATCCTCCGGCTGCAGGCCAAGCCGCCCCATGCCGGTATCGACATGCAGCGCCGAGACCGCGTGCACGTGCCGCGCCGCGACGGGCTTCCAGCGCGCGACCTGCTCGCGCGAGTTCAGCACCGGGATGATGCGGTGGCCTTCGAAAGCGAACTCCTCGCCCTCGGCGGACGCCGGCGAAGGACCAGGATGCGCACGTCCGCCAGCGCCCCGCGCAAGCGCAAGCGCCTCCTCCAGCGTGGCGACGAAGAAGGTGTGGCAGCCCGCTTTTTCGAGCGCCGTGGCGATGGGGACCATCCCCAGCCCGTAGGCGTCCGCCTTGACGACGGCGGCGGTCTCGCGGCCGGTGAAGCGCTCCTTCAGCGCGCGCCAGTTGGCGGCGATGGCCTGCGTATCGACGGTGAGGGGTAGGGCGATAGGACATGGACAAGGCGAATAGGCGAATTTTTCACCGAAAACAAGCGAATGCGGGGGTTTGCGTCACGGTTCCGTCACATTTTCAGGGTAGAATGAGGGCATGCAAATGCAGGAATTCACCCTCTCCCAGAAGCTGCACGACGCGCTCAGGCGCGAGCTCAAGCCTTTTATCCCGCAGGTACTGCCTTACAAGGACGAGAAATTGCCGTGGGAGCTTGCCCTGAAGCTGCGCGTCGCAGTGGATGTCGCCCTGTACGAAGCCGGTGAGGAAGGAGACCATATCCGCGATGCGCTGGACGGTGTGATCTACGAGCGCGGGGCGCCGGCCATCCTCTTCCACAACATGCCTTACGGGATCGGCGACGAAGGCATCTCCTATACGCTCGGCGAGGCGCTGCGCCACCGCATGGGCGACGACAACCGGGAGAGGAGTCCCACGCCGATACGCTCACCGACGATATCGATGGGTTCGCGGCGGCGGGCTACCGTAAGACCGTTTTTTCCGCGCCCCACCACGACAACCTGGATTACGTGGGTTCAGCGGCCTCGAGGCCGCGGCAATCCGCGCCATACGCCGCTGTTCGATGCCGATTCTCTGGTGGAGTACCTGGCGGATACGGTGCTGGCGAAAAAATTATCCGCTTCGGGCCGGGACGCCTCATCGCCGATTTCAAGACCCTGCTGCAAATGCCGATCTGGCGCGTGCCGGAAAGCGATGAAAGCCCGTCACGCGCGCAGAATCGAAAATCTACAAGGAATTACCGCAAGGGCCTGGCCGATGCCGGCCTCCTGCGCACCGCGAAGGACGACGCTTACGGCACGAACGACTACGCGCCCGTCTTCACCCCCAACATCAATTTCCGGCCGGACGATCCCAACAGCCTGCCTTTCCGCTTCTGCCGCCCGCCGTTCGTCATGCTGAACCAGCGGCGCGATCTACGACAAGCAGTCGGTCCCGGTCGGGACTGCGACCCACGGCGACCCTGCTCGGCAACCTGATGGCGGACCTGAAATCGACCGATGTGAAAGCCGGGCCGATCCTCAAGGGCGGCGACCTGCTGCTGATCGACAACAACCTCCTCATGCATGCCGGCGGACCGTTCGTGCACGCGGTATTACCGCACGGCGCGCCCGAGGAGCTGCCCCGCGCCATCATGGCGCGCGATGTCCGGCGCGGCGCGTTGCCGCCGGGTGCCGGCAAGCTGGTGCAGGCCGCGCTGGCCGGCAGGCTGGAGCCAACGCCCGAAGCGACGCCGGAACGTTAGTATTGCTGCGCCGGCAGGTATTCCGGCTTCAGCGGTAATCGAGGGAAGCGGGTCAGCTCTGCCTGGAACTGGAGCTCGACGGTGTCCGTCGGGCCGTTCCTGTGCTTGGCGACGATGATCTCGGCCTTGCCGTGCACCTTTTCCATCTCGGCCTGCCAGGCGTCGTGCTCGGGCGTGCCTTCCTGCGGCTGCTTGCGGTGCAGGTAATATTCCTCGCGGTAGACGAACATTGACGATATCGGCGTCCTGCTCGATCGAGCCGGATTCGCGCAGGTCGGCGAGGTGCGGCCGCTTGTCGTCGCGCTGCTCGACGGCGCGCGAGAGCTGCGACAGCGCGATCACCGGGATGTCCAGCTCTTCGCGATCGCCTTCAGACCCTGCGTGATCTCCGAGACTTCCTGCACGCGGTTGGTCTGCGAGTTCTGCGTCGCCGGGCGCACCAGCTGCAGGTAATCGACCACCACCAGCGCCAGGTTGTGCACGCGCTTCATCCGCCGCGCGCGGCTTCTCAGCGCCGAGATGGAAAGCGCCGGCGGTGTCGTCGATATGCAGCGGCAGCGAGGTCAGCATCGCGCTCGCCTCGATCAGCTTGTCGAACTCCTCGCGCGACAGCGGGCCGTGCTGCAGCTTGTGCGAGGCGACGCCCGCATCCGCCGCCAGCAGGCGCATGGCGAGCTGCTCGGCCGACATCTCCAGCGAGAAGAACCCGACCGCGCGCGGCTTCTGCCCGTGCTGGATCGATTCGCGGTCCTCCTCGGCGATCTTCGTCGCGGCGTTGTGGGCGATGGTGGTGGCGAGCGCCGTCTTTCCCATCGCCGGGCCGGCCGGCGAGGATGATGAGGTCCGACGGATGCAGCCCGCCGAGCAGCCGGTTCATGTCGGTGAAGCCGGTGGTGAGGCCCATGACGTTCTCGGCATGCTGGTAGGCGCGCTCGGCGCGCTCCAGCGCGATCTTCAGCGGGTCTTTCAGCGCCTCGAAGCCGCCCTGCGCGTCGCCGTTGATGGCGAGGTTGAACAGCTGCTGCTCGGCCACTTCGATCTGCGCCGCGCCGCTGTCCTGGGTGATGGGGTCGTACGCCGTGTTCACCACCTGCTCGCCGATGCCGATCAGCTGCCGCTTGGTCGAATGGTCGCGGATGATGCGCGCGTAGTCGTTCGCGTTGATGATCGAGGTCGCCGCCCCGACGAGCCGCGCGAGATACTGGTCCTCGACGCCCTCGGCGCCGGCGAAATGGTGCTTGAGCGTGACCGGTTGGCGATCAGCCCCTTGTCGTGGAACTGCAGGATGGCACGGAACAGCCGCTGGTGCAGCACTGCGTAGAAATCCTCCGGCGCCAGCGCCGCGCCGACGTGGTTGAGCGCCTCGTTATTGGCGAGGATCGCGCCGAGCAGCGCCTGCTCCGCCTCGAGGTTGTGCGGCGCCTCGCGCAGCACGGGGGCGCCTGCGGGGACTTCGGTCTTCTGGGTGCTGACGAGCTGTATCGGCGGGGCCATCCTGGCGCTCTCATTGCTGGAGTTTCGAACCTGAGGAAGCGAACCATACTAACAGATTCCCCCCGCGCTATCACCCTCCGAGTTTTGTTCACACGGTGTGGGCGGCGGAGGCGCGGCGTGAGGAAGCGGGCGAAGTTTCGGCGGAAGCGCCGAAGTGGGGGATAAGTGATGCGGACCGGAGTCCGTGCGGCGGCGGACGATTAAGTAGTTGCTTCTTTATCTGCGTTCCGGACAGTGCGCGCACGGTTTTATAATCCACCCATCCCCCTCAATCAGGAGTATCCATGAACACCAGGAAGATCGCCTTTGGCCTGCTGGCCTCGATGCTGGCGCTGTCCGCGTGCGAGACCACGGCGGGCCTCGGCCGCGACACCACCAAGCTCGGCAACGACGTCACCGGCACTGCCGAAAAAGACAAGCCGACGCCGAGCTCGACCGGCAACTAGCCCGACACCGCATGCATGAAGGGCCGGCCGCGTGCGGCCGGCCCTTTTTCATGGACGGATCCGCGCGCATGAAAAAAGCCGACCCTTGCGGGCCGGCTTTTTCTGTCTCCAGGTAGGAAGACGGATCGAAACTAGCGTTTGTCGCTGTCGCTTTCGGAGCGTTGGTGCCGGCCGGTTGGCGGTCGGGTTCTTGCTGTCGTCCTTTTTTGGCCGGGGTGTTGGAGGGATTGCTCGACGGGGTCGAGGACGGGTTTGTGTTGTTGGTCATGGGGGTTTCCTTTCGAAACTTTTGGTCCAAAGAATTTCGGACGAGCCCCCTTATGGCCTTGATCGTATCGGGTTCCTATGCGGAAGCTCCGCAATCACGAAAAAGCCAGCCTTTACAGGCCGGCTCTCGCTTCCTTATCGCCCCGCACTTGTTGCGGGGCTTGGTTTTGAAGTCGGCGCGGACCCCGCAACGAGTGCGGGGCGACGGCAACGCTAGGCGGCGTCTTCGTCCGCCGCGTCGTCGTCGCGCGATTCTTCGCGCGATTCCTCGTTCGCTTCTTCCTTCTCGGCCGGGGCTTCGAGCTCCTGGGCGAGGAGGGAGTCGGCGTTGCGCGCGACCTGGACCTTCACCGGGATGCGGGACCTCGGGGTGCAGGCTGACGGTCGCCTCGTAGACGCCGAGGCTCTTGATGGCGCTGGTGAGGTCGATCAGGCGGCGCTCGATCTCGTGGCCGGCTTCCTTCAGCGCTTCGGCGATGTCGCGCACGGCGACGGAGCCGTAGAGCTTGCCGTCCTCCGAGGCCTGGCGGATGATGGTCACCGAGACGTCCTCATCATCGACGCGGCGCGTTTCTCGGCGGCGGTGCGGGCCTGCTCGTTCTGCTTCTCGAGTGCGGCGCGCTTGCCTTCGAAGACTTCCTTGTTCTCGGCGGTGGCGCGCAGCGCCTTCTTCTGCGGGAAGAGGAAGTTGCGGGCGAAGCCGGGCTTCACCTTCACCACATCGCCGACGCCGCCGAGGCGCGAGATACGTTCTAACAGGATGACGTCCATATAAACTCCTTTATGTGCATCGCAGCGAAGACTGCCAAGCGATGCGAATTGCTCCTAGGATTGTACGACGTAGGGCAGCAGCGCGAGGTTGCGCGCGCGCTTGATGGCTTGGCTGAGCGCGCGCTGCTTCTTTCGCCGAAACGGCGGGTGATGCGGCTGGGAAGGATCTTCCCGCGCTCGGAGATGAAGCGGCCGAGCAGCTTCACGTCCTTGTAGTCGACCGTCGGGGCGTTCGGGCCCGAGAGCGGGCACGACTTGCGACGGCGGAAGAAGACCTTGCGGCCGCCGGCGGCGCCACCGGCGCCTGCGCCTCCACCGAAACCGCCACGGCCTTCGCCGCGGCCGCCTTCGGAACGTTCACCGCGACCTTCGCGGGGCTGGTAACCTGTGCTCATGTTCTCTCCTTTCAGTCGAGGCCGAAACTACGAATCTACGAAATTACGAATCTACGAGAAGATCGCCATTCTTTTTCTTTTCGTGATTTCGTCTCCTCGTGATTTCGTGAATTCGGTTTTAGGCCGCTTCGTAGGCTGTCGCCGGATTTGCTCTGCATCATGACGGTGGGCGTGGCGTCCATCGACTCGACGCGGACCGTCAGGGTGCGGATGATGTCCTCGTTGATGCCCATGTTGCGCTCGAGCTCCTTGAGGGCCGGCGCCCGGGCAGTCGAGGCCGAGCAGGGTGTAGTGGCCCTTGCTCATCTTGTTGATCTTGTAGGCCAGCGTGCGCAGGCCCCAGTATTCGGCCTTCACGATCGTGCCGCCGTTGTCGGTGACGATCTTGGAAAGCGCATCGGTGAGTTTTTGCACGTCCCCTTTGCCGAGGTCGGCGCGGGCGACGAAGGTGCATTCGTAGAATGCCATAAGGACCACTCCCATTAACGGCCACCCGTCGATTTCGGCGCCCCATGCGCCGGTACCCGAATGACCTAGATCAATGCCCCACTTTGTTGGCCGCAGCGAAGACTGCCAGGCGGCCGGCAGGCGGGGGAGCGGGGTTTCTAGCTATCGGGCCCTGCTTTGGCAAGCGAAATCGGCTACCTTGCCAATCCGGGAAAAGCGGGCTACCAAGCCCTTCTTTTCAATAGCTAGCGAGGCGTCGATGACCACCGCATTCGTTTTTCCGGGACAGGGCAGCCAGGCCGTCGGCATGGGGCAGGGGCTGATCGAGGCGTTCCCCGTCGCCCGCGCGGTGTTCGAGGAGGTCGACGAGGCGCTGAAGCTGAAGCTCTCCGCTATTATAAAGGACGGGCCGGAAGCCGAGCTCACCCGTACCGAGAACGCGCAGCCCGCCATCATGGCCGTGTCGCTCGCGGGCGTTTCGGGTGATGCAGAAAGAGATGGGCGTGAAGCTGCCCGGCTCGGCGTCCTACGTCGCCGGGCACTCGCTGGGGGAAATATTCGGCGCTGACCGCCGCCGGGGCGCTCTCGCTCGCCGATTGCGCGCGGCTGCTGCAGATACGCGGCCGCGCGATGCAGGACGCCGTGCCGGAGGGCAAGGGCGCGATGGCGGCGCTGATCGGCCCCGACCTCGCGGGCGTCGAGGAGATCGTGCGCGAGGGCGAAATCGCGGCTCAAGGGCGAGGTCATCGAGATCGCCAACCATAACGCGCCAACCAGATTGTGATCTCCGGCTCGACCGCCGGGATCGAGCGCGCGATGGAAGTCGCCAAGGAGAAAGGCGCCAAGCGGGGCGCTGAAGCTGGCCGTCTCGGCGCCGTTCCACTCTTGATCTGGAAGGGGAGCATAACAGTAGCTACACGATTAGTGGCAACGACCTGTCGAATGCAGAACAAGTATGAAGCCCTCAACATCTATACGACATGAATTTGTTGAGTTCATGCCTCCCCTAATCGAAGAGGGAATTCTGTATGTTTCAATCGAGTTTGCTACGGCAACTCACAAATGTCTTTGTGGCTGCGGAATGAAAGTAGTTACTCCGATTAGCCCGACTGATTGGCAGCTTATTTTCGATGGTGAAACTGTTTCGCTTAATCCATCAATCGGGAACTGGAGTTTTAAGTGTCGGTCACATTACTGGATTAAGCGTAATCGGATCGTTTGGTCTGGCTCTATGTCTCAGGAAGAAATCGACCGCGGCAGGTCTTATGATAGAAAAGCAAAAGAGAGTTACTTTGGTGTGACTCCGAATGTTCCCGCATCTCAAAAACTCTCGCGTCTGTGCGGAAGGGAGCCCTAGGTAGGCTCAGGCGTTGGTTATCAAAGAAACACGACTAAAGCTTATCCAATCCTGAGTTCTTGCTTTTGGTTTAGAAATCCGCAATGGTTGTTGTGGATTGACTTAGTCATTTCGGGGCATAGAAACCCCTTATCTGAGCGGCCCAAGTGCGCCGTGAGCACTCCCCACCGTATGGTCGGGGAGGCGCATGTGTATGTCCAAGCCTCACGGCCAAAGACGTGCGCGACCTATCTCAGATAAGGTTTTCTAACTCCCCGATCACCAGAGGGAGTCCTTATGAAAATGATATTTATTTTAGTGTGCATGCTTTCACTGAGTGCATGCATGCGCGCAGACTACGATGTTATCGGCAAGGTTGACCAATCACAAAAGACGGTTGCAATGGCTCCGGGCGGGAGCCGCAGCGTCATAGCCATCAAGCACAAGCTACGCGAACAAGGTTGGACAGTTTTGGTGCTAGGAAACTCGGTTACTTCCGAAGTGACCGGCTCAGAGATAGTAACTCGCGGTTCGGTACACGCACGATACACGCTCGATGTGAAATTACGGCAGGTAGATACCTGCATCACAGGAGAAGCCGCTTTAATAGCGCGCGCGGTCTTGGTTGATAACAAGACGAACGCTGAGGTTTTCACATACTCAGCGAGCGCATGCGAAGATGACGTGGCCGCTAACATTACAGACTTAATGAATGGTACTGCGCCGTCGAAACCCAAATTTAGTGATTAGTCACTTAGCCGTCCGCCTGATTCTAAAAGTACCGACTTGTCGAAAGTAAATTATGTTCAGTCTTAATGAGGATGCAATTAGCGGCGCTCTTTTCCCCGCAGACTATTGCGGGCAAAGCTGTAGCCATCTACAAACCGGCATCAGCGTAATTGAGTTGGCCATTGTAGCCTTTGGGTTGTTCAAATTATTTCGCGCATTACCCATATGGTCAGTACGCACAACAACTCAAGTTGAACGTATAGGATTGATTTGCCTCTGTGCCGCCTGCTTCGTTTTTTCCTGTGCTGCAGCATATTGGAATCTTACCGAGAAAACTTTTGTGTATGCCGCAGAGCAGATTTCTTCTATTCTAGATCAGACGGTTCAAAGCCGAAAGAAGCGCCTAGTGGCATGGAGTGGGAAGATGATCTTTGGAAAGATGGTTGGCGATTGTATGACACCAACTGCGAACAACTTATAAGGCATTCCGGCCAAGCCGTTTATACCCAGTCTAATTATCAGAGCTGCGAAAAACAGCACATAACCAATCAAATTATAGAGCACAAAGTTTTGTTAAGGCAGTCCGTTTCTGATTTTTTCAATACAGAAAAATATCAGCCGTGGCTTTTGGTCGGAGCATTTTTTCTTACTGTGGGGACTGTCATGTATTTTGGGTATGCGGATAAAATTCTGCGCTGGGTTCGGGGCGGCAAGCTTTAATCACAATTAATGTGGTGTTGGTCTGATTTAGACACGGACCTTGCGCGGACACGCCCCTATGGGCGCACCGCTAGCCAAGGAAGCACCCAAACTTAAAGCTAGCAGCGATTTACCAACTTGGGATTTACCCCACAGCACAGCTACGCCCTTTCGCGGAAGCAGCGAAGGGAATAGAAAATCTACCTCCAGCGGTTGGCCGCAGAGATCAATTAGATGGAAATGGTCGCTAGGCATAATCGCGCTCTTCTAAGAGTTGGAGAGTTGTTCGATAAGAGCGCGAATATCCTCAACTCGCCATGCACTCATCCTTTTGCCTATCCGTTTTGGTTTCGGATAAATGCCCTGTTTAATTCCGTCCCACCATGAGCTTTTTCCGATTGGAATTAGCTTCAGTACTTCGGGTAACCGAAGAATCGGGTAATTGACTTAAATCGTCGCGCATATTTCCTCCTGAATCCGTTATGGAAATCCGGAGCTAGCCGACCACGTCCAAAATGTCAATAACCTACTGATAAATATATAGTAAGTTGGTACGCTGCGAAACGGTATCCTTACAAAATATACACCGCCAACCCATAGGATTTATCCTACGGTATTCTTGCCCGCGTTAGCTACGTAGTCACCCCACCATTGCATCATCTTACGGCGCTCTGGCAAGTAGTCTGCGTGGTTATATGCGGCGCGGACGCGGTTGCGCTCTTGGTGTGCAAGTTGGCGTTCGATTACGTCGTGCCCGAATAGGCCGCTTTCGTTGAGGACGGTTGAAGCAGTCGCGCGGAAACCGTGGATGGTAGTGCGGTCCTTGTAGCCCATCGAATAGAGCGCGTAGAGCATGGTGTTATTGCACATGGCCTTACGGGGCGACTGTATGCTTGGGAACACGTGCTCCCACTTCCCGGCGAGCTTTTTCAGTTTAGTCAAGATGTCGAGCGCTTGCTTTGAAAGCGGTACGATGTGCGGTGTACGCATTTTCATACGCGCCGCAGGGATACGCCACTCCGCTTGCTCAAAGTTGATCTCGCTCCATGTTGCTTCGCGTAGTTCCGTGGTGCGGACGAAGGTGAGCACAAGCAGCTCGATTGCCAGTTTGGTTTGGAAGCCGCCGTTATACGCTTCCAAGTCCTTTAGGAAGCCGGGCAGCTCATTGGTGGTCAGGTGCGCGTAGTGAGAGACCTTGGGCGTTTTGAGTGCGCCGCGCAGGGCAAGTGCCGGGTTATTTTCCGCGCGGTCTGTGAGAAGAGCGTAGCGGAATACCTGTGAGCAAATGCTTACGGCACGGTGCGCGATCTCGACGGCATCGCGGTCTTGCATGACATTCGCCATTCTTAGTAAATCGCGCGCGGTAATTTCGTGAATCGGCTTCCCTCCTATTTTTGGGAAGATGTCCTTCTCCAATCGCGCCATGATTTGCCTGCCGTAATAGGCCGACCATTTGCTGCCTTGGCGCTGGTGCCATTCGATGGCCACGTTCCTGAAACTATTCTCGGCGCTTAGGAGCGCCTTTTCTTTCTGCTGCCGCTTATGCTCGGACGGGTCGAATCCCTTGGCCTTGAGTTTGCGCGCTTCGTCGCGGCGCTCGCGGGCATCGGCAAGGGAAATGTCAGGATAGACACCGAAAGAAAGCAGCTTCTCCCTGTTCAAGTAGCGGTACTTCATGCGCCAATATTTTTTGCCGTTCGGGTTCACGAGCAGGAAGAGCCCGCCGCCGTCGGTCAATTTGTAAGGCTTCTCTTTGCCCTTCACGTTACGGACTTTGGTGTCGGATAGCTTCATGGGGGTATCTCCTCTGGTTACGGTGAAAAATGGGTATGTACCCCAGCACCGATACCCTAGTCGTGTACGGATGTACCCACACGGGACCGAATCACGACGGACAAAATACAGCCCATAACCAACTGAAACAAGCTGGTTTTTCGGACTGCGTCGGACGTCTTTGGAGGAGGAAATGGTGGAGGCGACAGGAATCGAACCCGCGACATTCTGCTTGCAAAGCAGACGCTCTACCAACTGAGCTACGCCCCCACACCGGGCAATCTAAAGGAATGGCGGTGCTACCGCAACGGTGCAGAGGCGTCAACCGGAGGAATTATGCCGGGTTTTTTTCGCAGCGATCTTCTTCTTCGGGTCGAACCGGAATGCGCGCTGCCGGCTGTCGCAGGGATCCTCGATGACGGCGATCAGGTCAGGTACGCGGTGCGAATGTATGCCTGAGTCGCCTCGTCCGGCTCGCCGAATCCGCTTGCCACAATGACGCCATAATCTTCGAGATCGGTCGTTTTCTGCAGAAGCGACAGCTTCAAATCGCGGACCCGATGCGTATAAATGGCGAGATAGGTATAGGTCGGCTCACCCTCGGTCGACTTCCCGCGGATAAGGTGAATCTCCGTCTTTTTTTCGTTCGGCGAAGCGATGCGATCGCGGAAGACCATTTATTTGCCTGCGTCCTTCTCTTTTCCGGCTTGTTGGGCCGCCAGCTCCGCCTGGATGTCGTCGGGTAATTTTGCTTCGCCCAGTGCGGTGGCTTCGGCGCCTTTCAATACTTTTCCCCCGGGGCCCACGGCCTTGACGGCCTCGATATAGTCGGGATGGACCAGCACGACCTGGAGATTATAGGGATGGGTCCATTTTATTTCCTTGCCTTTGAGCACCATCTTTCCCGCAGGGCCGCCATCGATGGTATAGGTTCGTTCCGGCTCAAGGTAGCGGATCTGCATTCGCAAAGCCTCCGATCCTATTCCCAAGACTTCTGCCGCCCTCGAACGGGCGCCGGTAGTTTTTCTTTATCAACGCTCCGTAGTCGGCTTCCGCCTGTTGCTGGGCCTTGATGTATTTCGGGTGCAGCATGATGATATGGGAATTATAGGGATGCACCCATTTAAGCTCGCTGCCCTTCAGCGTTCTCTCACCGGGCGTTCCTTTCGGCGGTAGCCCGTCCAATCCGTAGATCTTGTCCCCCACGAGATGCCGGGCCCGCACCGCCACCACCGAATCGTTGATGCCGATGATCGCCGCTGCGTCGGCGGTCTTTTTAAAACCGAGCTTCTCGAGCTCGGCCATTTTCTTTTCGGCAGCGACGTGGGCGGCAATAAAACCGGGATGAATGAGAACGCACCCGAAGTTAAGCGGGTCGATCCATTTAATGGTGGAACCCTTCACGATGCTGCCGGCATCCTCCGCCGAAGGTTCGCGGCCGTCGATGAGGTAGTCGCCGTCCGGTTCGATCGCCGAGACTCTCATCCGCGGGGATGGCGATGCCGGTTTCTTTCTCCACCTCGCCCAGTGCCCGATAACCTTTCGCCCGCAATTCCTTTTCTTTGTCGGCGGAGGATTTCAGCCGCGCGATATAGTGGGGATGCAGCAATACCGTGGTGGAGGAATAAGGGTGCCTCCAGCGGATCTCGGCGCCTGGCAGGATTTCCTCGCCCGGTTCTCCGGCAGGGATCCCTCCGTTCGGTAAATAGTCCTTCCCCGCCTCGATCGCTGTTTTTGTTTTGATATGGAGCGAATTCGCCTGCATTCCGATGTCTTTCGTGACGTCGGCAATGGATCGGTATCCTTGCGCCAGCAGCGAGCGCATTTTTTCTTGTGCAGCGACCTGGCCCTTTACGTAATCCGGGTGCAGCAGCACGAGATTCTTATTGGCCGGATTGCTCCAGCGCAGCGCCGCTCCCTTCAGCGTGACCTCACCGGGCGTTCGCTTCGGCCTGGTGCCGTCCGGCAAATAATCCTCTTCGGGTCTGATCGTGTGCACTCGTACCCGAAGCGTGCCGACGTCTATCCCTATTTGCCCCGCCGCCTTCGATAAAGGAATGTATCCTTTTTCGAGGTGGGCCTTCTCTTCGCTCGCCTCCCCTATAAGTGGCGCGACGAACGACGGGTGCAGCAGCACATTCTGATAATTGTAGGGATTGATCCAGCGTATTTCGGCGCCGGGCATCGTCGATTCTTCCGGCGTCCCCCCTGGGTTTGCCGCCGTCCGGCAGGTAGAGCGCTTCCGGATCGAGGTTTCCGCGCCCGGATGACAACGGTGTTATAACTTAGCCCGCTAAGCGCGACCGTTTCTTCGTAGCTCTTGTAGCCCTGCTTTTTCAGGTCCCGGGCCTTCTGCTCCATCTCCTTCTGGCCCTGTACGTAATCGGGGTGCAGCAGCACGATGCGGTAGTTGCCGGGGTGCTTCCAAACGAGCATCGAACCTTTCAATGTCTTTTCCTCGGCCCTCCTTTCGGGGGAAAGCCCGTCGGACAGGTAGTTTTCTTCGGGCCTGATCGCATGCAGGCGGCCGGACAGCGCGCCATAGCTGATACCGATCTCCCCGAGCGCTTCCTTGATCGTTCTGTATCCCTGCGCTTTTAATTGCTTTGCCTGCCCGTCCGCCCCGAAATGGGCGGTAAGCTGGGCGATGACGTCGGGGGTGAGCAACTCCGGGCGCCTGAAGGGCTGTTGCCGCGATGCACTGCCAGGGGGACGAAGGTTTTTTTTGGCATGGGTGCGCTTATGTCTGGCCGCGTTCAGGCGACTTGTCGTCTTTTGCTTCCAGTTGCGCGCGCAACTCGGGCGACGGCTGGGCATCGCCGATGGGTTCCGCGGGTGCTGCCTTTGATCACTTTCGCCAGCTGCTTGCGCACCTGCTCCACCGGGACGCCGAGCTTCTCCGCCAGTTCCTCGGCCGTAAGATGGCCTTCCCCACGCAGCTGCTTTTCTTTCTCCACGGCCGCGCGCCAGGCGTCGACCACCATATTGCTCAGGACGATCCGGTGGCCGAAGTTGCGCTTCAGGTCGCTACCGGCGGTCGTGGGCTCTTCCCCTTCGGCGGGCAATCCCTGCAAGGTATAGGTACGATTGCGCATAATGCCCCGCGCCCGGCGCGCCACTTCATCGACGGGCAGGCCGCTGATCTGTGCCGCCTGGTCGACCGTGTACCATCCCGGCAGGAGCTCCTCCGGCCGGCTTTCTTCTTCCGCCAGGAGCATTCCCCAGTCTTCCTTGGTGATCGTGGCGCGCACCTCGCGGGCAGGCTCCGGCAGATTCGGTGGCGGCAACGGCGCCGGGCTTTTCGGTGCCGGCCGGCGCGGGCGCGTGTCGTCGTACACTACGTTGCCTTTGATGATGTCCCGGAAACGCCAGGGGAGAATGCCGGGAAGGGTGAAGTTGGCCGCCAGCGCGACCTTGTCGCAGCCGAACAGATCGAAATAATTCTCGTTCTGCTCGCGCGTGATGCGTCCCAGATGCTGTTCCGGCAGCCTGGGCGTCATGTAGTTGCGGCAGGACAGCAGAACGGTCGCGTTGGGTATATCGACGCCGCGTCCCAGCACATCGGGGAATACGAGGATGCGCGGCGCGCGCCTGCGGGCGCCGCTCTTTTCGTCGACGAGCTCGTCTGGTCGTTGAAACGCTGGACAATGGAGTCGAGCCCTTCGGTCAGTTCCTGCGTCTGCCGTTTGCGCACGTCCTTACGCGGCGTATTGCCGCTGACCGCCAGGGCGTAGTCCTCGCCGAACACCAGGTTGAACTGCTCGGCGATGCGTTTCGCCGCGTTGATGGTCGGCGCCGAGACGAGCGTCGGCATGTTCCTGATCGGACCGATATCCTTATCGACATGCTGGGAGTGGAAGCGGATCATTTCGTGGATCACCGCACTGTCCATCGCATAACGTTCCGCCGCGCGTATCGATCCCGCTTCTTCCTGTTCCGAACCTTCCTGTAAATTGGGCCGGTGGCGATGCTTCGCCCATTGCTGGCGGACGTAATCCTCGACACCCGCATCCTCGGGCTTGACCTGGAAACTCGCGACATTGATACCGTGCGCGAGCTTGCCACGCTTCACCGCAGGGACCAGCGGGAACGAATGGATCGTCGGCTGGTCGCCGAAGAGATGGTGATTCACCCCGTAATCCGTTGCGGTGAATCCCAGGGACGATGGAGTTCTGGACGTAGCCCGGCAGGTCTTTCAGATCGGTCGTTTCGATATCGTGCCGGCTCAGGCCGGCTTCGCCGCGCAGGATCCTTCCCGATTCGTACCCCAGGAACGTATCGGACTCATCGAGGATGACCAGCGGGCGGTAATGGCCGTTTTTGGGATCGGACGAAATAAGGCCCTTATCGTGCAGCGACTCGAAGCCGGCGCGGGTGGTCACCAGGTAGCGGGCCCGGAGCGCATGCTGCTGCTCCGCCACCGAGCGTGAACTATCGTAAATACCGATATCGTCCTGGCTACAGTGCAATCCCTGGGGGCTCACATAGGTGCGGCTGATGTGCGAATTGATCGCGATACGCGGAGAGACGATGATCGCTCGCTGTCCCTGCGGATCTTCCCGGGTCGGCTGGCACATGCCCACCGCAGTCTCCAGTTCGACATGGGTCTTACCGGTGCCGGTGGCCATTTGCGTGCTGCCGCCATCGAACTGCTTGGGCTGTACGAGTGCCCCTTCTTCACGGGGTTGATTCGGCTGACGAAGGAACCGGACCATATTGTTCATGTCCGCTGCGTCGGAAGACAGCACCGCCTCTACCTGGTGGTCGCGCAGACCATGCACGCCGGAATGCACATAGGCTTCCAGCTTATCGAGCATGAGGTTCTTAAGTACCTGATCGACCATCACTTCATTCCAATAGCTTGACCTACGACTTTACAGTAATTGCCAATTCCAAAGATGAAGAAACAGTGAAGATTGATGGCCGGAAACCGCAGCGGGAACGACCGCAAGGATTTGAATGTCAACACTATATTTGAGGAAGGATGCGCGGCCTGTCGACAGGAGGCCGATGGGCTCGGTTTTCCGGTGGCCGTGAAGAATCGAGACGCCGCTAAAGGCACCCCCGCCACTTTTTACACTTTCATTACACGCCGAGCGCTAGCGCTTAAGGCATGGACATCGTTTATCTGTTGACCGGCGTCGCCTTCTTCGCGCTCTCGATGGGCGTGGCGTCGCTGTTCGGGCGGCTGGGGGAATAGCATGGACCCGCTGCTGCTCATCACCGCCATCGCCGCGCTGCTGCTGTTCGTCTACCTGCTGGTCGCGCTGCTCAAGCCGGAGATCTTTCCGTGACGGGCAACGACACCATCCAGATCCTGCTCTACCTCGCCGTGCTGCTTGCCTGCGTGAGGCCGCTCGGCGGCTACATGGCGCGCGTGTACATGGGCGAGCGCGTCCGGCTGGAGCGCGTGCTCGGCCCCGTCGAGCGGCTGTTCTACCGCAGCGCCGGCATCGACGAAGCGCGCGAGATGGGCTGGAAGGAATATACCGCCGCCGTACTCGCCTTCAGCCTCGGCGGCTTCGTGCTGCTCTACTGCATCCTGCGCTGGCAGTCGCATTTCCCGCTGAACCCGGCCGGCATGACGGACCTCACGCCGCACCTCGCCTTCGACACGGCGGTGAGCTTCGTCACCAACACCAACTGGCAATCCTACGGCGGCGAAAGCACGCTTTCCTATTTCAGCCAGATGGTCGGCCTCACCATGCAGAATTTCGCCTCGGCGGCGGCCGGCATGGCGGTGATGGCGGCGCTGATCCGCGGGCTGGCGCGCAGGAAAGCGAGCACCATCGGCAATTTCTGGGTCGATCTGACCCGCACCAACCTCTATATCCTGCTGCCGCTGGCGCTGATCTGGACGGTGCTGCTCGGCTCGCAAGGCGTGGTGCAGACCTTCGGCAATTACCTCACCGTGCCCGCTGATGGAAGCGCAGCAGGTCGCCGAGGTCAAGGACGCTTCGGGCAAAGTCACCACGCCCCGCCTCGACCGTCACCGAGCAGACCATCGCCGTCGGCCCCGCCGCGTCGCAGGTCGCCATCAAGCAGCTCGGTACCAACGGCGGCGGCTTCTTCAACGCCAACTCCGCGCATCCGTTCGAGAACCCGACGCCCTTCTCCAACTTCCTCGAAGTGCTGGCGATCCTGATGGTCCCGGCGGCGCTCTGCTACACCTTCGGCGTCATGATCGGCGACAGGCGGCAGGGCTGGGCCGTGTTCATCGCCATGAGCGTGCTGTTCGTGCCGTTCGTCTTCTACTGCACGGCGATGGAGCAGCACGGCAACCCGCGCATCGATGCGCTCGGCGTCACCAGCATCGCCGGCGACGCGCAGCCCGGCGGCAACATGGAAGGCAAGGAGGCGCGCTTCGGCATCGCCAACTCGACGCTGTGGGCGACGGCGACGACGGTGGCCTCCAACGGCTCGGTCAACGCGATGCACGATTCCTTCACGCCGCTGGGCGGGCTGGTGCCGCTGCTGATGATCCAGTTCGGCGAGGTCGTCTATGGCGGCGTCGGCTCCGGCCTCTACGGCATGCTGATCTTCGTCATCATCGCGGTGTTCATCGCCGGGCTGATGGTCGGACGCACGCCGGAATATCTCGGCAAGAAGATCGGCGTCTTCGAGATGAAAATGGCCTCCGTCGGCATCCTCGTCATGCCGATCACGGTGCTGTTCTTCACCTCGCTCGCGGTGCTGTCCCCGGACGGGCTTGCCGGGCTGGAGAACCACGGCCCGCACGGTTTCTCGGAGATCCTCTACGCCTTCACCTCGGCGGGCAACAATAACGGCAGCGCCTTCGCGGGCCTGACGGCGAACGCGCCGTTCTATGACACGTGGCTTGGCATCGCCATGCTGCTCGGGCGCTTCTTCATCATCGTGCCGGTGCTGGCGATCGCGGGGAGCATGGCGGCGAAAATGCCCGGCGCCGCCCTCGGCCGGAACGCTCTCAACGCATACGCCGCTCTTCATCGTCTTCCTTGTCGGCACCGTGGTGCTGGTCGGCGTGCTAACCTTCGTGCCGGCGCTGGCGCTCGGCCCCGTCGCCGAGCACCTCACCCTCGCCGGAGGGCAATAGCATGGCCAGGCAGTCCCGCTTCTCCTTCACCGACCCGAAAGTGCTGCGCACCGCGATCGTCGCCTCCTTCGCCAAGCTGGACCCGAAGACGCAGCTGCGCAACCCGGTGATGTTCTGCGTCTATGTCGGCAGCATCATCACCACGATCTTCTTCCTGCGCGGCATCACCCACCCGACGCACGAGCCGCAATGGTTCATCCTCTGGGTGTCGCTCTGGCTGTGGTTCACCGTGCTCTTCGCCAATTTCGCCGAGGCCATCGCCGAGGGGCGCGGCAAGGCGCAGGCGGAAAACCTGCGCGCCTCGCGCCGCGACACGATGGCGAAGAAAATGGCCAACGAAACCGACCGCACGAAATACAAGAGCGTTGCCTCCAGCGATCTGCGCAAGGGCGATTATGTGCTGGTCGAAGCGGGCGATTTCATTCCCGGCGATGCCACCGTCATCGAAGGTATCGCCTCGGTGGATGAAAGCGCCATCACCGGCGAATCGGCGCCCGTGATCCGCGAGTCGGGCGGCGACCGTGACTCCGTCACCGGCGGTACGCGCCTGCTTTCTGACTGGCTGGTCATCCGCATCAGCGCCAATCCGGGCGAGATGTTCCTCGACAAGATGATCGCGCTCGTCGAAGGCGCCAAACGCCAGAAGACCCCCAACGAGATCGCGCTTTCCATCCTGCTCGCCGCGATGACGCTCATCTTCCTTATCGTCTGCGCTTCCCTGCTTCCCTTCTCGATGTTCAGCGTGAATGAGGCGAAATCCGGCGAAGTCGTCACCGTCACCGTGCTGGTCTCGCTGCTCGTGTGCCTGGCGCCCACCACCATCGGCGGGCTGCTTTCCGCCATCGGCATCGCCGGGATGAACCGGCTGATGGCGGCCAACGTCATCGCCATGTCCGGCCGTGCGGTCGAGGCGGCGGGCGACATCAACGTGCTGCTGCTCGACAAGACCGGCACCATTACCCTCGGCAACCGGCAAGCGGTGCAGTTCTACCCCGCGAACGGCGTGCCCATTGCCGAGCTGGCCCGCGCGGCGGAGCTTTCCTCGCTCGCGGATGAAACACCCGAGGGCCGCAGCATCGTCACGCTCGCCTACAGCAAATACGACCTCCAGCCCAGCGACCGCAAGATCATGGAGCATGCGAGCTTCATTCCCTTCTCGGCGGAGACAAGACTGTCCGGCCTGCGCCACGGCGAGCGCCAGATCATGAAAGGCGCCGTCGATGCGATAGCGAAATACCTCAAGACCAAAGGTGGCGAGCTGCCTGCCGACGTCAAGGCACAGGCGGACCAGATCGCCAAGACCGGCGGCACGCCGCTGGTGGTCGCCGAAGGTAACCGCGCGCTGGGCGTCGTCCACCTCAAGGACGTCGTGAAGACCAACATCAAGGAGCGGCTGCTTTCCTTGCGCAAAATGGGCATCAAGAGCGTGATGATCACCGGCGACAACCCGCTGACCGCTGCCGCCATCGCCGCCGAGGCGGGCGTCGACGATTTCCTTTCCGAAGCAACGCCGGAGGACAAGCTCAAGCTCATCCGCGAGAAGCAAAAAGGCGGTGAGATGGTCGCCATGGTCGGCGACGGCACCAACGACGCGCCGGCGCTCGCGCAGTCCGACGTCGCGGTGGTGATGAACTCCGGCACGCAGGCCGCCAAGGAGGCCGGCAACATGATCGACCTCGATTCCGACCCGACCAAGCTCATCGAGATCGTCGAGATCGGCAAGCAGCTCCTCATGACGCGCGGTGCGCTGACCACCTTCTCCGTCGCCAACGACGTCGCGAAGTATTTCGCCATCATCCCCGCCGCCTTCGCCTCGACCTACCCGATGCTGATGCGGCTTAACGTCATGCATCTCGCCTCGCCGCTGTCGGCGATCCTCGCTGCGGTGATCTTCAACGCGCTGATCATCGTCGCCCTGATCCCGCTGGCGCTCAGGGGCGTGAAATACCGCCCGGCCGGGGCCGATGCCGTGCTGCGCCACCATTCGCTGGTCTACGGGCTGGGTGGCATTATCGTGCCGTTCGTCGGCATCAAGATCATCGATATGATGCTGCAGTCGATGGGGGTCGTATGAAACAGCTCCGCCCCCACCGTCGCCGTCCTGCTGCTGCTGAGCGTTTTGTTCGGCGGCATCTATCCGCTGGTCGCGACCGTGCTGGTGCAGGCGCTGTTCCCCTCGCAGGCGCAGGGCAGCCTGATCATCGGGCGCGACGGAAAGCCGCTGGGCTCGGAGCTCATCGGGCAGAATTTCAGCGACCCGAAATATTTCTGGGGCCGCATCTCGGCGACGTCGCCCTATGCCTACAACGCCGCCGCTTCGACGGGCAGCAATTACGGCCCCACCAATTCCGCGCTGACCGACCAAGCGAAATCCCGCATCACCGCGCTCAAGGCCGCCGACCCGGCGAACCTCCAGCCGATCCCCGTCGACCTGGTGACGGCGTCGGGCAGCGGGCTCGACCCGCACATCTCCATCGCCGCCGCCGAATACCAGATCCCGCGTGTGGCGCGCCTGCGCGGGCTGAGCGAGGCGCAGGCGAATGCGCTCGTCGAGCGCTTCACCGAGGGCCGCCAGCTCGGCGTGCTCGGCGAGCCGCGCGTCAACGTCCTCGAACTCAACCTCGCACTGGATGGGAAACTGCCATGAGAACATGCTGCCTCGCCGCCGTTGCCCTTGTAACTTTCGCCGCGAGCCAGCCCGTTTTCGCCGACCCGCTTTCCGTGCCCGGCATGACCGGGCCGCTCGCCGCCAATCCCGATCCCTACCATATCGATGCCGGGCCGCTCGGCACGGTCTACTACGGCGGCATTGCCAGCGGTCTGGCCATGGGACAGTTCAACCACGGCCCCGGCGACCGCGACGACCGGCTCGACCTCGATAACGGCCAGCTCTGGGCAGGGACCACCGGCGGGCCGGTGCAGTTCTATGTGCAGGCCGGCGGCTATGCGCTGCCCTCGATCGGCGTTGCCTATAAATCGATGGTCCCCAATACCGGCGATCTGTTCGGCCCGGTGCCGATCGCCTATGTGAAATACGCGCCGACCGGCAATTTCTCCATCCAGGCCGGCAAGCTCTATACGCTGATCGGCACGGAGAACACGTTCAGCTTCCAGAATTACAACGTCGAGCACGGGCTGCTGTGGAACCAGACCAACGACCTCAACCGCGGCATCCAGGTGAATTACAGCCAGGGCCCGTTCAGCGGCTCGGTGGCGCTGAGCGACGGGTTCTATTCCGGCCGCGCCAACTGGCTCTCGGGCATTTTCACCTATACGGTCGATTCCGCGAACAGCGTTTCGCTGCTCGCCTCGGGCGCCATCGCGCATGACGGCCGAAATACCTATGTGACGCCGCTGGCGCAGGATAACAGCCAGCTCTACGATCTCACCTATACCTATAATTCCGGCCCGTGGACCATCACGCCGACGCTGCAATATACCCGCGTGCCGCAGGACGTATCCATCGGCCTTGCCGCCTCCGCCGACAGTTACGGCGCGGCGCTCGCCGGCAAATACAGCTTCACCAGGGAATGGAGCCTCGGTGCGCGGGCGGAAGTGATCGACACGACCGGCGGCATCAACCTGGCCTACGGTCCCGGCAGCGACGCCTGGTCGCTGACGCTGACGCCCACCTGGCAGAAGGGTATTTACTTCGCGCGCGGCGAAGCGTCGTTCGTCAAGGCGCTCGATACGACCGCCGGCGCGGCCTTCGGCGCCGGCGGCAACGCCACGTCGCAGGGGCGCCTGCTGGTCGAGGCCGGGGGTGCTGTTTTAAGTCGCAATTTCGCGCGAAAGGGACGACCATGCCGGCATGAGAAAGGACGAGCGCCCCGATCCGGATGAATTGCTGAAAGCGTTGCAACCCAAGGCGGCGCGCGGGCGCGGCCGCCTGAAAATCTTCTTCGGCGCCTGCGCGGGCGTGGGCAAGACCTATGCCATGCTCTCCGCCGCGCAGGAAAAGCGCAAGGACGGCATTGGAGCCGTCGTCGGACTGGTCGAAACGCATGGTCGCGGCGACACGGGAAACACTGCTGAAGGGCTTGCCGGTCCTGCCAAGGCTGGAAATGGAGCATCGCGGCGTCAGGCTGACCGAGTTCGATCTCGATGCGACGCTGAAAGCGCGGCCGACGCTCGTCCTCGTCGACGAGCTGGCGCATACGAATGCACCCGGCGCGCGCCACCCCAAACGCTGGATGGATATCGAAGAGCTGCGCGACGCGGGCATCGACGTCTATACCACGCTCAACGTGCAGCATGTCGAAAGCCTGAACGACATCGTCACGGCATCACCGGTATCGGCGTCAAGGAGACCGTGCCCGATGCGGTATTCGACGGCGCCGACGAAGTCTCGCTGGTCGACCTGCCGTCGGACGACCTGCTCGAGCGGCTGCACGAAGGCAAGGTCTATACGACCGACCTCGGCAAAAAGCGCGCGGCGGAGAATTTCTTCAAGCGCGAGAACCTCGTCGCGCTGCGCGAGCTGGCGCTGCGCCGCGTCGCCGAGCGGCTCGACGCGCAGAATGCGACGAGCGCGAGCGCGCGCCGCTCGGCCTCGGAGCGGCTGGCGGTGTGCATCGGTCCCGGTGAGCTGACGCCGAAGCTGCTGCGCGTCACCAAGCGGCTGGCGGACGGCCTGCGCGCCTCATGGATCGCGCTTTACGTCGAGAACGCGCGCCATTACCGGCTGGGGCAGGCGGCGCAGCTGAGGCTGGAGCAGAATTTGCGCCTGGTGACGGAAATGGGCGCGCGCAGTGAGACCGTCGAGGGCGAAGACGCGGCGCGCGCCATCATCGACTACGCGCGGCGGCGGGGCATCACCAAGCTGGTGGTCGGCAAGCCGGCGAAATCGCGCTGGTACGAATTCTGGAGCGGCTCGCTCGCCAATGACCTCATCCGCCTGAGCGGCGACATCGACGTCTACATCGTCACCGGCAGCGAGATCGTGCCCTCGCTCTCGCCGAAGGAGCTCACGCCCTCGATCCGCCAGTGGCGCGGCTACGCGCTGGCGCTGGGCATGACCGCGCTGATGACCGCCATCGGCCTGCCGTTCCGCGACACCAGCAACCCGGAGAACGCCGTCGTGCTCTACCTGCTGGGCGTCGTCATCCTCGCCGGGAATTTCGGGCTGGCGACGTCGCTCACCGCGAGCTTCCTCGCCTTCCTCGCCTATAACTTCTTCTTTACCGAGCCGTTCTATTCCTTCGCCGTCTACCAGCCGGGCGACCTGGTGACGCTCGGCCTGCTGCTCGCCACGGGCTTCTTCGCCAGCCTGCAGACCTCCAAATTACAGGCGCAGAGCCGCTATTTCCGCGCCAAGGAGCGCAACACCGCCGCGCTTTACGCCATGTCGCAAGAACTCGCCAGTACGCGCGGGCGGGAGAAGATGGTCGCCGTCGTTCGCCGCCATCTCGATCGGGCGATGGATGGCACTGCGTTGCTCTGGTTTCCCGACGCGCACGGTGATGTCGAGCAGGACGACGAAGTGATGGCTTCCAACGTGCGCGACGAGATGGCGGCACGTTGGGTGCTTGGCCAAGGCCGTCCGGCAGGCCAGGGCACGGACCACCATGCCGAGCGCGGCGGGGCTATTACATGCCGCTCACCGGCTCGATGGGGCACGTTCGGGGTGCTCGGCTTCGTGCCGCACGGCGGCCGTTCGCTGGCGCCGGAGGAGAAAGAGATACTGGAGACCTTCGCTTCGCTGGCGGCGTCGGCGCTGGAGCGTGTGCAAGTCGCCGAGGTCGCCGAGACGCACAAGGTGGAGGCCGAAAGCGAGAAGCTGCGCAACACGCTGCTGAGCTCCGTTTCACATGACCTGCGTACGCCGCTCGCTTCGATCAAAGGTGTCATCAGCAGCCTGATGCTCGACGAGGATCGCATCGGTGGGGCGACGCGCCGGGAATTGCTGTCCTCGGCACACGGGGAGGTCACGCGGCTGGAGCGCGTGGTCAGCAACCTGCTCGACGTGACACGGCTGGAATCCGGCCAGGTCGTCTTGCGCCGAGATTATTATTTCGTGCCGGAACTGGTCGGCAATGCGTTGAAACAGGTCGGTGCGCTGCTTGGCCAGCGCACGGTGGTGACAAGCATTGCCGACGACCTGCCGGCGGTCTGGGTGGATGGGCTTCTCATCGAGCAGGTGTTGGTGAATCTATTGGAGAACGCGGCCAAATATACACCCGCAGCGAGCACGATCACTATCACGGCCCAAGTGCAGCGCGAGGGTTGGGTAGGAATCGCGGTGGAAGATAACGGCCCCCGGCATTCCCGCGAACGAAGAAGAGCATGTCTTCGACAAATTCGCCGCTTTCCCGCAACAGAACGTTACCCGCTCGACCGGCCTTGGCCTGACCATTTGCCGTGCCATTGCCCGCGCCCATGACGGCACGATCACTGCTTCCAACCGTGCAGGTGGCGGTGCGCGATTTGCCTTCACGTTGCCCATCGCGGCAGCGCCGCAGCTCGAGGCGGAGGCCGGCTG
>JBBCHK010000014.1:0-108290 GCA_037200745.1 Alphaproteobacteria bacterium
ATGGGCGGATGGAACCCAACGACCGCCGCCCATTGGTACGGTGTCTGCGAGCGCACGGCGCCCGGTATGCTCGCCGAGCCGCTCAACGTGCTCACCTCCTTCGCCTTCATTTTCGTCGCCATCGCCATCTTCCGCTATTACCGCGCGCATGAGGACGTGCGCGGCCACTGGGTGGGCGACATCCATTTCCTGACGGCGAACACCTTCCTCATCGGCACCTGCTCGATCATCTTCCACACGGTGCCGACGCCGATGACCGAGGCGTTCGACGAAGGCTCGATCGTCGTCTTCATCGTGGTCTATTTCTGGAGCGTGCTGTTCCGCATTGGCCGCTGCAGCCTGTTCCAGGCGGCGATCTGCTTCATCGCCTTCGCCGGGTTCTCGCACATGCTGGTCTACCAGTTCCCCGCATTCGCTGAACGACTCGATCGGCTATCTGTCGTCGATGCTGGCGCTCATCATGATCGCGGTCTACCTGCATCTGAAGGCGCGGCCCAGCTCGCAGTATTTCATGCTGGCGGCGATCATCGGCTGCGTCTCGCTGTTCTGCCGCGCCATCGACCGCGCGGTGTGCCCGCAATTCCCCTTCGGCACGCATTGCCTGTGGCACATGCTGAACGCGACGCTGCTCTATATCCTGCTCAAGCAGATCATCCGCAACGTCAAACCGCGAGGCGCGCCTCAAGCGCATGGCGGGGGATTCGAGCGCGATATGAGCACGCTCACCTACCTCGACGGCTATTGCGAGCGCGCGGGCGATCCCCCGGCATCTGGGGCGAGCCGGCGAACCTGCTCACCAACGGGCTCTTCATCCTCGCCGCGATCCTCGCCGCGCGAATTTTGCTGAAGGCGAAGAAGCACGGGCTGCGCGAACGCGGCGACCAGTGGCTGCTCATTGCCGCGCTGCTGGCGATCGGCATCGGCTCCGGCCTGTGGCACGCCATCCCCAACGGGCACACGGTGCTGCTCGATGTGATCCCGATCACCATCTATATCCACGTCTACCTCATCGCCGCACTGCGCCGGCTGCTACTGCGTTTCGACTGGACGAAGACGCTCAGCCTCTGGGGCAATTTCCTGCTGGCCGGAATTCTCGCCCAGCTCCTCCTGCCGCCCGACATGCTCAACGGCACGATCATGTATATCCCGACCTACGCGACGCTCATCATCTCTCACCGTCGCGCTGTGGCGTCGCGACGCGGCGAGGGGCCGCGTCTTCCTCAACGTGGTCATCGTGTGGACGGCGTCGCTCATCTTCCGCACCGTCGACATGGACATCTGCCCGCATTTCGCCCTCGGCACGCATTTCCTCTGGCACTTCGCTCAACGCCTGGGTGCTCTACCGGCTGTTCACGGTGCTGGCCGCCGCCTGAACGTTGACCGTCATTGCGAGGAGCATCGCGACGAAGCAATCCAGTTCTTGCGGTTGCATCCGACTGGATTGCCGCGTCGGCTCCGCCTCCTCGCAATGACGGGAATATATTTTGCCGCACCGCAGCTTTCTCCTTGCACTGCGCCGCTTACCTGCTATCAATCCCGTCCCAATTTTGGCACAACCATCTGATGCGCGAGAAGCGCAAGGAGATACAAAATGGCGACGACCGCTTAACCTCGGTTTCCCCCCGCATCGGCGCGCAGCGCGAACTCAAGAAGGCCCTCGAAAGCTACTGGAAGGGCGACACGACCGAAGCCGCAGCTCGTCGACGCCGCAATGGCCGTGGCCGCCGCCAACCTGGGAAGCGCAGAAGGACGCGGGCATCAAGATCATCCCGAGCGGGGAGTTCTCGCTCTACGACCTCCGCTGCTCGACCATGCGCACATGTTCGGCGCCATCCCCGAAGCGCTTCGAGAAGCTGAAGGACAAGGGCGCCACCGAGCTCTATTTCGCGATGGCGCGCGGCTACCAGAAGGACGGCATCGACGCCGTCGCCATGGAAATGACCAAGTGGTTCGACACCAACTACCATTACATCGTTCCCCGAATTCTCGGCCGACACCCAGTTCAAGCTCGGCGCGCGCCACACGCTCGGCATGTTCAACGCGGCGAAGGACCTTGGCATCCATACGCGCGCCCGGTCGTCATCGGTCCGGTGAGCTTCCTGCTGCTCGGCAAGCTGCGTGAGAAGGACGGCAGCCAGGGCGACACGCGCTGTCCCTGCTGGGCAAGCTGCTGCCCGTCTACCCGCCAGCTGCTCGACGAGCTCAAGCAGGCCGGCGCCGACTGGGTGCAGGTCGACGAGCCGTTCCTGTCGCTCGACCTCACCGGCGCCCCAGCGCGACGCGTACAAGATCGCCTACGACATGCTCAAAGGCTCCGGCCTCAAGCTGATGCTGACGACCTATTTCGCCGGGCTGCGCGACAACGCGCCGCTCGCCTTCGGCCTGCCGGTCGACGGCGTGCATCTCGACCTCGTGCGCGAGCCGGCGCAGCTCGACTACGCGCTCAAGCTCCTCAAAGCCGACGCAGATGCTCTCCTGCGGCGTCATCGACGGGCGCAACATCTGGAAGGCCGACCTGGAGAAGGCGCAGCGCCCTGCTCGCGCAGGCCCGTCACGGTCGCGACGTCGGACCGCGTGATCGTCGCGCCATCCTGCTCGCTGCAGCATTCGCCGGTCGACCTCGCCGCCGAGACGAAGCTCGACGACGAGCTGAAAAGCTGGCTCGCCTTCGCCACCCAAGAAGCTGGACGAGATCGTCACCCTCGCCCGCGCCATCAACGAAGGGCCCGGGGGCCAAGGGCGTCAAGGAAGCGCTGGCCGCCAACAAGGCCGCGATCAAGGCGCGCAGGCGAATCGCCGCGCATCCACGATGCGAAGGTGAAGGCCCGCGTCGACGCGGTGGACGAAGCGCTGCTCAAGGCGCAAGCAACCGTACCCGCAGCGCGCGCTTTCCCCAGCAGGGGGCTGCTGAAGCTGCCGCTGCTGCCGACGACCACCATCCGGCTCCTTCCCCGGCAGACGGCGCAGGTGCGCGAGGCGCGCTCCAGCTTCAGGAACGGCTCGCTCGATGCAAAAAGGCTACGAATCCTTCCTCGAAAAAGAGACCGAGCGATGTATCCGCTTCCAGGACGAGATCGGCATCGACGTGCCGGTCCATGGCGAGTTCGAGCGCAACGACATGGTGGAATATTTCGGCGAGCAGCTCGCCGGCTTCACCTTCACCGCCAACGGCTGGGTGCAGAGCTACGGCTCGCGCTGCGTCAAGCCGCCGGGTGATCTTCGGCGACGTCTCCCTCGCCCCACCCCGATGACGGTGCGCTGGAGCAAATACGCCCAGACCCTCACCGAGCAGCCGGTGAAAGGCATGCTCACCGGCCCGGTCACCATCCTGCAATGGTCCTTCGTTGCGCGACGACCAGCCGCGCGAGACGACGTGCAAGCAGATCGCCCTCTTCGCCATCCGCGACGAGGTCACCGACCTGGAAAGAAGCCGGCATCCGCCTCATCCAGATCGACGAGCCGGCGGTGCGCGAGGGCCTGCCCCTGCGCGACGGCCGACAAGAAGTCGTACCTCAAATGGGCGGTCGATGCGTTCCGCCTGTCGAGCTCCGGCGTCGAGGACGCGACGCAGATCCACACCCATATGTGCTACTGCGAGTTCGGCGACATCATGGATTCGATCGCCTCGCTCGACGCCGACGTCATCTCGATCGAGACCTCGCGCTCGCGATGGAGCTGCTCACCGATTTCGCCGACTTCGACTACCCGGCGGCGCAGATCGGCCCCGGCGTCTACGACATCCATTCGCGCGCGCGTGCCGAAGCAGGAAGAGATGGTCGCGCTGCTGCGCAAGGCGCTCGACGTCTTCGCGCCCGAGCAGCTCTGGGGTGAACCCCGATTGCGGCCTCAAGACGCGCGGCTGGAAGGAAACCGAGCCCGCGCTTCGCGCCATGGTCGAGGCGCCAAACAGGTCAGGGCCGAGTTGCAGAATTCGCAGAGCAAAGCGGCGAACAGTCTAGGCAGGCCGCGCGTTGTGGCATTTGTGCAACGCAACATTTTTATGCTTTACTAACTTGACCGACGCAACCATCGGGTGTAAGACCCGCTGCATTGCACAAAACAGGAGATGACCATGGCCAGCACACCAAACGCAAGACCGCAGTGAAGCGCACCGCGAAGAATGCAGCGAGCAACGTCCGCCGCCGTTCCACCAGCCATTTCGCGCACCCAGGCGAAGGGCGCCGCGCAGAACCGCCAACCGCGCCGGGCTCGACACCGCCGCGCAGTTCTTCCAGCTGCCCCTTCGCGCAGGGCGATGTCGGCGAAGCGACGCGCCATGGCGACGCAGGCCGCGCAATCCGCCACCGAGAACATGGTGAAAATGGGCACCGATTTCTGGCAGAACGTCATGAACTCGCAGCAATGGAACCAGAACGGCTCCAACCCGGCCGCCGCGTGGAGCAAAATGTTCTCGCAGGCATCGGGCGGCAATCCCTTTACGCAAGGCAGCAATCCCTTCGCCCATATCCCGTGGCGCGGCGGAAGCCACCGAGCACGCCCAAGCGCTTCGGCCGTGACGCCGTCAGCCACGCGCAGCGCACCGCCGGCAACGCCCAGCAGGCGCTGACCGACGCCGCCGAGCTCAGCCGCGAGAACCTCGAGGCGCTGACCCAGTCGGGCAGCATCGCCGCCTCCGCCGGCAAGGAACTCGGCGCCGAGATCGTCAGCTACGGCCAACCGCGCCTTCGCGCAGAACGTCGAGCTGGGCAAGCAGGTCCTCGGCTGCCGCACCCTCAACGACATGTTCGACCTTTCGGGCCGCATTCCTGAAAACGAACCTCGACAATTTCTTCTCCGAAAGCGTCCGCCTGTCGGAACTGGCCTTCCAGGCCGCGAGCGACGTCTCCGAGCCGCTCAACGAGCGCATCTCGGAAACCACTCAGCCTGCCTGACCAAGACGCTGGCCGCCTAATACGGACTGCCGAAACGAAAAAGCCGCGCCGAAACGGCGGGCTTTTTTATTTCTATCGACTGTCATCCTCGGGATTTTTGCCAGGAGGCAAAAATGCCCGGGGATCCACGTCGAAAATGCCAGGAGGCATTTTTGACGACCGCCGCCTCCTGGCGGCGGTGTGGTCTGGATTCCCGATAAAATTTCTACTGAAAATTTTTCGAGAATGACGAGTAAGGGGATGACGGCGAGTAAGGGGATGACGGGTAGGGTGGAGGCTAGGCCGCCTGCTCGCGCGGGGCTTCGTAGGAGACGCCGAGGCGGGCGAAGACTTCGACCAGCGCATCGCGCAGGGTTTCCATCATTGCGACCGTGTGGAACGGGGTCGGCGTGAAGCGCAGGCGCTCGGTGCCTTTGCGCACGGTCGGGTAATTGATGGGCTGGACGTAGAGGGCGTATTCGTCGAGCAGTGATGTCGCTGATAGCGCTTGCACAGCACCGGGTCGCCGACCATGGACGGGGACGATGTGCGTCGCCGTCTGCAGCACGGGGCAGGCCCGCTTCGCCCAGCAGCGACTTGAGAAGCGCGGCGTTGCGGCGGTGCGCGTCGCGCTCGGCGCTTGAATCCATCAGGTGGCGGATGCTGGCGGTGGGCGCCGGCGGCGATCGACGGCGGCAGCGAGGTGGTAAAAATGAACCCCCGGCGCGGTCGAGCGGATCGTGTCGGTCCACGCTGCCTTGGTCGCCACGTAGGCCGCCGATGACGCCGTAGGCCTTCGCCAGCGTGCCCTTGGACGATGTCGATCTCCTCCATGACGCCGAGCATTTCGGCGACGCCGGGCGCCGCGCGCGCCGTTACATGCCGACGGCGTGGACCTCGTCGAGGTAGGTGAGGGCGTTGTACTGGCGGGCCAGGCCAGCGATCTCCTTCACTTCGCGCCGAAATCGCCGTCCATCGAATAGACGGACTCGAAGGCGATGACCTTGGGCGCGTTCGCCTCCGTCGCCGCGAGCAGGCGGGCGAGGTGCTCGACGTCGTTATGGCGGAAGATTTTTTTCTCGGCGTTGGACTGGCGGATGCCGTGGATCATCGAGGCGTGGTTCTCCGCGTCGGAGAAGACGACGCAGCCCGGCAGCAGCGAGCCGATGGTCGAGAGCGCCGCCTGGTTGGCGACGTAGCCCGAGGTGAAGACCAGCGCCGATTCTTTTCCATGCAGCTCGGCGAGGGTGCGCTCCCAGCTCCAGCAGCGCGCCGTGGTTGCCGGAGATGTTACGCGTGCCGCCGGCGCCGGCGCCCATCGTGTCGATGGCGGATTTCATCGCGGCGAGGCACGCCGGCGTGCTGGCCCATGCCGAGATAGTCGTTGGCGCACACCAGACGGTGACGTCGCGCCCCCGTGCGGCGGCAGGAGGGCGCGCGGGAAATCGCCGGCGCGGCGCTCGAGGTCGGATGAAGACGCGGTAGCGGGCCCTCGGCGCGGATCTCATCGAGCGCCGATGCGAAAAGCGCATCGTAATCGAGTGGTCTGTGGTTCTGCGATCTCGGTATTTTTATTTTCTGGTTTTATTCCACGCGCGCCGGCGCGCCGCAAGCACTTTATGCCGCCGCCAGCCGGTGGGCATGGATCACGCGCAGCAGGATACCGAAAAACAACAGCGCGACAAGCTGGTGCGCCTCCGCCAGGTACGGGTTCACGACGGTGAGGAGCGTCAGCACGCCGAGCAGGAACTGCAGCGTGACGACGGTGACCAGCGCGCGCAGCATGCGCCAGTTAGGGGCGTGCGGCCCCACCCGTAAACGGCGAGCGCGACGGTGCCGAGCGCGACGAGACAGGCGCCCATCCGGTGCTGGAGCTGGATGACCATCGCATCGACGAAATGTGCGTGCCAGCTGCCGAAGAGCGCCAGCGCCGGGGCGAGGGAAGAATGCGCCCTGCATCAGCGGGAAGGTATTATAGACATAGCCCGCGCGCGCGCCGGCGACGAGGGCGCCCATGGCGATCTGCAGCAGCGTGAGCGCCATCAGCAGCCGCAGCCCGATGGCGACACCGCGCACGCCCGGTCAGGCGCCTGCCCCACGTGCCCATGTCCCAGCGCGTCCACAGCAGCAGGCCGAACAGGGGCGAAGGCGAGGCTCAAATGCAGCGCCAGCTTGGCGGGATCGACGCGCGGCTCGGAGGCGAGCCCGCTCGCCACCATGATCCAGCCCACCGCGCCTTGCAGGGCGACGAGCACGGAGGCAAGCAGCATGCGGCGGATGAATGGTTTCTCCCCTTCGGGGGAAGTCCGGCGAAAGTACCGCCGTCCTATAAGGAAAAGAGTGGGGAGCCAGATAACGAGCGCGACGATGCGGCCGACGAGGCGATGCAGGTATTCCAGCCAGAAGATGTGCCGGAAATCGCCCAGCGTGAAGCGCGGATTGACGTAGCGGAACTGCGGCGTGGCTTTATAGGCGTCGAATTCCTGCTGCCACGCATCGTCGGAGAGCGGCGGCAGGATGCCGGAGACCAGCTTCCAGTGCACGATCGACAGGCCGGATTCGGAAAGCCGCGTCGCGCCGCCGATCAGCACCATCGCCGCGACCAGCATCGCGGTTAGCGTCAGCCAGCGCCCGCGTGGCGGGCGTGGAGGGGATCGTCGGCGCGGATTCGTCCTGCATGGGCGGCGTTATGGCATTGTCCCTTCGCCGCTACAAGTATCGTCATTGCGAGCGGCAGCGAAGCACCCGAGCGAAGCGAGAGAGGCGACCGCAGGGAGCCAATCCAGCCTTCCAAGCAGCAAGCTGGATTGCCGGCGTCGCTTCGCTCCTCGCAATGACGGGAAATGATATTCCATCTTTCGTTATGCATGACTTTGGTCTAGGCATCATGGGAAGGAGTCCCCCATGCAGGACGAATCACCCGCTTCCGCGATCAGGCCGGTTCCTCTGGCTGGGGGTGATCGCGCTCGGGCTGGCGGGGGCTGTTCGCGGTGACGCTGGTCATCGGCCGCACGCCGCAGCTTGCGGAGCTGGCCTGGTTCGCGCAGTTCTTCTCCGTCGCGCTGGCGGTGCATGTCGACCTTTCGGTGCTGGTCTGGTTCCTCTGCGTCGGCGCGATGGGCTGGTCGCTGCTGATCGCGCGGCAGGCGCGGCCGTGGCCCTACTGGCAGGGCACGGGCTTCCTGCTGACGGCGGCGGGCACGCTGCTGATCGCCGCCTCGCCGCTGGGGCGGAAGGTGGGACGTCATCAAAAGCAACTACGTGCCGGTGCTCGACAACCAGACCTTCCTGCTCGGGCTGGCGCTGCTGCTCACCGGGGCGAGCGTGGTGCTGGTGCAGCTCACCGCGACGTACCTCAAGCCGCATCTGCGCCGCTCGCTTTCCTATGTCGATCTCGGGCTGGCTCTATGCGGGGTCGCTGGCGACGCTCGCCATCGCCCGCCTTTTTCCTCACCGCGCACGACATGCCCGGTGGGTTTCGCCCGCGACGCGCAGTTCGATACGCTGTTCTGGGCGGGCGGGCACATCCTGCAATTCGCCTGGTGCGCGCTGATGATGGGGGCGTGGCTCCTGCTCCTGCAGCAGCTGAGCGGCATCGAGGAGAAGACCTTCTGGGATCTTCATCGCCTACGCGCTGCTCCGCCTTCGGCGGCATCGCCAGCTTCGCCGGCTTCGCCCTCTACCCGGTCGGCACGGATGCCTTCCGCGACCACCAGACCGGCGCGATGATCCACTTGCTCGGCCTCGCCCCGGTGCTGATGGCGGTCATCGTCGTGCACGGGCTGTGGCGCTACTCGCGGGCGCAGAAAGCGCGCACCGGCCGCTACATGCTCCGATGTCGACGTGCGCGCCTACGGGCACGCGCTCATCTTCTCGCCTCATCCTGTTCTTCGCCGGCGGCTGGCTGGGCTGGCGGATCAGCGGGCAGAACGTCACCATCCCCGCCCATTACCCACGGCGAGATCGTCGGGGTGACGCTGGCGCTGATGGGCGCGGCCTACGCGATGCTGCCGCGCTTCGGCTACCCCTCGGTCGCCCACTGGCGGCTGGCGCGCTGGCAGCCGGTTGGTCTACGGCGTCGGCCAGCTGATGCATATCGGCGGCTGGCCTATTCCGGCGGCTACGGGGTGTTGCGCAAAACGGCGGACGCGGCGACCGAGCTGGCGCCCAACATCAAAATCGCCATGGGAATCATGGGCTTCGGCGGGCTTCTTGCCATCGTCGGCGGGCTGCTCTTCGTCGTGGTCATGGGGCAAGGCGTGGTGGCTGGCGCGCAGGGCCGCCCCCGGCCGCGTCCGTATAAATGCCCGGTAGGTTTCTTTTCGCGACGGGCTTGAAGATTTTTAAGCCGTTGTGAAATAAGCGCATCACAAAATCAACCCGCGCGCCCGCGCGGTCCCAACCATCGGAGGCCACCATGCTCACCACCAGGAAATCCCTTCTCGCCCTTACCGCGTCGGCGGGCGCTGCTGCTTTCCGCCTGCACCAACGAGCAAAGCGCCCAGAACGCCGAGCAGGGCGGCATCATGGGCGGCGGGCGGGCTCGACAAGTCGGAACGTCGGCACCGGCCCTCGGCGTCCTCGGCGGCGCGCTGATCGGCTCGCAGTTCGGCCACGGCCAGGGCCGCGTCGCCGGGACCATCATCGGCGCCGTCGCCGGCGGCGCCATCGGCCGCACCATCGGCAAGAACATGGACCGCGACGACGTGAACTACTACCAGCAGACCCGCGCCCGCACGCTGGAGACCGCGGCGCCCGGCCAGTCGCTGCCGTGGAGCAACCCGAGCAACGGCCATTCGGGCACCATCGTCGCGCAGGCGCCCTACAGCAGGCCAGCGGGCAATATTGCCGCGAATACACCTCGACCATCAATGTCGGCGGCCAGGCGCAGCGTGCTTACGGCACCGCCTGCCGCCCAGCCCGACGGCCAGCTGGCAGATCGTTTCGGAACAGTAGTTCGTGAAATGACCGAGGGAGACGACGAAAAGAAGGCTCCGGCCGGCACGCTGATGGCGGGCAAGCGCGGCCTCATCATGGGCGTCGCCAACGACAAGTCCATCGCCTGGGGCATCAGCCAGTACCCTTGCCGCGCAGGGGGCCGAGCTCGCCTTTACCTTCCAGGGCGAGGCGCTGGAGCGGCCGCGTGCGGCCGCTCGCCGAATCCGTCGGCGCCCGGCTGGTCCTGCCCTGCGACGTCACCGACATGGCAAGCGTCGATTCCGTCCTTCGCCACGCTGGCGAAGGAGTGGGGGCAGCATCGACTTCGTCGTCCACGCCATCGCCTTCTCCGACAAGGAGCAGTTGAAGGGCCAGTATGTCGACAACCACGCTCGACAATTTCCGTGATGACGATGAACATCTCGGTCTATTCCTTTCACCGCCGTCGCCCAGCGCGCCGCGAAGCTGATGAAGGACCGGCGGCGCGCTGCTGACGCTCACCTATTACGGCGCCGAGAAAGTCACCCCGCACTACAACGTCATGGGCGTGGCGAAAGCGGCGCTCGAAGCCAGCGTGCGCTACCTCGCGGTCGACCTCGGCGATCGCAACATCCGCGTCAACGCCATCTCGGGCCGGCCCGATCAAGACGCTCGCCGCGATGGGCATCGGCGATTTCCGCTACAATCCTGAAATGGGAACGAGCTCAATGCGCCGCTCAAGCGCAACACCACCATCGCCGACGTCGGCGGCGCCGGTCTCTACTTACTCTCCGAGCTGGGCGCCGGCACCACCGGCGAAGTCATGCATGTCGATTCCGGCTACCACGTCGTCGGCATGAAATCCATCGACGCACCGGATATTGCTTTGGTTTAGTGAGAAATTATTCTGCCGCTGGCCTGGATGGCTTTGGTAGTCGGGGGCCGCGCAATAGCGTCAAGGACCGACACATTTCCATCGACCGGAAATGATAATTGCGTTGGCATACCTTTGCCGCTGTGCGCTGCTTTAGAGAAAGTGAAGAAGGATATCACTACCCCGTATTGCCATAAGAAAAAGGAGCCGCTTCTATCGCGGTATAAACAACGGAGGATAGCGTTTCCGTGTCAGGGTTGATGCTTGTTTCAGTAACCAGAAGCTTATTATCTCGGGTACAGCCTACTTGCACTTTTTTATATGACCCCAACATTGCAGTTGCGTCGAGCACGTGAACAAATTGTCCTCTACCGTCCTCAATTCTGGAAACTCCTGCAAGGGTGAGATTCTTCGAACTGAGACTAAAAAAATCCTCAGCTTCGTGCGTCAGACGAAGGTAGTTCGGTGCAGAAGCCATACATAACTCCTATGGTGATAACCCCATAATAAATCAAACTGATTCGCTTATTTGTGAAGACTCGATGACAATTGCATACACACGAAATTCCATGTAAACAATCGCTTATGGCCAGCAATTCCTTCGCAATCTGTTCCGCTTCACCACCTGGGGGCGAGTCGCACGGCCCGGCGATCGGCTGCGTGGTCGATGGCTGCCCGGCGCTGATCGATCTGTCGGAAGCCGACATCCAGCCTTACCTCGACAAGCGCCGGCCGGCGCAGTCGCGCTATACCACGCAGCGCAAGGAATCCGATACGGTCGAAATCCTCTCCGGCGTGTTCGAGGGGAAGACGACGGAGCTCGCCGATCTCCCTCATCATCCGCAACGAGGACGCGAAATCGAAGGATTACGAGGACATCAAGAACAAGTTCCGCCCCGCCCATAGCCGATTTCACTTACCAGGCGAAATACGGCATCCGCGACCATCGCGGCGGCGGCCGCGCCTCGGCGCGCGAGACGGCGATGCGCGTCGCCGCCGGCGCATCGCCCGCAAGATCATCGCAAGCGAGGGCATGAAAGTCGCCGCCTATCTCGTGCAGATCGGCGCCGATAAAATCGAGTGCAAGAATTTCGACGCGAAGCGAATCGGGAAGAATCCCCTTCTGGTGTCCGGACGCCAAAGCGGCCGCGCGCTGGGCGACGATTGCCCCTCGGCGCGATCATCGAGGTCGTCGCGAGCGGCGTGCCGATCGGGCTGGGCGACCCGGTCTATGGCAAGCTCGATTCAAAGATCGCCGAGGCGCTGATGAGCATCAACGCCGTCAAGGGCGTCGAGATCGGCGATGGCTTCGCCGCCGCCGCCCTGCGCGGCGAGCAGAATGCCGACCGCAATGCGCGCCAAGGGCAGGACCGTCGCGTTCGAGAGCAACCATGCCGGCGGTATCCTCGGCGGCATCAGCAGCGGCCAGCCCATCGTCGCGCGCTTCGCGGTGAAGCCGACCAGCTCCATCCTGCAGGAAGTCGAGACGGTCGATAAGTCGGGCAAGAACACCACCATCATGACCAAAGGCCGCCACGACCCCTGCGTCGGCATCCGCGCCGTGCCGATCGGCGAAGCGATGCTCGCCTGTGTGCTGGCCGATGCGCTGCTTAGCTGGAGAGCTTATCGAACCTGAGGCTTTGTGCGGCCCAAAGTCCCATCCTTCAGGCGTTGCGCTATACGGTCCGTTTCTTTTTGCAGGCGCGCGTGGGTCGCTTCAAGTTCTTCCGGCGTGGTGAATTCCTCTGCCCACATGGCTTCAGGGGTCGCCGAACCTTCATCAACGGTGCGCGTGACCGCGTCGGGTCCCCAGGCGATGGGCTCACGGAGCTTGCCGGTGAGTTTGGTTTGCCACTGAGGAGCTTCCTCGACAGGGACTTGGGCCGCTTTCTCTTCCGGCTTTTTCTCCCGCTTCAGCGATTCCACATCGAGAAAAAGCAGGCCGAGGGGCGAGATCAGGAAATCAGGTCTGTTTTCGCTATCGAGCGTTTCTTCCAGTATCGCCTCCTTCACGAAATGGCGCGCGGCGAAATAGGCGTCGGGTATGGCCTTCTCCAGAGAAACCGTAAAATGGATATTTTTCTTGAACGGGAATAACTCGCTGACGGCGAGCGCACCGACGAGCTTGGACCGGGACTCCTGTACGCGCGTCACCAGCTGGTCGGGATCGAGCCCGGTTTCTTCGGCGATCAGTCGCAGGGAACGTTTGGGCATCGCAGCGTTAGAATGCTTCCTTCTGTTCTATTTTCTCGGGGGAGCCCAGAAGCGGCACGATCAGTGGACTGATCCCGACCGAGCGAATGGCGGCATGCATACCTACGACATGATGCTCGCTGTGTCGCAGTTTCTTCCGCTGGGCGAGGCTGATGAGGGTCGCGCGGTTTTAATGTCTTGTCCCACATCTCGATATGCACCAGCTCCCTGTTGACCAGGTCACAAGCCTCGGCATAGCTGCGCCCACCGGGATGGAATGCCTGCGCGAGGTTCACGAGAGAGCCCAGCCGCTCCCCCACCGCGTTTTTTATGCCGATCGAGGGGTTGGCATGCTCCCTGTGAAGAGCTGCATGGCTTCCAGCTGCTCGGCCGTGGCGTTTTCATCGAGGAATGCCGTCATGATACGCTCCTCGGGCTACTATAAAGCCTGCGTAATTAGCTTATATGAAGATTGCATGAAATAAGGCCCTTGCCGGAAACGCTGGCCGTTCTTATATCCTTTGAAAACAGAAGGAAGCAGAAACATGGCCGAAGCGTTGAAGAAAGAACCGACAGCCGAGCAGCACAGCTTTGCTGCTGAGACCGCGCGCGTGCTGCATCTGATGATCCACGCGCTCTACACCAACCGCGATATTTTCCTGCGCGAGCTGATCTCCCAACGCGTCGGACGCCTGCGACCGGCTGCGCTACGCGGCGCAGACCGATGGCGCGCTGCTCGAAGGGCAGCCGGAGCTCGCCATCCGCATCACGGCGGACGAGAAGGCGAGGACGCTCACCATCGACGACAGCGGCATCGGCATGTCGCATGACGAGCTGATCGCCAATCTCGGCACCATCGCCAAATCCGGCACGTCGGAATTCCTCGGGGCGCTGAGCGGCGATGCGACGAAGGATGTCAACCTCATCGGCCAGTTCGGCGTCGGGTTCTATTCGTCCTTCATGGTCGCCGACCGCGTCACCGTCGATTCGCGCAAGGCCGGCGAGGCCGATGCGTGGCGCTGGGAATCGGACGGGCAGGGGAGTTACACTATCACGCCCGCGCCCGCGCGCCTGCGCGGCACCGGCATCACGCTGCACCTCAAGAAGGATGCGAAGGATTACCTCGACAAGCACAAGCTGGCGCACGTCGTCTCCACCTATTCGGACCATATCGGCTTCCCCATTTCGCTCGATACGGGCGAGGGCGAGCCGCGCAAGCTCAACGAGGGCTCCGCCATCTGGGCGCGGCCGAAGGCGGAGGTCACCGAGGCGCAGTACGGGCAATTCTATCACTCCGTCGCCCACTCGCCGGACACGCCGTGGCTGACGCTGCATTTGCATGCCGAGGGCAAAACGGAATACAGCGCGCTGCTCTTCATCCCCGGCATGAAGCCGTTCGACCTCTTCCACCCGGAGCGCCGCCGGCGCGTGAAGCTCTACGTCAAGCGCGTCTTCATCACCGAGGAGGGCGTCGAGCTCATCCCGCCCTACCTGCGCTTCCTGCGCGGCGTCATCGACTCGGCCGACCTGCCGCTCAATATCAGCCGCGAGACGCTGCAAAAATCGCCGGTGCTCGACAAGATCCGCGATTCCGTCACCGGTCGCGTGCTGACCGAGCTCAAGAAGCGGGCCGAGAAGGACCCGGCGGATTATCAAAAATTCTGGGGGAATTTCGGCGCCGTGCTCAAGGAAGGCCTCTGCGAAGGCAACGCGCCGCGCGAGAAAATACTGGACGCCTGCCGGGTTCCATTCCACCTTCATTCCCCTCCCTGAAAGGGAGGGGCTAGGGGAGGGTCCCAGCGCGCCGGCGGCGCGCGACCCCCACCTATCCTCCCCCTTGCAGGGGGAGGAACTGGTGAGCCTCGCCGACTACAAGTCGCGCATGAAGGAGGGGCAGGAGGCGATCTATTTCCTCACCGGCGACCGCCTCGACGCCCTGCGTGCCAGCCCGCAGATCGAAGGCTTCATCAAGCGCGGCATCGAAGTGCTGCTGCTCACTGACCATGTCGACGATTTCTGGCCGAGCGTGACCATGAAGTACGGCGAGCTGCCTTTCCGCTCGGCGGTCAAATCCGGCGCCGACCTCGAAAAATTCCCGCTGCCGGAGGACGGGGAAAAGCCGGAGGCGAAGGCCGACGACGCCGCGATCGGCAAGCTCATCGCCGAGATGAAGTCGCTTTACGGCGATGCCGTGCGCGACGTGCGCACCACGCACAAGCTGGCGGACACGCCCATCTGCCTCGCGGTGGGCGAGGGCGACATGGACCTGCGCATGGAGCGCTTCCTCATCGAGCACAAGCAGCTTCCGAAGCGCGCGGCGAAGATCGTCGAGATCAACCCGGCGCACCCGGTGATCGCCGCGCTGGCCCGGCGTGCCGGGAACGGGCTCGACGCGGATGCAAAGGAAGCGCTACTATTGCTCTACGACCAGGCGCTGATCGCCGAAGGCGAGGCCGTGCCGGATGCCGCCGGCTTCGCCAGGCGCCTTGGCCATTTCCTGAATCGCGGCCTGCTGAACTGAACCTGAAAAGCAAAATGCGCGAACGCCGGGTCGCCCCGGGTTTGCGCATTACAGGATTCTTTATTCTTTAGCGGATGAAGCTAGGCCGGAACGTCCGGATACATCTCGGCTTCGAGGGTGGCGATCAGGTCGCGCAGCTGGAGCTTCTTTTTCTTGAGGCGGGCGAGCTGTAATTCGGCGTCCCAACCCCCGTCCAGGCCTTTGATCTCGTCGTCGAGCTGGCGATGCTGTTCTTTCAGGTCATCCAGCTGTTTGATCAGAACGATATCGTCATTCATAGGGACTTGCCACTGCGAATACATGCCGATGGACCTTCTCTGATGGAAGTTAATGTTTTTCTAAATAACAGGGGGCAATATAGCAAAATTCACCGGGGTTTCCAAGCGATTTATCCATTGTGCATAAGTGATTCGGCATGGGACCCGGCAGCGACCGCAAACCCTTGCAGGAACTGGCTTACCGGCTGCCGCCCCTTGCCCGCGCGCTGCAATTCCACAATCCGTAAAGCGCTCCCGCCGCCGCAATTGACTAGGAGATTACTGTCCAATACTTGGCCGGCGGGGCCGTTTTTCATCCCCCGGCTCGATATGGCCAGCGAAGAGCTTGATCTCCTCGCCGGCGAATCGCGTCAGCGCGCCGGGGGGCAGGGCTCAAGGCGCGGATGCGATCGAGGGTCCGCTTCGCCGGCTGCGACCAGTCGATGAGCCGGTCCGCACGCGTCAGCTTCGCCGCATAGGTGACGCCGTCGGCCGCCTGCGGCGTTTCATGCGCGGTGCCGTTCGCCAGCTCTTCCAATACCTGAAGCAACAACTCTGCGCCGAGCTTCGCCATCGCGTCGTGCAGCCCGCCCGCATCCATGTCGGGGGGGGGATGGCGAAGGGTTCGCGGGCGAGCACGGGGCCGGTGTCGAGGCCGGCTTCCATGCGCATGATGCAGCAGGCGGTCGCCGCATCGCCCGCCATCAGCGCGCGGGCGATGGGTGCGGCGCCGCGCCAGCGCGGCAACTCCGACGGGTGAACGTTGATGCAGCCGAGCCGTGGCGCATCGAGGATCGGTCGGGGCAGCAGCAGCCCGTAGGCGGCGACGACGGCGATATCGGCACCCAGCGCGGCGAATTCTTTTTGCGTCGCGTCGTCCTTCAAACTCACCGGCGTGCGCACGGCGATGCCGTGCGTTTCGGCGAAGCGCTGAACGGGGGACGGCGTCAGTTGCAATCCGCGCCGCCCGGCAGGGCGGGGCGGCTGCGTATAGGCGGCGGTCACCGCGTGCGGTGAGGCGCGCAGCGCGTCGAGCGCCGGCAGCGCGAAGGCGGGCGTGCCCATGAAGACGATGCGCATGTCACTCGGTCGGCGCGGGCGCCGCGTCGCGCTTGTCCGGCGTGCCGAGGCACTGCTTGCGCGCGGCGGTATAGCGCGTGTCGTGCAGCAGCGTGTTGTCGGCGCTTTCGCTGAGGAACTCGTCGTGCGGCATGGCGACCATCAGGTGGGTGATGACGCAGTTGCACGGCGCGGAGCAGCTCGTGGTGGAAGCCGGTGCAGGATTGCAGGAAGATCGGGATCGTGTCCTTCGGCCACAGCTTGTCCGGCCGCGCGGGCCGAGGCGGGGGGCTCGGGCCGGCCCGGTGCGGCGGCGGGAACGGCGGGGGCCGCCGCCGGGGCGGCGGGCGTGGCCGCCGGCGCCGGTGTCGGCTCGGGCTGGCCGGTCGTTTCCGCGCCGGCTTTGCTCACCGCCCAGGTCGGGAAGCTGGAGAGGATCTGTTCGGTGGGCGTCTGCGTCGGGGTTGCCGCAGCGGCGAGGGGCGGTGCGTCCGCTTTCGGCGCGTCGACGGCGGCGGGCGAGGGCGCCTCCGCCTGCTGCGCGACGGTGAGGGCGGGCAGCGCCAGGATCAGCAATGCGAAGAGCAAGCGCATGCGTCTGCTGTAGCAGCGCGCGGAACCCTGTCATCTCGGTTTTGATCAGAGCGTTTCGTGGTCGTCGCGCAGGACGGGGACGCGGTCGGGCAGCTCGTCCAGGAGCCCCAGCTTCTTCGCCTTGCGCAGGCGGCGCAGGATCATGTCGCGCTTGAGGCCGGAAATATGGTCGACGAAGACGACGCCGTTGGTGTGGTCGATCTCGTGCTGCAGGCAGGTGGCGAGCAGGCGGTCGCGTTGAGCTCCTTCGGCTGCCCGTTCTCGTCGAGATAGCGCACGGTGACGGATTCGGGCCGCTCGACCTCGGAGAACTGGTCGGGGAAGGAGAGGCCAACCCTCGGTGAAGGCCGAAAGCTGCTCGGCGGCGGTGACGATCTCGGGGTTGACCAGCTTGATCGGCTCGTTGCGCCCCTCGCGCCGCGCGACGTCGATGACGATCAGGCGCTTGTGCACGCCCACCTGCACGGCGGCGAGGCCGATGCCGTCATTGGCGTACATCGTCTCGAGCATGTCGTCGAGGATGCGGCGGATGCCGTCGTCGACCTTCTCGACGGTCGCCGATTTCCGGTTGAGCCGCTCGTCCGGCGCGATGACCAAAGGCAGGATCGCCATGGGTTTCAAATCCTCAATGTGTCATTCCCCGAATTTCGCCAGCAGGCGAAATTGTAGGGGAATCCACGTCGAAAATGCCAGGAGGCATTTTTGACGACCGCCGCCTCCTGGCGGCGGTCAAGGTCTGGATCCCCGGATAAATTTTCTCCTGAAAATTTTCCGAGGATGACGGTGATTGGCTAATGTACGGAAAACCGCGCCGCACTTCAAGCCGCCAGCGCGGCCCTGAGCCGTGCCAGCGACTCCTCGCGTTCGAGCGCTTCCATCACTTCCTCGATATTCTGCCCGCTGATCGAGCCGGTAATGGCGGCGCGGACCGGCTGGATCACTTCACCGAGCTTGCAGCCTGCTGATGCAGCGGTGGCGGCCAGCGCCTCCCTGAGGGGTGTCGCCGACCAGCCGGCCAGCGCCTCCAGCGCGGCCACGGTCGCGCGCAGCCTGTCCTGCCCGGTAGCGAGCGCCGCCTGCGCTTTTTCGTCCGGCGCCGGGCGGTGCAGGTAGAGTTGCGCGGCGCCGGCAAGCTCGACAAGCGTGCTGGCGCGCGTTTTGAGACTCGGCATGGCGCGCAGCAGCAGTGTGCGCTGCACGGCGGTCGCGTCCGGCGCAATGTGATCGATGAGCACCGCGTCGTCCGTCAGCCGCAGGTAATGCGCGTTGACGTGGTTCAGCTTGGCGAAATCCAGCCGCGCGGGGGGCTTTGTTGATGTCGCCTAAATCACCGAACCAGGCGATCGCCTGCTCGTCGGAGAAGATTTCATCGTCGCCGTGGCTCCAGCCGAGGCGGGACGAGGTAATTGCGCAGCGCTTCCGGCAAATAGCCCATGTCGCGGTATTCCATGACGCTCGTCGCGCCGTGGCGCTTGCTGAGCTTCGCCCGTCCGGCCCGTGGATGAGCGGGATATGGGGCGAAGACCGGCACCTCCCAGCCCATCGCCTTGTAGATGACGCTCTGGCGGCCCCGCGTTGTTGAGGTGGTCGTCGCCCCGGATGACATGGGTGACGCCCATGTCGTGGTCGTCGACCACCACGGCGAGGTTGTAGGTCGGCGTGCCGTCGCTGCGCAGGATGACGAGGTCGTCGAGCTCGGCGGCGGGGAAGCGCACGTCGCCCTGCACCGCGTCGTGGACGACGACCTCGCCTTCGAGCGGCGCTTTGATGCGGATGGAAGGCTTCACGTTCGCCGGTGGCGCAAGGGTTGCGCCTGCCGTCGCCGACGGCCGCCACTCGCGGTTGTAGCGGAACACCTCGCCGCGCGCTTCGGCCGCCTTGCGCTGTTCGGCGAGCTCCTCGGCGGTGGTGTAGCAGTAATAGGCCTCGCCGCGCTCGCGTAGCTCCTCGGCGACTTCGCGGGTGGCGCGCTTCGTGCGCGCTCTGGAAATACGGCTCGTCGTTCCAATGCACGCCCAGCCAGCGCAGCCCGTCGAGGATGGCCTGCGTCGCCGCGTCGGTCGAGCGTTTCTTGTCGGTGTCCTCGACGCGCAACAGGAACTCGCCGCCGTGGTGGCGCGCGAACAGGAAGTTGAACAGCGCCGTGCGCGCGCCGCCGATATGGAGCATGCCGGTGGGCGAAGGCGCGAATCGGGTGACGACTTTCATGACGCGGCGATTTATAGCATTCCGGTGCATGATGTCACGTTTCATCGCAGACGTTCGAAGCTGGTGGCGCGCCGAGTCGGAGCGGCATTTCCTCTGGCTGCCGGTCGGCTTCGCCGGCGGCATCGCGCTGTATTTCGCCCTGCCCGCCGAGCCGCCGCACAGGCCTGCTGCCCGCGCTGCTGCTCGGCGCTTCGGTGGCGGCGCTCGCCGCGTGGCGTTTCCTGCGCCCGGCCTTTCCGTTCGCGCTGGCAGCATTCCTCATCGCCTTCGGTGCAAGCTGGACGCAGCTCGACGCCGCGCAGAAGCGGCAGGTCATCCTCGGCGAGGCGCTGTCGCCGCGACCGATCGAGGGCGTCGTCGAGGATATCGAGCGCACCGAGCACGGCGTGCGCTTCACGCTCTCGCACGTCACCATCGAGGGCATCGCGCCGCAGACGACGCCGCGCACGGTGCGCCTCTCGCTGCGCCTCAAGGCCGGTTCGGACCTCGCCTGGCCGCATGTGGGCGATGCGGTCGCCCTGCGCGCCGGGGCTGTTGCCGCCGATGGGCCCGGCGCTGCCGCACGGCTTCGATTTCGCGCGCTATTTCTTCTTTCGCGGCATCGGCGGCGTCGGCTACGGCCTGCCGCCGTGGGACGTGCTGCCGCGCGCCCACGGCAACAGCCCGATGCAGCGCTTCCTCGACTGGCGCTTCGGCCTGACGGACTCCATCATCCGCACGCTGGGGCCGCATGACGGGCCGATCGCCGCCGGGCTCATCACCGGCGAGGCGCGCGCCATCCCGCAGGCGGATTTCGCGGCGTTCCGCGCCAGCAACCTCTACCACATCATCGCCATCTCCGGCGAGCACATGGTCGTCGTCGGCGGCGCGATCTTCTTCCTGCTGCGCCTGCTGCTGCTCGCTTTCCCCATCGGCCAGAAGCCGCTCGGCAAATCCATCGCCGCCGCCGTGACGCTGGTGCTGACGACGCTCTATCTCGGCGTCACCGGCATGCCGATCTCGGCGGTGCGCGCCTATATCATGATGGCGCTGGTGCTGCTCGCCATCATCGCGGGCCGCCGCCCGAACGGGATGCGCTCGCTTGCCATCGCCTTCTGGCTGATGCTGCTGATCCAGCCCGCCGACCTCTTCGATCCCGGCTTCGAGCTGTCCTTCGCCGCCTCGATGGCGCTGATCGCCCTCATCGAATCCGCCTGGTATCCCACCGTCGGCAAGCGCGAGACGCTGGCCGGCACGCTGGGTGCAGACCTTCTGGCTGATGGCGCTGGCCACCGTGGTCGCCGAGGCGGCGACCACGCCGCTGGTCGTCTCGCTGTTCAACAACGTCTCGCTCTACGGCGTGCTCGCCAACCTCATCGCCACGCCGCTGGTGAGCTTCTATTTGATGCCGACGGTGGGCGCTCTATTTCCTGCTGCTGCCGTTCGGGCTGCAGATCGTCGCGCTGCGGCTGATGGATGTCGGCATCGCGGCGCTGCTCGGCATCGCCCGCATCATCGCCGGCTGGCCGCACGCGCAGCTTTTCTCGCCGGCGCTGCCCGGCTGGGGCACGGCGCTTTTCGCGCTCGGCCTGTGCTGGCTCTGCCTCTGGCGCGGCCGCGCGCGGCGCTGGGGCTTCGCGCTGATGCTGCTCGGCCTCGCCTCGCTGCTGACGTTGCGCATGCCCGACCTGCTGCTCGGCTCCACGCTGAAGCAGGTCGCGCTGAGGACGCCGCACGGCTTCGTCCTCGCCGCGGCCGCGCGGGCTCGATGCTGACGGCGATGTGGGCCAACGGCACCGGCGACCTCATCCTCCCCACGCTGGACAAGGACGACCCGCGCTTCCGTTGCGACCGATCGGGTTGCATCGCGACGGTGAAGCGGCGCGCCATCGCCTTCCCCGCCGACCCGGGTGCGCTGGCGGAGGATTGCACGCACGCGCAGCTCGTCGTCACGCTACTGCCGGATGCTTCCTGCGACAAAACGCCATTCCTCGGCGCCGACGATTTCGCGCGCGGCGGCGTGCATGCCGTCTGGCTGCGCCACCGCGTGCATATCGAGGACAGCGCGCAGTGGCAGGGCCGCCGCCCATGGAGCGCAAGCGGCGCCGATGGCGACAGCGATTAAATTTCCGTCATTCCCGCGAAAGCGGGAATCCAGCTCTTCTTCACTACTATTAAGTGACGCTTCGCGCGTCTGGATTCCCGCCTTCGCGGGAATGACAAATTAAAAGGACGATTAGGCGAGCAGCTTTTTCGTCGCTTCGGCGACGTCCGCCTCGCGCATCAGCGATTCGCCGACGAGGAAGCAGTCGATGCCAAGCTTGCGCAGCCGGGCGATGTCGTCCGGCGTCGCGATGCCGCTCTCGGCGACGACGGTATAATGCTCCGAAATGGCCGGCTTGAGCCGCTCCGCCGTCGCGAGGTCGACCTTCAGCGTTTTCAGGTCGCGGTTGTTGATGCCGATCAGTTTGCTGCGCAATTGCGTCAGCGCCCGGTCGCGCTCGGCCTCGTCGTGGACTTCGACGAGCACGTCCATGCCGAGCTCCTGCGCGGTGAGCTCCAGCTCGCGCGCCTGCCCGTCCGAAAGCGCGGCGAGGATGAGCAGGATGCAGTCGGCGCCGAGCGCGCGCGATTCGAGGATTTGATAGGGCTCCAGCATGAAATCCTTGCGCAGCGCCGGCAGGCGCGACGCCGCACGCGCGGCGGGCAGGTATTCGTCGGCGCCCTGGAAATAGGGGATGTCGGTGAGCACCGAGAGGCATGCGGCGCCGCCGGCTTCATAGGCCTGCGCCAGCGTGACCGGGTCGAAATCGGCGCGGATGACGCCCCTGCTCGGGCTCGCCTTCTTGATCTCGGCGATGAGGCCGATGCCGCCGCCTTGGGCGCGCTTCTTCAGCGCGAGATGGAAGCCGCGCGGCGGCGTGGTGGAAAGCGCGCGCTCGTAAAGCTCCTGCTCGCCGACCTTTTGCTTCTGTGCGGCGATATGTTCGCGTTTCTTCGCGCAGATCTCGGTGAGCGTATCAGCCATGGCTGGCCTCGATCAGCTCGCCGAGCTTGGCGTGGGCGGCACCGCTGGCGATGACCTCCTGCGCCAGCGCGGCGCCGTGCCCGAGGTCCTGCGCGCGGCCGGCGAGGAAGAGCGCGGCGGCGGCGTTGAGCTGCACGGCGTCGGCATAGGTGCTGCTCTCGCCGTCGAGCACGTCGCGCAGGGCCTTCGCGTTGAACTTCGCGTCGCCGCCGGCGAGGCCCGCCGCGGCATGGCGCTCGACGCCGCCGTCCGCCGGATCGATGACGTAGGGGATGACGATGCCCTCGCGCAGCTCGCAGACCTGCGTCGTGCCGCTGATGGCGATCTCGTCGCTGCCCTCGCCGTGCACCACCATCACCCGCTCGCGCCCGATCAGCCGCGCCGTCTCGGCCACCAGCGCGCAGCGCTCGGCGGCGAAGACGCCGATCAGCTGGCGCTTCACCTGCGCCGGGTTGCACAGCGGACCGAGCAGGTTGAAGATGGTGCGCTTGCCGAGTCGTTTGCGCAGCGGCGCGATGCGCGCGAAACCGGGATGGAAATTCGGCGCGAAAAGGAAGCAGATGCCGACCTGCTCCAGCACCCCGGCGGCGCGTTCGGGCGAAAGCTGCGTGGCGACGCCGAGTGCGTCGAGCACGTCCGCCGAGCCGCTCTGCGAGGTGACCGCGCGGTTGCCGTGCTTGGCGACAGCAACGCCCGCACCGGCGACCACCAGCGCGGCGGCGGTGGAGATATTCAACGTTTGTTTTCCATCGCCGCCGGTGCCGCAGCAATCGATGGCTTCAGGAAAGGCGGGAAAGGGCACCGTGCGCGCCATCACCGCATCGACGCCGCCGGCGAGCTGTGCGGGGGTGAGGTTCGCGTCGTCGAGCGCTTCGAGCGTGCGCAGCGCTTCGGCTTCGTCGAGCGCGCCGTCGAGCAGGGCGCCGACGAGACGCGCCGTTTCCTCGCGCGCGCTCATAGCAGGTCGAGGAAGTTCTTGAGCAGCGCGTGGCCCTGCTCGGAGGCGATGGATTCGGGGTGGAACTGCACGCCGAAGACCGGCTCGCTGACGTGCTGCAGCCCCATGACGATGCCGTCGTCCGTCTCGGCGGTGACTTTGAGTGTTTTTGGCAGCGTCGCGCGTTCGACGATCAGCGAATGGTAGCGCGTTGCCCTGAACGGATTCGGCAGGCCTTTGAAAATGCCCTCGCCGCTGTGCGTGATGGCGCTGGTCTTGCCGTGCATCACGGCGGCCGCGCGGACCACCTTGCCGCCATACGCCTGGCCGATCGCCTGGTGGCCGAGGCAGACGCCGAGCAGCGGGATGCTTCCCTTCAGCGCGGCGATGAGCGGCAAACAGATGCCGGCGTCGTCCGGTGTGCAGGGGCCGGGGGAGAGAACTATTCCCGAAGGTTTTTTTCCAAGAACGTCGTCCACGCGAAGCGCGTCGTTGCGCACGACCTCGACCTGCGCCCCGAGCTCGTTGAAATAATGGACGAGGTTGTAGGTGAAGCTGTCGTAGTTATCGATGAGGAGGATGTTCGTGGCCATGGCGGCCACTTATCATGATTCGGCGGCGGTTTCCAAGTCCTCCGTCGCCCGCGTGAAGGCAGGAACCTCTGCGGACCCTGAAGCAGGCGATCCGAAACTGGCCGTGGCCACTCTCGCTTCGCTGCGGTCCCGCCTTCGCGCGGGGCGACGAAATTACTCCCTGGCGGCGACCTGGACGTGCAGCGAGGGCACCAGCGCATCCGGCGACTTGTCCGCGTCCTCCTCATCGGGCTTGGGCGCGGCCACTTTGACCGGCGTCGCCTTCACCTCCTGGATCTCGGGGCCGATGGCGCATTTCTTGCCGAAGCTCGCCTGCGCGAGGCCCTTGAGATAGGCGCGGCGCAGCTTGCCGGCCTCGTAGGCCTGCTTCATCTCGTTCTCGTGCTTGTCGGCACCGGTGATCTTGCGGATGACGCCGCGGAACGGCAGGAAGCTCAGCCGGCTTTTCACCAGCCCGACGATGCCGTCATGCAGCAGCCCGGCGCCGGTATGCTCCATCTGCTGCTGGCGGGTGAGAATGATCTTCGGCGCATCGACGTCCGAGCCGAGCACGGTGTCGAGCTCGCCGACCTCGTCCTTGATGGTGGCGCAGGTCTTGGGCGAAGGGTCGATGTAGGGATTGTCCTCGATCTGCACCAGCACCGCCGGAATGGGTTTCTGCCGCAGGCCGATGTCGTCGAGCGGCGAGGTGACGGCGGCGGCCGCGTCGTTGAACGTGTCGGACGCCGTCGACTGGGCAAGGCCGGGCTGGTCATTGGCGGCGGTGGTGGAGGAATGGCCGCCGCAGGCGCTGAGCAGCAGGACCAGGGAGAGGGATAAACCTGCATTCCTTGCAAAACGGGCAGCCTGCCGAGGCGGGTACATATCGTGTTAAGCCAATAATAGCAGAAAACCGCAGAAACCCTAGGAAAATCGATGGTGCGATGCGGCGAAAGCCGCAGGAATGCTGGAGTTTCTAAAATTCCCTCCACCTGAAAGGGGGAGGGCCAGGGTGGGGGTCTGCTGGGTTTACTGTCGCGCAGGCTTGCGCCTGTTGTCGCGCCGCGGACCCCCTCCTTGATCCTCCCCCTTTCAGGTGGAGGAAAAAATCACGCGAACTTCACCGCTTCTTCCGCCGCGCGGAGGATGGCTTTCGCCTTGTTCATGCTCTCTTCGTACTCGGCGTCGGGGTCGGAATCGGCGACGATGCCGCCGCCCGCCTGCGCGTAAAGCTTGCCGCCTTTCACCAGCGCGGTGCGCAGCGTGATGCAGGTGTCCATCGTGCCGTTGGCGGAGAAATAGCCCATGCAGCCGGCGTAGAAGCTGCGCTTCACCGGCTCGAGCTCGTCGATGATCGCCATGGCGCGGATCTTCGGCGCGCCGCTCACCGTGCCCGCCGGGAACCCGGCGACAAGCGCATCGACCGCATCGAATTTCGGATCGATCTCGCCCTCGACGTTGGAAACGATATGCATCACGTGCGAGTAAAGCTCGACGATCATCTGCTCGGTGACCTTCACCTTGCCGCCCTTCGCCACGCGGCCGACATCGTTGCGGCCGAGATCGAGCAGCATCAAATGCTCGGCGAGCTCCTTGGGATCGGCGAGGAGCTCGGCGGCGAGCGCCGCGTCCTCGGCTTTATTTTTTCCGCGCCGCCGCGTGCCGGCGATGGGGCGCACGGTGACGGTGTCGTCGCGCAGCCGCACTAAAATCTCCGGGCTGGAGCCGACCAGCGTGAAATCGCCGAAATGAACATAGGTCAGGAACGGCGAGGGGTTCATGTGGCGCAAGCTGCGGTAAAGCGCGAAGGCGGGCAGGTCGAAATCGGCGGTGAAGCGCTGGCTGAGCACGACCTGGAAAATATCGCCCGCCGCGATGTATTCCTTGGCGCGCGCGATGGCCTTGGCGTAGTCGGCGCGCGAGATGTTCGAGGTGAATTCGCGCTTCGTGCCCGGCACGTCCTTATAATAATTGCGCTGGTCGAGCGGGCCTTCGAGCGCGCGCGCCAGCTTCTCGATGCGCGCGGCGGCTTCTTTGTAAACGGCGGAAGCGTCGCCGCCCGTCTCCCAGATCGGCGCGATGATGTAGACGACGCCGTCCACCCCGTCGAAAATAAGCTGTGCGCGCGGGCGCATGAAGCAGGCGTCGGGGATGTTCAGCGTGTCGGGCTTGGTGTCGGGCAGGCGCTCCATGAGCTTGACCATGTCGTAGCCCATGTAGCCGACGATGCCCGCCGCCATCGGCGGCACGTTCTCCGGCAGCTCCATGCGATTGGCGACGAGGGCGCGCAGCGAGCCCATCGTGTCCTCCCATGTCGTCTCGAAACTGTCGTTGGCGAAAGGCGGCGTGCGCGATATTTCCGGCCGGTTGCCGGCTGAGCGCCACATCATGTCCGGGTCGAAGCCGAGGATGGAATAGCGCCCGCGCGTCTCCCCGCCCTCGACCGATTCGAGCAGGAAGCAGGGGCCGCCGTCGGCGCCGAGCTTGAGCATCGCCGAGACGGGCGTCTCCAGGTCGCTCACCCGCTTCGCCCAGACGATCTGCGGCTTGCCCGCGTCGTAGGTCTTCGCGAATTCCTCCGGCGACGGATGGATGGCGAGCCTACTCATCCGCCGTGTCCTTGTGCGCGCTTTGCAGCAGCTGCTGGTTGACGTCGACCGGGTAGCGCTGCGCGAGCGCCTGGTAATAGGCCTCGACGACCTCGCCGTTCAGCGCCTGCAGGTAGCGCTTGCGCGCCTCGGGGCTGGCCTGCGCCTTCGCGTCGTGGTGGATGCCGGTGACGACGGCGAGCACCGCGTTGCCGTTGGGCAGCGCGAGCGGCCCGGCGACCTCGCCCGATGCGTGCTCGAACACCGCCTCGGCGAGCGGCGCGGGCAGGCCGGCCGGCGGCTTGCCGAGGCGCGCGATGCCGCTCACCCGCTGGGTGGTGAAGGCGCCTGGCGTTTTCAGGTCGCCGCTTTTCTTGTACTCGGCGATGAATGCGTTCGCCTTGTCCATCACCGCGCTTTGCCGTGCCTCGTCGCTGAGGCGGCGCGCGACGTCCGCCTTCACCGCGTCGAACGGCTTGGGCGCGCTCGGGGCGATCGACTTGTCGGCGACGACGAAATAGGTGCCGTCCTTCGCCATCGCGAGGCCGGAAGCCTCGCCTTCGCCCAGCCCGAAGCCCTTGAGGATGACGGCGCTCGCGGTCGCGTCCTTGCCCTGCGCGTCGGCCTGCGCGACGTTGGGAAGCGTCTTCATCGTCACGGTGAGGCCGGCGGCCTTCAGCGCCTCGCCGAGCGATTTGCCGGCGGCCAGCGCGTCCTCGACCTGGTTGGAAAGCTCCTGCAATGTGGCGTCGCGCGTTTCGTCGCGCAGCTCGGCCGTCAGCTTCGGCTTCGCGGCGGCGAGGTCGCCTTTGCCGCCTTCCTGCGTGAAGCGATCCTGCAGCATGGTGTCGGTGATGTGCTTGTCGACCAGCGCCGTAAGCGCCGGGGCAGGGATGGTCGCGTATTCGAGCGTGCGCCGCTCCGGCTCGACATAGAGCTGGTCCTTCTGGCGGTCGTAATAATCCTTCAGCGCCTTGTCGTCGGGCGCTTTCGCGGTGACGGAGCTCGCGGGAACGGTGATGAGCACCGCGTCGCGCGTCTCGCCGGCGGCGAGCGCCTGCAGCGACGCCAGCGAGGCGGGCAGGGGCATGTCGGAGACGTCGAGGCTGGATTCCATCGTCTGCGCCGCGATGTCGCCGCGCAGGCGGGCGAGGAAGCCTTCCTCGCTCATCCCCTGCTGCTGCAGCAGCATCTGGAAGCGCGTGCGGTCGAAATGGCCGCTGGCGTTCTGCAGCGCCGGCGCCTTGCGCAGCTGCGCCGCCAGCAGCGGATCGCCGACGGAAAGCCCGATATCCTGCATGTTGAAATCGGTGAGGCGCTGCATGACCATCTGGCGCAGCAGCTGGCCTTCGAGCGCGCCGGTATCGACGTTGCCGAGTCCCATCGCCTGCATCTGCCGCCTGGTCATCAGCAGGGCGCGCTCGAATTCCGGCAAGCGCGATCTTCGAATGGCCGACGCTCGCGATGTAGCTGGCGTGGCTCGCCCGCACCATGTCGCCGACGCCCCAGATGGCGAAGGTGAGCACGAGGAACAGCAGCAGCGCCTTGGCAAGGAAACCGTGGGCGATCGAACGCATCGACCCGAGCATGGGAACTCCATTGAAATTTGCGCCTGTGTACGCGGCGTGTAGATAAAAGTCAAAATACGGTGGCGCCTGCCGGCGCGGGGGGCGAAGACGCCCCCGCTACCGGTTGACTCGCTATCGCTCGTCTCCCTCCGCTTCGCTCCGGGTCCCCTCGTTCGCTTCGCTCCGGCTCGCCTATCGGCTACGCAAGGCAGTGCGGATAATCGGAGAGAAGTAGTCGGTGACTCACCGAGTGCGGCGAGGTTGACGCTCTCCTCCCGCGCTGGCATTACAAAGCCATGGCGCACAGATGGCTGGTCGCGAACTGGAAAATGTACGGCACGCAAAGCGCCGCGCGCGACTATGCCTACCGGCTCAACGACGCGCTGGCGCAGTTGCCGGCCTCGGTCGAGGCGGTGTTCTGCCCGCCGTTCCCGCTGATCGCCGCCGCGCGCGCCGGGCTGCCCGGTAATGCCCGCCTCGCCCTCGGCGCGCAGGACTGCCACGAGGCGCGCGAGGGCAGCTTCACCGGCTCCGTTTCCGCGCCGATGCTGAAGGACGCCGGCTGCCGCTACGTCATCCTCGGCCATTCGGAGCGCCGCGCGCTGGGCGAGGGCGATGCGCTCATCGCCCGCAAGGCGGCCGCCGCCATCGAGGCGGGGCTGGTGCCGATCCTCTGCATCGGCGAAAGCGAGGCGGATCACGCGGCGGGGCGCACCGCTTCGGTGCTCGCCGCCCAGCTCGCCGCGCTCGCTGAACTGCCGTCCAATGCGCTCCTTATCGCCCTACGAGCCGGTCTGGGCCATCGGCAGCGGGAAAACGCCGGAACCGGCCGAGATCGAGGCGGCGCACGCGCAGGTCAAAACTGTGCTTGGCAGCACCACGCCCGTCCTGTATGGAGGCTCCGTCAAACCGGAAAACGCGGGGGAAATCCTTGGCCTTACCGGGGTCGACGGGGCGCTCGTGGGCGGCGCCGGCCGGGATGTGGAAGGCATGGTCGCCATTCTGCGCGCCGCGTGAAGAAAGGGACGAAATGGAGCAGGTACTACTCATCGTGCAGGTGCTGATCGCGGTCTCGCTGATCGGGATCATCCTCATCCAGCGCTCGGACACGGACGGGTTCGGGCTCGGCTCGGGCTCCGGCTCCAACCTGCTCTCCGGCCGCGCCACCGCCAATTTGCTGACGCGCACCACCGCCATCCTCGCCACGCTGTTCATCCTCAATTCGCTGGCGCTGTCCATTTTCGCCGCGCGCGAGAGGCATCACTCCATCGTCGAGCAGATCGAGCAGCAGGAGAATCGCAGCCGGCCGGCACCGCTCCGCTCAACCCGGCCGCACCTCCCTCCACCACGCTCGACCTGCGCAAGGACGCGACTCCTGCCGCGCAGAAGGCCATCGCCAAAAAGACCGGCTCCGCACCGGCCGCGCCGAAGGCCGGGGAAGACGACGCGCCCGCCGTACCGCCGGCGCAATAAGGGTGTCATCCTCGAAAAAATTCCAGGAGGAATTTTTATCGGGGATCCAGACCACACGGCCGCCAGGAGGCGGCCGTCGTCGAAAATGCCTCCTGGCATTTTCGACGTGGATTCCCCTATAATTTTGCCTGCTGGCAAAATCGGGGAATGACGATAAATAAATAAAAACGGGAGGGGAACGCACGATGCCGACGCGCTTTATTTTTGTGACCGGTGGCGTGGTGTCCTCGCTGGGCAAGGGGCTTTCGGCGGCGTCGCTCGCCGCGCTGCTGCAGGCGCGCGGCTACCGCGTGCGGCTGCGCAAGCTCGACCCGTATCTCAACGTCGATCCCGGCACGATGAACCCGACCCAGCACGGCGAGGTCTTCGTCACCGAGGACGGCGCCGAGACCGACCTCGACCTCGGCCATTACGAGCGCTTCACCGGGGTGGACGCCAAGAAATCCGACAACATCACCTCCGGGCGCATCTACTCGACGCTGCTGCGCAAGGAGCGCAAGGGCGAGTATCTCGGCGGCACGGTGCAGGTGATCCCGCACGTCACCAACCTCATCAAGCAGTTCATCCGCCGCGATTCGGACGACGAGGATTTCATCATCTGCGAGATCGGCGGCACGGTCGGCGACATCGAGGGCCTGCCGTTCTTCGAGGCCATCCGCCAGGTCGGCTACGAGCTGGGGCGCCACCACACGCTGTTCATCCACGTCACGCTGGTGCCCTACATCGCCGCCGCCAAGGAGCTCAAGACCAAGCCGACGCAGCACTCGGTGAAGGAGCTGCGTTCGATCGGCATCCAGCCCGACATCATTTTGCTGCGCGCCGACCGCGAAATTCCGCTCAGCGAGAAAAAGAAGGTCGCGCTGTTCTGCAACGTGCCGGAGGCGAACGTCATCTCCGCGCTCGATGCGACCTCCATCTACAAAGTCCCCGCCAACCTCAGCCGCGAGGGGCTGGACGAGCAGGTGCTCAAGCATTTCGACCTCAAATCGAAAAAGCCGGCCGACCTCGCCGAGTGGAACCGCATCGTCACCCGCTTCGAGAAGCCGCAGGGCGAGGTCACCGTCGCGCTGGTCGGCAAATACACCGACATCGGCGATACCTATAAGTCGCTCACCGAAGCCCTCGACCATGCCGGCATCGAGCACAACGTGCGCGTCAACGTGCAGTGGATCAACTCCCGCGTCTTCGAATCCGGCGACGCCGAGAAAAAGCTGCGCGGCGTCGATGCGATCCTGGTGCCCGGCGGCTTCGGCGAGGAGGGCGTGAAAGGCAAGATCGCCGCCGTCGCCTTCGCCCGCGAGAATAAAATCCCCTATTTCGGTATCTGCTTCGGCATGCAGATCGCCGTCATCGAGATGGTGCGCGATTTGCTGAAGGTGAAGGACGCGACGTCGAGCGAATTCTCCGCCCCCGCGAGCAAGGACCCACGCGGCAACGTCGTCGGCCTGATGACCGAGTGGAACAAGGCCGGCAAGACCGAGACACGCAGCGCCGACGAGGACCTCGGCGGCACGATGCGCCTTGGCTCTTATCCGGCGACGCTCACCGCGGGCTCGCTCGCGCAAAAAATCTACGGCAGGAAGGAAATCACCGAGCGCCACCGTCACCGCTACGAAGTGAACATGAAATACGCGCGCGACCTCACGAAATTCGGCGTTATTTTTTCCGGCCTGTCGCCGGACGGCAAGCTGCCCGAGATCGTGGAAATTAAAAACCACCCGTTCTTCATCGCCGTCCAGTTCCACCCCGAGTTCAAGTCGCGCCCGAGTGCGCCGCACCCCATCTTCGCCGCCTTCATCAAGGCCGCGAAGGAGCACCACCAGCGCGCCGGCAAGCCCGCACGCAAGAAGGCCGCATGACGAAAGCGAAACACGTCAAAGCCGGCAACGTCACCTTCGGCAACGACCTGCCGTTGGCGCTCATCGCCGGTCCGTGCCAGATGGAGTCGCGCGACCATGCAATGGACGTCGCGGGCAAGCTCGTCGAGATCGCCAAGGAGAAGAAGATCGGGCTCGTTTATAAGACGAGCTACGACAAGGCCAACCGCACCTCGATGAAGGGTAAGCGCGGGATGGGGCTTGAGGCTTCGCTCGCCGTGTTCGACGAGATTCGTAAAACGTACAAAATCCGACGCTCACCGACGTGCATGAGATTCCCCATTGCGCCATCGTCGCGCCGGTGGTGGACGTATTGCAAATCCCCGCCTTCCTCTGCCGCCAGACGGACCTGCTGATCGCCGCCGCCAAGACGGGCCGCGTGGTGAATGTCAAGAAAGGCCAGTTCCTGGCGCCGTGGGACATGAAGAACGTCGCGGCGAAGATCGCCGATTCGGGCAACGAGAACATCCTGCTCACCGAGCGCGGCGTTTCCTTCGGCTACAACACGCTGGTCAACGACATGCGCGCGCTGCCGATCATGGCGGAGACCGGCTACCCCGTCATCATGGATGCGACGCATTCCGTGCAGCAGCCCGGCGGGCAGGGCACCAGCTCCGGCGGCGACCGCCGCATGGTGCCGACCGTCGCGCGCGCGGCGGTGGCCGTCGGCGTCGCCGGCGTGTTCATCGAGACGCACCCCGACCCCGACAACGCGCCCTCCGACGGGCCCAACATGGTGAAGCTCGCCGACCTGCCGGCGCTGCTCGACCAGCTGATCGCATTCGACACGCTCGCCAAGAAATTCGCCGCCTGAGGGCCGCGCCGGGCAACTAGGCGTTGACAGCGTGCATCGAGATTGCCTTATATGGCGAAACACGGAGCGTCCCATGACCTTTTCCCAATCGATCCAAACCTGCCTTCAGAAATACGCGACCTTCTCCGGCCGTGCGTCACGCTCGGAGCTGTGGTTCTTCAAGCTTCTCGGTTTCCTCTGCGGCATCTTCGCCAGCATCGCCGACCATATCCTTGTCGGCAAAGGCATGGGGCCGGTCTATACCGTCGTCATGCTTGGCCTGTTCCTGCCCAGCCTCTCGGTCGAGGTGCGCCGCCTGCACGACCTCGATAAAAGCGGCTGGTGGTGGTGGATCGTGCTGATCCCGATCGTCGGCATCATCGTCCTCATCGTCTGGTATTGCACCAAGGGCACCGGCGGCGACAACCGCTTCGGTCCCGACCCGCTGGCGAATTCGCCGGCCTAGGAAGGCGATATTTTCATTGAACGGCTGACGCGGCTCCCGTAGCTTCGCGCGCGACAACGGAGAGACCATGCCCGCTTTGCGCCGCCTGCACGCCCGCGAGATCCTCGACAGCCGGGGCAACCCCACCGTCGAGGTCGAAGCGACGCTTGATGACGGCGCCTTCGGCCGCGCGGCAGTGCCGTCCGGCGCCTCGACCGGCTCGCTCGAAGCGGCCGAGCTGCGCGACGGTGGCAAGCGCTACGGCGGCAAGGGCGTGAAGAAAGCCGTCGCCCATGTGAATGGCGAAATTTTCGATGCACTGAAAACCATCGACCCGCTCGACCAGAAAAAAGTCGACGCCACGCTCATCGCGCTCGACGGCACGGCGAACAAATCGCGTCTTGGCGCCAATGCCGTCCTCGGCGCGTCGCTCGCCATCGCCCGCGCGGCGGCGGAGAGTAAACAGCAGCCGCTCTTCCAATATTTACGAACGGCTCAAGGCCCCGCCCTGCTGCCGGTGCCGCTGATGAACATCATCAACGGCGGCGCGCACGCCAACAACAAGCTCGACGTGCAGGAGTTCATGATCCTGCCCGTCGGCGCGCCCACTTTCGCCGACGCGCTGCGCATGGGCGCAGAAGTCTTCCACGCGCTGAAGAAAAAACTCGCTGACGCGGGCGAGACCACCGCCGTGGGCGACGAGGGCGGCTTCGCGCCGAACCTGGCGGGCAGCGAGGCGGCACTGGCCTTTATCACCGGCGCCATCGAGGCCGCCGGCTACCGCCCGGGCGAAGACGTGGTGCTCGCCCTCGACGCGGCGGCGACCGAGTTCCACAAGGCTGGCAAATACGTGCTCGCAGGCGAGGGCAGGACCCTCGATGCCGGCGCGCTGGTCGATTACTACGCCGCGCTCGTCGCGAAATTCCCCATCGCCTCCATCGAGGACGGGATGGCGGAGGACGACCGCGCCGGTTGGGCCGCGCTCACCGCCGCGCTCGGCGGGAAGGTACAGCTCGTCGGCGACGATCTGTTCGTCACCAGCCCGGCGCTCGTCGCGCAGGGCATCCGGGACGGGCTCGCCAACGCGCTGCTGGTGAAGCCCAACCAGGTCGGCACGCTGAGCGAGACGCTCGACGCCGTCGCCGTCGCGCAGAAGGGCGGCTACCGCGCCGTCATGTCGCACCGCTCGGGCGAGACGGAGGACACGGTCATCGCCCACCTTGCCGTCGCCACGAATTGCGGCCAGATCAAGACCGGCGCGCCCTGCCGGGCCGAACGCACCGCGAAATACAACGAGCTGCTGCGCATCGAGGAAATGCTCGGCGACGCGGCGGAATATGCGGGGAAAATATAGAAGCCGTCATGCTCGGTTGCGCAACGCGCAATCCGGGCATCCATGGGTCCCCGGACGACGCGATGCGTCGCCGAGGATGACGGTCTTGAAGTTTTCCCTGCAGTGGTTTTGCTGCACCACTCACATGAGAGTGGCGGATTTGTTGGGGTCCATCACCGCTCGCTGAACGCTTGCCAAGTTTTTGAATGGCAGTCGGTTCAATAAAACCGCTTCCTGTGCGGAAATCACTGTAAAATTTCGTCCTAACTTGCTATAACTCAAGCCTTAAACGCCGGGGCGACACCGGCTTTGACTTTGAACGTCCGGCCAAGCAACAATGAGAATAGATAAAACTACAAAGGGTTATAACCCTGTGATGGTGCGTGTGCAGAAACAGGCGATGACGCCGGCGCGTCTTGTGCGGCCGCTGGTGATCCTCTGCGCGATGTTCTTTCTTTTCTACAACGCGATGCACGGCGATCGCGGGCTTTACGCCTGGTTCCGCGAGCGGCAGGAGCTTCGCCAGCTCAACGAGCAGCTGGCGCAGACGAAAGAGCGGCGCGAGCATATCGAGCTCAAGGTCAGCCACCTGCGCGACGGCTCGCTCGACCTCGACCTCCTCGACGAGCAGATGCGCCGCATGCTCGGCGTCATGAAGAAAGGCGAAGTGGTCGTGCTGCCGGACGGCGGCAACACGGCCTTCACCTACCAGCACTGACCCGCTTTCCCCGATATTGCGCCGCACCATAAGCGGGCGCGCATCCCCGCAAAAAACTTGCGCCGGGCGCCTCAGCCGGTAAAAGGGGCGGATTGTCGAAAAAGTGAGTGTTATGAACGCGACCGCCGCCGCCAATAAATCCGCCGCCAAAGCCGCTCCCGCCAAGCCGGGGGATGCGAAAACCGTGCCCGCGAAATCCGCGCCGCCGCTGCCGAAAGAGAAGCTGCTCAAGCTCTTCCGCGACATGCTGACGATCCGCCGCTTCGAGGAGAAGGCCGGCCAGCTTTACGGCATGGGGCTGATCGGCGGCTTCTGCCACCTCTATATCGGGCAGGAGGCGGTCGTCACCGGCCTGCAGGCGGCATCGAAAGAGGGCGACTGCGTCATCACCACCTACCGCGACCACGGCCACATGCTCGCCTGCGGCATGGACCCGAAAGGCATCATGGCCGAGCTGACGGGGCGCATCGATGGCTTCAGCCACGGCAAGGGCGGCTCGATGCACATGTTCTCCACCGCGAAGAATTTCTACGGCGGGCACGGCATCGTCGGCGCTTCGGTGCCGCTCGGCACCGGCATCGCGTATGCGCTGAAATACAAGGGCACCGACAATCTCTGCATGTGCTATTTCGGCGACGGCGCCATCAACCAGGGGCAGGTCTACGAAAGCTTCAACATGGCGGCGCTGTGGCAGCTTCCCGTCATCTACGTCGTCGAGAACAACGAATACGCGATGGGCACGAGCGTGAAACGCTCGCACGCATCGGTCGAGCTGTACCGGCGCGGCGAGGGCTTCGGCATCCCCGGCCGGCAGGTCAACGGCATGGACGTGCTCGAAGTCTACAAGGCCGGTGTCGAGGCGGTCGCGCATGTGCGCGCGGGTAAGGGCCCGCTGCTGCTGGAGCTCAAGACCTACCGCTATCGCGGCCACTCGATGTCCGACCCGGCGAAATACCGCTCGAAGGAAGAGGTCGAGGACTACAAGGAGCACCGCGACCCCATCACCAATTTCCGCGCGTGGATGCTGAATGAAAAACTCACCGACGAAGCCGCGCTGAAAAAGATCGAGGACGAAGTGAAAGCCATCGTCAACGACGCCGCGGAATTCGCCAAGCAATCCCCCGAGCCGCCCGCGACCGAGCTCTGGACCGACGTGGTAAGGAATTAGGAGAACCGTATGGCCAATCCGCTCGACGAATTCATCAAGGACGCGTGCCGCGCAGGCAAGACCCATGCCGATATCGTTAGCGTGCTGAAGGAAGCGGGCTGGCCGGCGAATCAGGTGAAGGAAGCGCTGAAATCGTTCTACGACCGGCCGTTCCCGGTGGCGATCCCGTTGCCGCAGTTGTATGTATCGCCGCGTTTCTCGGCGCTGAACCTGTTCTTCTTCATTATGCTTTATTTCTCCGTGTGGTCGGGCATCTCGATCGCGTTCACCTTCCTCGACTACTACCTGCCTGACGGGTTGGGGCGCATGAAGGGCCTCTACTACTCCACGGAGCCGATCGCCGATGAATTGCGGACGTACCTTGCGGCGGCGGTGGTCTGCGCGCCGATGGCCTATTTCAGCAACCGGCTGATCCGGCGCATCACGCTGGAGGGGCGCCGCGCCGTACCGGTCATCCGCCTGCGCCTGATCTATCTGACGCTGTTGGTCGCTGCGTTGATGGTCGTCGGCAATTTCGGTTTCTTCGTCTACTATCTCCTGAGCGGGGAGCTGGGGCTGCGCTTCGTCATCAAGGTCGCGATGCTGGCCGCGGTCAGCTGGGGGGTCTACGCCTACTACTCCCCGGAGATCCGCCGGAACGAGGAAAAAGGATAGGCATGCAAAAACTGGTATTCAGCATCGGCCTTGCGCTGTTCGTCGGATTGATCGCTTTTGCGCTCTACACCGCCGGAACGCCCGCCCACGTGCGCCGGCTCAAGCAGGACTACAACAAGCTGGAATATCTTTCCTGCCTCACCTGCCAGGCGCAGCAGTACGGCCGCGAGCACGGGAAGCTCCCGGAGGACAAGGCGGAGCTGGCGGCTTACGTCAAGACCCAATCCCAATCTCATGGCTGGTGCAGCAATGGAGAATTCCATTGCGATTCCGGTATCCGGGATTTGATCGGTCAGGGCACTGCCACCGAAAAAGCCATGGTCTACGACTACCGGAAAGATGACAAGGGCGGCCAGTTGTGCACCGAATTCGCCGAGGACTATGCAGCGCAGAAAAAACAGGAATTCTCGAACCGTATCCCGACGGCGTTCGAAAATTATGCGGCTGGCAGGCAATGTTTCCCCGTCACCCTTCTTCCATGCCCCGAAAGAGATCATCCATGCCGCAAATGACCGTAAGAGATGCCCTGCGTGACGCGATGGCGGAGGAGATGCGCCGCGACAAGGACGTGTTCGTCATGGGCGAGGAAGTCGCCGAGTACCAGGGCGCCTATAAGGTGACTCAGAACCTGCTGCAGGAATTCGGGCCCAGGCGCGTGGTCGATACGCCGATCACCGAGCAGGGCTTCGCCGGCCTCGGCGTCGGCGCGGCGTTCATGGGGCTGAAGCCCGTCGTCGAGTTCATGACGTGGAATTTTGCGATGCAGGCCATCGACCAGATCATCAACTCGGCGGCGAAGACGCTTTATATGAGCGGCGGGCAGATCCAGTGCCCCATCGTCTTTCGCGGGCCGAACGGCGCGGCGTCGCGCGTCGGCGCCCAGCATTCGCAGGATTATGCGAGCTGGTACGCGCACTGCCCGGGCCTCAAGGTCGTAGCACCGTACGACGCGGCGGACGCCAAGGGCCTGCTCAAATCCGCCATCCGCGACCCGAACCCGGTCATCTTTCTCGAGAACGAGATCATCTATGGCTGGCAGTTCGACGTTCCCGAAGGCGACGAGCATCTCGTCCCCATCGGCAAGGCGAAGACCGTTCGTCCGGGCCGCGACGTCACCATCGTCGCCTATTCCATCTGCGTGAAGCACGCGCTCGACGCGGCGGAGCAACTCGCCGCCGAAGGCATCGAGGCCGAGGTCATCGACCTGCGCACGCTGCGGCCGCTCGACAGGCAGGCGATCATCGACTCCGTGCGCAGGACGCACCGGCTCATTTCGGTGGAAGAGGGCTGGCCGGTCGCCGGCATCGGCGCCGAGATCGCCGCCATCGCCATGGAGGAATTGTTCGACGAGCTCGACGCGCCTGTCCAGCGTGTCTGCGGCAAGGACGTGCCGCTGCCTTACGCCGCCAACCTCGAAAAGCTCGCCTTGCCGCATCCCGAGGACATCGCTGCCGCTGCGCGGTCCCTCGTCCATCCCGTATCGAGCGCCGCCTAGGAGAATCCCATGCGTTTCATTCCCGTCGCCCTGCTTGGTTTTTCGCTGATGGCCGCCGCTCCCGCCTTCGCGCAGGAGATGAAGCCGGTGCGCAGCATCACCGTCTCCGGCCTTGCGGAGCGCAAGGTGGTGCCGGACGAGGCGCATGTCACCGTCAACCTCAACGCGCAGGACAAGACGCTTGGCTCCGCCCGCTCGGCGGACGACGCCAAGCTCGCGACGCTGATGGCGCTGGTGAAGAAGGCGGGGATCGACGAGAAGAAGGTCAGCACGCAATCCTTCACCATCCAGCCGGTCTATACCACCAGGGCCGTGCAGGTCCCGCCGGACGAAGCCTGCATCAAGGATTACCAGGAGAGACTGAAGAAGCTGGTCGGCGCGCATGGCAGCGGCACCCTGGCGCCGTGCCCGATCGTCACGGAGCACAAGTCGGTGCTCGAAGGTTACCGGGTGCAGACCAATGTCGACATCACGGTGGGCGATACGTCGAAGCTGGCCGGGGGTGATGGACCGGATCGCGGGCAGCGGCTTCGAGCAGGGCGCCACCAACGAGTGGGGCGACCTGATGAGCGTCTATTACACGCTCTCCGCCCCCGACAAGGTCCGCGACGAGCTGCTGGGCGCGGCCATCGCCAACGCCCATGCCAAGGCCGAGGGCATGGCCCGTGCGGCCGGGGCAAGCCTCGGCGCGGTCTACCAGATCCAGGAGAACGGCACCCCGCAATTCCGCCCGCTGATGGCGCCGCGCGCCATGATGGCGAACGCCGGCGCCGTGGCCGACGCCGCGCCGATGGCCCCGCCCGCCGGCGAGCAGCAAGTCCAGTCGAACGTGACCATTACCTACGAACTGAAATAGAGAGTCCCCATGCCCATCGAAATCCTGATGCCCGCGCTTTCGCCGACCATGACGGAAGGCAACCTCGCCAAATGGTCGAAGAAGGAAGGCGACACGGTCAAGGCCGGGCAGGTCATCGCCGAGATCGAGACCGACAAGGCGACCATGGAGGTCGAAGCGGTCGACGAGGGCACGCTGGGCAAGATCATCGTCCCCGCCGGCACGCAGGGCGTGAAGGTGAACGAGGTGATCGCGCTGCTGCTCGCCGAAGGCGAGGACAAGAAAGCGCTCGACAGCTGGAAGCCGAAGAAATCCGAGCCGAAGAAGGAAGAAGCGAAACCGGTCGCCGCCGCGCCTGCTGCACCGAGCGCTGCTCCTGCTGCACCGACGATGGCGCCCGCTGCCCCGGTCGCGCGCACCGCGCCGCCCGCGCCGATCGCCGCACCGCGCGGCGACGGCGAGCGCGTGAAGGCCTCGCCGCTGGCGCGCCGCATCGCTGGCCAGCGCGGGGTGGACCTCAACGCCGTCATCGGCAGCGGCCCGGGCGGGCGCATCGTGAAGCTGGACGTCGAGAAGGCCGTCGGCGGCGGGCGCGGCGCGGTGACGCGCAATCCGCAGGAGTTCGTGCAGATACCGAACTCCAACATCCGCAAGATCATCGCCAAGCGGCTGACGGAGTCGAAACAGACCGTGCCGCATTTCTACCTCACCGTCGAGGTCGAGATCGACGCGCTGATGGAAGCGCGCGCCCAACTCAACGGCCACGCCGCGGCGAAAGCCGGCAAGGACGGCAAGCCGGCCTATAAAATTTCGCTCAATGACCTCGTCATCAGGGCGGTGGCGCTCAGTTTGCGCGACAAGCCGACCTGCAACGTCTCGTGGTACGACGACGCCATCATCCAGTACAACAACATCGACATCTCGGTGGCGGTGGCCACCGATTCGGGCCTCATCACGCCCATCGTCAGGAACGCCGACCAGAAAACGCTGCCGCAAATTTCGAACGAGATGAAGGACCTCGCCGCGCGCGCGCGCGACAACAAGCTCAAGCCGGAGGAGTTCCAGGGCGGCGGCTTCTCCATCTCCAACCTCGGCATGTACGGCGTGAAGAATTTCCAGGCCATCATCAACCGCCCGCAGGCCTGCATCCTTGCGGTCGGCGCGGGCGAGCAGGTCGTCAAGCTGCGCGAAGGGCAGGGCGTCGCGGTGACCGTGATGAGCGCCACGCTCTCGGTCGACCACCGCGCGGTCGACGGCGCGCTCGGCGCCGAGTTCCTGCAGGCTTCAAACGCTACATCGAGCAGCCCGTATTGATGTTCGTCTGATATGGTGGCCGCCAGCCACATCTGCACCCATTGCGGCTACGAAGGCTCGCCCATCCGCCTGCCGGGCGACGGCTCGGGCGAGGATGAATCGCTCGCCGTCGACGTGCTCAACAAGCTGTTCTTCGCGGCGACCTTCATCCCGCTCAAGTTCGGCTGGATCGTGCGGCTCGCCAAGCGCGGCAAGGCGAAGACCTGCCCCAACTGCGGCCTGCCGCTGATGGTGCGGTTGAACAGCGACGCCGGCTTCATCGCCAAGCGCAAGCAGGAGGTGAAGGCCGGGCTGCTGAAGTTCGAGGGTGCCGAAGAAAGTCCCGGCGCGACGCGCTCGGCGCCGTCATCCCCGAGCCGGAGCCGGTGGCGCCGGCCGTCGGCCGGAGCGCCTGCCTTCGCTCGACGAAATGCTGGAGACGTCGCTGGCGAATGTCGCCGCTCGAAAGCCCCGCCGCGGAGGCGACAACCGCCGGAGCCCGCAGCGGAGCCCGAGGCGCCGCCGCGCCGCCCAAGAAACCGGTGGACCCGGATGCGTGGTAACGTAACGTGTCATTCCCGCGAAAGCGGGAATCCAGAGCGGCGATGAAACAATACTGGACCTACATATTGGCTAGCAAGCGCAACGGCACTTTGTATATTGGCGTCACCGGTGATTTGATAAAGCGAAGCTTTCAGCATCGGACAGCGGAAGTAAAAAGCTTTACAGAAAAATATGGCGTAAAATTGCTGGTCTATTATGAAACCCATGAATCGATCGAAGCCGCGATCGTCAGGGAAAAGCAGATGAAGAAATGGAATCGTAAGTGGAAGTTGGAACTGATCGAAAAATTCAATCCTGAATGGAGAGACCCTGTTCGGGGAAATCACTCAGTAGCTGGATTCCCGCTTTCGCGGGAATGACAAGGAAAAAAATTATGGCAGAGCAATTCGACCTTGTGATCATCGGCAGCGGCCCGGGCGGCTAGTGGCGGCGATCCGCGCGGCGCAGCTGGGCATGAAGACGGCGATCGTCGAGCGCGACGCGCTGGGCGGTATCTGCCTCAACTGGGGCTGCATCCGACCAAGGCGCTGCTGCGCTCCTCCGAGCTTTTCCATTTGATGCAGCACGCGGATAAATTCGGCCTCTCGGCGGGCGAGGTGAAATTTGACCTGCCAAAGATCGTCAAACGCTCGCGCGACGTTTCGGCGCAGCTGACCAAGGGCGTCGGCTTCCTGATGAAGAAAAATAAAGTCACCGTGATCGAAGGCTCGGGCGCGCTCGCCGGGCGCGGCAAGGTCAGCGTGACCAAGGACAAGAAAGAAGTCGCGCAGATCGAGGCGAAGCACATCATCCTCGCCACCGGCGCGCGGGCGCGCCAGCTTCCGGGGCTCGAAGCGGACGGCAAGCTGGTCTGGACCTACAAGGAAGCGCTGCTGCGCGACATGATGCCGAAATCGCTGCTCGTCGTCGGCTCCGGCGCCATCGGCATCGAGTTCGCGAGCTTCTTTCGCACGCTAGGCGCGGACGTCACCGTCGTCGAGCTGCTGGATCGCATCCTGCCGGTCGAGGACGAGGAGATCTCCAAGCTCGCCGCCAAGGCGCTCGAAGCGCAAGGCATGAAAATTAAAACGGGCGCCACCGTAAAAGCGCTGAAGAAAAATAATGACAACGTCACCGCGACCATCGAAGCGGGCGGCAAGTCGGAGGAGGCGACGTTCGAGCGCGTCATCGTCGCCGTCGGCATCGTCGGCAATACCGAGGGGCTGGGGCTTGAGGGCACCAAGGTCAAGGTCGAGCGCGGCCAGATCGTCACCGACGGGATGATGCGCACACGGCGAGCCGGGCGTCTACGCCATCGGCGACGTCGCCGGCGCGCCGTGGCTGGCGCACAAGGCGAGCCATGAGGGTGTCATCTGCGTCGAGAATATCGCGGGCAAGCACCCGCATGCGATGGTCAAGACCAACATTCCCGGCTGCACCTATTGCTGGCCGCAGGTGGCGAGCGTCGGCCTCACCGAGAAAGCCGCGAGGAGAAAGGCTACGAGCTGAAGGTCGGCGTTCCCCTTCATCGGCAACGGCAAGGCCATCGCCCTGGGCGAGCCGGACGGGCTGGTGAAGACCATCTTCGACGCCAAGACCGCGGAGCTTTTGGCGCCCACAGATCGGCGCCGAAGTCACCGAATTGATCCAGGGCTTCGTCATCGGCAAGACGGCGGAGCTGACGGAAGCGCAGTTCATCGAAAGCATCTTCCGCACCCGACGCTGTCGGAAATGATGCACGAGTCGGTGCTGGATGCTTATGGGCGCGTTGCTGCATATTTAGTCGTCATTGCGAGGAGCATCGCGACGAAGCATCCAGTCGCTGCCTGTTGGCACCCACTGGATTGCCGCGCTCCCGCTGGTCGCTCGCAATGACGGGCAATTGCAGAGCATCCCGAATTTTGCTATAATGGTTTCAAAGCAGCGGAAAGCTGCATCTTGGCAAGCTCACGGACTTGAATCGGAGTCTTATGAAGCGATGCCCGTTGTTCTTCCGCACCGTCTATGACGAAGAAGCGCTCGACGATTGTTTCGCCGACGTGATCCACGCCAGGCTCTCCGAGCAGGACAAGATCGAGGTCGGGTGCCTCATCCAGTATTTCCTCACCCTCAAATCCCACGGCCTGGTCACGCTGCCGCTCGACCTCAGCAAGCACCGTCAGGGCGAGGGGCCGGACTTCACCATCTGCGCGCCCGAGCAGGGCCTCTACGGCGTCGAGATGACCAAGTGACGACGGCGGATTATCAAGTGTGGCTCAAGCGGCGCAAGAACTACCGCGCCATCCGCGACATGAACGACTACATGGAGCACCGGCCGGAGCGGCGCGTCGCCGCACTCGCCGGCTTCCGCGTGCTGCGCAAGAACTACAAGATCGAGAACTACTACGCGAGCGTGCCGCCCATGCAGCAATGCGACCTCGTGCTCGAGGAGGATGGCGATACCGCGATGAACGAGAACGTGCTGATGACGCTGCTGAAGGACGAAATCGCGCGCCTGCGCATCCAGCGTTACCGCCGCATCTCGATGATCTCGGGCTCGGTGCTCTATTACGCCGTCAACACCGAGGACGCGGCGGTGCTCTACGCGCCGGACATCCGCCCGGCCTGGCTCACTGCCCCGCGCCCGACGCTTTCGGTTCACTGAACCAGCCGCGGGCTTTCGCCTTGAGCTTCTCGAACTGCATCACGTTCTCGATGCGGCGGGCGAGGAACGCGCGCGTGTCGCGGAATCGGCGCTCGCGTCGTCGAGCCAGACGAGCAGCGTGCTTGCATAGACCTGCGAGAGGATCAGGCGCTTGGTGTAGTGGTTGTAATCCGTCGCGGTGTCGCCGGCGGCGCGCCACATGGCATCGGCGGTGCGGTAGAGGCTCTTCGTCGCGCCGGCCGGATGCAGCAATGAGGAAGCGACCGCGCGGCGCACGGCCTCGCGGTGCGGGGCGAGCAGGCCAAGCCGGACCATGACGCAGGTGGCGATGCGCTCGCGGATCTTTTTCGCGGCGAGATCCTCTTTCTCCAGCGCGGCCAGCTTTTGCGCGTCGCTGCGCTCGGCGAAGTAATCGAGCGCTTCCGCCGGGCCGCGCGGAAGGCACGCTTCGCGTCGAACGGCTTCAGGCCGATGCTTGTTGCGGCGCGCTCGAGCGCGGCCTGCGTCCAGCCGTCGAAAACGACGTCGGGCAGCAGCGCGTCGAGGATGCGGTCGCGGAGTTCCATGCGGGGAATATAGGCCGGTCGGGTGCGCGCGGCTAGTGGAGCTTGCGGGCGCCGGGGCGGAAGCCGCTATTGCCTTTTTGCGGATGCCGGCGGTGATGCGCCCGGCGAGGATGAGCGAGGCCACCGTGCCGCGCTTGCGCACCGAGTCGATCATGATGCGCCCGCCATGCTTGCGCGCGAGCTCGTGGGCGACGCTCAATCCCAGCCCGATACCGCCGCTGGCGATGGCGAAATAGCTCGCGGGGTGCTGCATGGCGCTGCGGATGGCGGAAAGCTGTGCCTCGCCGATGCCGGCGCCGGAGTCGCGCACGCTGACGATGAGCCCTTCGCCCGGCTGCACGCGGGCGCTGATCAGCACTTCGCTGCCTTCCCTGGCGTGGCGCAGCGCGTTGCCGATGAGGTGCGTCAGCGCGACGCGAGCTGCGCGCGGTCGGCCTCGACCTCGATGCCGGCGGGCGCGTCGGGGCGCAGCAGCAGGCCGCGCGCGGAAGCTTCCTCGCCGTGCTCGGCGGCGAGTTCGGCGAGCAGCTCGGCGACGGCGAAGCGCGTCGGCTCCAGCGCGTGCTCCTGCGCGTGCATGCAGGCGAGGCCGAGCAGGTCGTCGATGCGGGTGAGCAGCGCGGCGCCGGCGGCGTGGATGTCGTGAACGTATTGCGCGTAGGTGGGATGCTGGAGCGGGGGCCGAACGTGCCGGAGCGCATCATGTCGGCGAAGCCATGATGGCGTTTGAGCGGCGTGCGCAGCTCGTGGCTCATCGAAGAGAGGAACGCGGCGCTGCGCTCCTCGCTGGCCTTGAGCGCCTTTTGCGAGGTGGCCAGCGCCTCGGCGAAGGATGCGCTCGCGCGACGGGTCGATGGCCGGGCCGCTGAAAACGGACGCGGCGACGATGGCGGGCGACGGTGCGGCGGGGTGCGTGCGGGCGCGGCGCCTTGCGGCCGCGCGAGCGCGTAGAACTCACGCATGAATCGATCCAGTACTGGTAGAAAAAGAACATCGTGTATCCGCCTGGGCGCATTCATAGCGCGCGCCGTTGCGCCGCGCTCGCGGATTTTGGCGCAGAAGCAAGGAAATGCGCCGCTTCGGGGGATAACTGTGGCCGCCGTGCCTCAATAAGCGTCATTGCGAGGAGCATCGCGACGAAGCAATCCAGAGCTTGCTTCCTAAAGGACTGGATTGCTCCCTTCGGTCGCCTCTCTCGCTTCGCTCGGGTGCTCGCCGCCGCTCGCAATGACAGCGCTACGCGGCGAGGAGCGGGTCGAGCTTGCCGGCGGCGTCGAGGGCGTAGAGGTCGTCCGAGCCGCCGATCAGCTTGCCGTCGATGAATATTTGCGGCACCGAGCGGCGGCCGCCGGATTTCGCGATCATTCCTCGCGCGTGGCGTCGTCGGCGACGTCGATCTCGGTGAATTTTTGCCCCTTGCGCTTGAGCAGTCCTTGGCGCGCAGGCAATAGGGCAGACCTTGGTGGTGTAGATGGTGATATCGGCCATGAGCGACTCCTCTTCTATTTTGTCATTCCGCGAAAGCGGGAATCCAGTTCTTTTTAAGTGGCGCTTCGCGCGCCTGGATTCCGCTTTCGCGGGAATGACACGCTATATAGTATCAATTTTCGAGATGTCCGGCGGCAGGAAGAAATTATTCGTGCGGTCGACGATGCCCGGGTGCTCGGCGAGCGCGCCGTTCTCCAGCGCGAAGAAGCGGTAGCCGCGCGCGCGGAAGGCGTCCTCGATCTGGGCGACGGTATGGCCGTTGCGCTCGAGCATGGCGGCTGTTGATCTCCATGAGCACGACGGGGTGGAAGCGCTCCAGCGTGGCGGATGCACCCTGCAGGACGAGGAATTCCGCCGCTTCGACATCGCATTTGATGAAGTCGCAGCGCGTGAGGTTATTTTCGGCGACGAAGGCGTCGAGCGTGCGCACCTCGACCGTTTCGCTGAGGCAGGCGCGGTCGCGGTCGGCGCCGAAATGGGCCAGCGAAATGCCGAGCCCGCCGTTCGGCTTGATGGGATGTTGAGGGTCAGCGACCCGGCTTCCTCGCCGAGCGCGCTGTACGACGGTGACCGAAGGCAGCCGCAGCAGCCGCGCGGTGAGGCGCAGGCAGTCGGCGGTGACGCGCGAGGGCTCGAAGGCGTAGACATGGCCCTGCTTCCCGGCGAGGCGCGACAGGACACGCGCATATTGCCGTAATTGGCGCCGATATCGAGGCAGACGGCGCCCGGCGTTACCCAGCGCGCGAGGAATTTCGTCTCCTCCTCGAATTTCGGGTGCAGGATGATCCGCCACGTGCGGATGAACTGCGTGATGACGCGGTAGCGGTGGTCGCCGAGGAGACGGCGCAGGTCGGTTTGCATGGCCATGTCAGAAATCCGGATCGGTGTAATGGGCGGGTGGACGGAAGCCCTAGGACGCGGTCCTCCAGCAGGTCGCGGAACGCCGGGCGTGACTTGATGAGCGCATACCACTCCTTGACCGAGGGTTATTGCTCCCACGCCACGTCGCCCAGGTAGTCGAGTGCGGAGAGGTGCGCCGAGGCGGTGATGTCGGCGAGGGTCAGGTATTCGCCGCGAGCCAGTTGCCGGCCGTGCAGCAGGTGGGCGATGTAATCGAGGTGGTAGAGGATGTTCTTCTTGCGGCGCGGATCGCCTCCGAGGAAGGCTCGCCGTTAGCCCATCAGCCGCTTGAACATTTTCTCGAGAGGGATGAGCTCGTCCACCTCGCGGGCGAATTTCGAGTCGAACCATTCGACGAGGCGCCGCACCTCGGCGCGCTCCAGCGGCGAGTTGCCGAAGAACTGCACCTCGGGGAAGGTCTCGTCGAGATATTCGGCGATGGCGTAGCTGCCGCAGACGGGCTGGCCCTTGTCGGTGGTCAGCACCGGCACTTCGCCCGCCGGGTTGAGCGCGAAGAACTCGATGCGCCGCTGCCAGAAATCCTCCTGCTTCAGCTCGTGCGCGATGTTCTTCTCGCGCAGCATCAGGCGGATCTTGCGCGAGGCGGGCTGCAGCGGCGAGTGGTAGAGGGTGAGCATCTACGCTCCGTCCGCATCGGTCACCCAAAGCGCGACGGCGACGAGGCCGAGTGCCAGCAGGAACAGCAGCAGCCGCGGGCAGCGACGCGCCGCCGATGGCGAGCGCCGCGATGTCGAGGAGGGCGAGCGGCGTATAGGCCACGGCACTGAGCCGCATCGCCTGCTCGAACTCCAGCGGCCGGTCGCGGATGGCGGAGACCACCAGCGTCGCCACCGCCAGCGCCAGCAGCATGAACAGCCGCGTGACGTACATCACCCCGGCGAGCACCGCCCACAGCGTGATGCTGAGGAACAGGTAGAAATGCCACAGGTTGCGGTGGACGAAGACCTTCGTGCCGCGCGCGAGGTCCGCCTCCAGCGCGCGGTTGAGGATGAGCGGCGGCTTGCCCGGCTGCGTATACTGGCTCAGCGGGTGGATCTCGATCTTGTCCTTGGTCTTGGTGACGATCTCCTTGTCGGTGATGAGCATCGGCGTGCGCATGTTCTGGTGCGTGGTGGCGCGGTGGTGTCGATGGTAATGCGCCGCCGCTGAGGTTCTGCCCGAACATGTCGACCGAGAGCACGATGATGCGCGGCTGCGGCCCCTCCGGCCCTGAGCACGCCGTCCTTGAAGGTCATCTGCGGCAGCTGGGGGCGCGATCTGGTCGACGACGTCGTCGAATACCGGCTTGTTGCCGTCATGCGAGACGAATACCGCGCTGTTGACCATCGCGATGGCGTAAATGACGAGCAGCACCGTGGTGAAGGCGACGAGGACGAAGCTGTAGCCCAGCCCGGTGCCCCGCGCGGTGTAGCGCATGGCGCGGTACGTCCGCCGCCGAGTGGAACGAGCCGGTGAAGATATCCCAGTAGCGCATGGTTCAATCTTTATGAAACGCGTGAGCAGTTGCGGCAGCGCGGCGCCGATCGAGCCGGGCGCCTCGTGGAGTTCGGCGAAGCCCAGCGCGCGGGGCTGACGAGGCTGTCGTGGCGCAGCAGCTTCACCTGGTCGCGCGTGAAGGGCGGCGCGAACGGCAGGAGCTCGAAGAAGAATCCCTTCAGCATGGCGAGGCCGAACGGGATCGAGACGAGGATGCGGCGGCGCTTCGTCACTCCATCATCAGTTCCAGTAGCTGGCGGAAGCTGTAGGTCTGCGGGCGGCGAGCTCGTAGGTCTTGCCGGTGCTGTCCTCGCGTTCGAGCGCGTGCAGCAGCGCGGCGGCGACGTCGGTCACCAGCACGGGCTGGAAGCGCGTGCGCCCCGCCGCGATCAGCGGCAGGACCGGCGAGACGAGGCTCATGCGCGCGAAGCGCTGGAAGAAAATTATCCTCCGGCCCGACCAGCAGGCCCGGGCGCAGGATGGTCGCGGCGGGGAATATCTCGCGCACCGCCTGCTCGCCGGCGAATTTGCTTGCGCCGTACTGCGTCTCCGGCGCCCGCTCGATGCCGAGCGCGGAGATATGGACGAAACGCGTCGTCCCGCCGCATCGGCCAGCGCCGCCACGCGCCGCGCGCCTTCGACATGCACCGCGCGGAAATCCTGCCGCCCGCGTTTATAAAGGATGCCCGGCAGGTAGACGACCGCGTCCGAGCCGTCGAATTTCCCGGCGAGCGTTTCGGGGCGGGTGAACGTCGGCATATTGCAGCACGACCTGGCCGACGGTGCGGCGGTCTTCAGGAACTCGGCGGGCCACCGTATCGCGGCAGAGCACGCGCACGCGCCAGCCGGCGCGGGCCAGCGCCTTCACCACGTGGCGGCCGAGGAAGCCGGAGCCGCCGACGACGGTGACCAGCGGAAGTGCGCGAGACGTTCATGGCGATGGCATAACAAGCGCACGGCCAAGCCGCAAGTGCCGCCCGCGCGTCATTGACAGGGGGCGGGCTCAGCCGCTATGAAAGCGGCCCTTCCTGAAGTGCCCAGGTGGCGAATTGGTAGACGCACTAGCTTCAGGTGCTAGCGGCCGCAAGGTCGTGGGGGTTCGAGTCCCTTCCTGGGCACCACGCTTCACTTACTGGTCATTGCCCCATCGTCCCCGTCATGATCGGCGGGACGGGATTTGTCATGCGAGACCCGGATGGTGGCCTTGATGTCCTGGTCGTTGCCCTCGTCGTTGATGTGCGACTCTTGCCGCTCGTCGATTTGCGGGCGGCTTGACCTTGTCCTCGACGTCGCCGGCGGGGAGGACGCGCTGGTAGCCTTCGCCCTCCTGCATTTCTTGTAGTACTCTCCGGCCTCGCACTGCTGGACCATCACGCGGTCGCCGGGCTTGAAGGACGACGTCGTCCGGGCCGACCTCCTGCGCGATGCTCAGCGTGCGCCCGTGGTCGATGACGACGATGTATTCCATGCCGTCGCGTTCTGCAGCTCGCGCTCGGCCAGCGTGCCGAGCGTCGCGCCGGCGATCGCGCCGCGAGGGCGGTCCAGACCTGGTCGCCGCCACTGCCCGCCTCGGCGCCCGCGACCCGCCGCCGACGAGGCCGATCCCGGTGCCGGTACGGTCTTCGGCCCGGTGATATGGATCTTGCGCGCGCTCACCACGCGGCCGAACTGCACGACCTTGCCGACGCCGACCTCGCCGCCGTTATAGCGGTCCTGGTCGGGGCGGTCGCAGCCCGAAAGCGCAAGCGCGCAAAGCGCGACGGTGGCGATGGTGCGGCGCATGATTCCCCCTTCGAAGGCCTTGTTTTTATACGAGCGTTTTCCAGCTGTCACCGCAACGATGCAGGGCGCGCTTCCGCACTGCCCGCGTAGGCCGTCAGGCCGACCGCAGGAGGAGGGTGGCAGCGGGGGCGAGTTCGCGTCCGCGAACTAATTCTCGCCCCCCTTCCGGGATATGCTATTGTTAACGAAATTTTAGGGCTTCTGTGGTCTACTGAAGTTATCCTCATGATGCTGTTGCTTACAGTTTCGCTCCTTACGCTGCCGGCGCTGGCCTCCTGCCGCGCCGGGTCCCGGCAAGGGTCCGCGCCCGCGCCAGGCGCGCTAGGGCGATTTCCTACCTAAAGGCTTGAGATCCATTCCGGCCCTCCTGTGGCAGTCTGCCCGCGTTTTTGGAGGCGAGTCCTATCGCCATTCATCTGCACCAGGGCGACCTGCCCGCGGCGTGACGTTCCACGCGGACATCGCGGTCGACACCGAGGCGATGGGCCTCAACAACCAGCGCGACCGGCTGTGCCTGATCCAGCTCTCCGACGGGCGGGGGACGAGCACCTCGTCCAGTTCGCCCCCGGGCAGTACGACGCGCCGCACCTCAAGGAGCTGCTGACCGACCACGGCCGCACCAAGCTGTTCCATTTCGCGCGCTTCGACGTCGCCATCATCCGCCATTACCTCGGCGTGGTGACGTCGCCGGTCTATTGCACCAAGATCGCCTCGAAGCTCTCGCGCACCTTCACTGACCGCACGGCTTCAAGGACCTCTGCCGCGCCTGTTGCAGGTCGAAGTCAGCAAGCAGCAACAGACCTCCGACTGGGGGCAGGAGAAGCTGAGCCCCGAGCAGCTCGAATACGCCGCCTCCGACGTGCGCTACCTGCACCGGCTGCGCGACAAGCTCGACGCCATGCTGAAACGCGAGGACCGCGCGAGCTGGCGCAGGCCTGTTTCCAGTTCCTCCCCGCCCGCTGCGCCCTGGATTTGGCCGGCTGGCCCGAAACGGATATCTTCGCGCACTGAATAGGAAAGGAATGTCATCCCAGCGAAGGCTGGGATCCAGCCCGAATGAAAAACTACTACGTTTACATCATGGCAAGCGAACGGAATGGAACTCTCTATATCGCGTAACGAACGATTTAATGCGGCCGCTTGGGAACATAAGAACAATGCCATAGAAGGTTTCACTGAAAAATATGCCGTACATCACCTGGTATGGTATGAAGCATACGAGGATGTTACTATCGCCATCCAGCGGGAAAAGAACCTGAAGGCGTGGAAACGCCTTGGAAACTTCGCCTCATCGAAGAGTCGAATCCGGAGTGGAAGGATTTATATGAAGAGTGGGCTGGATGCCAGCCTGCCGTGGCATGACAGGAAAACGATGAGCCATAAACAACCTCAGTTGCAGCTTCCGCCGATGAAAAACGCCTGCTTGCCGCCGCGCGCGAGGTGCTGGCGCGGGAGAGTGAGGGCATCCGCGCCGTGTCCGAGGCGCTCGACGGGAAGTTCGTCGAGCTGGTCGAGGCCATTGCGGCGCTCAAGGGGCGCGTCATTATTTCGGGCATGGGCAAGTCGGGCCATATCGGCCGCAAGATCGCGGCGACGATGGCATCGACCGGCACGCCGGCCTTCTTCGTCCACCGTCCGAGGCCAGCCACGGCGACCTCGGCATGATCACGGGCGACGATCTCGTGCTCTGCCTCTCCAACTCCGGCGAGACGCATGAGCTGCGCGACGTCATCGCCTATACGCGCCGTTTCGACATTCCGCTCGCGGCGCTGGTGCGGCGGGAGACGTCGGTGCTGGTCGCGCGCCGACATCGCCATCGTGCTGCCCGCCATTCCCGAAGCCTCGCCCACCGGCGCGCCGACGACCTCGACGACGATGATGCTCGCCTTCGGTGACGCGCTCGCCATCGCGCTGCTGGAGAACAAGGGCTTCACGCGCGAGGATTTCGGCATCTAACCACCCGGGCCGGAAGCTGGGCGGCAATTCCTGCGCGTCGAATCGCTGATGCATGTGGGCGACGAATTGCCGCTGGTCGCGCCCGAGGAAAAAATGGAGCACGTGCTGCTGACCATGACGGCCAAGCGCTTCGGCTGCGCCGGCGTGGTCGACGGCGACGGCAAGCTGCTCGGCATCATCACCGACGGCGACTTGCGGCGGCACATGAAGGAAGCATCATCCACCTTTCCGCCTTCGAGGTGATGACGAAGAACCCCGTCACCATCACCCGGCGACGCTGGCGCCCGAGCGGCTGGGCGTGATGAACGCGAGATCGATCACCTCGCTCTTCGTCGTCGAGAACGCACGCCGCAGGGCATCCTGCACATCCACGACCTGCTGCGCGCAGGGGTGCTCTGACCGTGAGCGATGAGCGCGGAAGTCGCACACGCTCGGCGCCGGCTGGGCGGTGCGCGAGGTGGACCATTTGCTGTCGCGCCTCGGCCGCTACACGCGCTTCGTCGCCTCAGCAAATGGGGGCTGACGCTTTTCGCCATCCTCATCGTCGCCTTCGTGATGGCGTGGCCCTACATCAACCGCGCCACGAAGGCATGCGCATCTCTTTCCTCGCCACCTCGAGCCCGGTCGCGGTGCAGCAGCCGGGCGCGCCGCCGCGCATGGCCAACCCGGTCTATGACGGCATCAACGACAAGGGCCAGCGTTCAAGGTCACCGGTAGCGAGGCCATCCAGCAGGCGGGGCCGAGATGATCATCTCAACATGCGCTCGCAGCTCTGGCGCTCGGATTCGAGCTGGGTGAAGGTCAACGCCGACACCGCCGATTATTTCCAGACAAGAGCTTCCTGCACCTCACCGGCAACGTCACCGTCCTCGACCAGAGCGGCACCACCTTCACCACCGACGCGGCGGACGTCGACACCAAGTCGATGCATACTGTCGGCCAGGCGGGCCGGTGACGGCGTCGGGCCGACCGGCTCGCTCCTTGCCACGGGATTCGAAATCATGGATAAGGGCGATCACATCCGGTTCGGCGACAAGGACCGCGTGTCCGTCCATATCGACAAGTCGGGGAAATGATGAAGCCGTCATTGCGAGGAGCATCGCGACGACCCGCAGCGAAGCGAGGGAGAAGCGACAGCGAGTCAACCAATCCAGTCGGCGCCTGTGGCCTCTGGATTGCGCGTCGGCCGTTTGGCCTCCTCGCAATGACGGCCGTCGCTTTCGCCCAAAGCGCGCCGCAGCCGGTCGATTCGCCGAGCCTCCAGCTCGACAAGAGCAGGACCTCGACATCGCCTCCGATTCGCTCGAGGTGCACCAGACCAGCAGACGGCGACCTTCATCGGCAACGTCATCGCCACGCAGGGCCTCATCAAGATGCGCGCCGACAAGATGGTCGTGCACTATCGTAAAAATGACACGGGGCAGGCGAAAACGACCGAAGCCCTCGCGGCCCTGGGCACCGCGACGGACGTCGCCGCCGCTGCCTTCGATCGCCTCTCGCGCGCAGCCACCGGCGGTTGCGGCGGCACCGGCGAAGGCGCAGGCGCGCAGGCCGAGAGCATCTACCGCATCGAATCGATGGCCACGTGATCTCACCAACCCGTCGGAGACCGCGCAGGGCGACTCTCGATCTACGACGTCGACGGCGATTACCTCGACCTTCTGGGCAATGTTCTCCTGACCAGGGATAAAAACGTGCTCAAAGGCACAAGATGCACTATAATCTCTCGACGGCCGCTCCGTGCTGACCGGCGGGCGGAAACCACCCCCGCCGGCGTGCGCTCGGCCGGCGGGCCGCGTGCAGGGCTGTTCTGGCCCAGCAACGGCACGATACGAACACGACGACAAAACAGGCGGAACGAAAACGAACCCCAATGGCGGACGATAACGACAATCCCTTCGGCGAATTCGGCAAGGACTGGCTCATCGCCGGACGCGCCGGCGAGCGACCGGCGGCCGGAGATCCCCGCGCACGAAGCGCCGGTGCAGGAAACCGCGCCGCTGGGCGAAGTGCCCGACCAGCCGGTCCATCCCGAATACATCCCCGAGCCGCCGCTGACCGATCCGTTCGCGGCGCCGAAGCCAGGGCCGAGGCGGAGCGCGAGCTTGCGGCCGTCGTCGTCGCCATGCCCAAGCCGCCACCGCTGCCGCCGCGCACGCCGGCGCTGGTCGAGAAGAGTCGGGCCTGTTCGTGCGCAACCTCGGCAAGACCTAGCCGCGCCGTCCGGTGGTGCGCAACGTCTCGATCGGCTGCAGCGCGGCGAGGCGGTCGGGCTGCTCGGCCCCAACGGCCGGGGGGAAAAACGACCTGCTTCTACATGATCACCGGCCTCGCTCGCCGGACTTACGGCAACATCTATCTCGACGGCACCGACATCACCAAGCTGCCGATGTACCGCGCGCGCGGCTCGGCATCGGCTACCTGCCGCAGGAGCCAGCGTCTTTCGCGGCCTCTCGGTCGAGCAGAACATCATGGCGGTGCTCGAAGTCACCGAGGCCGACCCCGAGCGCCGCCACACGATGTGCGACGAGCTGATGGCGGAATTCTCCATCACCCATTTGCGCAACTCGCCGGCGCTGGCGCTCTCCGGCGGCGAGCGCCGCCGCACCGAGATCGCCCGCGCGCTCGCCGGGCGCCCGTCCTTCATCCTGCTCGACGACCGCTCGCCGGGATCGACCCCATCGCGGTCGCCGAGCTGCGCGACCTCGTCGGCCATTTGAAGGATCGCGGCATCGGCGTGCTCATCACCGACCACAACGTGCGCGAGACCGTGGACATCATCGACCGGCGCTACATCATCCACGAAGGCTCGGTGCTGATGGAAGGCTTCCATGCCAGATAAAAATAGCAGGCTGTGTTATCCGGTGTTGGCAAAACCCGGTTTTCCTCCACCTGAAAGGGGGAGGATCAAGGAGGGGGTCCCTCGGCAGTTGCGCGAATCCCGGTTGCGCGAACGGAAGCTCAGCAGATCCCCACCCAACCCTCCCCTTGCAGGTGGAGGGCTTACAACCCCGCTAAATGCGGTGCGCCGAGCCACAGGTAAAGTGCGATGCTGCAAGCCAACAGGAGAAACGCGGCGATGGCGGCAAGCAACCATTGCGCCCGTCCGGCAGGCCGGGATGCGCCGCGATCGGCCAGGCGATGAACGCGGCGGCGAGGAAGGCGATCGGCATGGCGAACAGCAGGAACGAGCTCATCGCGCCCTCCCGGCAGGGCGGATGAGGTTGCGCCCAAGCAGGAACGCGCCGGCGGCGAGCAGCAGCAGCGGCGCCGCCCACAGCAGCCATGTCCCGCGCTCCACCGGTGGGTCGAGCAGGACGCGCGCGCCGTAGCGGGCGCGGAAATAATCGAGCACCTGCGTTTGCGTTTTCCCTTGCGCCACCTGTGCGCGGATGTCCTCGCGCATCTGGTGGGCGAGGGGCGCGTCCGACTCGCCCAGCGCCTGTCCTTCGCAGACGACGCATTTGAGCTCGTGGAAAATGCGCTGCGCCTCCTGTTCCTGCGCCGCGTCCTGAAGCGGCCGCTCGATGGTCACCGCGAAGGCGGGTGCACATAGCAATGCGATGAGAAGCGCGGGGGAAAATTCTCATGGCTCGCCCTGCAGCGTGATCAGGAGCGGGCCGACGATGCGCGCGTAGACCTCCGGCGTCAGCGGCCCGGTGAGGTGGTAGCGCACCACGCCGTGCTTATCGACGAGGAAGCTTTCCGGCAGCCCGCGCAGCCCGAGGGCGATGGCCGCCTTGCCGTCGCGGTCGAACAGCACGCGCGTGTAGGGGTCGCGATGCTGCGCCAGCCAGTCGTCGGCGCGGCTGATCGTGTCGTTCCAGGCGATGCCGAGCATCACCGGCGCGTTGGAGGTATGCGCGAGCTCGAGCAGCGTGCGGTGCTCCTCCTCGCAGGCGGTGCACCACGAGGCGAAGAAATCGATCAACACGACCTTGCCCGACAGCGTCGCCGGCTCGATGACGACCGGCGCGCCGTCGCGGCTGAACAGCCGCAGCACCGGCAGCTTCGTGTGTTGCGCCCTTGCCGGAAAGCGCATCGACCTCGCGCTGCGGGTTGAGCAGCAGCGCGGCCGCCAGCAGCAGCCCCAGCACGAGGAAGATCACCAGCGGCACGAAGCGTTTCATCGCGCCTCCTTCAGCCGGCGTGCGGCGCCGGCGAGCGCGAGGAAGCCGCCCAGCCCGCCGAGCAGGAAGCCCAGCCAGACGAGCTGCTGCCCCGGCGCGACGTACATGCGCACGCCGATCCTGCTGCCGCCGATATCCGCATCGCCGATGACGAGGTAGAGGTCGCGCCACGGCGTCGAGTAGATCGCCGCCTCGGTCGTCTGCGTCGCGCGCACGGGGTAATAACGCAGCTCCGGCGAGAGCGTGGTGAGGTAATGCCCGTCCTCGTCGACGCGGAAATCGGCGCGGCGCGAAATGTAGTTATGCACGTGCCGCCGCTCGGCATTGGCGAGGCTCAGCGTATAGCGGCCGAAATGCAGCGGCCGGTCCGGCACCAGCGGCGCTTCGTGCATCTGGCGGAACAGCACCGAGCTTGTCATGCCGATCACCAGCACCGCGACGCCCGTATGCGCGCAGAAGCTGGCGAGGAACCGCATACCGCCGGGCGAGAGGAAATTCACCTTCGCCTGCCGTGCGCGCTGCAGGTAGCGCGCCGCGCCGAAGAGGCCGAAGCCGCCGATCGCCGCGCCGAGCAGCGCCTCCGCATTCGGCGGTGACACCAGCGCGAGGCAGACGAGCAGCGCCACTGCGGCGGCGGGCGCCAGCGCGCGCAGCTGCTCTTTCAGATACCGGCGGCCGGTATGGTCCCACGCCATCAGCGGCGCCAGCGCCGCCAGGATCGGCAGCGGCGCGGCGAGGGGCAGGAAGGTCGCGTCGAAATAATGCGGGCCGACGGAGATCGCCTCGCCGCCGAACAATGTCAGCAGCACGGGATAGAGGATGGCGATGAGCACCGTACCGGCGCAGGTCACCAGCAGCAAATTGCCGATGAGGATGAAGCCGGTGCGCGAGAGAAGCTCGGCCGGCGGTGAGGGGACGAACTTGCTGCGCCCGTAGATGACGAGCGCGCCGCCGGTCGTCAGCAGGATGTAGCCCAGGATGAACAGGCCGCGCGTCGGGTCGGAAGCGAAGGCGTGCACCGAGGTGATGAGGCCCGAGCGCACGATGAAGGTGCCGATGAGCGACAGGCTGAAGGTGAGGATCGAAAGCGCCGCCACCCAGCGCGCGAGCTGGCCGCGCCGCTCCAGCACCATATTCGCGTGCAGCAGCGCCGTGGCGGAAAGCCACGGCAGCAGCGAAACGTTCTCCACCGGGTCCCAGAACCACCAGCCGCCCCAGCCGAGCTCGCGATACGCCCACCACGCGCCGGCGCCGATGCCGAGCGTGAGGAAGCTCCACGGCAGTAAAATCCACGGCTGCACGGCGCGCGCCCAGTCGGCGTCGATCTTGTTGCGCAGCATCCCGGCCACCGCGAAGGCGAAGACGACGCCGAAGCCGACATAGCCGGTGTAAAGCGTCGGCGGATGCAAAGCGAGGCCGATGTCCTGCAGCAGCGGGTTGAGGTCGTCGCCGTCGAGCGGCATCGGCCAGACGCGCAGGAACGGGTTCGAGGTGAGCAGGATGAAGGCGAGGAACCCTGCCTGCACCAGCCCGAGCACGGACAGCGCGGAATATTTCAGCGCCGCATCGCGCGCGCGGAACCAGGCGATGAGGAAGCCGTAGGCGGCCAGCACCTCCGCCCACAGCAGCATCGAGCCCTCATGGTTCCCCCACGCGCCGGTGATTTTGTAGATCAGCGGCTTCAGCGAATTCGAATTCTCCACCACGTTGAGCACCGAGAAATCGGACACCACATAGGGACCAGATGAGCGCGCCGAACGCGCCCGTCGTCAGCAAAAACCCGACGGCGGCGCAGGGCTTGGCGACGAACATCAGCGGATGCGGCGATGCGACGCGCTGCATCAGCGGCAGCACGCCCTGCAGCAGCGCCACCATCAGCGCGAGGCACAGACAGAACTGCCCGAGCTCGGGGATCAAGAAAGCCCTCCACCTGAAAGGGGGAGGGTTGGGTGGGGGTCTGCTGAGTTTCGGGAAGCAAGGCGTGCGCCGGCGGGACCGCTGCGGACCCCCACCCTGGCCCTCCCCCTTTCAGGTGGAGGGAATATGAGGTGTGGCGGCGTCATCGCTCCTTGCCCTCCTTCCATCTTCCGCTTTTCTCAGCTGCTCGACGACCTGCGGCGGCATGTAGTTCTCGTCGTGCTTGGCGAGGAGGGTGGTGGCGTCGAGCGTGCCCTTCGCATCGACCGTGCCTTCGGCGACGACGCCCTGGCCGTCGCGGAACAGGGCGGGGATGATGCCACTATAGGTCGCCTGCATTTGCGTTGTCAGGTCGGTGATGGTGAAGGTGATGCCGCCGTCCTTCAGGTCGCGGATGCTGCCTTTGCGCACGAGGCCGCCGATGCGCACAATGCGGGCTTCCTTCAGCGTGCCGGCGTCGTGCTTCTGCTGCCATTCGGTCGGGGTGTAGAAGAAGACGAGGCTGTCGCTTAAGCCGCGCAGGATGGCGAAGGCGGCGAAGCCCATGACGCACAGGCTCACGATCAGGAAACGCAGCCGCTGCTGTTTGGGCTTCATCGGCCGTCGCTTAAACGGCGCTTCACGGCGCGGGCGCGCCACAGCGTCGCGCCGATGAGCCAGGCGAGGATGAGGAAGGCGGCCGCGTAGGCGGCGGTGACATAATCGGAAAGCGGCATGGCAAAGACCTTGCCCGGGCTTATAGGGGGAACTATATCTACCTGCATAGCAAAAAAGCCGCGTTTTCGGCCATTTTCTGCTTTTTGCACAGGTGGCTGCGCCATTTGGCGAAGTTCTTGCAGCGGCAAGCCCGATTTGCTGCTATAAACCGAGAAAAAAGAAGTACATCGGCAAGCGGGCAAGGGGAGCCCACCACGTATGGCGTCCGACGAAGGGGATTTCTTATCTGCCGGGCCTAAAAAGCCGCCCGCCGCTGAGCCGGCGGCGACCCCTGTCGCTGCGCCCGCGCCGCCTCCCGTCGCTGCGCCGGTGGCCGTTCCCGCCGGCGGTGGTGGTGCGGCGGCCGCAGTCGCGATGGCGCCCGCGCCCGAGCCGCCGCCGCCCGTGCCGGAAGCGCCGCCCGAGGCCGGCGACGTAAGCTTCGACAAGGAAAACGGAAGCGGGCGGCGCCAGCAGCCTGACGCCGATGCGCATCGGCGAGAAGCTGCTCGCGCTCGGGCTGATCTCGAAGGACCAGCTCGAGATCGCCATGCGCGAGCAGGTGAAGTCGCAAAAGCTGCTCGGCAACGTCCTCGTCACGATGAATTTCATCACCGAGTCGGCGCTGGGCGAGGTGCTCGCCGAATCGACCGGCACCGAGCGGTTCGACCCCAAGAACACCATGCTCGACGCGCAGCTGGTGGCGCAGGTGCCGCGCGACGTCGCGGTGCGCAACAAGGTCATCCCCATCCAGCAGCAGGGGCAGAACATCAAGCTGGCGATGGTCGACGTGTTCAACGTCCTCGCCATCGACCAGGCGCGCCGCCACCTCGACAAGAACGCGCGCATCGTCCCCGTCTACGTCACCGAGACCGAGCTCAACGAGCTCATCGAGCGCTATTACAACTACGACCTGTCGATCGACGGCATCCTGCGCGAGATCGAGACCGGCATCCGCGAAAAGACCCAGCTCGACGGGCGCGAGGAGGGCTACGTCAACCCGACGGTGCGCCTCATCAACGCGCTGCTGGTCGACGCCATCAAGCAGGGCTGCTCGGACATCCACTTCGAGCCCGAAGGCACCTTCCTGCGCCTGCGCTACCGCATCGACGGCGCGCTGCAACAAATTCGCTCCTTCCACCGCGACTACTGGCCGGCGATGCTGGTGCGCCTGAAGATCATCTCCGGCATGAACATCGCCGAGACGCGCAACTCGCAGGACGGGCGCATCAACATGACCGCGATGGGCCGCGAGGTCGACTTCCGGGTCGCCACCCAGCCGACCGTGCATGGCGAGAACGTCGTCCTGCGTATCCTCGATAAATCCAAGTCGCTGGTGCCGCTGGAACAGCTAGGTTTCTCAGAGCATAACATGGCCGAGCTCAAGCGATGCCTGAAGCGGCCGGAAGGCATCATCGTCGTCACCGGCCCGACCGGGTCCGGTAAGACCACGACCCTTTACTCCATCCTGAGCTACATCAACTCGATCGACGTCAACATCATGACGCTCGAGGACCCGGTCGAATACCAGCTGCCGCTCATCCGCCAGACCAACGTGCGCGAGGGGACGATCGACTTCCAGTCCGGCATCAAATCGCTGATGCGCCAGGATCCGGACATCATCTTCATCGGGGAGGTGCGCGACGAGGAGACCGCCATCATGGCCATCCGCGCCGCGCTGACCGGCCACCAGGTCTTCACCACCCTGCACACCAACGATGCGCTCGGCACCATCCCGCGACTCAACGACATCGGCGTGCCGCCGCATCTGCTCGCCGGCTCGCTGGTCGCGGCGATGGCGCAGCGGCTCGCGCGCAAGCTGTGCGGCGCCTGCAAGAAGCAGCGGCCCGCCACCCAGCAGGAATGCAAAATGCTGAAGTTCCACCCCTCCAACCCGCCGATGGTGTGCGAGGCGGTCGGCTGCGAGGTCTGCGCCTTCAAGGGCTACAAGGGCCGCACCGGCATCGTCGAGATCCTGCGCATCGACAAGGGGCTCGACGAGCTGATCGCCACCAAGGCGACCCGCAACCACATGATGGAATACGCGCTGGAGAACGGATTCGTGCCGATGGTGCAGGACGGCATCGGCAAGGTGCTCGCCGGGGAAATCGACATCGCCGAGCTGATGAATACGGTAGACCTCACCGACCGATTGTAATAGATTCGGTCGCGCTCGGTTAGCTCTAGAAAAAATGTATTTTGGATTGTCATTCCCGCGCAAGCGGGAATCCAGGCGCGCGAAGCGCCACTTAAAAAGAACTGGATCCCCGCTTTCGCGGGGATGACGCTATAGGGGAGAGTGACCGGGTGCCTTCATACAATTATTCCACGATCAACGAGCGCGGGCGGTCCATCCGCGGCTCGATGGTCGCCGAGAACGAGATCGACCTCGAAACGCGCCTCAAGGAGCTGGGCCTCGATCTCATCACCTTCCGCGTCGCCCGCAAGAAGAGCGGCGGCCGCTCGCGCATCAAGCTCAAGGACATGATCGTGCTCTGCCTGCACCTCGAGCAGCTGACGCGCGCCGGCGTGCCCATCCACGAGGCGCTGGCCGACGTGCGCGACTCCACCGAGTCGCCCAAGCTGCGCGACATCATGACCGACGTGCTGGAGAAGGTGAAGACCGGCAGCAAGCTCTCCGAGGCGTTCGGCACCTACCCGCGCGTGTTCAACGAGGTGTTCGTCGGCCTCATCGCGGCGGGGGAGAAGAACGGCAACCTGACCGAATCCTTCGTCAACATGTCGCAGCACCTGAAATGGACGGGCGAGCTTCGCCGCAAGGTGAAGAAGGCGATCTCCTACCCCATCGCGCTGATCGTCGTCATGACGGGCGTCATCACCATCCTCATGGTGGCGGTAGTGCCCAAGCTGGTCAAGTTCATGAAGGACCAGGGCTTCAAGCTGCCCATCCACACCCGCGCGCTGATCTGGACCTCGGAAGCGTTCCAGGCGCACTGGTACCTGATCCTCGGCACGCCGGTCGCGCTCGTCATGTTCCTCACCATCATGCGCCGCGTCTCCGAGCCGTTCGCCTACAAGACCGACGCCATCATGCTTCGCCTGCCGGTGATGGGCTCGACGGCGCGCAAGATCAACCTCGCGCGCTTCACCCACTTCTTCTCGGTGATGTTCAAGAGCGGCATCGACATCCCCGAGGCGCTGCTCGCGGCGAAGAACGTCGTCGGCAACCGCGTCATCAAGGAATCGGTCGATATCGTGCACCGCTCGATCGTCGAGGGGAACAACCTGACCTCCTCGCTGCGCATGTCCAGCCAGTTCCCGACGCTGGTCATCCGCATGTTCAAGGTGGGCGAGGATTCCGGCAACATGAACGACGCGCTGGAGAACATCAAATTCTTCTACGACCGCGAGGTGGAAGACTCCGTCGACGGCATGGTCGGCCTCATCCAGCCGACGCTGACGGTGGTCATGGGCGGCATCATCTTCTGGGTCATTGCCGCGGTGTTCGGCCCGCTCTACGGCTCTTTCGCGAACATGAAGTTCTAGGCCCGGATGAAACTCACGCGCAGGAAAAAGACCGACGAGGACGCGCCCGCCGAGGCAAAGCCGCCGAAGGAGCCGAAACCGCCGAAAAGGGAGAAGGGGCCGAAGCCGAAACGCTCCGGGCGCGGCAAGGGCGTGCGCGCCGGCGGCGGCAAGAAGCAGCGCTTCATCCTCGCCATCGGCGACGAGGGCGCCATCCTCGTCTTCATGCAGGGGCCCAAGGTGCAGCGCCGGCTGTTCGCGCCCTCGCCGCAACGCGACCACACCACCACGCTCGTCGAGCTGATGGAGGCCAACCCCACGGTGCCGATCACCGTCCTCGCCGACGTCATCGACCAGCAATACGCGCGCCACTCGTTCCCGCCGGTGTCGTCGCTGAGCGTCGGCGGGCTGGTCAAGCGCCGCCTGAGCCGCGACTTCCAGGCCGAGGACATGAAGGGCTTCCTGCCGCTCGGCCGCGACAAGACGGGGCGCAAGGAGTGGAACTACCTGCTCATCGCCGTGGCCAACACGCCGCTGATGCAGCAATGGCTCGACCTCATCGTCGAGCTGCCGAACGAGCTCAAGGGCATCTACCTCGCGCCGGTGGAGGGCCAGCAATACCTGCCGCGCCTGCGCCGGGCGCTGCCCCTCCTCGCCGAGCCGGCGCCGTGGCAATTGCTGGTCACCCACAATAAAGTCTCCGGCTTCCGCCAGGTCGTGCTGCAGGACGGGCGGCTGGTCTTCACCCGCGTCACCCAGGCGATCGACGACAGCGTGGCGGCGGTGCTCGCCGGCAGCATCGAGCAGGAGATCATCAACACGCTCGAATACCTCCGCCGCCTCGGCTTCCAGGACAACGCCTCGCTCGACATCATCGTCACCGCCTCCGCCGACGTGAAGGACGCGCTCGACCTCAAGCGCTTCAACGCCGCCTCGGCGACGACGCTCACCCCCTACGACATCGGCGAGATGCTGGGCCTCGACCAGGCCGCGCTCTCCGCCGACCGTTTCGGCGACGTGGTGATGGCCGCCGCCTTCGCCACCGCGAAGAAGCGCGTGCTCAAGTTCATGACCGCCTACGGGCAGAAGCTCCAGCAGCTCTACACGGCGCGCCGCGCCGTCGTTGCCGTCGGCGCGCTCGTCGCGGCCGGGCTGGTGCTCTCTGCGGGGGCCAGCATCGTCTCCGCCATCGGCGACTCCAGCGCCGCTTCCGACCTCGACGCCAAGCGCAAGCCGCTGGAGCGCCAGATCAGCGAGCTGCACGCGAGCGTGCAGGGGCTCGGGCAGGACACCGGCTTCAAATCGGCCGTCGTCACCGTCTACGATTCCTACATGAAGGGGCTGCAGAGCCCGCTCACCTTCGTGCACGACCTGGCGCCGCTGCTGACGCCGGAGACGCGCATCGGCGAGCTCAGCTGGGGCCCGCGCGAGAACAACCTGCCCGACTCCGCCGGCGGCGGCCCGGCGCCGGCGGCCGGCGCTCCCGCCGCCAGGCCCGCCGGCGGCCTGGATATGGACGACGGGGGCGGCGTGCCGGCGGCCGCCGCCGCCGCGCCCGCGCCCGTCGAGATCAAGGTGGACATGGAATTCACCCATCCGTTCCAGGACGTCGAGGAGCTGAGCAAGTACATCACCGACTACATCGCCTCGCTGCGCAAGGCGATGCCGCAATACCATATCGGCACCGGCCCGCTGCCGTGGCAGGCCGCCAACGGCGGCCAGCAGAGCATGGAGATCTCCTTCGGGCAGCAGGCCGCCGGCGGCAAGGACATCCATGACGGCATGAACAAGGTCACGCTGTATTTCTGGCCGCAGCCGCCGGCAGCGCCGGGCGCGGCCGCTCCCGCCGCCGCGCCGCCGGGAGGTCCGCCGGGCGGGCTTGGCGGGCCCATGGGCATGCCGGGAGGCAGGCCATGAACAAGCTGAAACGCCTGCAGCGGCGGCTGGTGAAGGCGGGCGCCATCGTGGCCGGGGCGATCGCCGCCGCTGCGGTCGTCATGGTGCTGGCCGGGAATTTCGCCGACAGCGCGGCGAAGGGCAAGCTCGCCGCCAACGGCAAGCTGACGCAATCGCAGGGGCAGCTCAGCAACCTGCGCTCGCAGCTCGACCGCTCGGGCGATGCGGAGAAACAGTTCCTCATCATCCAGCAGGGCCGGCCGGACACCGGCTACAGCGCCAACAGCGACACGCTGAAGGAGCTGCTGCGCGCCGCCAAGGAGCATTACCGCTTCTCCGACAGCTTCAAGCTCGAGCTCGCCACCGAGAAGCCCAGCGACCGCCCGGAATTCTCCACCCTCGATTACGACGTCACCGTGCGCGAGCCGATGAAGCTCAGCCTCGAAGCGATCTCGGACATGCATGTCTATGCCTTCCTCGCCACGCTCAGCAACGACGCGCCGGGCTTCGTGCGCATCACCAGCCTCGACCTCAAGCGCAAGGGCGACATGAGCGGCGACGCGATCGGCCAGATGGCCGGCGGCGGCGCGCCCATGCTGGTCGATGCGACGGTGGAGTTCTCCTGGATCGGCATCGCGCCCAAGAAAAAACCGGCGGACGCGCCCGCCGCGAATGCCGCCGCCGCGAACGCAGGCATGCCATGAGGACGCTGCGCGCCGCATTGCTTCTGAGCGCCTGCCTGTGCGGCACGGCGTTCGCCCAGGCCGTGGGCCCGCCCGGTGCGCCCGTTCATGCCGGGGCACCGCTTCCTGCAGCGACGCCGCCCGCCGGTGCCTTGCCGCCGCCGTCGGCGGCAGCGGCGCCTCCTGCGGTCGCCTTGCCGGCGACGGCTCCCGGCGCGCTCCCGGCGGTCGATGCGGCCGCGCAGGCGCCCGCGCCCGATACGGCGAAGCCCGACGACGCCGCAAAAAAATCGCCCTTCGACATGCCGGGGCTTTCCTTCGGCGACCAGTCGTCGAGCCTGTTGTTCACCGCGCCGCAGGTCGATGCGATGAAGCAGGCGCTCACCGCCGCCGAGACCCACCAGCCCGAAACGGCGTCGCCCACCGCGCTCACCGTCCTGCCGGTGAGCAGCGCCGCCGCGCCGAAGATCGAGGAGCCGAACCCGTACCCGGTATTCTATCTCGGCAGCATCGTGTACCATTCGGCGTCGGACTGGACGGTGTTCCTCGCCGGCAAGCGCATCACGCCGAAGACCAACACCGGCGAGGTGCTGGTCACCGGCATCGCGCCCGAGATGGCGCGCTTCGAGTGGCGCCCGGCTTTCGTCAAGGCGCTGCTGACGCGCCGCCAGCTCAACAAGTTCGCGCCGGTGGGCGCGCTGCGCAACAAGCGGGTGGGGAAGGACAACGCGATCTTCGACACGCAGACCGGCGTCGTCACCTTCGCCCTGCGCCCCAACGAGACGTTCGACTCCGGCCGCTTCGCCATCTTCGAAGGCTCGATCGCGGCCGCGACCGACCTGCCGCCGCTGGTCGACGCCGCGCCCAGGACGGAAGGCCAGAAGATCGGCGACGAGGCCAAGGCCGTGCTGAACGACATGGGCGGCACGCTGTCCCCGGCGACCGCCCCCGGCGCCACCTTCGCGAATATGCCCGCCGCGCCTGCAGGCGCTCCCGCGCCGGCCGCCGCCGCGCCCGCGCCCATCCCTGCGGCGCCGTCCGCCGCGACCGGTATGGGAGCGGACCCGACCACGCCCGGCGCTCCCCCGGCCGCAGCGACGCAGGCCATCGGCCGTGCCCAGTCGCTGATGGTGCCGGGCAGCGCGCCCCCCGTTGCCAATCCCGCATCCAGCCAGTAAGAGGTAGCCCATGGAACCGTTACGCGTCGCACAGGTCAGCAAGTCCTACGGCCAGCACCGGGTGCTGGGCGACATCTCCTTCGCGCTGAAGGAGGGCGAGATCTTCGGGCTCGTCGGGCTGAACGGCATCGGCAAGACGACGCTGATCAAGCTCATCCTCGACCTCGCGCCGGCGGACGGCGGCCATATCGAGATCTTCGGCGAATCCTCGGTGAGCGTGAAGGCGCGCGAGCATCTGTCCTACCTGCCGGAGAAATTCTCGCCCTCGCGCTACCTCAAGGGCCACGAGCATCTCGAGCTGGCGCTGTCCTACTACAAGCGCAAATACGACGCTTCCGCCGCCGCGCAGCTCGCCCGCGAGCTCGACCTCGACCCGGCGGTGCTGTCGCGCAAGGTCGGCTCCTATTCGAAGGGGATGGGGCAGAAGCTGGGGCTGATCGGCGCCTTCATGATCGACCAGCCGCTGCTGATCCTGGACGAGCCGATGAGCGGCCTCGATCCGCGCGCCCGCATCATGCTCAAGGAAGTGATGAAGCGCGAGAAGAAGCGCGGCCGCACGCTGTTCTTCAGCTCGCACATTCTTTCCGACATCGATGAAATCTGCGACCGCATCGGCATCATCCACGACAGCAAGCTGGTCTATCTCGGCGCGGCGGCGGAGTTCAAGCCGACCTTCGGCGAGACCAATCTCGAGCGTGCGTTCCTGAAAGCGATCGGCAGCGAAATGCCCTCGGGCTCGCTCGCCGCCTAGAATTCGCTGCTGCTGCCGCCTGCGCCGCGCCGGCCCGGCGCCAGCGTGATCTCGTGCACCTGCATCTTCGACAGGCCCTTGCGGTTGGTGAGCTGCATGCGCAGGTTGGAGGCGTTGTCCGTCTCGGCGAGCGCGGCCTCCTCGCTGATGGTGCCGGCGGTGATCATGTCCATCAGGCACTGGTCGAAGGTCTGCATGCCCTCGGCGCGGTTCTTCTCGATCATCTCGCGCACCTGGCGGACCTTGCCTTCCTCGATCAGCTGACGGATGAGGCCGTTATTGAGCAGCACCTCGAGCGCCAGCGAGCGCGTTCCCTTGAGGTTGGGCACCAGCCGCTGGGCGAGCACCGCGCGCAAATTGAGCGCGAGGTTCATCCGGATCTGCTGGTGGCGCTCCTCGGGGAAGAAGTTGAGCACGCGCTCGATGGTCTGGTTCGCGTTGTTGGCGTGCAGCGTGGCGAGGCAGATATGGCCGGTCTCGGCGAAATAGATCGCCTGCTCCATCACCTCGCGGTCGCGGATCTCGCCGATCGCCACCATGTCCGGCCGCTGGCGCAGCGCGTTCTTGAGCGCGGCGGCGTAGGAGGTGGTGTCGAGCCCGACGTCGCGCTGGGTGATCAGGCAGCCGCCGTGCGGGTGCACGAATTCGATCGGGTCCTCGACGGTGATGATGTGGCCGCTGCCGTGCGCGTTGCGGTGGCCGATCATCGCCGCCATGGTGGTCGATTTGCCCGAGCCCGTCGGCCCGGCGATGAGGATCAGCCCGCGCTTGAGCAGGGCGAGGTCGCCCACCAGCGCCGGCAGCCCGAGCTTGTCGGGCGAGGGGATGTCCATCTGGATGCGGCGCACGACGATGCCGGCATGCCCCTGCTGGCGGAAGATGTTGAGGCGGAAGCGCGCGAGGTCCTGCCAGAGGAAGGCGGTGTTGAATTCGAGCGCCGCCGCGAATTCGGCGCGCTGCGTTTCGGTGAGGAGCTGCGAGAGGTAGCGGTCGAGGTCGGCGTCGGCGAGGGGGGCGCCGATGGTCTCGATCGCGTCGTCGATGCGCAGGGCAGCGGCGCTGCCGACGGTGAGGTAAAGGTCCGTCGCCTTGCGGTGGATGGCGGCTTCGAGCAATGCGTCGATATGGTCCATGGCTAGAACGTGTTCTGGTTGGCGGCCTTGCGCACGGGCTTGGCGGCCGCCTTGACGTTGCCTTCCTCGTCGTGCTCGTCCTCCTGCGCGCCGGTGACGAGCGCCTCGCGCAGCGTGTCGGCGGAGATCAGCCCGTTCTCGTACATGCGGTTGAGCGTGTCGCGCATGGTGGTCATGCCCTGGCGCGAGCCCATCTGGATCATCGAGTTGATCTGCGGGATCTTCGCCTCGCGGATCAGGTTGCGGATGGCCGGGGTGCCGAGCATGATCTCGTGCGCGGCGACGCGGCCGTGCCCGTCGAGCTTCTTCAGCAGCGCCTGCGCGATCACCGCTTCGAGCGAGACGGAAAGCATCGCGCGCACCATTTCCTTGTCGTCCGCCGGGAACACGTCGATGATGCGGTCGATGGTCTTCGCCGCCGAGGAAGTATGCAGCGTGCCCATCACGAGGTGGCCGGTCTCCGCCGCCGTCATCGCGAGCTGGATGGTCTCAAGGTCGCGCAACTCGCCGACGAGGATGACGTCCGGGTCCTCGCGCAGCGCGCTTTTCAACGCCTTGGCGAAGCTGCGCGTCGAGCCGCCGACCTCGCGCTGGTTGACCAGCGCCTTCTTCGATTTATGCACGAACTCCACCGGGTCCTCGATGGTGAGGATGTGGCGGTTCATGGTGGTGTTGATGTAATCGACCATCGCCGCCAGCGTCGTCGATTTGCCGGAGCCGGTCGGGCCGGTGACGAGGATCAGCCCCTTGTGCAGGTGGCACAGCCGGGTGAGCACCTCCGGCGCGCCGAGCTCCTCGAGCGAGAGGATTTTGGTCGGGATGGTACGGAACACCGCGCCCGGGCCGTGGATGGTGTTGAAGACGTTCACCCGGAAGCGCATCTCGTCGGAGAAGGAGACGGAGAAGTCGAGCTCGAGGTCGCGCTCGTAATCGCTGCGCTGCTGCTCGCTCATGATCGAGTAGAGCATGGTCTTGATGTCGTTGCCGGCGAGCGCCGGCTGGTTGAGCGGCAGGATATCGCCATGCACCCGCATCAGCGGCGGGTTGTTGGTCGACAGATGAAGGTCGGACGCCTTGTTCTTGTGCGTGACGATCAATAGGTCCGTAATTTCCATTCCATACTCCCGTTCGACATTGATGGCGGGCTACGTCGTCGCGGCCGTGCTCGAATCCTCACCCCGGCCTTCGCCGGGGCAGGCTCCGCGAACCTTTCCGGTTCTGCGCGCGCCCACTCCTAGTATCCCGCTCATCACTATCGAACTTACTCTAGCGCTTGGCAGTAAAAACTTCGTTAATTTCAACGGTTAATGGCGATCTGCTAACCCGGCGCCACATAGGCGGCGGCGAGGGTGCTGATGTAATTCAGGCGCTTCTGCAGGACCGGCAGCGGGGCGGGGACGGTTTCGCCGTGCAGCGAGGCGGTGATCAGCAGCCGGTAGAGCGAGCCTGCATCGGCATATTGCCCCTGCCGGTCGAGCATGACGGCGAGGTTGTATTTGTAGGTCAGGTTGTCCGGCGCGAGCTCGATGGCGCGCAGGAGCTGCTGACGCGCCTGCTCCTGGTAGCCGAGCTTGTCCATGACGAGGCCGAGCTGCGCCGGGATGGGGCTGAAATCCGGGTTGCGCTGCTCCAGCCGCTCGAGCTCCGGCAGCGCGTCGGCCGGCGATTCGTCGGCGACGAGGGCGAGGAAGTTGTTCAAGCCCTCGCGATGGTTGGGGTTGATCTTGAGCAGCATGCCGTAGAGCGGGCGCGCCTTGTCGATCTCGCCGAGCCGGTGGTAGGTCGCGGCGAGCCCGAACAGCGCGTCCTGGTTCTGCGGATCGACGCTGAGAATGTTCTTATACACCTCGATCGCCGTCTGCGTGTCGTTGCCCATGAGCGCGGTATAGGCGCGGTTGAGCTCGTAATTCGTGTCGAGCCCCGGCCGGCGCACCGCGATGCTCAGCCCCACCGACTGGAATTTTTCCTCCTTCTCGCCGGGCCCGAGGAGCTGCTGGATCTCCGGGCTGACGCGGTCGAGCGCGATATTGCCCCCCGACGGCGGAGCCGGCGTATCGATGCGCGAAGGGATCTCGCTCAGGATGGCGCGCGTCTGCGGGGTAAGCGTGCTGCGCGGCGCGGGCGGGCCCTGCGCCACCGCCACTGCCGGGCCGGGCGGCACTTCCGCCATCGGCACGACGGGCACCGGCGGCCCGACCGGGGTCGGCGCATAGACCACCGCCGAGCCGGGCGTCGCCGGGGCCGGCTGGACGGCGACCAGCGGCGCGGGGGCGATGAAGCCGCCGCCGTCCGGCGCGGGGAGCGGCTGCGGCACTGGTGCGCCTGCCTCCATTGTAGCGCTGCGGCCGGGATAGAGCGGGCGCGCCGGCATGCTGACCGGCGGCAGGGGCGTGGCGTATTCCGGCGAGGCCGCCGGCGGCGTGTAGGTCGGGCGCGGCGGCGCGCCGTCGTTATACAGCACGGTCGTATCGGGCAGGGCGATCCCGCCGGCGCCGGCATTGGGGTCGAAGGCGGCGAGCGCGGGCGCGGCAAAAAGCAGCGCACCGGCCCCCATTAGGGCGCCCGTCCTGCGCAATTTCATTCGTGAAACACCCGCTCGTGACATGTAATTCTGGACCGTTTGGAGGCCGGATAATTCTGGTATTCCCCGAGTCAAACAAACTACATATAGGGGTCTAAGTAAACCGCCATCGCTAGAACTTGTGATATGCGAGGCTGGCTGCGGCTCAAGCCTGTGAATAAGAAAAGGGCTAGGGGCTAGGGCTGGGGACTAGGGTTCGAACAATAGCGATCAGCCCTGATAATCCCCTAGCCACTAGCCCTAGCCCCTAGCCCTCCGTGGCACGGCTCTTGCAAAACTCTTTCCATGATCCTCCGCCATCTCTTCCGCCCGCGCTTCGTGCTGTTCGCGCTGCTTTGCGCCGCCTCCGCCGCGCAGGCGGCGCCCATGCAACTCGCCGATGCTTCGCCGCTGCCGACCGGCTTCATTCCGTTACATGGCGGCCCGGCCATCCATGCGAGCCCGGCGGCCGGCACGCGCGCGGCGGTCTCCGCGCCGTCCGGCGCCGGCCCGGACGCGAAAGGCTATTTCTCGCTCTCCCGCAGCCGGATGGCGCTGCCGTCGCATTTCCAGATCCTCGGCCAGCGCGCGCCTGCGCCCGTTGCCGCCGAAACGAAGCCGCTCCCCGCCGCCGCGCCGCCGGCGCCGGCGGAGGACGACGCGGCCGCCGATGACGACGGCGAGGACGACGCCGCGATGAAGCTTTTCCACGGCGCCGAGCACGACATGACCAGCGTGCCGGCCTTCAAGGGCGTCGTGCGCGGCCTGCACGTGTCGCAGGCGTGGCCGCTGCCGGCGCGCGCCGAGCAGCATTTCGCCTCGCCCTTCGGCATGCGGCGCGATCCCTTCACCGGCCGCCCCGAGTTCCACACCGGCATCGACCTCGCGGCGAAGGCCGGCACGCCGGTGCTCGCCTCCGCCGACGGCGTGGTCGAGGAATCGCAGGTCGGCAAAGGTTTCGGCCGCGTCATCGTCCTGCGCCACCGCGACGGCGTCGAGAGCCTCTACGGCCATTTGAGCGAGCAGGACGTCACGGTCGGCCAGCACGTGCATCAGGGCCAGAGGATCGGCGCGGTCGGCTCCTCCGGCCGCTCGACCGGCGCGCATTTGCATTTCCAGCTCGAAGAGAACGGCCACCCCGTCAACCCGATGCTCGCCCTCAGCGCGCCGCTCGAGACCGGGATAAGATTCGCGAGCCGATAAGGTCGGGTTTAGGTTTCGGGGGTGATCGCAACTTTGGTCATCCCTCTCCCGCCTCGCGGGAGAGGGATGCGCAGGCTTAATGAGCGAAGCGAATTTAGCCGGAGCTGGGAGAGGGTGCGGAGTTGCACGAAGTGCGACGACTTCGCGCAGCGATTCTTTCTGACTCAGCAGTTCATGCCTCGCTGCCGCTCGGGTACCCTCTCCCTGACCCTCTCCCGCTTGCGGGAGAGGGGAAGACGCCGCTTTACTTTTTTCTTTTCCGTTTCGCGGAGGAGTGAAATGGATTCCCGCTTTCGCAGGATGGACAATTTGGGTAAGCAGGCGCCATGGTCTCCTACCGCGCGCTTCGTCCCGCTCTGTTCCTGATGCCGCCGGAAGCGGCGCATCGCGCCGCGATCTCGGCGCTGCGGGCGCGGGTGTGGCGCGGCGATTTTTCGCATGACTCGCTGCGGACGCATATCGCGGGCCTCAATTTGTCCAACCCGGTGGGGCTGGCTGCGGGCTTCGACAAGAACGCCGAGTGTTTCGCCGGTGCGCGCGATGCCGGTTTCGGCTTCGTCGAGATCGGCGGCGTCACGCCGCGCGCGCAGCCGGGCAACCCGCGCCCGCGCGTGTTCCGCCTCGTGCCGGAAGAGGCACTGATCAACCGCCTCGGCCTCAACAACGAGGGGATGGCGGCCGTCGCTTCCCGCCTGTCGCGTCGCGCGGGCGGCATCGTCGGCGCCAATATCGGCAAGAACAAGGACTCCGAGGACGCGGTCGCCGATTACGTCGCCGCGATGCGCACGCTCTACCCGCTGGTCGATTACGTCACCGCCAATATCTCCTCGCCCAACACGCCGGGGCTGCGCGACCTTCAGGCCGGCAATGCGCTGCGGGCGCTGGTGAAGGCGCTGCACGCGGAGCGCGACGCGCTCGTCGCCGCCGGCCAGCCGCGCCGGCCCATTTTCGTCAAGATCGCGCCCGACAATGACGAGGCCGCGCTGCAGGAGATCGCCGACATCGCCTTCCTCGCCAAGCTCGACGGGCTGATCGTCGGCAACACCACCGTCGCGCGCGAGCGGATCGCCGGCAGCCCGCATGCGCACGAGCAGGGGGGCTTAAGCGGCAAGCCGCTCTTCGCGCCCTCGACGGAGATGCTCGCCCGCATGTATGCGCTGACCAAAGGCAAGGTGCCGCTGATCGGCGTCGGCGGGATTTCCTCGGCGCAGGATGCCTACCAGAAGATCCTCGCCGGGGCGTCGGCGGTGCAGCTCTATACGGCGCTGGTCTATCAGGGTTTCGGGCTGGTCGAGGAGATCAAGCGCGGCCTGGCCGAGCTGTTAGGGCGAGTGGGATTCGCCGACGTCGCTGCTGCGGTCGGACAGGCCTCCCGGCCCTGACAGGCTGTTGAAGGCCCGGCCGACCAGCGACGGATCGGCGGCATAGGCCGTCAGGATCTTCTCGAGCGTGGCCCAGTTGATCTTGACGTGCGAACTCAGCACCTCACCGGCCCGTCCCGGCGGCGTGACATGGCTCGCCTCGACGGCGGCCACGCTTTCGATGCCCGCCAGGTTCTTCATGGCATCGAATCCGTCGCGCAGCCGGTTCGCCGCCGTTTTCGCGTTGGGGCCGAAATTGATCTGGATGTCGTAGACGCCGTCCGCCACGGAGGAATGCTCGATCTGGAAATCGACGGGAGAGATGCCGCCGGCCCGGCCGAGCTCCCTCCAGAAATCCTGGAAGCTGTGCTGCATCGCTTCGGACGGCGCATGCTGCTCCATCAGCGGCCACGGCGCCCGCAAGGTGAGCGGGAAGGCTGTCCAGAACTTGAACGGATCGGCCGCAAGGTCCTTGAGCACGGCATTGAACAGCGGTGTGCTCATGCGCAGGATGGGGATGCCATCGCCATTGGCGGTCAGGTCGATCATTCCGCGCAGCTTCAGCCGCTGCTGTGTTTTTAAAAAAGCATCCTTCAGCGCATCGCGCGTGGCGACTTCGTGCTTGTTCGTATCGTCGATGCTTTCACGCACGCCCGCCGAATGCCGGGTCTTCATGCTATGTGCATCGCGCACGGTGATCGCGCGGGCATTGGAAGCATGGGAAAGCCCGGCAAGGCCGAGCTCCACCATGACGGGCGCGTTGGGATTCGAGGGCTTGCGCACCGTCACGCTGTCCAGCACGCCGGGACGCAGGCCCAGGATGAGCGCGTTCAGCTGCTGGGAGTCGATACTGTCGTCGATGTCCAGGCGCATGGAATTCCTCATCCCGCAGGGTAGGGAATAATGATTAAAGCTTTATGAACTAAAACGGAAACCACGAAAAAGGCCGTCTTCCGGCCGGGCTATTCGCGCACGCTGGACTTGCGGGCGGCGGCCCCGGATGGGGCTTCCGGGCCTTCGGCGAAGGCCGTGGCGACGATCGACGGATCGTTGCGGTACGCCGTGAGGATGCCCTGCAGGCTTTCCCAGTCGATCTTGACGACCGAATGCGTGACGCGGCCGTCACGGGGGGAACGCGGGCTTTGCGCGCCGACGAAAGCGAACCCCTCGATATCCAGCTGTTTCTTCAGCGATTCGAGCCCTGCTTTCAGGCGGTCGGCCATCGGCTTGGAGTCCGGGCCGAACTCGAAAAGCACGTCGTAGGACGCGCCGGTGATGTTCGAGCGCTCGAAGCGGGGGCGTTCGCCGCACAGGATGCCGGCCCCGCGCAGGCCGCCGGTGAATTCGCCGAGCGATTCCTGCTGCTCGCGCAGGATCCCGGACGGCGCTTCGCCGATAAAGCTCGTGCGCAGCGCACGCGGAAACTTTCCCCAGAACGTTTCCGGGTCCCTGCGTGCTTCTTCCAGCATGGCGTTGAACAGCGAGGCGCTGATCTCGATCATGGGCGTGCCGTCCTCGTCGGTGTCGAGATGCACCCGGCCCCAGACGTCGCCGCGTTTCTTCAGGTCCCCATGGATTTGCAGGAACACTTCGAACATCTGCTGGTAGAGCGCATTCAGGGGAGAGTGCCGGGCGCGCGCTTCCATCGGGAATCGCAGGCGCACGGTGGTTGCCGCCGCTTCCGCCTTGCGTCTTTCTTCCGGGTCCGCCTGGGCGTTCTCTTCGCCGCCCGTCGTTCCGTCCGGCTTCGGGACGGACAGGACCTTCCCGGTGTGCGGCAGCGCGCTGACGACCAGCCCCGATGGGATGTTGGCAAGAAAAAGGTCGACTTCGTCCTGCCGGAACGAGGTGTCGATTTTGACGTCCATGGAATTCCTCTAGCCTATAACGCTAAAGGAAAATCGTTAAGCTTTGATGAAATCAGCCGTTCAGGCCGAAGACCCGCTGCAGGAACGCCTGGGCGACGGTCAGGCCGTCCTCGTCGATGCCGTGGCCGATCCCGGGGCGGGGGTGGGCGGTGACCTCCACCCCATGGCCGCGCAGGGCCGTTTCGGCGTGGGCGAGCGCGCCGAAGGGCACGACCTCGTCCGCCTCGCCGTGGATGAGGCAGACGGGGAACTTGCTTCGGGCCTCCGCCGCCAGCGTCTCGGCGCCGATCAGCGCGCCGGAGAAGCCGACGACGCCGGCGAGCGGCTTGCCCCGGCGCAGGGCGGTGTAGAGCGCCGTCATCGTGCCCTGCGAGAAGCCGACGAGGGCGATGTCGGAATCCTTCAGCCTGAAGCGGTCGCGCTGCGCGTCGATATAGGCGTCGAGGATCGGCGCGGCGGTCTTCACGCCCTCGGTCATGCGCGCGAGGCTGCGCTCCATCAGCGAGAACCACTGGTGGCCGAAGGGCGCCATGTCGAAGCGCTCGGGCGCGTTGGGCGAGAGGAACTGCGTATCGGGCAGCGCCGGGGCAAGGATGCGCGACAGGCCGATGAGGTCGCCCCCGTCGGCGCCGACGCCGTGCAGGAAAATGACGAGGTGCTTCACCACGCCGCTGGGCGGCGCGACCTCGGGACCCTGTAATAAAGACTGCGGCATTCGTTCTCCGTCATTCCTGCGAAGGCAGGAATCTCTTTACCCTCTTGCGCAGGCATCGAGAGAGATTCCCGCCTTCGCGGGAATGACAATCTTTCTTTTCTCTGCCGCGCATCACGCTATGGTGTAAATATTCCACGAAGAAAGGCAAGCATGCAGCAATCCGCCCAGAGTAAACCCGACGCCGGATGCGCGCGCCTCGTGCTGGTGGACGGCTCGGGCTACATCTTCCGCGCCTACCACGCGCTGCCGCCGCTGACGCGCCGCGACGGCACGCCGACGGGCGCCGTCTACGGCTTCACCACCATGCTGCTCAAGCTGCGCGAGACCTACGCGGGCGACTGCCTCACCGTCATCTTCGACGCCTCGCGCCAGAGCTTCCGCCAGGAGGTCTACGCCGCGTACAAGGCGCACCGCCCGCCGGCGCCGGAGGACCTCGTGCCGCAATTCGCGCTGGTGCGCGAGGCGACGCGCGCGATGAACATTCCCTCCATCGAGCTCGAGCAGTTCGAGGCGGACGACCTCATCGCCAGCTACGCCGAAGCCGCCGCAGCGGCCGGGCAGGAAGTCGTCATCGTCTCCTCCGACAAGGATTTGATGCAACTGATCCGCCCCGGCGTCGCCATGTTCGACCCGATGAAGAACAAGCCCATCGGCGAGGTGGAGGTGATGGAGAAATTCGGCGTCGCGCCGGGGAAGGTGACCGAGGTGCAGGCGCTGATCGGCGATTCGACCGACAACGTCCCCGGCGTCCCCGGCATCGGTCCCAAGACGGCGGCAGAGCTCATCGGCCAGTATGGCACGGTGGAGAACCTGCTGGCGCATCTCGACGAGATCAAGCAGCCCAAGCGCCGCGAGGCGCTGGTGCAGCATGCGGGCAACGCGCGCATCTCGCGCCAGCTGGTCGAGCTCAAGCGCGACGCGCCGCTGCCGGTGCCGCTCGGCGAATTGCAGCCGGTGCCCCTCGACCGGGCGAAGCTCATCGAGTTCCTCAGCGCGCAGGAATTCACCGGCATCCTGAAGCGGCTGGGCGCTCATGCGGATACCGTCATTCCCGCGCAGGCGGGAATCTCCGTTGAGGCTGGTGCGAGCGGTGAAAGAGATTCCCGCCTTCGCGGGAATAACATTATAAAAAATTACGAGACCATTACGGACGAAGCGGTGCTGGCGGCATGGATCGCCGATGCCATCCGCGCCGGGAAGATCGGCATCGACACACGGACGACGTCCATCCGCGAAGGCGAGGCGGAGCTGGTCGGCATCGGGCTCTCTATCGCGCCGGGGCGCGCCGCCTATGTCCCGCTCGGCCATATCGAGGCGGGCGCGGCGCAGGGCAACATGTTCGACGCGCAGCCCGGGGGCGGCAGGCTGGCGCCCGGCCAGCTGGGAAAAGCGCGTGCGCTGGAGATGCTGGCGCCGCTTCTCGCCCATCCCGGCGTACTTAAAGTGGGACACAATCTGAAATACGACCTCGTCGTCTACGGCAAGGCGGGGCTCGCGCTCTCGCCCATCGCCGACATCATGCTGATGTCCTATTGCATCGCCGGCGGGCTCTATTCGCATACGTTCGACGACCTCGCCGAGCGCCATTGCCACCACGTGGTCGTCGCGCGGGCCGGCCTCGTCGGCAGCGGGCGGCAGGAGAAGGATTTCTCCGAGGTCGCCATCGAGCAGGCCGCCCCCTGCGGCGCGGAGGGCGCCGATTACAAGCTGCGGCTGTTCGAGGTGCTGCGCAGGGAAATGTTCGCGGTGAAGGTCACCCGCGTCTACGAGACCATCGAGCGGCCGCTGGTGCCGGTCATCGCCGCGATGGAGGAGGCGGGCGTGCTGGTGAGCCCCACCGTGCTCGGCGAGATGTCGGTCGAGTTCGCCGGCAAGCTCGCCACGCTGGAGAAAGAGATCATCGCCATGGCCGGCATGGAATTCTCCGTCGGCTCGCCGAAGCAGCTGGGCGAGGTGCTGTTCGACAAACTGCAGCTCGGCGGCGGCCGCAAATCCAGCAAGTCCGGCGCTTATTCGACCGATTCGGGCGTGCTCGAAGCCCTCGCCGAGGAGGGCCACGAGATCGCCGCGAAGGTCCTCGAATGGCGCCAGTTCAGCAAGCTCAAGAGCACCTATACCGACGCGCTGCCGAAAGCGATCAATCCCAAGACCGGCCGCGTGCACACGAACTTCCAGCTCGCCGTGACCTCGACGGGGCGGCTTTCCTCCACCGAGCCGAACCTGCAGAACATCCCCATCCGCACGGAGGACGGGCGGCGCATCCGCACCGCGTTCATCGCGCCGCCGGGGGCCAAGCTCATCTCCGCCGATTATTCGCAGATCGAGCTGCGCCTGCTCGCCCACATGGCGGGCATCAAGCCGCTGATCGAGGCGTTCCGCCATGGCGCCGACATCCACGCCGTCACCGCCAGCCAGATATTCGGCGTCGCGGTGGACAAGGTGACGCCCGATCTGCGCCGTTCCGCCAAGACCATCAATTTCGGCATCATCTACGGCATGAGCGCGCACGGGCTGGCGGTGCGGCTCGGCATCGGCCGCTCGGAGGCCGCATCGATCATCGAGGCGTATTTCAAGCAGTATCCCGGCATCCGCGAGATCATGGACAAGAGCATCGCCTTCGCCCACGCGCACGGCTATGTCGAGACGCTGTTCGGCCGCAAGGTCCATGTGCGCGACATCAACGCCAAGAACCCCAATTTGCGCAATTTTTCCGAGCGCGCGGCGATCAATGCGCCGCTGCAGGGCACGGCGGCGGACATCATCAAGCTCGCCATGGTCGCGGTGGACGAGCTGCTGCGCCACGAAGGCAAGGGCCGCCTCGTGCTGCAGGTCCATGACGAACTTTTAATCGAATCGCCCGCCGGCGACGCGCCGGAGCTCGCCCGGCGCGTGCAGCAGGCGATGGAGCAGGTGGCGATGCTCAGCGTGCCGCTGACGGTCGAGACCGGCGTCGGCGACCACTGGGGCGAGATTCACTAGACAGGCCGTCATTCCCGTGAAAGCGGGAATCCAGGCGCGCGAAGCGCCACTTAAGAAAACAAGGGCTGGATTCCCGCTTTCGCGGGAATGACAAGTACCATGGACAGGGCGCCGATTTGCTCCTATAAGCGGCCCTCTTATGAGCTCGACTTCGACCCTTTCCACCCTGTCCAACCTGCGCCCGGTGATCCTGTCCGGGCGCGAGGTGCTGCCTATCGTCGAGGGCGGCAAGGGCGTCGGCGCCACCAACGGCGCCAGCGCGGGTGCCTTCGCGGCGGCCGGCGCGGTCGGCACCTTCTCCGGCGTCAACCAGCTGGAATACGACGCGGAGGGCAACCTCATCCCCGATACCTATGTCGGCAAGACGCGCCAGGACCGGCACGAGGAGCTCGTCGCCAAGGGCATCCGCGCCGGCATCCACCACGCGCAATGGGCGCATGAGGTATCGAACGGGCAGGGCCGCATCCACATCAACGTGCTGTGGGAGATGGGCGGCTGCGAGCGCGTGCTCGAAGGCGTGCTCGAAGGCGCCAAGGGCCTCGTCCACGGCGTCACCTGCGGCGCCGGCATGCCTTACCGCCTCAGCGAGATCGCGGCGAAGCATAATGTCTATTACCACCCCATCATCTCCTCGATGCGCGCCTTCCGCGCGCTGTGGAAGCGCGGCTATTCCAAATACCAGGGCCTGCTCGGCAGCGTGGTCTACGAGGACCCGTGGCTCGCCGGCGGCCATAACGGGCTTTCCAACAGCGAGAATCCCGAGCGGCCGGAGGACCCGTACCCGCGCGTCGCCGAGCTGCGCAGCTTCATGAACGAGGTCGGGCTGCACCACGTGCCGATCATCATGGCCGGCGGCGCCTGGCACCTCAAGGACTGGGAGCACTGGCTCGACAACCCGGAGATCGGCGCCATCGCCTTCCAGTTCGGCACGCGCCCGCTGCTGACGAAGGAAAGCCCCATTCCTGCGGAGTGGAAGGAGCGGCTGCTGACGCTGAAGGAAGGTGACGTCTTCCTCAACCATTTCTCGCCGACGGGGTTCTATTCCTCCGCCGTCAACAACAGCTTCATCCAGGAGCTGCGCGCGCGCAACGAGCGGCAGATCCCCTTCTCGACGGAGCCAGAGGGCTACATGACCGAGACCTACGGCTTCGGCCCGCGCAAGCGCCCGCACTACGTGACGCCCGAGGACCTCGAGAAGGCCAACCAGTGGTGCGCGCTCGGCTTCACCGAGGCGATGAAAACGCCCGACGAGACGCTGATGTTCGTCACCCCGCAGAAGGCCAACCAGATCGTCGTCGACCAGATCGAATGCATGGGCTGCCTCAGCCACTGCCGCTTCAGCAACTGGAAGGACCACGACGATTTCACCACCGGCAAGAAGGCCGACCCGCGCAGCTTCTGCATCCAGAAGACGCTGCAGGACATCGTGCGCGGCGGTTCGACCGAGCACAACCTCATGTTCTCCGGCCACAACGCCTACAAGTTCGCCGAGGACCCATACTATTCGAACGGCTTCGTGCCGACGGTCGGCGAGCTCGTCCAGCGCATTATGACGGGCTACTAGGCGAGCATCGCCTTCGCGTAGGTGAACCCGGCGTAGAACGCGGCCATCACGACACAGGAAACGGCGAGCGCCGGGTAGAAGCCGAGCCCGTGCTTCAGCAGCAGCGGCAGCATGAGGAAGAACACCAGCGACGGCAGCACCAGCCAGAAAATATCGTAGGAAAGCGCGCCGATCTTCTGCGCGTCGTGCGTGTCGCGCCAGAGCCAGACGAAGGCGAGGATCGAGGTCAGCGGCAGCGAGGCGATCAGCGCTGCGAACAGGCTATAGCGCCGCGCCAGCTCCGACACGGCGGCGACGACGAGCGCGGTGATGAGCGTCTTCAGCAGGAAATACATCAGAAGACTTCCTCGCGCGTGACGCCCCAGATGTCGGCCTTCCTGATCCACGCCTTGCGGCCGGCGAGCTCGACGCGGCACCAGTCGGGGCGGCAGGCGAGGAGCTTCGCCGTCACCATCGGCGCGGCGCGGATGATGGGGGCGGAGGTCACTTCCGCCTCGGCGTAAAGGTTCTGCGGCTTGTCCATGATGAGGATGTCGCGCTCACCGGAAATCATCGTCTGCTGCACCCAGCCGACCGAGCCTTCGTAATCCTTGATCTTCCGCCAGTGCGCGAACTCCTCGATGACCTGCACCGGCAGGTGCGCGCGATGATAGACCCAGCGGATCGGGTAGCGCTCGCCGGGGCCGACGCGCACGTTCACCTCGTCGGATTTCAGCGTCACGAAGCGCGGGATCGGCAGGCCGGACGGGTTGAGGATGGAAGCGTCCTGCGCGAAGGCAGGCGCAGCGAGCAGCAGGGAAAGTAGAAGCGCGCGGCGGAACATGCGCGTCTTATAGTATGGAAACCGCACACCGGACAATCGCCATCGCGGGAACGTTCCACAAGCCGCACGGCGCCGGTATGGCCGTCGAACAGCGCCAGCCTATCGGCCAGCGCCGGATTCCCGAGCGCCACGCGCAGCACCTCGAGTGCCTGCGCGCTGCCCACCATGCCCACCAGCGGGCCGATGACGCCGGTGGCCGTGCAGGTATCGGCGTCCGGCGCCTCCGCGTGGACGAGGCAGCGATAGCACGGCCCGCCGGGCGCGACGGTCATCAGTTGGCCGCTCCAGCCGGCGACGGCGGCGCTGACCAGCGGCTTCTTCGCCTTCACGCAGGCGTCGTTCAAGGCAAAGCGGGGTGGCGAAATTATCCGAGCCGTCGGCGACGATGTCGTAACCGGCGATGAGCGCGTCGGCATTGTCTTCGTTCAGCGATTCGCCGTGGGTGATGACCTTGACGTCCGGATTGAGCTCGGCGACGCGGTCGCTGGCCGACTCGATCTTCAGCCGGCCGACGTCGCCGGTCTCGTGGACGATCTGGCGGGCGAGGTTGGAGAGCTCCACCCGGTCGTCGTCGCAGATGCCGAGCGTGCCGATGCCGGCGGCCGCAAGGTAACTGATGAGCGCCGAGCCCAGCCCGCCCGCGCCGACGATGAGCACGCGCGTGCGCAGGAGCGTCTCCTGCCCCGCTGCGCCGATCTCCGGTAACATGGCCTGCCGCGCATAGCGCCGCTGCTGGTCGAGGTTCATGGCAGTATCATGTCACATCGGCTTGCTTTTTGTCACCCCGGCGCATGCCGGTATGACAGTTTTAAAGGTCGGCGAACAGCGCGGTCGACAAATAGCGCTCGGCGCTGGAGGGGATGATGGCGACGATGGTCTTGCCTTTCATCGCCTCGCGCTTGGCGACTTCGAGCGCCGCGTAGACCGCCGCGCCGGAGGAAATGCCGACCGGGATGCCTTCGAGCTTCGCCACCTCGCGCGCGGTGGCGAAGGCGGATTCGTTGCTCACCGTGATGACCTCGTCGATGAGGTCGCGCTGCAGCACGTCGGGGATGAAGCCGGCGCCGATGCCCTGGATTTTATGCGGGCCGGGATTGCCGCCGGAGAGCACCGGGCTGTCCTCGGGCTCGACGGCGATCATCTTTACGTCCTTCTTGCGCTCCTTGAGCACCTGGCCGACGCCGGTGATGGTGCCGCCGGTGCCGACGCCGGAGATCACCGCATCGACCTCGCCGCCGGTGTCCTGCCAGATTTCTTCCGCCGTGGTCCGCGTGTGCACCCACGGGTTGGCGAGGTTCTTGAACTGCTGCATCAGCACCGCTTTCGGGTTTGCCGGCGACAATCTCCTCCGCCTTCTCGATGGCGCCGCGCATGCCTTTGGCCGCCGGCGTCAGCTCGAGCTCGGCGCCGAGCAGCTGCAGCATCTTGCGCCGCTCCAGCGACATCGATTCCGGCATGGTGAGGATGAGCTTGTAGCCCTTCGCCGCCGCAATGAAGGCGAGAGATGCCGGTGTTGCCCGAGGTCGGCTCGACCAGCACGGAATCCGGCTTGAGGGCGCCGTCGCGCTCGGCGACCTCGATCATCGACAGCGCGATGCGGTCCTTGACCGAGGAGAGCGGGTTGAAGAATTCGAGCTTGGCGTAGACGGTCGCCAGCGCGCCCGCCTGCTCGGCGATGCGGTTGAGCTTGACCAGCGGCGTGGCGCCGATGGTCTCGATGATGCTGTCGTAGGTGCGGCCGCGCGGGGCGTCCAGGTGGTCGAGGCCGGTGCGAAGGGTCATGGTATTCTCCTAAATGGCGAAATCGGTAGCGGTGGCGTAGGCGGGCTTGAGGCCGTGGGCGGCCGCGCGCTCGCACAGCGAAGCGACGTTGAGCTCGGCCAGCGCCTCGCTCCAGCGATAGAGCGCGACCTCCGTCTCAGGCGTCAATACTTTTTGCCCGAGCTCGGTATGCGACGGCGGCAGCGCGCGCTCCTCGCGCAGCGCGTCGCAGATGTCCTTCAACCGAGATGCGGCGGCGCTCGCGGCCGAGGATGTAGCCGCCCTGCGGCCCGCGCACGCCCTTGAGGATGCCGGCCTTCACCAGCTTCTGCATCAGCGGCTCGAGGTAGCGCGCGGGCAGGCCCTGCTGCGCCGCGACCTCCGAGCCGGCGATGGGGCCGGTCTTGCCGTTATAGGCGATGAACAGCACCGCCTCGACGGCATAGAAAAGTTTTTTCGAGGGGACGAGCATCAGGGCGCCCTGGGCTTTCTTGTGGATGCCGGTCGAGCCGAATCCGCCCGTCCCGCGCTCGGAGGAAGGCAGCTCGGCGACTTCGGCGAACGTCGCGCGGGTGTAAGGCGCGACGATCATCTGCGCGATGCGCATGCCGCGCTCGACGGTGAAATCCGCCTGGCCGAGGTTCAGTAAAATGACGCCGACCTCGCCGCGGTAATCCGCATCGACCGTGCCCGGCGCGTTGGCCACGGTGACGCCGTGCTTGAGCGCGAGGCCGGAGCGCGGCCGCACCTGCGCCTCGTACCCGTCCGGCAACGCGATGGTCAGGCCGGTCGGGATCAATTTGCGCTCGCCCGGTTTCAGCATGACCGGCGCAATCGACGGCGGCGAGCAGGTCCATGCCCGCGCTATGCGGCGTCGCGTAGGCGGGCAAAAGCGAGGTCGTGCGCGTGCGGCAGGCGGGTCAAGGCGATGGTGACGTGGCTCATGATGCTTTCCCCTTGTGTTTCTTATTCTCCTCCCCCCGCCGGGGGGAGGTTGGGAGGGGGGCATTGCCGGAACGCGGCGCTGCCGGCGCCCCCACCCTAGCCCTCCCCCTGTGGGGAAGAGTTAAAGTAGGCGGCGATCTCCTGAACGAGCCGGTCCGCGACGTCGCGCTTGCTCATGCGCTCCCACTGCTTTTCGCCGCCTTCGGTGATGAAAAGCACTTCGTTGTCCCCGGCGCCGAACACCGCGCCGCGGCGACCGAATTGGCGAGCACCCAGTCGGCGCGCTTGGCAAGGCGCTTGGCGCCCGCGCGCTCGGAAAGCTTCTCCGTCTCCGCCGCGAAGCCGATCACCAGCGCCGGGCGGCGGCGATGGCTCGCGATACCGGCCAGCACGTCGACCCGTCGGCACGAATTCCAGGTGCAGCTTGCGCTCGCGCGGCGATTTCTTGCGTTTGCCCGGATAGGGGTGCTCGGCCCGCCAGTCCGTGACCGCCGCCGCGCCGACGAAAATATCGGCGGGCAGGGCGTCGAACGCCGCGTCGAGCATCTCCCGCGCCGTCGTGACGTTCAGCACGTTCACCCCCGCGCGGCGGCGGCAGCGCCACCGGGCCGCTGACGAGCGTGACGTCCGCCCCCGCCTCGGCGAGCGCTTCGGCGATGGCATGGCCCTGCCGCCCGGAGGAATGGTTGGTCAGGCTGCGCACGTCGTCGAGCGGCTCCGATGTCGGCCCGCTGGTGACGATGGCGCGGCGGCCTTTCAATGCTCCGTCATGCCCGGACGCGCGCAGCGCGGGCCGGGCATCCATGGATCCCCGGACGACGCGATGCGTCGCCGAGGATGACGAACTCAGATATTTTAGGATCGCCTCCGGCTCCGCCATTCTTCCGATACCGAATTCGCCGCAGGCCATCTCGCCCTCGGTCGGCTCGACGATGGAAACGCGTCGGCGCGCAGCTGCGCGACGTTGCGCTGCGTCGCCGCGTGCGACCACATGCGATGGTTCATCGCCGGGGCGACGACGACCGGCTTGTCGGTGGCGAGCAGGGCGGTGGTGGCGAGGTCGTCGGCGATGCCGGCCGCCATCTTCGCCAGCAGGTCGGCGGAGGCGGGGGCGACCACGACCAGCCCGGCGATGCGCGACAGCTCGATATGCCCCATCTCGACCTCGTCGGTCAGCGAGAACAGGTCGTCGTAGGTCTTGGTGCCGGTGAGGGAGGAGACCGCGAGCGGCGTGATGAACTTCGCGCCGCCCCTGGTGAGGATCGCGTGGATCTCGACGCCCTCTTTCTTCAGCAGGCGCACCAGCTCCAGCGACTTATAGGACGCGACCGAGCCACTGATGACGAGCAGGATGGAACGCGGCAATGCCATGTGGTTTCCCAAAAATTACATCGGAACGCTGTATTAGTCCTTGTTGCGCTGCAGCGCAAATGGATTTCCGGCAAGAAACGGTGTGTTACTGGAATTTATGGACAAGCTGCACGGCCAGCAGCGCTGCCAGCAGAAGCGCCAGCGTCCAACCCAGTCGCTGCTGGTTGCGGTGCTGGACGGCGCGCTGGCTTTCGAGGTCCGCCAGCGAATCCGAGGAGACGGTGAGGCCGCGCGCGCGCGTTTCCTCAAGATATGCCTTCATTTCGCGCAGCATGCGCGGCGCGTCGCGCAGGGACGGCCACGGCTTCCTTCGCGAACAGCTTCAGCCGCGCCGGCGCCGAGAGATGCTCGTCCGCCCACTGGCGGATCAGCGGCTCGGCGAGCTTCCACATATTCACATCCGGGTTTAACAGCCGTCCAACGCCCTCGGCGGTGACCATGGTCTTCTGCAGCAACAGTAAATGCGGCTGCGCTTCCATCTCGAAGGTGCGGGCGATGCCGATCAGCTGGCCGAGCAGGCGGCCGACGGAGATCTCGCTCATCGTCTTGCCCATGATCGGCTGGCCGACGGCGCGCGCCGCCTGCGCGAATGCGTTGAGGTCGATATGCGCCGGGATCCACCCTGCCTCGCGGTGGACGCGGGGCGACCTCGGCGTAGTCGCCCTGCAGGAACGCCCAGAGGATGCGGGCGAGGACAAGCTGGTCGGCCTCGTCGATGCGGCCCATGATGCCGAAATCGACCGGCGCCAGCCGCCCGTCCGGCAGCACGAACAGGTTGCCGGGATGCATGTCGGCATGGAAGAACCCGTCGCGGAAGACCTGGTTGAAGAAGGCGCGCGAGGCTTTTTCCATCAGCGCGTTACGGTCGAGGCCGGCTCTCGCGATGGCGTCGAAATCGGAAATGGAGAAGCCGCGCACGCGCTCGGTGGTAAGCACGCGGCGCGCGGTGCGCGCCCCAGTCGACGGCGGGTACGTAGAAGTCCGGATCGTCGCGCGTATTGGCCTTCAGCTCTTCCGCTGCGGCGGCTTCGAGGCGCAGGTCGAGCTCGATGGAAATGGTGCGCGCGAAGGTCTCGACCATTTCGAGCGGCTTCAGGCGGCGGTAATGCGGCAGGCGGCGGAAGGCGATCTCGGCCAGCCAGCGCAGCAGCTCGGTATCGCGCGCGAACTCCGCCTCGATATGCGGGCGCAGGATTTTTACGGCGACCTCGCGCCCGTCGGTCGTCGTCGCGAAATGCACCTGCGCGATCGACGCGGCGGCGACGGATTCATCTTCAAAGCTACTAAAGAGGGATGCGATGGGCGCGCCGAGCTGTTCTTCGACCGTGGCGCGGGCGATGGATGTGGCGAATGGCGGCAGCCGGTCCTGCAGCACGGAGAGATCGGCGGCGACGTCCTCGCCGATGAGGTCGGCGCGCGTCGAGAGCGCCTGGCCGAGCTTGATGGCGGTGGGGCCGAGCGCCTGCAGCGCCAGCGCAAGCCGCACGCCGGGCCGCTGCTTCACGCGGCGGCGGGCGAGGCGGCAGAGGCCGAGCAGCGCCGGCGACACGCCGAGCGCCTCCAGCGGGAACAGCGCGTCGTAGCGCGCCAGCGTCCAGCCGATGGCGAAAAGCCGCAGCGTATGGCGCGCGTCGGTCAGCATCAGACGCGCCACCCGCGATGGATGGCGACGACGCCGAGCGAAAGGTTGCGGAACGTCACCTTGTCGAAACCGGCATCGCGCATCATCGCCGCGAGTTTCTCTTGCGGCGGGAACATGCGGATCGACTCGACGAGGTACTGGTAGGAGGGCGCGGTCGCCCGCCACCAGCTCGCCCGAGCTTGGGGATGACGTGGAAGGAATACCGGTCGTAGAGCTTCTGCAGCGGCGCGACGCCAAGCTTGCTGAATTCGAGGCAAAGGAACTGCCCGCCGGGCTTCAGCGCGCGGTAGGCCTCGGCGAGGGCGCGCGGGATATCGGTGACGTTGCGCAGCCCGAAGGCGATGGTGATGACGTCGAGCGACTTGTCGGTCACCGGCAGCGATTCGGCATTGCCAGCGACCAGCGCAGCGCTTTCCACTCGCCGCGATCGAACTGGCGGGCGCGGCCCTGCGTCAGCATGTCGGCGTTGATGTCCATGACGGTGACCGGCGCGCCGCTGCGTTTGTTCAGGCGCACCGCGATGTCGCCCGTGCCGCCGGCGAGGTCGACGATGCGCGCGCTCGCGCCGACATTCACCATGCGCACGAACTCGTCCTTCCAGCGGCGATGCAGGCCGACGGACATCACGTCGTTCATCAGGTCGTAGCGCGAGGCGACCGACGAGATACCTCGCCGACCAGCCTGCGCTTCTCGCCGGTGCCGACATGGCGAAAGCCGAAATGGGTTTCCTGTTCCATCGATGCCTATATATAAGTAGTGCCGCGTCGTAGCCGGTTTTGGCGCGTGCGACAATGGGAAAGCCGATGCCCGAGCTGCCAGAGGTCGAGACCACCCGTCGCGGATTGCTGCCGCGCGTGAAGGGCGCGCGCATCGATTCGGTCGAGCTGCGCCGGCCCGACCTGCGTCGGCCGATCACCAAAGGGCTGGCGAAACGTGTTGCCGGGGCGCGCGTCACGAACATTCGCCGCCGCGCGAAATATTTGCTGATGGACCTCGACTCGGGCGAGACGCTGCTCATCCATCTCGGCATGTCGGGAAGCTTGCGCGTCATCGAGGCGAAGAAGGAATATGCGCCGCGCAAACACGACCACGTCGTCTTTCATCTCGAGAACGGCGACAGTCTCGTCTTCCATGACCCGCGACGCTTCGGGCTCCTGCTCCTGCTGAATAAGGGCGAGGAGGAAACGCATCCGCTGCTGACGCATCTCGGGTCCGAGCCGCTGTCGAAAAGCTTCAACGCAAAATACCTCGAGGCCGCGCTCAGCAAACGCAGCGGCCCGGTCAAGCCGGCGCTGATGGACCAGAAGCTCGTCGTCGGCGTCGGCAATATCTATGCGAGCGAGAGCCTGTTCCTGGCGAAGATCGATCCGCGCGCGCCGGCAAAAAGCGTCGCGCCGCGATCGGCAAAGCTTGCGGACGCGATCAAAACGACGTTGAAAAAAGCGCTCGCCTCCGGCGGCTCGTCGCTGCGCGATTACGTCGGCGCCGACGGGCGTGAAGGCTATTTCCAGCACCGCTTCAACGTGTACGAACGCGCGGGAAAAAAATGTTTCACTGCGCGAACGTCATCGAGGCGACGACACAATCGGGGCGTGCGACCTACTATTGTCCGCATTGCCAGCGTGCGCGCGCGACGCGGGCAAAAACGTTAGGCTTTTTCATCGTTTGCGAAGTCAACATTTTTAATATCGCGCGAGCGGATCGAAAGCGCTTGACGCATCAAAATCGCATCAGTAGTTTCGCGACCTCTACCAACGAAGCATGCAACGACATGCAACAACAAATGGGTCAACCATGGCACAACATAAGTCGGCAAAGAAACGTATCCGACAGACCGATCGCCGGACGGATGTGAACCGTTCGCGCACGAGCCGTATCCGCACCTTCGTCAAGAAGGTCGAAACGGCGATTGCTTCCGGCAAGGCTGAGGATGCGAAAGCGGCGTTGAAAGCCGCCCAGCCGGAGATCATGCGCGGGGTCAGCAAAGGCGTTCTTACCGCCGGTGCCGCATCGCGCAAGATCAGCCGTCTGAGCGCGCGCGTCAAGGCGCTGAAAAAAGCGGCCTAGAAACCGCTCCGATCAGTCGAAGAACTAGTGTGTGTGTCCGCCGATTGGCGGCAAAGCCTTCCCTTTTGCCCGGTCCTCGGGTGAGAGCCCTCACGTTATATATAGCCGCGCACGCGGCGCCGAGACAGGAACACCATGGTGCAGACCGCCGCCAAGCTTTTGCCGAGTTACGAAGGGAACGTCACCCCGAAGCAAGCCTGGCAGGAACTCGAGTCCGACCCGCGTGCCCAGCTCGTCGACGTGCGCACCCACGCCGAGTGGACCTATAGCGGCACGCCGGAGCTCGGCGGCATCAACAAGCGTACGCGCACCATCTCCTGGCAGTTCTACCCGAACTTCGAAGCCAACCCGAATTTCCTGACCGAGCTCGCGCACGTCGCGCCGGACAAGTCGGCGCCGCTGTATTTCCTCTGCAAGCGCGGCGGCCGCTCGTCGAAGGCGGCGCTGGCGGCGACGGAAGCCGGCTGGCTGCATTGTTACAATATCGACGGCGGCTTCGAGGGCGAAGCCGACCCGAAAGGCCGGCGCGGCACGTTGAACGGCTGGAAAGCCGACGCGTTGCCGTGGAATCAAGCATAGTAGTCGAGGGATGGAGTGAGAAGAGTATGAACATGAACGAGACACCGGCGAGCCCATCGCCCGCATCGCGCCGGCCGGACCATTTCGCCCGCTGGGAACGCGTCGCGAGCGCCTGCGCCAAAGCTACGGCGAGGCCATCTTCAAGAGCTGGCTGCAGCCGCTCAAGCTCGCCGACGTCAAGAATGGCCAGGCGATGATCACCGTGCCGACGCGCTTCATGCGCGAATGGATATTGACCCACTACGCCGACAACATCCTGCGCTTCTGGTGCCAGGAAGACCAGACGGTGCACTCGGTCGACATCTTCGTGCGCGCCGAGCCGGTCGCGGTGAACACCGCGCTGCCGCAGCAACCGCAGCACCACCATTCCGGCGGCATCGAAGCCGCGATGATGGGCGCCGCCGCCAACGAGGACAAGCCGATCAACCCGGACACGATCAGCGCCCCGCTTGATCCGCGCTACACGTTCGAGAACTTCGTCGTCGGCAAGCCGAACGAGCTCGCCCATGCGGCCGCGCGCCGCGTCGCCGAGTCCTCCGTCGCCGCACCGGGCGGCAACCCGCTCTTTATATATGGCGGCGTCGGCCTCGGTAAAACGCACCTGATGCACGCCATCGCTGGCACATCCGCAAGACGGACCCGGCGCGCAAGGTGATCTACCTCTCGGCGGAAAAGTTCATGTACCTGTTCATCCGCGCCCTGCGCAGCAAGGACACGATGAGCTTCAAGGAATATTTCCGCTCCGTCGACGTGCTGATGATCGACGACGTGCAGTTCATCTCCGCAAGGACTCGACGCAGGAGGAATTCTTCCACACGTTCAACGCGCTGGTCGACCAGCACAAGCAGCTCGTCATCAGCGGCGACCGCTCGCCGGCCGACCTCGAAGGCATGGAAGAGCGCGTGCGTTCGCGCCTCGGCTGGGGCCTCGTCGCCGACGTGCACACCACTACTTATGAATTACGCCTCGGCATCCTCCAGTCGAAGCTGGAGAAGATGAACAACAACCAGGTGCCGCTGCGCGTGCTGGAATTCCTCGCCCACAAGATCACCAGCAACGTCCGCGAGCTCGAAGGTGCGCTGAACCGCGTCGTCGCCCACGCGACGCTCGTCGGCACGCCGGTGACGCTGGAGACCGCGCAGGAATTGCTGCACGACATCCTGCGCGCCAACGACCGGCGCATCACCATCGAGGACATCCAGAAGAAAGTCGCCGCGCACTATAATATCAAGGTCAGCGACATGCATTCGGCCCGCCGCTCGGTCGCCATCGCGCGCCCGCGGCAGATCGCCATGTACCTCGCCAAGAAGCTGACGACGAAATCGCTGCCCGAGATCGGCCGCAAGTTCGGCGGCAAGGATCACACCACGGTCATGCACGCCGTCAAGCGCATCGACGAGCTCAGCCGCGCCGACAAGGAATTCGCCGACGACGTCGAATTGCTGATGCGCATGCTTCAGTCGGCAGCGTAGCTGCCGACTGGTTCGAGGTGCTCCGCAGATCGCCCATACCGGGCAATGCTCCGCGCCGCTTCGCGGGCTCATGGCTGATTCGGCCTGCTGGCCTCACATAGAGACTAAGCCATGCTTGCGCCCCTGCCGCGCGACGGCTATCGAGGGGCGATGGACATCACCTATCTCGGCCATGCGGGGTTTGCGATCGGGCAGGAGGGGCATCTGCTCGTCCTCGACCCGTGGCTTTCGCCCTCGGGCGCCTACGGGCAGGGGTGGTTCCAATGGCCGCCGAATCATTTTATGCGCGAGAAGTTCATCGCGCGCATCAAGTCGCTGCCGCCGGGAAGCGTCACCTTCTACATCTCGCACGAGCACCGCGACCATTTCGATCCCGAGACGCTGGAGGCGATACTGGCGGCGACGCCGGGTAGCTCGCCGCTCTTCGTCGTCCCCGCCTTCGAGGAAAAATCCTTCGAGACCTGATGCGCGATATCGCCGCGCGGCATGGCGCGCGGGTGCAGTTGCTGGGCGACAAGGAATCGGCGCAGGCGGGGCCGTTCGGGCTCACCATGTATGTCGACGACATGGGCCTCAATCATGACAGCGCGCTGTTCGTCGAGACGAAGGACGGAACGTTCTTCTCGCAGAACGACTGCAAGATCTACGACCGGCTGCCCGGGATCAAGGCGGCGCACCCGCGCGTCGATTATTACGCGGCGCAGTTCTCCGGCGCCAACTGGTATCCCTCGACCTTCACCATGCCCGAGGAGCAGAAACAATCCATCGCCCACGGCAAGAAGGTTCAAAAATTTAAGAACGTTCGCGATGCCATCGCGCTCCTTGCGCCGCGCTGCTACGTCGCCAACGCCGGGCGGTCGTTTTCCTCGACCCGCGCGAGGACTATATCAATCGCGGCGTTTACAACTTCCCTTTCGCGAATGAGCTGTTCGACTACCTGAAGCGCTCGCTTCCGGAGGGCGCGACGCGCCTCGCCGCGCCGAAGCCGGGCGAAACGCAGGAGCAGTGGACGGATGAGGCCGTGCTGCCGGACGAGAAGACCATCGCCGAATACCGCGCGCGCTGCTTCACCGGTAGGCCCGGGCTGCGCTGCACGCTGGAGGAGCTCGTCGCACACCTCGAGGAAAAGAACCGGCGCATCGCCGGCTTCCGCGCCAACCTCGCGGGCGAGGCGCCGATCGTTTTTTCGGCGTTCGGCGCGAATATCGCGGTAACGCTGGGCGAGCGCGTGGAGAAAATCGATGCGCTGCCCGAGCGCTACCTGCTGCTCGACGCCCCCGAATGGTGGCTGGCGGCGATGGTCGGCGGCTGGAGCGGGCAGGACCTCTGCCTGACCATGGCGCCGCGCCTCGCCCGCGTCGGCCACGATTACAGCACGGCGCAGAACATCTTCCTTTTCTCCAACCTCGGCGACGTGGCGACCAATTTCCGCCAGACCTTCACCATCCGGCAGGAGCGCATCCGCAAGGAGGAGGGCGGGGTGGTCTACGAGATCGACCGCTACTGCCCGCACCAGGGCGGCGACCTGCTCCATTGCGAGCTGAAGCGCGGCCGCATCCGCTGCGCGCGCCACAGCATCGTCTTCGACCTGGCGCAGGGCGGCGCCGCCGTCAATGCCGAGGGCTTAAGCATCAACGCCGTCGTCGTGGAGAAAGTCGCCGTCCCGGCGGAATAAAAGCACCGCTTGCGAACAGGGCGCCCTTTGTTTTGACATTGATTTACATGGTTAATTCGGCCTGCCGAATCTTCACAAAACCTTCACGCAGCGGGCATGCGGTTGGGAGTAGAAAGAAAGCATGGCCATCAACCTTACTTTCGATCCCAGCAAGCTCGACCTCGCGGCAGTTCAAACTGCCGCGGCGCCGGCGCAGGCACTGATCGAAGCGGCGAAGGTCAAGCAGGCTTTTACGACGAGCCAGGCCACCGTCTACAAGCTCGCGGACGATTCGACGTTCCTCGTCAATCGCCATACCGGCGATCTCACGGTCACCTCGCCCCAGGGCAACCACCAGGTCCCGGCATGGAACGCTGCGGCGAACGTGCGCGACTGGGTGCGGCAGAGCACGCCGGCGAGCCTCGCCGACCTCAGCAACCTGACCGCCCTGACCTTGGCCCAGCTCAACCAGAGCAAAGCCCGAAGGTCCCGTCGGCCGCTTACACTTCCCCGCACCTAAACCCGCTTCCAACCCGCTGTGCATAACCCCGCGATTTCGCTTGGCAAGGCGCGGGGCCATTTATATACCCAAAGCCAGTCAGAATCCGCTCGGGGAAGGGTCACGCCATGGCTGAAGCCGCACGCAAAATCAAAGACGAAGCTCCCGCCGGCAATGCAAAGGAACAGCCTATGAAACTGGTGATCGAACGCGCGGTGCTGCTCAAGGCGCTCTCGCCGATCCAATCCGTCGTCGAGCGCCGGGGGACGATCCCCATCCTCGCCAACGTCAAGCTCGACGCGGCGGGCGGCCAGCTCGCGCTGACCGCGACCGACATGGACATCGCCATCGTCGAGCACGTCGCCGCGCAGGTGGAGACCAAGGGCGCCACCCGACCGTGCCCGCCCACATGTTCTACGAGATCGTGCGCAAGCTGCCGGACGGCAGCAACATCCAGCTTTCGAAGGGTGCGGACGCGGGCAAGCTGACCATCACCGCCGGCCAGTCGCGCTTCTCGCTCTCCTCGCTGCCGATCGACGATTTCCCGGTCATGGCGGAAGGCGAGCTGGCGCATAAATTCAGCATCACCGGCGCCGAGTGCAAGGCGCTGCTCGAAAAAACGCGCTTCGCCATCTCGACGGAGGAGACGCGCTACTACCTCAACGGCATCTACCTGCACGCGGCGAGCAACCAGGGCGCGGCGGTGCTGCGCGCCGTCGCCACCGACGGCCACCGCCTCGCGCGCATGGAAGTCGGCCTGCCGGAAGGCGCGGAGAACATTCCCGGCGTCATCATCCCGCGCAAGACCGTCGCCGAGCTTTACAAGCTGGTGGAAGAGGGCGCGGACAAGGTCGAGATCTCGCTCTCCGAGAGCAAGATCAGGTTCGCCGTCGCTGGCGCGGTGCTGGTCAGCAAGCTGATCGACGGCACCTTCCCCGGATTACGAGCGCGTCATCCCCACCGGCAACGATAAGATCATGGAGATCGCCGGCACGATTTCGCCAACGCGGTCGACCGCGTCGCCGTCATCACCTCGGAGAAGTCGCGCGGTATCAAGCTGGCGCTGTCGGGCTCCAAGCTGGACGCTTTCGGCGAACTCCGCCGAGCAGGGCACCGCGACGGAGGAGCTCTCCGTCAGCTACGGCGCCGAGCCGGTCGAGATCGGCTTCAACTCGCGCTACCTGCTCGACATGATGCAGCAGGTCGAGGGCGAAACGGCGCAGTTCGTCTTCGCCGACTCCAACTCCCCCACCATCGTGAGGGACCCGGCGGATGTGGGCGCGCTCTACGTCATCATGCCGATGCGGGTGTAAGACCCCCGGCGCTATCTAAGGCTCCTGTAAGGAAATTCCTTTTAGGGCTATTTGCCCTATTTGCTGAGAGGCCTGAAATAATGAGGGAAGAGTACGAACATATCCTCAGAGTCGGCGCCGCGTACAAACCGGTAAAAGATTTCACCAGCGGTCGATGGAATTTCGTCGGCGATGAGAAACTCGTTTTCGCACATGCGAGCTATTCGCCGTACGATGGGTGTTATGCGTATCGTTTTACGGCAGCCAATGAAGAAACAAAATTTGGCTATTGAACGATGCATTGCCGCCGGAGACATGGAAGGAATATTTTGAAGTCGTGAGCGCGCAAGGGCAATCCGCGGCGGTATAGCGGCAACGTTGTCGGATTCCTGGAATCGAATGGGGTAATTTCCCTGATTCCCAGCCTAATCGTTTCTTAAGCCTTGGGCGTTATCCTGTCAGGATGACCATACACCGCGCTTCGGACAGTCAAAGCGAGACCGCGCTCCATACCGTCACCATCGACGAGGACGCGGTGCGCGCGCATATCAATAATATACGCCTCGATCGCGGCGAAGGCGGGCAGAACGTCGTCGCCCAGCTCGACGTCGGCGGCCCGTGGGTGAAAGTCACTTCCACCAACCTGCAGACCGGCGAGGTGGACACGTACGTCAACAAGAACCCGCAGCTCGCCCGTGACATCCATCAAGCGATCAGCACGCTGGCCCAAAGCGACAGCTACGCTTACGACAGCACCGTCGACGATATCGTGGGGAATGCCATCAGCAGGCTGAAGAAGCAGCCGGGCACCAAGCAGACCCATACGCCGGCCTCCGCCGCGCCCGCCCGCTAGAGCCGCGCGGCCGTGCCATTTTTGTTGGTGAGCGGCGCGCCAGGCCCTATAACTTTTCCATGCACCCATCGCCGCATGCCGTCACTGCGCTGACGCTCGAGAATTTCCGCAATTACCGCGCGCTTTCGCTTCGCGTGCCGCCGGTGCCGGTGGTGCTGACCGGCAGGAACGGCGCGGGCAAGACGAACATCCTCGAAGCGTTGTCGCTGCTCTCGCCGGGGCGCGGGCTGCGCGGCGCGCGCCTCAGCGAAATGGACCGTATTCCCTCCCCCTCCGGGGGAGGGTCAGGGTGGGGGCTTGTCGAATTACAGCCCGGCCAAGCCCCCCCACCTGACCTCCCCCCGGCGGGGGGGGGAATCGCGCGCGGCCTTCACCGTCGCGGCGACGGTGATCAACGCGCACGGCGAAGCGCATATCGGCCTCGGCCGCGATCCGGACGCGATGATCGAAAAACGCATCCTCAAGATCAACGGCGAGAAGCAGCGCGGGCAGAAAGCGCTGCCGGAGCACGTCGCCATCCAGTGGCTGACGCCCGCAATGGACCAGGTCTTCGTCGAAGGCGGCAGCGCGCGGCGCCGGCTGCTCGACCGCATCGTCTATAATTTCAACCCGGAGCACGCGGCGCACGTGTCCGCCTACGAGCACGCGATGCGCGAGCGCAACCGCCTGCTCACCGATCGCGGCCGCGCCGACCTCTACTGGCTCTCGGTATTGGAGCAGCAGATGGCGGAGCACGGCGTCGCCATCACCCTGGCGCGGCTGGAGACGCTGGAGCGCCTCGCGCCGCTGCTCGCCGAGGGGCTGGCCGGGTTCCCGGCGGCGCGGCTTTCGCTCGAAGGCACGCTCGAAGCATGGCTGGCGCAGGGAACGAGCGCCCTCGGCGTCGAAGGCAGATTTGCCGAGCGTTTAATGGATTTGCGCATCGCCGATGCGGTGGCGACCCGCGCTACCGAAGGGCCGCAGCGCAGCTTCCTCAAGGTCGTCCACAGCGTCAACGGCCGCGTCGCCGAGCAATGCTCGACCGGCGAGCAGAAGGCGCTTCTGCTCTCGCTCGTGCTCGGCGCGGCGCGCGCGCGGGCGCAGTGGTGCGGCAGCCCGCCGATCCTGCTGCTCGACGAGGTCGTCGCCCATTTGGATGTGGATAAACGGGGGCAGCTTTTTGACCTCATCCGAAGCACCCATGTACAAGCATGGATGAGTGGCGTCGAAGCCGCAGATTTCCAAGGGTTAGGCGATGACGCCCGGCACGTAGAAATCGATGGCGGAACGGCCGTAATGTGCTAGAAAAAGGGGGCGAGTTTACGAATCCACGAATCCATGAATTCACGATAAAAAATTCGTAGATTCGTTTTCTCGTAATTTCGCAGATTCGAGATTTTATGAGCGCCCAACCGGCAACCAGAAGCGAAGAAAAAACCATGAGCGAAGCAGCAGCGACCACTCCCGCGAACAATAACGACTACGGCGCCGAGTCGATCAAGGTACTCAAGGGGCTCGAAGCCGTGCGCAAGCGCCCCGGCATGTATATCGGCGACACCGACGACGGCTCGGGCCTGCACCACATGGTCTACGAAGTCGTCGACAACGCGGTGGACGAGGCGCTCGCCGGCTATTGCGACCGCGTGCTCGTCGCCATCAACGAGGACGGCTCCGTCATGGTCGAGGACAACGGCCGCGGCATCCCGACCGACATCCACAAAGGCGAGGGCCGGAGCGCCGCCGAGGTCATCATGACCGAGCTGCATGCCGGCGGGAAATTCGACCAGAATTCGTATAAGGTATCGGGCGGGCTGCACGGCGTCGGCGTTTCCGTGGTCAACGCGCTGTCGGAGTGGCTGGAGCTGCGCATCTGGCGCGACGGCAAGGAGCACGGCATGCGCTTCGAGCACGGCGTCGCCACCGCGCCGCTCAAAGTCATCGGCGAGGCGAACGGCAAGAAGGGTACGCAGGTCACCTTCTTCCCATCCTCGGAAACCTTCACGCAGATCGAGTTCGACTTCGCGACGCTGGAGCACCGGCTGCGCGAGCTGGCCTTCCTCAATTCCGGCGTGCGCATCCTGCTTGCCGACAAGCGGCCGGCGGAGCCGGTCGAGGTCGAGCTTTATTACGAGGGCGGCACGCAGGCCTACGTGCAATATCTCGACCGCAGCAAGACGGCGCTGCACCCGACCATCGCCATGCACGGCGAGAAGAACGGCATCACGGTCGACATCGCGATGCAGTGGAACGATTCCTACCACGAGAACACGCTGACCTTCACCAACAACATCCGCCAGAAGGACGGCGGCACGCATTTGATCGGCTTCCGCGCCGCGCTGACGCGCGCCATCAATAATTACGCGGCCGAGACCGGCATCGCCAAGCGCGAGAAGATCGAGCTCTCCGGCGAGGACGCGCGCGAGGGGCTCACCGCCATCGTCTCGGTGAAGGTGCCCGACCCGAAATTCTCCTCGCAGACGAAGGACAAGCTGGTGAGCTCCGAAGTGCGCCCGGTGGTCGAATCGGTCACCGGCGACAAGCTTGGCCAGTGGTTCGAGGAGCACCCGGCGGAAGCACGCCTCGTCATCGGCAAGATCGTCGAGGCCGCCGCCGCGCGCGAGGCGGCGCGCAAGGCGCGCGACCTGACGCGCCGCAAGGGCGCGCTCGATATCGCCAGCCTCCCCGGCAAGCTCGCCGACTGCCAGGAGCGCGACCCGGCGCTTTCCGAGCTGTTTATCGTCGAGGGCGACAGCGCCGGCGGCTCCGCCAAGCAGGGCCGCGACCGCAAGTACCAGGCGATCCTGCCGCTCAAGGGAAAAATCCTCAACGTCGAGCGCGCGCGCTTCGACAAGATGCTGAGCTCGCAGGAGATCGGCACGCTGATCACCGCGATCGGCACCGGCATCGGGCTCGACGAGTTCAACGTCGAGAAGGCGCGCTACCACAAGATCATCATCATGACCGACGCCGACGTCGACGGCTCGCACATCCGCACGCTGCTGCTCACCTTCTTCTACCGGCAGATGCCGCAGCTGATCGCCAAGGGCTATCTCTACATCGCCCAGCCGCCGCTTTATAAGGTCAAGCGCGGCCAGTCCGAGACCTACCTCAAGAACGACACCGCCCTTGAAGAATACCTGCAGGGCGCCGTGCTCGACGACACCGAGCTCAAGCTCGCCACCGGCACGCTCAAGGGCGACGCGCTCAAGAAGAAGATCGAGGAATCTGCCGCCGTCACCGGGCTGATGCAGGGCCTCGCCCGCCGCGTGCCGATGGCGATGGTCGAATCCGCCGCGATGGCCAACCTCTTCGGCGGCGGCCCGCTCGGCGGCTTCGTGCAGGTACTCAATTTCCTCATGCCCGGCGTCAGCCCGTGGAAGGCGGAGAAGAACGAGTCCGGCATCAATGTCTCGCGCACGGTGCGCAGCGTCGTCGAGCATTTCCTGCTCGACGAGAAATGGCTCGGCGCGCGTGAGGCGAAAGAGCTCGCCGCCTACCACCCGACGCTGAAAAGCGACTACGCGCAGCCGGCGAAGCTGGTGCGCAAGGGCGCCGAGGCCGAGCTGTACAACCCCGCGCAGCTCTACCGCGCCGTGATGGACATCGCGCGCAAGGGCCTCTCCATCCAGCGCTTCAAGGGTCTCGGCGAAATGAACCCCGAGCAATTGTGGGAGACCACGCTGGATTCGAGCAAGCGCACGCTGCTGCAGGTCAACGTCAACGACGCGGCGGACGCCGACGAGGCCTTCTCCATCCTGATGGGCGACATCGTCGAGCCGCGCCGCGACTTCATCCAGGCCAACGCGCTGAAGGTGACGAATCTCGACGTGTAATGCCTGAATTCAGTGGCTTACCCCATAGGCCGGGAAAACCGGGGCGCGGCACGCTTGACTTTTCTGCTGCGTTGCACTAAACAGCTCGTCCCCGGGCGGCACAGGGCTTGCCCACCGCTTTTCCACGGAAATAATAACAGGGAAGTTTGAATAGGGTTTTGTCATGGCTAATCGTTGTAATCTGACCAATAAGGGCGTGATGAGCGGGAACAATCGCTCGCACTCCAACCGCAAATCGAAGCGCCGCTTCATGCCGAACATGCAGCAGGTCACGCTGATGTCCGACGCGCTCGGCCAGGCGGTACACATGCGCATCACGGCGTCGACGCTGCGCACCATCGACCATAACGGCGGCCTCGACAATTTCCTGATGACGACGCATTCCAAGTCGCTCTCGGAAGAAGCCCGCACCCTCAAGCGCCGCATCATGAAAGCGCGCGAAGCCGCCGCACCGAAAGCCGCCGCGTAACGCGCCGTTTTCGTCCGTAATAAAAAAGGGCGCCGCAAGGCGCCCTTTTTTATTACCAGCGGCGCGGCCCTTACCGGTAATAGGCTTTATTGCGCTCGCGGTCGAAGTCGCCGCCGTATTCCGGCATCATGGCGCGCTGGGCTACCAGCTTCAGGTGGGTCCGGATCGGCGTCCTGGACAGTGTCGTCGGTCGTATTTTCGCGGCGATTTTCATAAATGGCACTACCTCCCTTCCGTCAGGGAAACTAGCGCAACGGGTTTAACATCCGCTTAAGAAACGCTCCAATGCGGCGCAAATGCCGGGAAAATTTTAGCTACGCGGCGCGCCGCCGCGCGCGCATTTTCGTCCGCGCCGATTCCGGCGTGAACAGCGCGGTGATCTGCTGGAGCATCGTGTCGCCGAGCTGCTCGACATCGTGCAGCGTCACCGCGCGGCTGTAGTAGCGCGTGACGTCGTGGCCGATGCCGATGGCGAGCAGCTCGATCTTCCCCTCGCGCTCCAGCGTGGCGATGACGCGGCGCAAATGCTGGTCGAGGTAGCCGCCGGAATTCGCGCTGAGCGTCGAATCGTCCACCGGCGCGCCGTCGCTGATGACCATGAGGATCTTGCGCTGCTCGCGCCGCGCCTTCAGGCGGGACGCCGCCCAGAGGATCGCCTCGCCGTCGATATTCTCCTTGAGGATGCCGTCCTTCAGCATCAGCCCGAGATTCCTGCGCGCGCGGTTCAAACGTTGATCCGCCGATTTGTAGATGATGTGGCGCAGATCGTTGAGCCGGCCGGGATCGCGCGGGCGCCCGCGTCGAGCCACGCCTTGCGCGCGAAGCCGCCCTTCCAGTCGCGCGTGGTGAAGCCGAGGATCTCGACCTTCACGCCGCAGCGCTCCAGCGTGCGCGCCAGGATATCCGCCGACAGCGCGGCGATGGTGATCGGCCGGCCGCGCATCGAGCCCGAATTGTCGATGAGCAGCGTGACGACGGTGTCGCGGAAATCGGTGTCCTTCTCGGCCTTGTAGATGGCGGTCGTCTCCGGCCGCACGACGATGCGCGACAGGGCGCGCGTTGTCGATCAGCCCGTCCTCGAGCTCGTAGTCCCACTGTCGCGCCTGCTGGGCGAGCAGCAGCCGCTGCAGCCGCGTCGCGAGGCGGCTGGTGACGGTGTGGTATTGGCGGACTTTCTGCATCAGCGTGTCGAACAGGCGCCCAGCTCGTCGGACGGGGCGAGCGCGTCCGCCTCGATGATCTCGTCGAACTCCGTGGTGAAGGCGTGGTAGGGGACGCCCATCTCCGCGTCGCCGAATTGCGGGCGGTTGGAGGCGGGCGAGCGCTCGCGCGAATCGTCCTGCGGCTCCGGCTCTTCGCCGCCGCGCGGCGCGTGCGATTCCTTGCCCTCTTGCAAATCCTCCTCGCCGTCGCCTTTCATCGGCGCCGATTCGAGCGGGCGATTCCTCCTGCTCCTCCTCGGATTCCTTTTCGCCCTTGGCTTCGAGCTCGTCCTCGCCGCTCTCGTCCTGGCGCGCTTCGTTCGCCGGGCGATGGGTGATGAGCTTCAGGTCGAACAATATCTCCTGCACCAGCCGGGAGAATGCTTTCTGGTCGTTCACCGCGCCGGAAAGCGCGTCCATATGCTTGAGCGCCAGCTTCTCGACGAACGGCGTCCAGTCGGCGACCATCTTCGCCGCCGATGCAGGCGGCTCCTCGCCGGTGAGCTTCTTGCGCGCGATCATCGAGACGACGGCGTCGAGCGGCGGCCGCGATCTCTCCGCCATGCGCGCGTGGCCGGCGATCTCGCTGGCGACGCGGGCGCGCTCGGCGAGGTTGTGCTTCATGCCGGGATACCGGCGGCCACCCAGCGTTTCGAGCCGCACCTGCTCCAGCGCGTCGTAGAGCGAGGCGGCGACGGGGTCGCGCGGCTTGCCCTCGTGGTGGAGGTCGGCGCGGTGGTATTTCAGCGCCAGCGCCGCGAGGTCCACCTGCGCGCGGATGTGGCGCTTGATGTCCTCCTCCTTCCCCTCGGCGAGGCGGAAGGCGAGGATGGTGTCGCCGAGGCGCAACGGCTCGTCCTCGGCGCGGTTGAGGCCGAGCATGACGGAGAGCTCCTGCCGGCCGGAGACGGCCTGCGCCACCTCCGCCTGCCGTTCGAGGAAATCGGCTTCGATCTCGCGGGGTGATGGGTCGCGGTGCTTCATATTTCCTTTTTCGTCATTCCCGCGAAGGCGGGAATCTCTTTATCCGCTTGCGCAAGCGGCAAGAGAGATTCCCGCCTTCGCGGGAATGACATTATTTTTACGCCGCATTCGCCAGCAAATCGACGTCGAAGCAGCGCTGGTAATATTCGGCGATGGTGGCGCGCTCCATCTCGTCGCACTTGTTGAGGAAGGTGAGGCGGAAGGCCTCGTCCGCGTCGCCGAATATCTGGTAATTCTCCGCCCAGCTGATGACGGTGCGCGGGCTCATCACGGTGGAAATATCGCCGTTGATGAAGCCCTGGCGCGTCAGCCCCGCCATGGCGACCATGGTGGAGACGAGCTTCTTGCCTTTCGGGTTGGCAAGCTCCGGCACCTTGGCGAGGACGATCTTCTCCTCGATCTCGGCGGGCAGGTAATTGAGCGTGGCGACGATGTTCCAGCGGTCCATCTGCCCCTGGTTGATGGGCTGGGTGCCGTGGTAGAGCCCCGTCGCGTCGCCGAGGCCGATGGTGTTGGTCGTCGCGAAGATGCGGAAATATTTGTGCGGGGTGATGACGGAATTCTGGTCGAGCAGCGTCAGCTTGCCCGAGGCTTCGAGGATACGCTGGATGACGAACATCACGTCCGGGCGGCCGGCGTCGTACTCGTCGAACACCAGCGCCACCGGGCGGTGCAGCGACCACGGGATGATGCCCTGCTGGAAGGCGGTGACCTGCTTGCCGTCCTTGAGGACGATGGCGTCGCGGCCGATCAAATCGGTGCGGCTGATATGCGAGTCCATGTTGATGCGGATCATCGGCCAGTTGAGGCGCGCGGCGACCTGCTCCAAATGCGTCGACTTGCCGGTGCCGTGGTAGCCCTGGATGAGCACGCGGCGGTTGAACTGGAACCCGGCGAGGATGGCGAGCGTCGTCGCCTTGTCGAACTGGTAGGATTCGTCGGCCTGCGGCACCAGCGGGTGGCGCGAGCCGAAGCCCAAAAGCTTCATGTCCGAGGCGAAGCCGAACAGCTTCTCGGTGGTGAATTTTTTGGTCGGCGCCTCTTCGAACAGCGCGTCGCTCTCCGGGTCTTTGCTATGCATGAAAACCTCCGGGACGCACCATAGCGCGCCGAACTAAGGAATCAATGCGCTTGCGGGCTTCCCGGCAGGTCGGCGGTGAATTTGCAGGCGGGGTCGTGCAGCACGTTGTAGAGCGCCTTTTCCTCGACCTGCCAGTATTCCGGCTTGTGCGAGATTTCGAGCAGCAGCTTTTCCGTTGGCGCATCGAGGGTGGCGATGGTCACCGTGTCGCGCGTGAGCTTCACCGGCGCGTGGGGGTAATCGCGGTCGAAGGCGTCGCGCATGGTGGGGTCGAGGCGGTAGCGCTGGAAGATGCCGCCGCCGACGCTGCCCGGCACCACGTCGAAGCGGTAGAGCCGCCCGCCCGCGTCGTGCGCGTCCTCCTTGAGGAGGAGGAAATGCTGGTCCCCGAGCGTCAGCACGCGGGCGAGGCGGTCCAGGTCCTTGCCCTCGGGGTCGCGGCGCAGCTCGGTATAATAGATGGAGCCGGCGAGCTTGGTGATGCAGGCGTCCGGCGCCGCGTCCTTCCACCCCTCGCCGAAATCGTCGACGAAGATGCAGCCGGCGAGCAGGGCGAGGGCGGCGAGGGCGAGGGGGATACGCAGGCGTTTCATGAGCTACTCCACGTAATGCGCCAGGAGGTGATGGTAGGCCTGGGTGATGCGTTTGAACGTTTCCTCCGCCTTAGCACTGCGGCTGACGTCGGGGTGATATTTTTTCACCAGCTCGCGATACTGCGCCTTGATGTCGCGCTTGCTCGACGGGTGCTCGAGGTCGAGCACGGCGAGCGCGTCCTTCTCGCGGGCGCCGACGGGCGTCGTTTCGGCGGCGAAGTCCCGGTTGTCGCCGAACATGCGGTGGAAGGCCTCTTCCAGCCGCCGCCCGTAATCGCGCCGGCGCTGGTCGATGCGCCAGGTCGGGCGGTGGCCGGTGGTCGCGTCGCGCTGGAACTCGTAGATCTCCTGCTCGCTCATCCCCTCGAAATAGTTCCACTTCTTGTTGAACTCGCGGATGTGCTCGTCGCAGAAATACTGGAACTCGCGCAAATTGGCCTTGCCCTTGGGCGCGCGGAAACGTCCGGGATTCATGCAGCCCGGCCAGGCGCACATCTCGCCGGTCGGTGCGGGCTCGTCGGACTGTTTGCGTTTCGCCATGACTCCCCATTATGCCGTCCCCGGGTTGCCTCGCAACGCATTTCCTGTTTGAATGGAAAATTATGCAGACCGTCGCCGAAACCATCCGCCGCGCGCTCGATGCGCGCTTCCGCCCGCTGCTGCTCAGCGTCGCCGACGACTCGGCGAAGCACGCCGGCCACGAAGGCGCGCGCGAAGGCGGCGAATCGCATTTCTCGGTGACGGTGGTGAGCGCCGAGTTCAGCGGCCTGAGCCGCGTCGCGCGCCACCGGCTGGTCTACGACGCGCTGGGCGCGCAGTTCGCACGCGGCCTGCACGCCCTGTCGATCCGCGCGCTGACGCCGGAGGAAATGGAGAGATCGGGAGGCTAGGCGGCGGCGAATTGCTCGCGCTTGCCGGATTCGAGCTCCAGCAGGTGCACCTTGATGTGCGTGCCGCCCATGCTGTAGCCGCCGAGGCCGCCGTCCTTGCCGACCACGCGGTGGCAGGGGGATGGCGAGCGCCACCGGGTTGGCGCCGCAGGCCGAGGCCACGGCGCGCACCGCGCGCGGGAAACCAACGCGCTCGGCGAGATCGGAATAGCTGATCGTCTCACCGTGCGGACGCGCGCGATGGCGAACCATACCGAGCGCTGCAGCGGCGTGCCGCCCTGCACGTCGACCGGCAGCGACAGCGACGCGCCGTGGGCGAGGTAATCGTCGATCGCCTGCGTGGTCGTCGCGAAGAAGCCGGGCGTGGCCACGAACTGCGCGCTGCCCCCGAAGCGGCGGGCGATATGGTCCTCGGCGCTTTCGTCCTCGAGCAGCGTGACGTAGCGCAACCCGCGATGGCCGGCGACGAGCAGCAGCTTGCCGATATCGGACGGGTGGGTCGTGTAATGCAGCGTTTCCATGGAGACCTCTTTCGATGCGGAAATTTAAGCGCTCAGGCGCTTTCTTTCAAGCCCGTGCTTTTGCGGTTCGCCGCGGCGAGGATCTCCTTCGCCAGCGCACGCACTTCCTCGGCGGCGAGCGAGTTCGGCTCCGCCTCGGTGACGCCGAGCCCGTGCATCAGCGCGCCGGCGAAGGCGACGCGGTTGCCGAAGCGGTTGCCGGCGAGGCCCACCATCTCGCCCGAGATCGCCTCGGTGATGCGCGCCTGCGGGTGGACGCGGTTGAGCACCATCTTCACCGGCACGCGCTCCTGCTTGCACAATTGAATCGTCGCCGACGTCGCCCACACGTCCATCGGCGAGGGCTGCAGCGGCACGACGACGAGGTCGGCAGCGCGGATCGCGGTGCGCGCCTCGGCGTCGGTGTGCGGCGGCGAGTCGATGACGATGATGTCGTGCGTGTGCTTCAGCCGGTCGAGCTCGGAGCGCACGCGCCAGCCGGAAACGGCGGCGAAGGTCAGTGGCGCGAGCTTCGCATCGCGCGATTCGCGCACGCGCAGCCACTGCGTCAGCGAGCCCTGTGGGTCGATGTCGACGATGGCGACCTTGCGCTTGCCCTGCGCCCAGGCGACCGCGAGGTGCGCCGCCATGGTCGTCTTGCCGGCGCCGCCTTTTTGCTGTGCAATCGTGATGATCTTTGCTACCAAGGCGACCTCCAAATGACGGCTTTTTGCACGTATGTGCAGTGCAGCGAGTAAACTCCCGACTACTATATGTTGTCAATGAACACGGCAAAAATACTACATGTTGACGTAGCGCTTGTGGATAAGGCGATAAGCCTCTGGCGCGCGGGCGAACTCGTCGCCTTCCCCACCGAGACGGTCTACGGCCTCGGCGCCGATGCGGCGAATGAAGAGGCCGTGGCGCGCATCTATGCGGTCAAATCGCGCCCCTCTGCCAAGGCGATCACCGTGCACGTCACCGACGTCGCAATGGCGAAGCCCTACGTGCAGTGGAACGAAACGGCGGAAAAACTGGCGCGCGCGTTCTGGCCCGGCCCGCTGACGCTGGTGCTTGCCCGCGCCAAGGACGCGCCGCTTGCCGATATCGTCGCGGCCGGCGGCGAAACCGTCGCGGTGCGCGCGCCGGACCACGCACTGGCGCAGGCGCTGCTGCGCGCGTTCGGCGCGGGCATCGCCGCATCCTCGGCCAATATCTCCGGGCAGGCGAGCCCGACCACCGCGCAGCAGGTACGCGCGGAGCTGGACGGGCTCATCCCCTTGCTGATCGATGGCGGGCCGTGTTCCGTCGGCATCTCCTCCACCGTGCTCGACCTTACCGGGCCGGCGCCCGCCATCCTGCGCCAGGGTTCGATCGCTCAAGCCGACATCGACCACGTGCTGCGCGCTGCACAGCAGTAGAGCCTGTCATTCCCGCGAAAGCGGGAATCCAGACGCGCGAAGCGCCACTCAATATTGGTGAAGAAGGGCTGGATTCCCGCCTTCGCGGGAATGACAAATAGTAGTGGCGCTTGGTTCCTGTTTATGCAGACTGCGCGCATGCCCGCCAAACCCGAGATCGCCGTATTGCTGCCGTGCTATAACGAGGCCGTCGCCATCGCGGGCGTCATCGCGGAGTTCCGCGCGGCGCTGCCGGAGGCGACCATCTACGTCTTCGACAATAATTCGCGCGACGACACCGCCGCCATCGCCGCCAAGGCCGGTGCGCGCGTGATGTCGGTGCCGCTGCAGGGCAAGGGCAACGTCGTGCGCCGCATGTTCGCCGACGTCGACGCCGACATCTACCTCATGGCCGACGGCGACGGCACCTACGAGGCCGCCAGGGCACGCGATATGATCGCGCCCATCGCCAGCGGCGAGTGCGACACCCGTCATCGGCACGCGCAGGGGCGAGGCGGGGTCGTTCCCCTCCGGCCACCGCTTCGGCAACTGGATGTTCAACCTCATCGTCGGCCGTCTGTTCGGGCGCGGGCTGGAGGACATCTTCTCCGGCTACCGCGCCTTCTCGCGCCGCTTCGCCAAGTCGTTCCCCGCGCACTCCGAGGGCTTCGAGATCGAGACCGAGATGAGCATCTATATATTGGAGCAGCGCATCCCCATGCGCGAGATCGCGACGAAATACGGCGTGCGCCCCGCCGGCTCGCAAAGCAAGCTGCGCACCTATCGCGACGGCGCGCGTATCCTGCTGACCATCCTGCGCCTGTTCAAGGAGTCGCGCCCGCTGGCGTTCTTCACGCTGGTCGCCGTGCTGCTTGCCGCGATCAGCCTCGGCATCGGCGTTCCCGTCGTCTGGGAGTGGCACCGCACCGGGCTGGTGACGCACCTGCCGCGCGCCATGCTCGCCATGGGCATCGGCCTGATGGGCGGCGGCTTCTTCCTCTGCGGATTAGTGCTGGACTCCGTCGCCCGCACTTACCGCGAAACGCGGCATATGCGCTACCTCAACGTGCCGCCTCGGAAGTAGCCCGCCGAAACCCATTGCACCGCCATTTCCTTTGTGTGCATAGAAACCGCCCACGTTTCAGGTATTCCGCGATAGCTCAGCGGGTAGAGCATCCGACTGTTAATCGGACGGTCGCTGGTTCGAATCCAGCTCGCGGAGCCAAACGAAAGCAACCCGCATGGGTATAGAACAAGATCATTATAATAAACTCTTTGGGCTCGATCCTAAAAATAGCGATAAGGAAAAAGGCGAAGCTTGCCCTCAAATATGCACTGGATACCCGCAAGTTCGAAATAGGACTTTATTGGCGCCGCGCGACCTATTTCTGGACATTAATTGCAGCAGCATTTGCCGGTTATTTCGCTATCCTGAGTGCAGAGCATTTACCTGATTCGCATTATCTTGCCTTTATCATCGGCTGTATCGGACTATTCTTTACCTGGGCATGGTTTCTTGTAAACCGAGGCAGTAAATATGGCAGGAGAATTGGGAAAATCACGTTGACATGCTTGAGGACTCCGTGACTGGACCGTTGTATAAGACGGCTTTATCGCGAGGCGACGGTAATTCTTCATTCACGGCCAGATTATTTGAATTCCTTATAACCGGCCCGCTTCCCATATCGGTCCTCTAAAATAAACCAATGGGTCAGTGCATTTACCTGTGTCATTTGGGGGGTGTTGATTTTTTATGCGGACTGCCCATGCCATAGGGTTGGCGAAATCGTCTGGGCGCGGTTACTATTATTTTCGGAATAATGATGCTCTGCAGGGGGAAAACCCATCGGGGTCGGCACCGGCTTATTATGCGTCCACGAAGTAGCGAAATCATCGACCGGAAGGTCTCTCGTCAACCATAGGAATCGTGTGCACCGCCACGTTCATCACCCCGTCTTCAAATCCTTCGAGCTGGTCGCGTTGACGATCGGGGTGCCGGTGCTGCTTTACCATTACATGCCCAAGGGGCTGATGCTGGTGTCGCTGTGGGTGGTCGCGCTGTATGCCACATCGTCTATCGCGATATCGAGCAGCAGGACTCGCGCATCTTCTGGAACACCAACATGGTGACGCGCGAGGCGCTGCTGCCCATCCTCGTGCGCTTCGCGTTCTGCGCCGTCGTCATCACCCTGGGCGTCTGGGTGGAGCGGCCGGACCTGCTGTTCTAACCCTGCCGCGCACCAACCCGGCCTTCTGGCTGCTGATCATGCTGCTTTACCCGCTGCTCTCGGTCATACCCGCAGGAGATCATCTTCCGCGTCTTCTTCTTCCGCCGCTACAACGAGATCTTCCCGAAGCGGGCGATGATGGTGCTGGCGAGCGGGCTGGCCTTCGGCGCGGCGCACCTCATTTTCCACAACCTCGTCGCGCCGACGCTCGCCGCCATCGGCGGGATGTTCTTCGCCGGCTACCTATTACCCGCCGGGCGTCGCTGCTGCTGGTGGCGATCGAGCACGCGCTCTACGGCGATTTCATCTTCACCGTCGGGCTCGGCCATTATTTCTACGAGGGCGCGGTGCACGCCGTCGCCGTGGCGCACTAGCCACAGTAAAGCGCCGATTTTTCGCAAGAAATCCCCAGCCGCGATTTGCTAGG
>JBBCHK010000015.1:0-237780 GCA_037200745.1 Alphaproteobacteria bacterium
ATGAAACTCATCGCCGGGAACAGCAACCTGCCGCTCGCCGAGGCGATGGCGTCGCACCTGAAGCTGAAGCTGACGCAGGCCTCCCTTCGCCGCTTCTCCGACAACGAGATTTTCGTCGAGATCATGGAGAACGTGCGCGGCGAGGACGTGTTCCTCATCCAGTCCACCTCCTACCCCGCCAACGACCATTTGATGGAGCTGATGATCGCGCTCGACGCGCTGCGCCGCGCCTCGGCCGCGCGCATCACCGTCGTCATCCCCTATTTCGGCTATGCGCGGCAGGACCGGAAGCCCGGCCCGCGCACGCCGATCTCCGCCAAGCTGGTCGCCAACCTGATCACCGAGGCCGGCGCCGACCGCGTGCTGACGCTCGATCTGCATGCCGGCCAGATCCAGGGCTTCTTCGACATCCCGGTCGACCATCTCTACGCGCGCCCCGTCATCGTCGCCGACATCCAGGAGCATTTCCCCGACGCATCGAAAACGATGATCGTCTCGCCCGACGTCGGCGGCGTGGTGCGCGCCCGCTCGCTCGCCGGCAAGATCGGCGCCGACCTCGCCATCGTCGACAAGCGCCGCGAGAAGGACAACCAGTCGGAGGTGATGAACATCATCGGCGACGTCGAGGGCCGCGACTGCATCCTCTTCGACGACATCGTCGACACCGCCGGCACGCTGGTCAACGCTGGCAGCGCGCTGATGAGCGCCGGCGCGCGCTCGGTCTCCGCCTACGTCACCCACGGCGTGCTGTCGGGCCCCGCCATCGAGCGGGTGGAGAAATCGGTGCTGAAGTCGCTGGTCGTCACCGACTCGATCGCGCCGAGCGACGCGGTGAAAAAATGCCGCAACATCCGCGTGCTGTCGGTCGCCCCGCTGCTCGCCGAGGCGGTGCGCCGCATCTCGGAAGAAAGCTCGGTCTCGAGCCTGTTCGACTGAGCGACGCTATTTGAAATTCAATACTTTTTCCTTGTCATTCCCGCGAAGGGGGAATCCAGCCCACCTTAAATAAAAACTTCTTAAGAGTAGCGCTTCGCGCGTCTGGATTCCCGCCTTCGCGGGAATGACAAAGCAGGGTTGACGTATCCGCGCAAACCCCCTATAAGCCGCTCCCTCTAAAGGAGAAGCGCCATGAAAGCGGCAATCGAGATCAACGCGGAAACCCGTGACGCCACCGGCAAGGGCGCAGCGCGCGCGGCGCGCCGCAAGGGCCACATCCCGGTCGTGCTCTACGGCCACGGCAAGAAGAACGTCGCGCTCAACGTCGAGGGCCGCGTCTTCTCCAACGAATATTTCAAGGGCGGCTTCATGAACAAGGTCGTCGCGCTGAAAAGCGGCGAGGCCAGCTACTTCGCCATCCCGCGCGAGATCCAGCTCAACCCCGTCTCGACAAGATCGAGCACGCCGACTTCCTGCAGGTCGACGAGAAATCGGTGGTCAAGGTCTTCATCCCGGTGCGTTTCAAGAACGTCGAGAAGTCGCCCGGCATCAAGCGCGGCGGCGTGCTCAACATCGTCCGCCACGAGGTCGAGCTTTACTGCCCGGTCACCGCGATCCCCGACAAGCTGGAGCTCGACATCGCCGAGCTCGAGATCGGCGATACGCTGCACATCCATAACGACACGCTGCCCGAAGGCGTGAAGCCGGTCATCAAGGGCCGCGACTTCACCATCGCCTCGATCGCCGGCCGCCAGAAAGAGGAAGAAGAGATCCCGACCGCGGCCGCGACCGCTGCGGGCGCCGTTCCGGCGACCAACGTCGCCGAACCTGTTGCCGGTGCCGCTCCTGCCGCCGCCGGGGCGAAGCCCGCTGCCGGCGCTGCGCCTGCCGCCGGTGCCGCTGCGGCCCCCGCCGCCGGCGCCGCCAAGCCTGCGAAAAAGTAAGCCGCCATGTGCTTGTCGCGGGCCTTGGCAATCCGGGGCCCGAATACGCGGCCACCCGGCACAATATCGGCTTCCTCGCCGTCGCCGCGATCGCCGATTCCCTCGGCGCGAGGAAATTTTCCAAAAAATTCTCCGGCGAGATCGCCTCGGCGGAATGCGCCGGCGAAAAGCTGCTGCTGCTCAAGCCCGCCACCTATATGAACGATTCCGGCCGCTCGGTGCAGGCGGCGATGGCCTTCCACAAGATACCGCCGGCGAACGTCATCGTCATCCACGACGAGCTCGCGCTGCCGCTCGGGAAAATACGCATCAAGCAGGGCGGTGGCGCCCAACGGCCATAACGGCATCCGCTCCATCGACGACGCCGTCGGGCCGGATTACTGGCGCATTCCGCCTCGCATCGGCCACCCCGGCGACAAGCGCGAGGTGCATGACCACGTCCTGAGCCGCTTCACGAAGATGAAATCCCGCAGCTGGCGAAACTGCTCGACGCGCTCACCGAACATTTCCCGCTGTTCTTCACCCATTCGCCGGCAGCGCTGATGAGCAAGGTGGGCGGCAGCGGCGGCACCGCCTAGCGCCTGATGAACTGCCGCTCCAGCCGTTCTTCGGCTTCCTTCAGGGCGGCTTCGCGCACCAGGCGGAGCCGGTCGAACTGCCTGCCGTCGACGCCCTGCTGGTCCGTGCGGTGCGCCCGCCGCCAGCCTGCCGTAATGGTCGTTGAGCGCCATGGTGCGCGCGCCTTCGGGCGAAACGCTGCCCGGCATGCATCCCTCGTATTCGGCGATCTCTTTTCCCAGTGACGGATGGATATTGGCGGCGGCAATAGACCGCCTCGGTCAATGCCCGTTGCGTGGTGACGAAGGCCACTGTCCCGGCGAACGGGGGATCGCCGTCATTGGCGGCTTTGGCATCGGCGCGGATGGCCGCCTGTTCTCGCCCTCTGCATTCATTCGCGCCTGCAACGCCGCCTCGGCGAGCCGGACCAGCGGCTCCCGCTTTCCCTGGCGAGGCCTGCCAGAACAAACTGCGGCGCGGGTCGTTCACGTCGGATACAGCAACGCTCATTCCTACGCTCCTTGCCTTTCCATCTTAGCACCGCTATGTGACGCGCTCATTACAATTCGAGGCATCATGGGCTTCAACTGCGGATCGTCGGGCTGCCGAATGTCGGGAAATCGACGCTATACAACGCGCTTGCTGTCGCAGCAGGCGGCGGAGGCGGCGAATTACCCGTTCTGCACCATCGAGCCCCAATGTCTGCCCGCGTCTCGGTGCCGGATGCGCGGCTGAGCAGGCTGGCGCAGATCGCCGGCAGCGCGGTCATCATCCCGACGCAGCTCGAATTCGTCGACATCGCCGGCCTCGTGCGCGGGGCCAGCAAGGGCGAAGGGCTCGGCAACCAGTTCCTCGCCCATATCCGCGAGACGGACGCGATCCTCTATGTGCTGCGCTGCTTCGAGGACGGCGACATCGTCCATGTCCGAAGGCTCGGTCGATCCGCTGCGCGATGCGGAGATCATCGAGCTCGAGCTCATCCTCGGCCGACCTCGAAGGCCTGGAGAAACGCCTCGACGCCATCCAGAAAAAAGCCAAGTCCGGCGACAAGGAAGCGGCGGCGATACTGGCGCAGGCCGAGCCGATCCTGAAATTGCTGCAGGAGGGCAAGCCCGCGCGCGCGCATAAGCCGAAGGACCGCGAGGAGCGAAACGCATTCGCGGCCTGCAGCTGCTGACCAGCAAGCCGGCGATGTACATCCTCAATGTCGAGGAAGGCTCGGCGGCGAGGGCAATGCGCTCTCCGCAAAGCCGCCGCGATGGCGAAGGAGAAAGGCGCGGGCGCCGTCGTCATCTCGGCGAAGATCGAGGCGGAGATGGCCGGGCTCTCGCCGGAGGAGAAAAAAGAATTCCTCGCCGATCTCGGCCTCGCTTGAGACCCGGCCTCACCAGCATCGTGCGCGCGGGCTTCTCGCTGCTCGACCTCGTCAGCTTCTTCACCGTCGGGCCGAAGGAGGCGCGGGCATGGACGGTGCGCGCCGGGGCCACCGCGCCGGAAGCGGCCGGCGTCATCCACACGGATTTCGAGAAGGGCTTCATCCGCGCCGAGACCATCGCCTGCGACGACTACATCGCGCTCGGCGGCGAGCAGGGGCGCGAAGGGAAGCCGGCAAGCTGCGGCCTCGAAGGCAAGGACTACGTCGTCAAGGACGGCGACGTCTTCCATTTCCGCTTTAATGTGTAGTCTTTAGTGGTTCCCCTGACCAAGGTGACCCCACCGAAGCGAGCCGGGCGAGCGAGCCATCAGCGCGCGAAGCATTCTAAAACTAGAAGAGCAGCTTCGCTTCGGCGCCGATCTGGAGGCGGGTGTTCTGCGGCTCGACCCATGGCACGCCGTGCGAATCGGTGGTCACTTTCGACTGCTGGAAGTTCCAGTAGCGCAGGAACGGCCCGAACTCCCAGTTTCCAGCCGAACGGCTCGGGATCCGCCGGGCCCATGAGGAACTCGGCGCGCAGCCCGAAGCCGCGGAACGGGTCCTGCCGGTTGGTGATGTTGTCGTACGTCGCCGGGTTGACCTGCGCTAGGTCCGACTTGACCTTGCCCAGCAGCAGCGGGTCGTATTCGAGGGTCGGCCGGAAGCTCCAGCCGCCGGAGGTGAAGCGGTAGCTGGTGCCGACCGGCATGTAGTACTGCAGGATGCGCCGGTCGTAACCGCCCGCGCCGAAGCTGGTGACGGTGCCCTTGCCGTCGTCCATGAAGTAGCGCGTGCCGAAGCCGATGTAAGGCTCCAGCCTGCCGCCGCCAAGGGCGAAGCTGTAGCCGCCGGTCAGGCGCGATTCGAATTCCCACTGGTCGACGCCGCTCGTCGTGCCGCTGATGGAGGAATAGTCGTTGATCCCGTAGGAGGCGCGCCCGTCGATGCGGGCGAAGATACGGTTGTCGAAGTACTGCGCGAAGTCGCCGTCGATTGCGCCGTATCCCGCCGTTGCTCTCGAGCAGCCCGCCGGGCTCGCGGTACTGGTCCAGACCCCTGGAGGCCGACGCTCGATTCGTTATGGGCGAAGTCGGCCGTTGCGTAGCTCGCGTGCCGACGGGCTTCGCCGGCGCTGCAGTGGTCGCGTAAGGCGACGGCGCATAGGTACGGCGGGGGTATATAGTACGGCGCGCTCGGCGGCGGGCTCGCCGGGTAATAAACGGCGGCCGCGGGCCGGTGGGGCGGGCGGCGGCATGTACGGCGCCGGCGCGCTTGCCGGCGCATAGACGATCGCATGCGGCACGGGAGACGGCGGAGGCAGCGCAGCGGGCGCCGGAGCGGCGGCGTAGCTCACGGCTCGCGCCGGGCGCGGCATGGGTGCGACGCGCGGTGCCGGTGCCGGCGCGGCGTCGCGGTAAATAACGTGCACGCCGGGCGGCGGTGTTCACCGGGTCGATGACGCGCGGGTCCCAGGCATGGGCGGCGAAGGGCAGCGCGCAGAAGATCGCGCCGCGCCGCAGAAGTTTCCTGAAAGGCACTACCATCGCGTTCTCTTTATCAGAAAGGCGGAATGCATGCGCGAAGAAACATGTCGCTGTGAACAGGCGCCGCCATTACACCGGTGCACAGTTGAGATTCTGCCACAGTGACGAAACGCTTGAGGCATCGCCCGCGCTCATGCAGGATGGCGGCGAGCCGATGGAGGGATCATGGCGCGCCGTGACAAGGATCAACCGCCCCGCACGTTCCCGCGCTGGCTGAGCTGGTGGTGCTGCTGTTCCTCCGCCTATATCCTCTACGAGGGCAATTTCGTCGCGCCGCACCGCGAGCAGAGATCCACGGCGCCCGGGGTGGCCGCGCCGGGCGCGCGACTACCCGCAGCTGCGCACCGTCACCGACGCCGACGCTGGAAGCGCGCGCTCAACCCCGATTACGTGAGCGACGTCAAGATGCACGACATCGCCGAGGGCGATGGCGAGGGTGCGCGTTGCGGCGAGGAGATCAACCATCGCCCTGCGCGGCACGACGAGCGAGGGCGCCGGCTTCGATCACCGCGCACAAGGACGACGCGCCGCTCACCCTTCCGCCTGGGCGCCGCGCCCGTACCCGGCGCTCGACAATGCGCTGCTGGGCCTGAAGCCCCGGCGGCAAGCGCCGCGTCGACGCCCGCCGCAGCTCGTCTACAAGGACGCCCCGCACAAAACTTCCGGACACGATCCTGCTCTAAGTCGAGCGCACCGACCATCCGGCCCCGCTGCCGCGGGACCGGCTGCAGCTGCAATGGAGCGACGACGAGCCCGGGAGGGCCCGGGCGCCGGCGAGCGGCGAGACCGTCCATCTCGTGCTCATCGTCTGGAACCGACAAAGGGGAGTGGGCCTTCGATCCGCCCAAAGGCTCGCACAGGATAAAGCTCGGCGAAGGCGGACTCGAAACCTATGCGCTCGATGCCGCTTTGGTGGGGTTGGCCAAAGGCGGCACGCGGACCATCGTCCTGCCGCCGATGTCGGACAAGGACCGGGCGCCCACGGATGCGGTCTGGAAGCCATGGCACGACGTGCTCGCGGCGCATCGCGTCACCGTCGTCACCGTCGTGCGTACGAAGGAAGCCGATGAGCCGGCGGCCGACGAAGCGCCGTCCCCAAAGAACTGATGCCCGCTTAGCGCGCCGGCTGCGGACAGCCGCCGATGCCGAAATGCTCGCTCAGGGCCTTGCGTGCCGGCAGGATCACCTGCAGGTTGCTGGCGCTGGAGGCGACGATGCCCCGGAACGCATCGAGGCTGCCGTGCGACAGGCGGAATAGCCGATTCGATGCTGGGCGTCCGCCAGCTCGATCCTGCGGATATCGGCAAGGGTGCCCTTGAACGGCCTCAGGTCGATCGTGATGCCGAGGCCGGTGAGGGAGTCGTGGATGCTCGCCGTGTCGGGAAGCCCGCTTTGCAGCGGGTCGAGGACCGGGTCCCTGCGCACGGGCGTCAGCGGCATGAGCGCGGCGACGGTGCCGTAGCATTCGTTGTTCATGGCCTGGCGCAGCTGCCCGAGCTGCGACAGGAAAACGCCGTGCGCCCGGTCGTAGTCCCGATCCTTCAGCGCATCGGGCCGGTCGCCGAAATACCCGTCGAGCGCGCGCTCCTCGGCCTGCTCGGCGCGCATCGCCGCCGCGTATTCCTGCGGCACCGTTGCGATCGCGCCGTCGCTGCGGCGCCCTGTTTCTGTTCGGCCATGACTTCTTGTGCCAGCGAACGCCCGGCGGCGGTGTGAATCTTGTGTGACATCGCCGGCAAAAAAAAATGCCGGGCCTGGGCCCGGCAAGCTTTAAACAGGGAGGCTTCGTGCGAAAACCGTTCTTGCGAACGATTCCCGCACCCGTCGGCGCCGGAGAATGCCCGCGCCGAGTTCGGGCGAACATAAGCATCGACCAATATATGTCCATTGCACTTAGTGCATGGCCTATATGCACTCACTGCATAGCAACGGAGCCGATTATTCAAGGAAAGACAAAGGCCGGCGATCACCGCTTATCCACACGGGATGTGGATTACGGGGCTATTTTCGCGTTGTCGGCCGGGACGGAGCGGCCATCGCGCACGACGGAGTCGACGCGCGCCATCGGCGCGCCCACCGCCTTGGCGGTGCGGGCGTTCCATTGCTTCTGCACGTCGGGGCGCGGATGTGTCGATCGCCGGATAGTCGGTCTCGCGCGGATAATAGGGGTGCGTATTGCAAGGTGTTGAGCCAGCGGTCGATGCCCGCTTCTTCGGCGCGGTCGTGAGCGACAAGGGAGTTGTTCCAGAAAAGCGCCGTGTTCGCGTCGAGGTTCGCCGTCGATTCCTGCGCGGCCCTGGCGCGCAGGCTTTCGTAAGCGGCGAGAAGCTCCGCGTGGAGCTGCCGGTCCTCCTCGGACGGTATGTGGGCGCTCAGCCGGCTGATGGTGAAGTAGTGCGGGGCGCCGTTCGTCGGCGTGTAGTTGGGATTCTCGTCCCAGCGTGAGCGTCGGCGAGGCCTTGAGCTTGCCGATGAACTCCTCGCGGATCGGCGCGGCATCGCCGCCCGTGCGCTGCGCCTCCATGGCGGCGTGCGCGTCGATCGCCTCGTCCAGCGTGACGAAAACGGTCGGCACCGGGTCCTTCCCGGGCTCCAGGCAATAAAGCGAGCGGATCAGCTTGTGCTCCGGGAAATTATCCTCGTCGTGATGGAACTTGTAGATCGCCGTCTCGTGCGGGTGGTAGCCGCGCTCGTCGATCAGCCAGCGGTCCATGCGGTCGTCGAGGATGCGCACCAGGCTTTCGTAAAAGAGCCGCCCCTGCGTCGGCGGCAGGTTCTTGAGCTCGATCGCCGGTCTGCCGTCGCCGGTCTGCATGCCGAGCAGCGCATCGCGCAGCTTCGCGGATCCTTCTGTCTCCGGGCTGGGGAAGATCACGTCGCACACGCGCTGCGCGGCTTCGTAGCGAAGCGCGTTTCTCGGCCGTGAAGGTCGGCGCCACGAAGCGCTTCTGCTCCAGCGGCGCGAGGACCTGCTCCAGGCGGTCGCGCACATCGTCGGGCAGGCTGATGACAAGGGGTCGCATCCCCTCATTATAGCCGGCGCATGTGACAAGCCCGTGACAGCCCTAAGTTCTGTCTATGAATGCGAGCGGGCGAGCGAGCCATCAGCCCGCCAAGCGGCGGGAGAGTCGGTCAGCAGACCGACTCGACCCACCAAAGACTAAATAATGCTTTCCGCAATTTTTTGCGTGAATGAAATTGCGGAAGACGCCGATGCGTTTGGCTGTTCTTCAATTCCATCGGGTACTAGTAATAGCCTCGGTGGTCGGGCCCGAGAGGTCGGGCAGGACGCGGCTGACATGGCGGGTACGGTGCATCAGGTAGTCGGGCAGGATCGCGATGCCCATGCCCTGCTTCACCGCCGTGCGCATCGCGAGCAGCGAGTTGACGCGGAAGAACGGCGCCAGCCCCTGCGCGCGCGCCTGCGGCGTCTCGAACAGCCAGTTGATCTCGGGGAAGGGCGGCGCGCTGCCGGTATCGTAGCGCCAAGAGGCGGTGCGTCCTCAGGTCGTTGATGCTCTGCGGCACGCCGTGCAGGCGCAGGTAATCGTTCGACGCATAGAGCGAGTTGCGCAGCGTCATGATCGATTTCTGCACGAGGTCCGGGTTCTTCGCCGGGTGGAAGCGGATGGCAGCATCCGCCTGGCGCAGCGTGAGGTCGAGCTCGCGGTCCTCGCAGAGCAGCGTTACCTGGATGTCGGGGTAGAGATCGGTATATTCCTTCATCTGCTGGCGAGCCAGATATGCCGAACGTGTCCGGCAACCGCGACCTTGAACGCCCTTTCGGTTTCGCCGAGGCCTCGGCGAGCGCGTTCTCGGTCGCCTGCAGCTTGACCACCATGTCGGAGACGGTGCGGAAGAGGATTTCGCCCTGCTCGGTGAGCATCAGCCCGCGCGCGTGGCGGTGGAACAGCGCGATGCCGAGCTTTTCCCTCCAGCGCGGAGATCTGCCGGCTCACCGCCGACTGGCTTAAGCCCCAGCGTTTCTCCCGCCTTGGTCAGGCTTATGGAAAGCGCGACCGAGTAGAAGCTGCGTAGCTTGTCCCAATCCATGACGCCCCCCGCGCGGGTTGAGCTATGCCTTCTAGTGCAAATCATGGTTAAAAGTAAGGCTTAAAATCGGCGACGTTATGCAAACGCTGCAATGCAGCTATGCGTCCGTCACGCGGCCTTCTCGCCGGAATGGTCCGGCATGTGCTCGAGGAACTTCTGCGCTTCGAGCGCCGCCATGCAGCCGGTGCCGGCGGCGGTGACGGCCTGGCGGAAAATCTTGTCCTGCACGTCGCCTGCGGCGAAGACGCCCGCGATATTGGTGCGCGTCGAGCCCGGCACGGTCTTCAGGTAGCGCTCGTTGTCCATGTCGAGCGCGCCGGTGAAGAGTTGCGTGTTCGGCTCGTGGCCGATGGCGACGAAGGCGCCGTCGACCTTGAGCTCGCTCAGCGCGCCGGTCTTGACGTTCTTGAGCTTGAGGGCGGTGAGCGAGGTCGGCTCCTCGGTGCCGAGGAATTCCTCGACCACCGAATCCCAGACGACCTTGACGTTGGGCGTGGCGAAACAGCACGCTCCTGCCCGATCTTCTCGCCGCGCAGGGAATCGCGCCGATGGACGAGCGTCACCGACTTGGCAATTTTAGAAAGATACATCGCCTCCTCGATGGCCGAGTTGCCGCCGCCGATGACGGCGACGTCGCGCCCCTTGAAGAAGAACCCGTCGCAGGTCGCGCAGGCGGAGACGCCGAAATTCTGGAAACGTTTCTCCGAAGCGATGCCCAGCCAGCGCGCCGAGGCGCCGGTGGCGATGACGAGCGTCTCGCCGACATACGTATCGCCCGAGTCGCCGGTGGCGTGAAGGGCCGCTTGCTCAAATCCACTTTCACGATCGTGTCGTGGAAGATGCGCGTGCCGACATGCTTGGCCTGTGCCTCCATCTGCTCCATCAGCCACGGGCCCTTGATGGCGTCGGCAAAGCCGGGGTAATTCTCGACGTCGGTGGTGATGGTGAGCTGGCCGCCCGGCTGCATGCCGTGCACCATGATCGGCTTGAGCGCCGCGCGCGAGGCATAGATCGCCGCCGTGCAGCCCGCCGCGCCGGAGCCGAGGATGAGAACGGGAGTGTGATGCTGGGTCATAAAGGGCTAGTGGCTAGGGCTAGGGCTAGGGAGGAAAGAAAAAATCTACCTGGTCCCTAGCCACTAGCCCTAGCCCTTTCCTAGATCGCTTCGGCGTGTTTCTTGAGGTACTTGGCGACGCCTTCGGCGGTCGGCTTCATCGCCTCGTCCGCCTTTTTTCCAGTTGGCGGGGCAGACTTCGCCGTGCTCCTCGACGAAATTCAGCGCGTCGAGCATGCGGATCGCCTCGTCGACATTGCGGCCGAGCGGCAGGTCGTTGACCACCTGGTGGCGCACGATGCCCTTCTTGTCGATCATTGAAGGTGCCGCGGTAGGCGATCTCGTCGTTGAGCAGCACGTCGTAGCTCCTCGCGATGGACTTGCTGAGGTCGGCCACCAGCGGGAAGCGGATGTTGCCGATGCCGCCCTTCTCGACCGCCGTGTTCTTCCACGCGTAAGTGGGTGAAGTGCGAATCGACCGAGACGCCGATTACCTCGGCGCCGCGTTTCTTGACTCGTCGACACGGTTGTCGAAGGCGATGATCTCGCTCGGGCAGACGAAGGTGAAGTCGAGCGGCCAGAAGAACAGGATGCCGATCTTGCCCTTGATATGCGACTTCAGGTTGAATTTTTCCTCGATCTTGTTGTCGCCCATCACGGCTTTCGCCGTAAAATCCGGGGCTTCCTTGCCGACCAGTACGCTCATAGTAAAACTCCTTATGCCTAGAAATGAATTGCGAATGATTCGCAACAAATATAACCCGCTTTTGCCGCATTGCAACGGCCAGCGGGCGGGAGCATAGCGGAAACACAGTGTCAGGCATGCGCTTGTGGGAACCGGGCGCGGATCTCGGCGGCGACGTGGCCGCGTCGTCCAGCGGCTCAGTGGGGACCCAGTCGAGGCGCTCGGCCGGGAGAGCGGGCGGGCGGCGCCGCGCTTGTAGAGCGTCTGGTGGAAGATGCGGTATTGCTCGGGCGTGACTTTCGGCGTGGCGAAGATGAACAGCGGGCGGCCGGTGACGCAGGCCTCCGACACCATCGACAGCGAATCGCCGGTGACGATGAACGCTTCGGCGCAGGCGAGGATGCCCAGGTAGGGGTTGTCCTTGTCGGTGGCGGTAGCGGTGCAGCAGGTGCGGCCCGTGGATGAGCGCTTCGGCCATGGTGACGGCCTCCTGCGGCGTACGGCGGCTGGTGGCGATGAGCAAGCGAGCCGCCGCGGCGAGCGCCACCGCCTGCTGGAAAAGCTCGCGCCAGTCGGCGGCGGTATAACGCCCTCCCGGGATATTGCCGCCGAGCAGCAGCGCCAACCCACGGGCGCGGCAAAATGCTCGAACTGCGGGTGCCAGCTGCCGCGCGCGGCGACGAGCGTCTCCGGCGTCAGCGCGTGCAGCGGCGCCAGCGACGTCACCACGTTCGGCGCCTTGGGCGGCGCGTCGTGCTCTGCCACCGCGGCGAGGTCGATGCCGCGCAGGCTGTCCGGGCGGCCGATGAAGACCGTCACCGTTTTTCGGCGAGTGGCGCTTGACGTAGCGCAGCACCGGCAGCGCCCGCCCTGCCGCTGGCGATCAGCAGGTTCGGCCATGGCGGCTTGATGGGCGGCGAATGCGGGCGGTCGACGCCGAGGAGCGAGGCGCCCCACATCAGTCCGGCAGCTCGGCGAGGATGTTGTATTCGAGCTTCTTGAGCGTATAGGGCACGCCGAGCTTGGCGTTGACGCCGAGCGCCTGCCCCGTATGGCCGGAGATATCGTCGTCGATCCCCCACACGGTGCTCATTTATATTCTACCTGGAGGATCTCGTAGAAACGCGCGCCCTTGGGCGTGGCCACTTCCACGGAGGCGCCGGCCCTTCTTGGCCGATGAGCGCGCGGCCGATCGGCGCCGAGGTCGAGATCAGCTTGCGGTTGATGTCGGCCTCGTAATCGCCGACGACCTGGTAGGTGATCTTACTCCTCGTTCTCCTCGTCGATGACGGTGACGGTGGCGCCGAACTTCACCGTCTCGCCGGAGAGGCTCTGCACGTCGATGATCTCGGCGCGGCTGACCACCGATTCGAGCTCCTGGATGCGGCCCTCGATGAAGCTCTCTTGGCGGCGTGGTATTCGGCGTTCTCCGACAGGTCGCCATGCGCCCGCGCCTCGGAAATCGCGGCGATGACCGCCGGCCGCTCGACGGTCTTGAGCTGCTTCAATTCCTTTTCGAGCCGCGCGTGGCCCGTCGCGGTCATGGGGATTTTTTTCCATGGTATTCCCGTAGGTTGCCGATCAGGTGGCAGGGTTGATTAATTCTCTATAGCGCAGAAGCCCAAGGGGTGCAAGCCGCGCCGACTTCACGCAAACTTCACAACAGGCCGGGCCCGGCTCTGCCTATAATCGATGCATGGCACTCCGCACCGACCTCCCGCGCGTGACCCCCGACGACAAGCCCGGCCTGTTCAATTGGCGCACGGGCATCGGGGCGTTGTGGGGCTCGTATATCGCCGCTGAATTCCCTACGCAGCGTCTTTCCAGGAACCGGCTCAACATCGCCTTCGGCGCGCTGATGGGCGCGTCCATCGGCTACATGTGGGGCGAGGACCGCCGCAAGGTCGAGCAGCAGGAAGGCCGCGTCGTCCGCGACCCCCAAATACCTCAATAGCGGCCTCGCCTATGGCCCCATCTTGGGATTCACCGTGCTGGACGCGTTTTCCCCCGGGGCGCCGGCAGGCGCTTTTGCCGTCGTCTGCGGCGGGCTGGCGGTCGCCGGCAGCATCATCCGCAAGAGTTTCCTCCAGCACGATTACGATCGTGCCATCGCGCTGCGCGACCAGCAGCTGCGCGCCAGCGGCATCGCGCCGGTGGTCGAGCCGGCGGTCTACAAGAACGTGGTGACGCCGCAGGAGGCGCAGCAACTGGCGCAGAAGCAGCAGGAACATCCCGCCAAGGCGGAAAAAGAAGCCGCCGACGTCGCGATCCGCTAGGCGGTCTTCGCCAGTTTTTTCGTAATGCCCAGATATTCCTGGATCGGCCGCACGCCGGGGCCGCCGGGCGTCGCCGCCAGCGCGGCGATCGCCTGCGTCATCGCCCGCGCGCCGCGGATGGTGGTCGAGTAGGGGATCTTGCCGAACAGCGCCGTCTTGCGGATCGACGCCGAATCGGCGATCGAGCGCGCACCCTCGGTGGTGTTGAAGACGAGATGCACCTTGCCGTCCTTCATCAGGTCGACGATGTGCGGCCGCCCCTCGCGCACCTTGTTGACGATGCCGACCTCCAGCCCGCGCCCTTTCAGGAACTCGCCGGTGCCGCGCGTGCAGATAATGCTGAAGCCGAGCTTCAGGAGCTGCGTCGCGATCTCGGCGGCGATCTCCTTGTCGCGGTCCTTCACCGAGAGGAACACGGTGCCGGTCTTCGGCAGGCTCGAGCCCGAGGCGATGAAGCCCTTGGCGAAGGCCGAGGCGAATTCGCGGTCGATGCCCATGGACTCGCCGGTCGATTTCATTTCCGGCCCGAGCAGGATATCGACCCCCGGGAAGCGCGCGAAGGGGAACACCGCCTCCTTCACCGCGACATGCTCGAGCGTGCGCATCAGCGTGCGGTCGTCGGGCAGGCGGAAGCTTTTCAGCGTCTCCCCCGCCATCAGCCGCGAGGCAATTTTCGCAATGGGTACGCCGGTGGCTTTTGCCACGAACGGCACCGTGCGCGAGGCGCGTGGGTTCACCTCAAGGATATAAATATCGCCGTCCTTGATGGCGAACTGCACGTTCATCAGCCCCTTGACCTTGAGCGCCAGCGCCAGCGCGCGTGTCTGTTTCTGCACCTCTTCGATGAGCCCGGGCGACAACGAGTAAGGCGGCAGCGAGCAGGCCGAGTCGCCCGAATGGATGCCGGCTTCCTCGATATGCTCCATCACGCCGGCGACGTAGGTGTCCTTGCCGTCGCACAAACAGTCGACATCGAGCTCGATGGCGTCGCTGAGGTAGGAATCGAGCAGCACCGGCCCGTCGCCGAACAGGGCGAGCAGCTCTTTCACGTAATGGTGCAGCGTTTCTTCGTCGTGGATGATCTTCATCGCCCGCCCGCCCAGCACGTAGGACGGGCGCACCACCACCGGGAAGCCGATCTTCTCCGCCGCCGGCACCACGTCGTCGGCGTGCTTGCAGATGGCGTTCTTCGGCTGCTTGAGCTTCAGCTTATGCAGCAATTGCTGGAACCGCTCGCGGTCCTCGGCGAGGTCGATGGAATCCACCGACGTGCCGATGATCGGCACGCCGGCCTGCTCCAGCGCGTGCGCCAGCTTGAGCGGCGTCTGCCCGCCGAACTGCACGATGGCGCGACGATGGTGCCGCTCGAAGCCTCCGCCTCGATGACCTCGATGACGTCCTCGGCCGTCAGCGGCTCGAAATAGAGCCGGTCGGAAGTATCGTAATCCGTCGAGACCGTCTCGGGATTGCAGTTGATCATGATGGTTTCAAAGCCCGCTTCCTTCAAAGCGTAGGCCGCGTGGACGCAGCAATAATCGAACTCGATGCCCTGGCCGATGCGGTTCGGCCCGCCGCCGAGGATGAAGATTTTCCTGGCGGCGCTCGGCGCGACCTCGCTCCTCGCCGTCGGTCTCGTAGCAGGAGTACATGTAGGGCGTCAGCGAGGAGAATTCCGCCGCGCAGGTATCCACCCGCTTGAACACCGGCCGCACGGCGAGCTTATGGCGCAGCCCTGCGCACCGTGAGCTCCTCCGTCCCGGTAAGGCGCGCCAGCTGCTTGTCGGAGAAGCCGAGCTTCTTCAGGTGCAGCAGCTCCGCCTTGTCCTTCGGCAGGCCGTTCGCCTTCACCCAGCCCTCGGCCTCGACGATGCGCGCCATCTGCCGCACGAACCACGGATCGTACTTGGTGATGCCGCAAATTTCCTCGACCGATATGCCTTCGCGCAGCGCCTGCGCGGCCTTGAGCAGCCGGTCGGGCGAGGGGACGGTCAGCGCGGCGCGCAGCGCCTCGGCGCCGCCCTCGACGACGATCTCGTCGAGTCCGGAAAGCCCGGTCTCCAGCGAGCGCAGCGCCTTCTGCAGCGATTCGGGGAAGCTTCGCCCCATCGCCATCGACTCGCCGACGGATTTCATCGCCGTGGTCAGCACCGCTTCCGAGCCGGGGAATTTCTCGAAGGCGAAGCGCGGGATCTTGGTGACGATGTAATCGATGGTCGGCTCGAAGCTGGCGGGCGTCGCCCCGGTGACGTCGTTCATCACTTCGTCGAGCGTGTAGCCCACCGCCAGCTTCGCCGCGACCTTGGCGATGGGGAAGCCGGTCGCCTTGGAGGCCAGCGCCGAGGAACGCGAGACGCGCGGGTTCATCTCGATCACCACCATGCGGCCGTTCTCGGGGTTGACGGCGAACTGTACGTTGCTGCCGCCGGTATCGACGCCGATCTCGCGCAGGACCGCGATGCTCGCGTCGCGCATGATCTGGTATTCCTTGTCGGTCAGTGTCAGCGCCGGGGCGACGGTGATCGAGTCGCCGGTATGCACGCCCATCGGATCGATGTTCTCGATCGAGCAGACGATGATGCAGTTGTCGGCCTTGTCGCGCACCACCTCCATCTCGTATTCCTTCCAGCCGAGCACGGATTCGTCGATCAGCACCTCGCGCGTCGGCGAGGCGTCGAGCCCGGAGGCGACGATGGCCTCGAACTCCTCGCGGTTATAGGCGATGCCGCCGCCCGAGCCGCCGAGGGTGAAGCTGGGGCGGATGACGGCGGGCAGTCCCACCTTCTCCAGTATCGCGCGCGCGTCCTCCAGCGAATGGGCGATGCCGTTCTTCGGCACGTCGAGCCCGATCTTTGCCATCGCACGGCCGAACAGCTCGCGGTTCTCCGCCTTGTTGATGGCTTCAAGCGAGGCGCCGATCAGCTCGACGCCGTATTTCTTGAGCACGCCGGATTCGGCGAGCGCCTTGGCGCAATTGAGCGCCGTCTGCCCGCCCATGGTCGGCAGCAGCGCGTCCGGCCTTTCGCGGGCGATGATCTTCTCGACATATTCCGGCGTGATCGGCTCGATATAGGTCGCATCTGCCAGCCCCGGGTCGGTCATGATGGTCGCCGGGTTGGAATTGACCAGCACCACGCGGTAGCCCTCTTTCTTCAGCGTCGTCACCGCCTGCGTGCCCGAATAGTCGAACTCGCACGCCTGCCCGATGACGATCGGCCCCGCGCCGATGATGAGGATGCTTTTGATGTCCGTGCGTTTCGGCATTACGCGGCCTTCTTCTTATGCGCCGCCATCAGCGCGACGAAGCGGGCGAACAGGTAATCCGAATCGTGCGGGCCGGGCGAGCTTTCCGGATGGTACTGCACCGAGAAGACCGGCCTGTCCTTGAGGCGCAGACCTTCGATGCACTGGTCGAACAGCGAGCGGTGGGTGATCTCGACATTCTTCGGCAGGCCCGATTCGCTAACGCAGAAGCCATGGTTCTGGCTGGTGATCTCGACCTTGCCGGTGGTGAGATCCTTCACCGGGTGGTTGGCGCCGCGATGGCCCTGCTTCATTTTCTCGGTATGCGCGCCGAGCGCGATCCCCAGCAGCTGGTGGCCCAGACAAATCCCGAACAGCGGCGTGCCGGAAGCGACGATCTTCTTTATCATCGGCACCGCGTATTTGCCGGTGGCCGAGGGATCGCCGGGGCCGTTGCTGAGGAACACGCCGTCGGGCGCCAGCGCGAGGATCTCCTCGGCGCTCGCATTGCCCGGCACGACGGTGACCTTGCAGCCATAATGCGCGAGCGAGCGCAGGATGTTCAGCTTCTCGCCGAAATCGACGGCGACGACGTGATAGCGGGCTTTGCCCTGCTTGCCGTAACCCGCCCCGAGCTCCCATTTCGTCTGCGACCCACGGGTAGGATTTTCTGGCCGAGACGCTGCCGGCGAGCTCCAGCCCCGCCATATCGGGCGCTTCCTTGAGGAGCTTCTTCGCTTTCGCGGTGTCGGGCTTGCCGCTCGCGGCGAAAACGATGGCCGCGTTCTGCGCGCCCTTGTCGCGGATATGGCGCGTCAGCGCCCGCGTGTCGATGCCGCAGAGGCCGGTGATGCCGTGCTTCTTCAGCCAGTCGTTGAGGTGCGACTCGGCGCGGAAGTTCGAGGACTCGGTGATGTCCTCGCGCAGCACCAGCCCGGCAATAACGGGCTTTTCGGACTCGATGTCCTCGTCATTGGTGCCGACAATGCCGATATGCGGGAAGGTGAAGGCGATGATCTGGCCGTAATAGGAGGGGTCGGTGAGGACTTCCTGGTAGCCGGTCATCGCGGTGTTGAAGCAGATCTCGCCGGCGGTGGCGCCGGGAGCGCCGATGCCGTGCCCGGAAAACACCGTCCCGTCCGCGAGAATCAACGCGGCGTTGGGCGGTGTTACCAACGGCTCAGCCATAAGGTCGAGTCAGCCTCCAGATAAACTTGCGGAGGTGTAAGGAAACGGGCGGGGTGAGTCAAGGGGGGAATCGCGGCGGCTGGAAACTAGAAGCCCGCGCCGACAAGCAGGCTGCAGCGCAGATTGTCGTCGACGCTGACGGCGTAAGAGCCCTGCGCGGTCGAGTTATTGTAGCATTTCGTATCGGCGGTCGTCACCCGGCGCGCCGCCGTTGTTGGGATTGTACTGAATTGCACCGATGCGTGAAATTACCTTTCCCGTGGCTGGGTATCCGTCGTCCAGCTTCTGGTCGATAGCCTGCGCCTCGCGGGCAGTGAGAACAGGGACTGCCGACAAGACACTGGTCGTGGCCCCAGCCCCCGTAAAATTGCCGATCAGGTAATAATTTCCTCCGCCGCCCGTCGTTGTGGTCGACGAGATATGGATGAATCCCGTGTTCCTTATCCGCAGTTGCGGGATCAGCGGCGTGAGCGTGGAGATGGCCACGGCCGAATTGCCGGTAAAATTGGTCGTGTCGATCGACGTTCCGTCGGCGCTGGATTTGAAAGGGATCAGCCCGGCATCGGAAAGCTGACGCCAGAAAAGCGTGTTCTCTCCACCGAGGCCGCTTAAGGTTGCGAGGGTGGCCCCTGAGCCGCTGACGCCGTTATTCAATATGCCGTCGCCATCGCCCTCGCCCCAGGTGCCGGGGGTTGAAGGCGCTGACCGTGAGCCCGGCCTGCTGGGCCTTGGGCAAAAAAAGATCCCCCGGAATGCCGTTGTACTTATCGCGGAAGGTCGTCGCGGCGGTGGTGTAGCTTTGCAGGTCGCTGACTGTGGCGTTGATCTTCGCGGAGGTGATGAGGTCCGCACCGACCAGCACGCCGCCCACCAGCAGGCCGATGATGACCAGCACGATGGCGAGCTCGACCAGAGTAAAAGCATAACGCCCCATAGGCCCCCCGTGGTGATCGGGGAGTTGAAAAACCTATACAACGAAAGGTCGCGCTGGCCTTTAGCCTTACGGCCTGAACATACGCCAATGCCTCCCCGACCATACGGGTCGAGGAGTGCGAAGTGACGGCTCACACAACGCCGCGTTGTATAAGGGTTTTCACGCCCCGGGATTGATCCCGCGCAAAAGCTAGCACAGCCGGGGGCAAAGACAAGCGGAGGAACGGGCGGTCGGTCAGGACTGGAAACGCAGGGCCAGGCCGCAGGCGGCGGTATCGCCGTAGGTCGCGTTGACGAGGTAGGCGTAGGGCGCGGCGATCGTATTGTCCCAGCAGATCCCGGCGCCGGGCGCGCCGCCGTCCGTGGCGTAGGTGGTCACGCCGTTGCCGTAGGTGGAAACGGTCGCCGCGTTATTGGGGCCGCCGGTGAAGGAGAAGACCGCTCCGGCAGGGTAGCTGTCATCGAGCTTCTGGTCGATCGCGGCGGCCTCGCGCGGTGTCAGCACGGCGCGGGAACCCAGTACGCCGGCGGGGCTGCCGCCGCCCGTCCACAGGCCGACGATGAAGAAGTTCATGCTGGTGGCGCCGGCCGTGGCATGGATGAAGCCGCTGGGGCGGATGCGCAGCGCCGGCAACAGCGGCGTCAGTGTGCTGACGGCCGTGGCCTGGGAGACCGGGAAGTTGCTGGTATCGACGGCCGCGCCGGTCGCGGTCGAGGTCATGGAGATCAGCCCCGCATCCGACAGCTGGCGCCAGAACAGCGTGTTCTCGCCGCCCAGCCCGCCCTGGGAGCTGAGGACGGAGCCGCTGCGCAGGATATCGTCGCCCGTCGCCTTCGCCCGTGCTGCCGGGGCTGGTGGCGGAAACGACCAGCCCGGCCTGCGCGGCTTTGCTGACGCGCAAGTCGCCGGGGATGCCGCCGTATTTATCGCGGAAGGTCGCCACCGCCGCGTTGTAGTTCTGGATGTCGTTCACCACGGCGTTGATGCCGGCGGATCGGATCAGGTCCTGCCCGACCAGCACCCCGCCCACCAGCAGGCCGATGATGACCAGTACGATGGCGAGCTCGATCAGGGTGAATCCGGAATTGCCGGGACGGGCGTGCATGGAACAAGAATCATAGCACACGCGCAGGTTGCGTGCAAAGGAAGGGAGCGCCCCGGGCGACCTATTTAGGCCTATTTACTGTGTTTCTCGATCCAGCCGGTGATGATGGGGCGGACCTGCTCGCGGTATTTGCGGCCGTTGAAGATGCCGTAATGGCCGACGCCGGGCTGCAGCGAGTATTTCTTCTTGCTGTCGGGCAGGTTGGTGGCGATGTCGAGCGCCGCCTTGGTCTGGCCGACACCGCTGATATCGTCGAGCTCGCCCTCGATGGCGAGGATCGCCGTCCTGGTGATCGCCTCGGGCTTCACCCGCGTGTCGTAGTGGTAAAGCTCGCCTTCGGGCAGGGCGTGCTTGTGGAACACTTCCTCGATCGTCTGCAGGTAGAACTCGGCGGGCAGGTCGGCGACCGCGAGGTATTCGTTGTAGAAGGTGCGGTGCGATTTCGCCGCTTCGCCGTCGCCCTGCACCAGGTGCTGGAACAGCTTGGCGTGCTCGCCGGCGTGGCGCTCGAAATTCATGCTGATGAAGCCGGTGAGCTGCAGGAAGCCGGGATAGACGCGGCGCATGAAGCCCGGGTAGTTGAGCGGCACTCGGGTGATGACGTTGCCCTCGAACCATTCGAGCGAGTGCTCTTTCGAGAAGAGGTTGACCTTGGTCGGCGCCTTGCGGGTATCGACCGGGCCGCCGATCAGCGTCATGGTGCGCGGGGCGCAGGGGTCCTTGCGGTCGTTCATCAGCGCGACGGCGGCCATCACCGGCACGGAGGGCTGGCAGACGCCCATGACGTTGGCATTCGGCCCGAGATGGTGCAGGAAATCGACGACGTAGTCGATATAGGTGTTGAGGTCGAACTCGCCCTTGTAGAGCGGCACTTCGCGCGCGTCGTTCCAGTCGGTGATGTAGACGTCGTGGTGCGGCAGCAGCGCCTCGACGGTGCCGCGCAGCAGCGTCGCGTGGTGGCCCGACATCGGGGCGACGACCAGCAGCTTGCTCGATTTATGTTTGCCCGAGCGCACGAAGCGGCGCAAATTGCAGAATGGCCTGCTGAGCACGATCTCCTCCCACACATCGACATGCTTGCCGTCGATCGTGGTGTAGGTGATGCCGAACTCCGGCTTGGGGTAGGATTGCGTCAGCCGCTCGACCAGCTCGCCGGCGGCGGCGAGGTGGCGGCCGAAGCCGGTATAGGACATCGGCGACAGCGGGTTGGAGAACATGTTCTTGGTCGCATTCGCCATCATCCGCATCGGGGTCAGCCCCGCGTGGTGCATTTCTTTCAGCGAATAGAGACCGGAATTCTCGAAAATGGCCATAATGCTTTCTATTTACGGCTGCCCGCGTAAATGCGGCAGCCCCCAAGGAAAAGCCTAGCGGATAAGGCTGAACAAAGCGTTAAGGCGACGATGCAGCCAGGCATGGTACCCATGACCCTCTTCCTACCACAACTAATTGACGAGGCAAGCGAATTACAACCCCAGATATAGTAAAAATAGAATGAACCTGGCGGGGAAATAGAAGGGGCGGCGAGGGAAACAGCACATTCGCACGTGCAGGCTGCTCAGGCGCTGCGCTTTTCCTTGTCGCGGATCTTGCCGAGCTCCTCGCCGACGCGGCGCAGCGAGACGGAGGCGTCGTTGCGCGGCAGCATGACCTCGATCAGGGAAAGCTCGTCCGAGGCGATGGATTTCTTGATGGCATCCTCGAGCTCGCCGTTGGTGGTCACCTTGTAGGCGCTGCCCTTGCCGAGCAGGTCGACGATCTTGGTGTAGTTCCACTGCAATATCTCGTTGAACGGCCCGTCGAGGATGAAGCGCTGCGTGCCGTAGCCGTCGTTGTTGAGGACGAAGACGATGGGGCGCATGCCGAACTTGGCGGCGGTCGAGAGCTCGATACCTACCGGTCATCTGGAACGCGCCGTCGCCGACGATGGCGAAGACACGGTCGTTGGGCTTGGCCGCCATGATGCCGATCGAGGCCGGCACGGCGAAGCCCATCGACAGGTAATAGGCGTCGGCCAAAAAGTTGCTTGATTTCTTGGTGCGCAGTTGCATCGCGCCGAACAGCGCGTCGCCGGTGTCGGAGGTGATGGTCGAGTTCTCGTCCACATGCAGCCCGAGGATGCGGAAGAAGCTGACCATCGAGACAGGCTCTTTCTTCTCGGAATCGGCGAGCGGCTGGGGCTCGGCGACCGGCTTGGGCAGCGCCGGAAGCTGGCGCGGCGCGATGGGCGCGGCGAGCAGCGCTTCGAGGAATTCTTTCATCACGACGTGGTCGTAGCTGCGGTGCCCGATCTGCATTTTCTCGGTGGTGGTGATGATGGTGTTCTTGCGCGAAAGCCGCTCCGCCGTGCCCATGAAGCCGAACCAGACGTCGGTGATGAAGGCGCCCAGCGCGATCAGGCAGTCGGATTGCTCGACATAGCTGCGCACGCCTTCCTCCGACAGCGGGCCGGAATAGACGCCGATATAAAGCGGGTCGGTCTCCGCCACCGTGGATTTCGACATCAGCGTCGAGGCGATGGGGATGTTGAATTTATGCGCGATGTCGAGTGCGAGATGCGTCAGCCCGAAGCGGTGCAATTCGATATCGGCGATGATGACCGGCTGCTTCGCCTTGCCGATGAGCGCGGTGGCATCCTCCAGCATCGCCGCGAGGTTCTCCGGGTCCGAGGTCGGCGCCGGGCGGTTGACCACCGGCGGGACCTTCACCGGCATCTCGACCATGTCGTAGGGCAGCTCGATATAGCCCGGGCGCGAATGCTCCAGCACCGCGTCGATGACGCGCACGATCTCGCCGGGTGCGGTCTCGGGGTCGAGCAGCACGGCGGTGGCCACGGTGACTTCTTCGTAGATGCGACGCTGCGTGTCGAAGGTGCGCACCTTGTGGTGCATCAGCACGTCCTTCTTGCGATCCTCCGGCGACGGGCCGCCGGAGATCACCAGCAGCGGCGATTTTTCCGCATAGGCGCAGGCGACGGGGTTGAGCATGTTGAGCCCGCCGACGCAGTAGGTGACCATCGCCACGCCGAGGCCGTGCACGCGCCCGTAGGCATCCGCCGCGAAGCCGACGGAAGGCTCGTGCGTCAGGGTGATGATCTTCAATTTTGATTGCTGCAGGCAGCGGAAGGCCGGCAGCGCGAAATCCCCCGGCAGGCCGAAGACGTGCGTGACGCCCTTGGCGGCGAGGTAATCGAACAGGAAGGAGCCCACGGTGGGTTGTGCAGGAGCGCTATTCATGCGCGGCTTGATAGCAGAAGCCGAGCATCAAATGCAAACGGCTTCGGCGTTGCAGTGCGGGAGGTCAGTCGCGACTGTCGCGCAGCGCAGCGAAAGTAAACGCCGATCAGGATCAGCGGCGCCACCGGCAGCAGGAAATAGAGCCACAGCACCAGCGCCGGGCAGCAGATAGCCCAGCGCATAGACGAACCGCCTGCCGTCGGACAGCGGCCGTTCATCGAGGAAGCGCCAGGTGAGCGCGCCCGCGAGCCCCACCATGTCGTAATTGAACAAATAGGGCGACAGCAGCAGCCCGCCGGAGGTAACGAGCAGCGCCCGCACGGAAAATTGGGAACGCGCTTGAACGCCGGCACCAGCGTGGCCAGCACGAAGATCGCCAGCAGCAGCTGGCAGCGGAACGCCCAGGCGGTCGCCATGCCCCATTGCTGCAGCATGAGCGGCAGGGCGCACATCATCGGCTCGTAGTTGCGGTTGCCCGGCGGCCGGTCGATGAACGATGCCTGCCAGCGCAGCGTCGTGGCCAGGAACCCGTGCCAGGAAGCGCTGCCGTACACGGCGAGGGAAAAGCCCGATCAGCGCCATCGCGACCAGGATTGCGACGCCGATACTGTCCCAGCGCCGCCGGGCGATCAGCAGCACCGGCCAGACGAAGCCGAGCTGCGGCTTGAGGCTGAACAGCCCGATGAGCGCCCCGGCGCGCGGCGGCTCGGTGCGCATCAGGGAAAGCGCGCCGAGCGTCAGCGACGCAGTGAAGAACCCGTTCTGCCCGCCCAGCGCATTGAGCAGCGCCGCCGGGGCGCAGAGCGCGAGCAGCGCGGCGATGCGCCGCTGCCCGGGCGGGACGCCGCGCAGCACGCAGAAGAGATAAAGCCCCGCGCCGAGCGCCGTCCATAAGGCGAACGCCCACCAGTAAGGCAGGCGGGAGAACGGCTCCAGCAGCAGCAGCGCGGATGGCGGATAGGACCAGACATGCAGCGGCAGCGCCGCGCCGTAAAGCGCCGAGAGGGCGGAGTTGTAAGCGGGAACGGAGAAAAGCGCGCCGAGGTCGGCGTGCACGATGCGCGGCGCCGCCCAGAAATTGACGAAGTCGAGGCCGTAATAACGGTGGTTGCCGTCCCAGAAGGAGCTGTGCTGCGCCATCGCCCAGCGGCGGCGACACCGAAAAGCACGCCCAGGGCGGCGAGCAGGAAACGGAACGTGCGCTCCGGCGAGGGTTGCATGGCTCCTGCTTAACAAAGCGCGGATGCGACGCCAAGTGCGTTAGGGGTATTTCCGTTCGCGTTTATTTACTTTGTCATTCCCGCGAAAGCGGGAATCCAGTTCTTTTTTATTGCGCTTTGCGCGCGCTGGATTCCCGCTTTCGCGGGAATGACATCGTGAATGGAAACGTCGCTCAGGCGCGTTTCTTGCGGCGGCGGGCGCTGTCTTTCGGCAGGGGCTCGATGCCGCCGCCGGTGGGCAGCTCCATCAGCAGCTTCTCGGCGCGCTTGATCTGGTCGCGTAAGCCGGCGGCCTCCTCGAATTCGAGGTCGGCGGCGGCCTTGAGCATCTGCTTCTTCAGCTTCTCGATATGGGTGTCGAGCGAGTTGTCGGTGAAGTTGCCGAGCCCGTCCTCCTCGACCTCGCGGCCGGTCTCGCTGACGACGTTCTCGACCTCCATCTGCGACAGCTTGGCCTTCACCGATTGCGGGGTGATGTTGTGCTCCGTGTTGTACGCCACCTGGATGGCGCGGCGGCGGTCGGTCTCGCCGATGGCGCCTTTCATCGAATCGGTCATCTTGTCGGCATAGAGCACGACGCGCGAATCGACGTTGCGCGCCGCGCGGCCGATGGTCTGGATCAGCGAGGTCTGCGAGCGCAGGAAGCCTTCCTTGTCGGCGTCGAGGATGGCCATCAGCCGCATTCGGGGATGTCGAGCCCTTCGCGCAGGAGGTTGACGCCGACCAGCACGTCGAACGTGCCGAGCCTGAGGTCGCGGATGCATCTGCACGCGCTCCAGCGTGTCGATGTCGGAGTGCAAATAGCGCACCTTGATGCCGGCTTCGTCCATGTAGTCGGTGAGCTCCTCGGCCATGCGCTGTGGTGAGCGTGGTGACCAGCACGCGCTGGCCGCGCTTGAGCGTTTCCTGCGTCTCGGGCGAGGAGGTCGTCCACCTGCGTGCTCGCCGGGCGGATGAGGATGGGCGGGTCGATCAGCCCGGTGGGGCGGATGACCTGCTCGACGAACTTGCCGCCGGTCATGCCGAGCTCCAGCGGCCCGGGTGTGGCCGAGACGAAGACGGTCTGCGGCCGCATGCCGTCGAACTCCTCGAATTTGAGCGGGCGGTTGTCCATCGCCGAGGGCAGGCGGAAGCCGTAATCGGAGAGCACCTTCTTGCGCGCGTAGTCGCCGTTATACATGCCGCGCACCTGCGGCAGCGTCGCGTGCGACTCGTCGACGAACAGGAGCGCGTCCGGCGGCAGGTATTGGAACAGCGTCGGCGGCGGCTCGCCGCGTTTCTGGCCGGAGAGGTAGCGCGAATAGTTCTCGATGCCCTTGCACATGCCGGTCTCGACCAGCATTCGAGGTCGTAGGTGGTGCGCTGCTGCAGGCGCTGCGCTTCCAGCAGCTTGCCCTGCGACTCGAACCATTTCAGCCGCTCGTTGAGGTCGGTGCGGATCTGCTTGATCGCCTGCTCGACGGTCGGCTTGGGTGTGACGTAGTGGCTGTGTGGCGAAAACGGTGACGTTGTCGAAGACGCTGGCCCTTCTCGCCGGTCAGCGGGTCGAATTCGTAGATGCTCTCCAGCTCGTCGCCGAAGAAGGCGAAGCGCCAGGCGCGGTCCTCCATGTGGGCGGGGAAGAGATCGACATTGTCGCCGCGCACGCGGAAATTGCCGCGTACGAATTCCATTTCGTTGCGCTTGTACAAAAGCTCGGTGAGGTCCTTGATGAACTGCTGGCGGGAAATTTGCTGGCCCTTGGAAAGCGTCTTCGCCATGCCGGTGTAGCTTTCGACCGAACCGATGCCGTAGATGCAGGAGACCGAGGCGCACGACGACGACGTCGCGCCGCTCCAGCAGCGAGCGCGTTGCCGAGTGGCGCATGCGGTCGATCTGCTCGTTGATCGCCGAGTCCTTCTCGATGAACAAATCGCGCGAAGGCACGTAGGCCTCGGGCTGGTAGTAGTCGTAATAGGAGACGAAATATTCGACCGCGTTGTCCGGAAGAAATGCTTCATCTCGCTGTAAAGCTGGGCCGCCAAGGTCTTGTTGTGGGCGAGCACCAGCGCCGGGCGCTGCGTGCGCTCGATCACCTGCGCCATCGTGTAGGTCTTGCCCGAGCCGGTGACGCCGAGCAGCACCTGGTTGCGATCGCGCGCGCCAAGGCCTTCGACCAGCTGGCCGATGGCTTTCGGCTGGTCGCCGGAGGGCGTGTAGTCCGAAAACGAGCTCGAGCTTGCGCGACGGGGAAGGGGTGAATGCCATCGGCCCCTTATATAAGGATACCGGGTAAAAATTCCATACCGCCGGGGCTTAGTGGCCGCCGAAGATGGGGCCGGAATGCTCGAAGGTGACGATGGCGGGGCCGAGGATGACTAAAATAAAGGCCGGCATCAGCAGGAAAATCAGTGGGATAGTAAGGAGCACGGGCAGGCGGCGGCCTCTTGGCCTCGGCCGCCGAAAGGCGCAGCAGGCGGAAATCCTCGGACAGCACGCGAAGCGTGTCGGTCAGCGAGGTGCCGAAGCGCTCCGACTGGATGAGCGCTGCGACCAGCGAGCGGAACGCCACCATGTTGGTGCGGTCGCCGAGATTCATCAGCGCGCGCACGCGGTCGTTGATCAGCGCCAATTCGAGGCGCGTGCGGTTGAGCTCCTCGGTCCATGTCCGGATAGGCGCGGCCGAGCTCGGTGCAGACACGGTTAAGCGCGGCGTCAAGCGCGAGGCCGGACTCGACGCAGATCAGCAGCAGGTCGAGCGTGTCGGGGAAGGCGCGCTGCAGCTTCTTCATGCGGCGGTCGATGCGGTTCTGCAGATAGAGGTACCGGGCCGAAGATGGCGATGATCATGATGAACAGCCCGCCGATCCAGTCGGCGATCTGGTCGACGCCCTCGGCCGGCGAGAGGATCACCATCAGCGCGACGGCGAAGAGGAACAGCGAGGCGATGCGCTGGAAGAACAGGTAGTTGATCGGCGCGTCCGGGCTGGAGACGCCGCCCTGGGCGAAGCGGCGCTCGAGCTTGCGGCTGGCCTCGTCGACATTGACGCCGAGCATGCGCAGCAGCTTGCCCATCATCTGGCGCGCCGGCGAGGGCTTGGATTCGAGCGCGAGCAGCGGCTCCTCGTCCTGCGGGCCCGCGGGTGGATCCGTCCGGCGCGATGCGCAGCCTTCAGCGATTCGCGGCGCTTCTTCTCGACGAGGTACTGGTCGACCAGCAGGTAGCTGCAGAAGACCATGAACGCGACCAGCAATGCGATGACGAATTTCATGCGGGCCTAGATATCCACGTTGATCATCTGGCGGACGACGATGAAGCAGATGCCGATGAGGGAAAGCGCGATGCCGAACAGGATGCGGCCCAGCGAATCGAGCCAGAGCGCGCTCAGGTAGTCGCGCTGGAAGACGTAGAGGATGATGAAGACGCCGACCGGCAGCATGCCGAGCACCCAGCCGGTGGTGCGGCCCTCGGAGGTCATGGCGTGGATCTTGTGGCGCAGCTGCTTGCGCCGGCGGATGACGTTGCTGAGGTTGCTGATGATCTCGGCGAGGTTGCCGCCGGTCTCCTGCTGCACCGAGAGCACGACGACGAAGAAGCGGATGTCCGGCTCGTTGATGCGCGAGGAGAGGCGGCCCAGCGCCTGCTGCAGCGAGCGGCCTAGCGCGATCTCGTCGACCACCTGGCGGAACTCGGCCTTGACGGGATTCTCGGCGTTCTCGGCGAGCATCTGCAGGGCGACGGAGAGCGGGAAGCCCGAGCGCACCGAGCGCACGATCATGTCGAGCGCGTCGGGGAACTGGTCGATGAACTTGCGGTTGCGCTTGCGCACCCGCCCCTGGCAATGGTTGAGGGTGATGAAATAGGCGCCGACCGGCGCCGCGGCGATGCTGGCGATGCCGAGGCCGAGCACGAACAGCGCGGCCAGCACGGCGACGAACATGCCGAACAGCACGATCAGCAGCTTGTCGAGCGATTGCTGGTAGCCCGCCTGCAGCCCCGCCTCGTAGAGCGGCTGCATGATGCGCAGGCCGAAGATCATGCGGATGAGCGGCGGCTCCTCGCGCAGCGCGTCGCGCATGATGGTGATCTGCTCGTCCTGCGCCTGGCGGTTCTCTTCGTAGATGCGGTCGAGGGCCTGGCGCATGTAGTCGCCGCCCTCTTCGGGGATGGCCTTGGGGAAAAGCAGCGCGAAGGCAACGTAAATGACGATGCCGATGCCCAGGGCCAGCAGGAGTGCGCTCATGGCTTAAAGCCTAATGAGCGTGGACGAAACATGCAAGCACGTCCTCGGCGCGGCCGAAGTACTCGGCGCGGGTGGTCAGCGCCGGGCGTACCGCGTGCGCCACGAATTCGCCGTCGAGGTAGCCGTCGGGCTTCATGCCGTGCGCCCGGTAGGAAAAGAGCGTCTGTGTGGTAATCATGCCATCTTCGCAGCCGATGATCTCCTCGATCGCGGTGATGCGCCGCCGCCCGTCGCGCATGCGCTGGATCTGGACGATGATCTGGATGGCGGAGGCGATCTGGTAGCGCAGCGAGCTCGCCTGCACCTGCACCGACGACATGGCGACGAGGTTCTCGATGCGGCTCAGGCAGTCCTTCGGGCTGTTGGCGTGGATGGTCGCCATCGAGCCGTCGTGGCCGGTGTTCATCGCCGAGAGCACGTCGATCACCTCCTCGCCGCGCATCTCGCCGAGGATGATGCGGTCGGGGCGCATCCGAAGGGCGTTCTTCACCAGCGCCCGCTGGGTGATCTCGCCCTTGCCCTCGGTCGAGGAGGGGCGGGTCTCCAGGCGCAGCACGTGCGGCTGGTCGAGGCGCAACTCCGCCGCGTCCTCGATGGTGATGACGCGCTCGCCGTGGTCGATATGGCCGGACAGCGCGTTGAGCAGCGTCGTCTTCCCCGAGCCGGTGCCGCCGGAGATGATGACGTTGAGGCGGATCGCGCTGCAGATCGCCAGGAAATCCGCCATCTCCTTGTTCATCGAGTCGAGCTCGATATAGGCGGTCAGCGGCATCTTGCTCTTCTTGAATTTGCGGATGGAGACCAGCGCGCCGTCGAGCGCCAGCGGCGGGATGATGGCGTTGAAGCGCGAGCCGTCCGGCATGCGCGCGTCGACCATCGGGTTGGCCTCGTCGATGCGCCTGCCGACGCGGCTGACGATGCGCTGGACGATGGCGAGCAAATGCTGCTCGTTGTTGAAGGTGATGTCGGTCAGGATGATGCGCCCCTGGCGCTCGATGAAGACGCGCTGCGAGGTGTTGATCATGATGTCGTTGACGTCGGGGTCGGCGAGCACCGGCTCGAGCGGACCGAAGCCCAGTATCTCGTCCATCGCCTGGCGCTTGATGTGCTTGAGCTGCGGCGCCGTCAGCGGCACGCTGATGTAGGGCAGCACCTTGTCGCAGGCCTCGGAGACGCGGGCGCGCTTCTGCTCCGGCGGGAAGGTCTCCAGCGCCTGGAAATCGAGCTGGTCGAGCAGCTCGGAGATCAACATTGCCTTGGCGGCGCGGTAATCCGCGGTCTCGAGGTTGGAATCGAGGTAGCTGGTGCGTTCCATGGCGGCGAGCGCCGCGAGGTCGGCCTGCATGCCGCCGGAAGCGACCTTGCTCGCCGTCAGCGCCCCGCCGACGACGGCGCGCGACTTGATCGGCTCGGCCGAGGCTTTCTTGCCGAAGGTGGCGGCAGAGGCGGACGAGGCTTTGTCGCCGGGCGTCATGCTTTTTTCAGCAGGCCGCGCAGCCCGCTGCGCGCCGCGGTCCCGGTCTCCGGCGGCAGGCCGACGATGCCGCGCGCCAGGTTGGTGATGTCGGTGGCGAGCTGGCTGGCGTCGAGCTCGATGACGGTGCGGGCCGCGCCCTCGGCGGCGGCGATGCTCTTGATGTCGTTGGCGAGCGTGTAGCGCACCTGCGTGCCGCAGACGCGCTCGAAATCCTTGGCCTCGATCGCCTCCTTGAACTTGGCGCCCGAGCGGTTGATGACGGGCACGATCCGCTCCAGCGGGATGTTGAGCTCGCGGAAGACGCGCATCATCCGCGCCGCGTGGCTCACCGATTTCAGCCAGAGCTGGGCGACGAGCACGAGCTGCGTCGATTGCTGGGCGGCGGCGGCCACCCACGGCAGCCACACATGCGGCAGGTCGAGGATGATGTTGTCGTAGCTCAGCTTCAGCGTGGCGACGAGGTCGCGGATCGCGTCCGCCGAGACGGCCGGCAGGTAGCGCAGCTCCGCCGGGGCGGTGATGACGTGCAGCTTGCCGTAATTCGCCACCATGCGCTTGATGAGGGTGACGTCCACCCCGCGCTCGGGGTGGTCGAACAGGTCGCGGATGCCGTACTGGTTCTGCAGGTCGAGATGCTTGGCGACCATGCCGAACTGGTAGTCCATGTCGACGATCACGGTCGAGCCGCCGTAGAACTGGCTCAGGCAATAGGCGGTGTTGAGCGCTGCCATCGACGCGCCGTCGCCGGAGGCGGCGGACATGAAGGCCAGCACGCGCTTCTCGCCGTGGGAGGTCACCGCCGGCGAGGCGGCCGCCGCCGGCGGCGGCGCGGCGAGGGCGGTGGCGACGTCCTTCGGGTCCGCCGGCATTGGCAGGTAGTCGATGACGCCGCGCGCGAGCAGGCCGCGGTAAAGCTGGATGTCGTTGGTGTCGCCGACGGCGATGACGCGGGTGCCGGGCTCGCATTGCTGGGCGAGCTGGTCGATCTCGCCGAGCACGTCCTGCCCCAGCCTGCCGATATCGAGGACGATGTGCGACGGCGAAAGCTTCTGCTCGGCGAGCTGCGAAGCCGCCTGCGCCGGCGTGCCGACGAAGATCGCCGGGCTCGTCACCTGGCCGGCAGCGGCGAGCTGCATGGCCCAGTCGCGGCGCGATTCGTCAGACAGAACTATGAGAAGCGAGCGCATTGTGTTTCCAGGAGGGAGTTTACACCAGGGCCATGGGCGCCGTCCAGCCGCCAGACACTACTGGCCGCCATTCGCCGAGGAGGCCTGCCCGAGCACCGACTGCTGCAGCGAATAGCCCTGCTGCGGGGCCTGCGGCGGCGTATAGGCGCGGTCGTAGGCGGTAGCGGCGCCGGTGGCGTAGGGCACGTCGGTCAGGTTCGGCGCGACGAATTCCTGCTTGTCTGCCACCGACTGCACGATATTGGCGGCGACCGCGCAGCCGAACTCGGTGTGGTTGTAGAGCAGGTAGTCGTGCGTGTCGTCGCGGTAGCGCTGGTCGCAGTCGCGGGCGACGACGCGCTCGTAGACGAGGGTCACCGTCGCTTCGGCGGAGGGCACGTCCATCACCGGGATCTGCGCGCTCGCGAGCACGCGGTGGGCGGCGACGCAATTGCGGTCGCCGGCGGTGCAGTAGAGCTCGGCGCGGGTCGGGTGGTCCTTGCTGATCCAGCGGCTGAGCTCGCCCACCTGCTGCGGCCCGGCGATGCTGAGGTTCACCACCTCGGACGAGACGTCGAGCAGCTGCTCGGGGCCGCCGTGGTTGTAATAGCCGGCGTCCGAGACATGCCAGGGCTCGTCGCACGCGGCGAGGGCGAGCAGGGCGAGGAGGGCGGGGAGATGGCGGATGCGTGGCATGGTCGTCTCTTTCCTAGTCCGTCATGAAGCCGGCGGGGCCTTCGACGCTGCCGCCCTTGTTGCCGCCCAGCGCGCCGAAGAAGATGCCTTCGACGAAGCTCGCCGGCTTGAAATCGTCCGTAGGCAGCTTGACGTCGGAGTCCTTCATCGGGTCGACGAGGTAGGGCGTCACCGCGATGACGAGCTCGGTCTCGCTGCGCTGGAACTGGGTCGAGCGGAACAGCGCGCCCAGGATGGGAATGTCGCCGGCGCCGGGAAGCTGGCTGATCTGCGAGGTCATGTCGTCCTCCATCAGCCCGGCGAGCATGAAGCTCTCGCCCGGGGCGAGCTCGACCGTGGTCGAGGCGCGGCGGGTGGTGAAGGACGGCGCGGTGCCGCCGCCGGCGATGGTGATCGCATGGTCGTTGCTGACCGAGGAGACCTCCGGCTGCACCTTGATGCGGATGCGGTTGGGCGACAGCACGTAGGGCGTGAATTTGAGCGCCACCCCGAACGGCTTGTACTCGATGGTCGTCTCGCCGAGCGACTGCGGCACGGGGATGGGGAACTCGCCGCCGGCGAGGAACTGCGCCTCTTCGCCGGAGAGCGCCACCAGGTTCGGCTCGGCCAGCGTCTTGAGCAGGCCGTCCTGCTCGAGCGCGTCGACCAGCGCGCTGAGGCCGGTCTCACCGCCGCCCAGCGTGGTATGGGCGCCGATCTCGCCGAAATTGCTGCCGTTGACGGTGTAATTGCCGAAGGAGAAGGTCGCGTTGCCGCTGGCATCGACCGGGCCGCCGAGGCGGCCGACGCCGGTGGCGATCAGGAAGCCTTTCGCCCCGCCGTTGAAGGCCTGCAGGTTGAGGCCGAGGTTCTTGAGCGCCGTGCGCTGGATCTCGCCGATCTTGATGCGCAGCATGACCTGCTGGCCGGAGCTGATGCGCATCAGGTTGATGACGGGCGAGGCGTCGCTCTTCGAGTCGGGATCGTGCTTCTTGCGCGTCTCGATCTCCTGGTCGGTGAGCTTGTCGTGGACGAATTCCTCGGCGATCTGCACCGCGGTCGAGGCGGCCTCGGCGCTCGATACGCTGCCGGTGAGCGCCATGCGCAAATTCACCATGCTGACGCCGATATGCTCGTTGGGCAGGAACTCCTTGAGGGCGCGGCGCACCGCCGGCAGGTCGTAGGTGACGTAGACGTCCATGCTGCGGATCATGTTGCGCTGGCCGTCGAAGATGCGCAGCGTCGTCTGCCCGATATGCTTGCCGATCACCGAGACGCGGCGCTTGCCGTGCACGTAGACGTCGGCGACGTCGGGATCGGTGATGATGACCTCGCCCATGTCGGTGTTGGTGGAGATCAGCTCCGAGCGGTTGAGCGGCACGTAGAAGACGCTCGGCGAGCTCGACGTCGCGGCGGCGGCGTAGCTTGCGTCCCCGGGGACGGCGAGCGCCAGCCCGGCGAGCAGGCCGAGGGCTAAGAAGCGGGAGATGCGATGCGTCATGGCGGTGCTCATGGGGCGCCTGCGGCGGGCAACAGGGGTGAGGGTGCGGCCACCGGCGGCGGCGCGGCGGACGTGGCGGAAGGCTGGGCGACGCTCGGGCGGACGAGCGCACCGGGCGCGGCCACGGGCGGCGGCGCGGCGGCGGTCGCCACCGGGGTCACCGTGCGCACGGGCGAGGTGCCCGGGCGGTTGGCCGACTCGGCCACCGAGCTCGACTGCAGGCCGGTGATGCCGCGCACGACCATGACGCCGCTGTCGTTGGCGTCGGTATCGCCCTGCTGGTACTGCGTGATGTCCGAAGTGGTGGTGAGCAGCGGCTGGTCGACCGACTCCTTGTCCTGCAGCGAGCGCAGCGACAGGGTCAGCGTGCCTTTCTGCGCGCCGAGGCGGATCTTCTGCGCGTCGGCCGGCGTCACCATCAGCGAGACGGAGCGGGGGACGACGAGGTTGCCGTTCTTGTCGGTGGTGCCGGTCGAGGTCGCATGCTGGTCGACCGCGAGCACGAGGGCGTTGGAAAGCAGCGTCTCGGTCACCGAGTCGGTCTCCTGGTGCGGGGCGACGGCGGCGGCGCCCGGCACGGCCGGCGGGTTGATCCATTTCATGATCGGGTGGGTGAGCAGCACGTCGATATGGTCGCCGGGGAAGACGAAGCCGGCGAGCCCTTCGATCTCGTTGGTCTGCAGGGTGATGACGCGCATGCCCTTGGGCAGGTTGCCGGCGAGGAAGTTGGGATCGCCCGGCTTGGCGAGGGAGCCGCTCATGAACGGCTCCTGCGCCTGGAAGGGCGCGCGGGTGACCATGCCGACGATGTTGGTGTTGGTATCGCTGCGGATGAACCCGTCGACCAGCAGGTTCTCCGGCCAGGGCTGGGCGGTGACCATTTCCTGCGTCAGGGTGACGCCGATGGGGATGTTCTGCGAGGCGACGTAGATGCTGACGGTCTTGACCGGCGGCGGCGTGCTCGCCACGGACTGCTGGGGCGCCGCCTGCTCGTGCGACGTGGTGTAACGCAGCACCAAAAGCGCCGCGAGGGCGGCAATCACGATCGCGGCAATCAGACCACCAAAACGCATTCACACATCCTAGCTGGGTGAGCGCGCGGTCGCACGCTTACCTTATCTTGTTAACCGGATATCAATTCCCTCATGCACGTCAAGCGAATAAGGCAAGATTCTCCCGCTTCGCGCCGATTGCTTTTGCCATAATGGTTTTGCCGCAACGCTCCGCAACGCCTCGCTGCGGGAAAAAATCGTTGCGGGGGGAAGCGGGGACGCTATGGTGCCCGTTTTCAAAGGCACATGGTCTCGCACGAGCGCATCCTCATCCTCGATTTCGGCTCCCAGGTGACGCAGCTCATCGCGCGCCGCGTGCGCGAGGCGGGCGTCTACAGCGAGATACGCCCCTGCACCGCGCCGATGGAGCAGCTGCGCGCCTTCGCGCCGAAAGGCATCATCCTCTCCGGCGGCCCCGCCTCGGTGCATGAAGGCTACGCCCCGAAGATCTCGCCGGAAATATTCTCCTTCGGCGTGCCGGTGCTCGGCATCTGTTACGGCGAGCAGCTCATCTGCGACATGCTCGGCGGCAAGGTCGTCCCCGGCGCGACGCGCGAGTTCGGCCGCGCCGAGGTCGAGATCGTCTCCGACAGCGAGCTGTTCAAGGGCATCTGGCAGAGCGAGCGCACCTACCAGGTGTGGATGAGCCACGGCGACAAGGTCAACCAGCTGCCGCCCGGCTTCAAGGTGACCGCGCGAACCCCGACGGCCCCCTACGCCGCCATCGCCGACGAGAACCGCCGCATCTACGGCGTGCAGTTCCATCCCGAGGTCGCGCATACGCCCGACGGCGCGGCGCTGTTGCGCAATTTCGTGCGTGGCATCTGCGGTGCGCGGGGCGACTGGAACATGCGCGCCTTCCGCGCCGAGGAGATCGCCAAGCTGCGCGAGACCGTGGGCAAGGACCGCGTCATCTGCGGCGTCTCCGGCGGGGTCGATTCCTCGGTGGTCGCCAAGCTGCTGCACGAGGCGCTGGGCGATCAGCTTTCCTGCATCTTCGTCGATACCGGCATGCTGCGGCTGAACGAAGGCAAGGAAGTGCACCAGCGCTTCACCGAGGCCTACGGGATCAACCTCATCCATGTCGACGCGGCGCAGATATTCCTGCAGCGCCTGGCCGGCGTCACCGATCCCGAGCGCAAGCGCAAGATCATCGGCGAGACCTTCATCGAGGTCTTCGACCAGGAGGCGGAAAAGCTCGGCGGCGCCGATTTCCTCGCCCAGGGCACGCTCTACCCGGACGTCGTCGAATCGGTCTCGGTGCATGGCGGCCCGTCGGCGACCATCAAGTCGCACCACAATGTCGGCGGCCTGCCCGAGCGCATGAACATGAAGCTGGTCGAGCCCGTGCGCGAATTGTTCAAGGACGAGGTGCGCGAGCTCGGCATCGCCCTCGGCCTGCCCGAGGACCTCGTCTGGCGCCACCCGTTCCCCGGCCCCGGCCTCGCCATCCGCATCCCCGGCGAGATCACCTTCGACAAGCTGGAGCTGCTGCGCCGCGCCGACGCCATCTATATCGAGGAGCTGCGCAAACATGGCCTTTACGACAAGATATGGCAGGCCTTCGCGGTGCTGCTGCCGGTGAAGACCGTCGGCGTCATGGGCGACGCGCGCACCTACGAATTCGTCTGCGCCCTGCGCGCCGTGACCTCGAGCGACGGCATGACGGCGGACGTCTTCGCCTTCCCGCACGAGGTGCTGCTCGGCATATCCAACCGCATCGTCAACGAGGTGCGCGGCATCAACCGCGTCACCTACGACATCACCAGCAAACCCCCCGCCACCATCGAGTGGGAATAGGAGTCCGTCATGGTCGATACGTTATTGCAGGAAGTGGACGACGACCTTCGCGCCGACCGGATGATGCTCCTCTGGCGCGAGTGGCGCAAGCCGCTGCTTTACGCCGCCATCGCCCTCGTCGTCGGCACCGCGGGCAAGAGCGTCTGGCATCACTACCGCGAGCAGAAATCGCAGGCGGCGATGCAGGTCATGACCACGGCACGCGAACAATACGCGGGCGGCGATTTCTTCGCTTCGGCGAAAGGCTTCGCGCAACTCGCGACGCAATCCTCCGGCGAGCTGCACGACCTCGCGCTGCTGTGGGAGGCCCGCGCCGAGCTCGCCGCCGACGAGAAGGACAAATCCGCCGCGACGCTGAACGCGCTCATCGCGAAACCGCAGGGCGGCAACCTCGCCTGGCGCGACCTCGCCTGCCTGCGCCTTGCCGGATTGAGCGACACCGTCCCCCGCCGCCTGCGACGGCGACGTCGCCTCGCCGCTCAGGCTGGAGCGCGACGAATTCCGCGCCGCGCGCCTCTGGCAGCAGGGCAAGGCGGCCGAAGCCCGCGCGCTGCTCGCCGCCATCGCCAAGGACCCCGACGTCACGCCCGGCCAGCGCGCGCGCGTCGAGGACCTGCTCGCCACCATTCCCGCCCCGGCGAAATGATGCGCCGCGCGCTTCCCATCCTTCTTCTCGTCGTGTCGCTGCTGGCGCTTTCGGCCTGCTCGCTGCCGAGCTGGCTGGGCGGGCCGAAGGCGCCGATCAAGCGCGCGCCGGGCGAGCGCCACGACGTCATCCTCGGCCAGGGCGAGACCAAGCCGGACGCCTCGGCGCAGGACGTCGCCATCGAGGTGCCGGAGCCGGCGGCGCTCGCCGAATGGCCCAGCCGCAACGCGGCGATGCTGACCTCGCATATCGCGATGAGCGGCGTCGAGCACCACCAGGAAGCGCAGGTCGGCGGCGGCCATTCCTTCTCGCAGCCCTTCGCGCCGCAGCCGATCGTCGTGGGCGGCCTCGTCATCGCCATGGACGCCGCCGGCATCATCAGCGCCCATGACGCGAGCGACATCGAGAAAGTGCGCTGGGTCAACCGCCACGGCGCCGAGCGCTCGACCAACGACATCCTGGGCGGCGGGCTGGGCACGCATAACGGCGTCGTCTTCGCCGCGACCGGCTTCGGCAAGCTCTTCGCCATCGACGCCAGGACCGGCACGACGCTGTGGAAGACCACCGTCGGCGCCCCCGTGCGCGGCGCGCCGGCCGCCGGCTCCGGCATCGTCGCCGTGGTGACGGCCGACGACCAGACCCTCGCCTTCGACGAGGCGAAGGGCACGCCGCGCTGGTCGCATCGCGGCATGCGCGAGCAGGCGGGGTATTTCAGCCGCACCGGCCCCGTCATCACCGACGACGGCATCGTCGTCTCCGCCTATACCTCGGGCGAGATCTTCGCCCTGCGCGCCGAGTCGGGCAGCGCCCTGTGGTCCGACACGGTCGGCGCTTCCGACAAGACCCTCGCCTCCGACATCTTCAACGGCATCGACGCCGATCCCATCGTGCAGGACGGGGTGGTCGTCGTCACCTCCGCCGCCGGCACCATGCAGGCCTCGGCGCTGCTCAACGGCAAGCCGCTGTGGCAGGGCCATGTCGGCTCGCACCAGACGCCGTGGTCGGCCGGCAACGCGCTCTTCGCCATCACCACGCAGCACGAGGTCGTCGCCGTGCTCAAGCGCGACGGCACCGTGCGCTGGGCCGACAGCCTCGCCGAGGCCGACATCCAGGGCAAGGACATCACCCCGCCGCTGTTCGGCCCCGCGCTCGCCGCCAACGGCGTCATCGTCGTCAGCGGCGACGGGTTGCTGATGAGCTTCCGCCCGCAGGACGGCAGCCACCTCGCCGATACCAAGATCGCCGACCACGTGCTGACCGCGCCGGTGCTGGCCGGCGGAAGCCTCTACCTCGTCACCAAGGACGCGACGTTGTATCGGTATTATTAGTGGTGCGCTGACGCGCACGGGGGGCGATATGAAGTTCGCTGACGCGAACTCGCCCCCGCTACCGGTTGACTCGCTGTCGCTCGTCTCCCTCCGCTTCGCTCCGGGTCCCCTCCTTCGGCCGGCCTACGCCGGCCTGCGGGCTCGCGCTGACGCGCTACGCAGGCAGTGCGGAAGCGCCGCGCGGGCAGTGCGAAAATGCTGAGTGGTTGTCACCCCGCACTTGTTGCGGGGTCCGAGATGTGACAGAAGGCGGGCATGAAAAATTCCGGGACGCCTCCCATCATCGCCATCATCGGGCGGCCGAATGTCGGCAAGTCGACGCTGTTCAACCGGCTGGTCGGCAAGAAGCTGGCGCTGGTGGACGATGCCGCCGGCACCACGCGCGACCGGCGCTACGGGCAGGCGCACCTCGTCGACCTCGATTTCCAGGTCATCGACACCGCCGGCATGGAGGAGGGCGGCAGGGACACGCTCACCACGCGCATGCTGGAGCAGACGAAAGCCGCCATCCTCGAAGCGGACATCCTGCTTTTCCTCATCGACGCGCGCGCCGGGCTGACGCCTGCCGACGAAAAATTCGCCGCGCTCGCCCGCCGCAGCAACAAGCCCGTCATCCTCGCCGCCAACAAGGCGGAGGGCCGCGCCGCCACCGCCGCGCTCGCCGACCTCTACACGCTGGGCTTCGACAACGTCGCCCTCATCTCCGCCGAGCACGGCGAGGGCATGGGCGATCTGTTCGACGCCTTGCTGGAGACCGGGGGCTGGGGACCGGGGGGCGGGAAAAAAGACGATAGCGAGTCCACCAAACGTCCGCGAAAAAAGAAGCGAATGCAGACGGACGAAGCCGAGTCTTCCGAGCCTCCGGCCCCCGGCCCCCAGTCTCCCTTGAAGATCGTCATCCTCGGCCGTCCGAACGCGGGGAAATCGACGCTGGTCAACGCCATCCTCGGCGACGACCGGCTGCTCACCGGGCCGGAGGCGGGCATCACGCGCGACGCCATCGCCGTCCGGCTGGAGCACGGCGATATTCCCATCGAGCTGGTCGACACCGCCGGGATGCGCAAGCGCGCGCGCGTCGAGGGCAAGCTCGAGCACCTTGCGGTGGCCGACGCCATCCGCGCCATGCAATATGCCGAGGTCGTCGTCGTGCTGCTCGACGCCACCGCGCCGATGGAGAAGCAGGACGCCGCCATCGCCGCCCTCGTCGAGCGCGAGGGCCGCGCCTGCGTCATCGGCCTCAATAAATGGGACCTCGTCACCGGCGACAAGAAGGCCTACCTGGAAGAGATCCGCTACCTGCTCAACAAGCAGCTTTCGCAGCTCGCCGGGATCCCCGTGGTGCCGGTCTGCGCGACGAAGCAGCAGGGGCTCGACAAGCTGCTTAACGCCTGCCTGAAAGCGCGCGACGTGTGGAACCTGCATGCCGGCACCGCCGCGCTCAACCGCTGGCTGGAGGCGATGCAGCAGGCGCACACGCCGCCGCTGATCCGTGGGCGCCGGCTCAAGATCAAATACATCACCCAGACGAAGTCGCGCCCGCCGACCTTCCAGCTGTTCGCCAACATGGCGAAGGAGTTCCCCGACGCCTATAAGAAATACCTCGTCCACGGCCTGCGCGAGACCTTCGGCATGGAAGGCACCCCCATCCGCCTCATCCTCAAGGGCTCGGGCAAGAACCCGTTCGAGAACAAGAAGAAATAGCCGCGCTGATTTTCATCGAATCTTCACGCGGATCCGCTACAATCAGCGACATGACCGACCAACCTACAAGAATCGCGGAATCCACTGCCTTTCTGGCCAGGCTCATCACGAAGCCCGTCCATTCGCAAAAAAGGCTCGGGCAGGAAGTGAATTTCGAAGTTCCCCGGGCCTGAACGCGGCGGAGATCTCTCAGCATATCAACACGGTGTTCGCCCATTCCGAAGCGTCGGTCGGGAATAGTTTCAGGTACGGTTACCCGAGCCACCCGGGACTGGATACGGTCTACCTGCCGGTGCATTTTTCGGATGCCGCCAGGGACAAGCTGAACGAAATAGTGGATGCCGCCAAGGCACAGGGACGCGTTTTTACCCTAAGCCCTTCTGGCAATTTACCCGTCGCCTGCTATATCACCCCCATGACCATCCCCGCCGTCCGCATTTCCGGCCTGAAGAAGACCTACCGCGACCGCCAGTCGAAGCAGCAGAAGACCGCGCTCGAAGGCATCGACCTCGAGATCCCGCGCGGCTCGTTCTTCGGGCTGCTGGGGCCGAACGGGGCGGGGAAATCGACCATCATCAACATCCTCGCCGGCATGGTGGTGAAATCCGCCGGCACCGTCGCCATCGACGGGCACGACATCGACAAGGCGCGCAAGAAGGCGAGCCTTGCTATCGGGGTAGTGCCGCAGGAGCTGGTGCTCGATACGTTCTTCACCGTGCGCCAGGCGCTCGACATCACCGCCGGCTATTACGGCATCCCGAAGGAAAAGCGCCGCACCGACGAGATCATCAGCGCGATGGGGGCTGGCCGACCAAGGCCGACGTGCCCTCGCGCCGGTTATCCGGTGGCATGCGGCGGCGGCTGCTGATCGGCAAGGCGCTGGTGCATACGCCGCCGGTGCTGGTCCTCGACGAGCCGACGGCGGGCGTCGACGTCGAGCTGCGCCGCTCCTTATGGAAATACGTGCGCGAGCTGAACGCCAAGGGCACGACCATCCTGCTCACCACGCACTACCTCGAAGAGGCCGAGGAATTGTGCGACGAGATCGCCATCATCAACCACGGGCGCATCATCGCCCGCGAGCGCACGAAGAAGCTGATGAGCGGCATCGACAGCAAGGAAGTGCTGTTCACGCTGAACCAGCAGATCGCCGCGCTGCCCGAGAGCCTGCTCAACCTGCAGGCGACGCTCAAGGACGGCTGCCTGACCGTGAAATACCAGCCCAGCAAGGGCGCGATGGAGGAGATCATCGCCCGCATCCACGCCGCGGGGCCTCACCATCCGCGACGTCTCGACCCGCGAGGTCGACCTCGAGGACCTTTTCGTCAGCCTGACCTCGGATAAAAAAGCCGCCTGATAGCGCTAATGACCGGGCAGCCCGGGCGCGCTGTGGTCGATGCTGTCGAGGTAAAGCTCCTGCTGGCGCGAAAGCCTGATCTGCTCGCTCGACGTGCGCAGGCCTTTGGTGATGCCCGGCTCGGTGATCATGTGGCGGTCGCCCTGCGCCCAATGCTCGTGCAATTCGGCCGCGACCTGGCCGGGCGTGCGGCCCAGCCTCAGCTTGGCATCCCTGATCTGCGTGACGGCCAGCCTGGTGTCGGAGGGCAGGCAGATCGGGTCGTCCGTCCCCTGACGAAGTGCAGGTCCTCGATCCGCGCCAGCTGGTCGAAGCCGCGCGCCCGGGTGCCGTCCGCCCGGACGACGCCTTCGGGATCATCGAAGAAATTGTAATGCGGGTCCGCCGCTCTTTCCGAAATAGCCGGGCGTGCCGTCACGCAGGTTGAGCAGCCAGTTGGTCTCGATGCGGGCGTAGGAAGCTGGTGGTCGGCACCCATCGCGTCGACTTCCTTCTCGATCTCGGCCGGCGTCTGCGAGCTGTCCCCGATCATATGCTCGAACAGGATCCAGCGCTTCGCCGCCTCCTGCCGGATGGCCGGGTCGGTATGGGGGTTGGTGAGCAGAAAATAATAGCCCTCGACCGGGTCCCTGGCCTGGGGAGCCTCCTGCCGGATAAAGCGGAAGAAACGCTCCCACTCTCCCTTGCAGGCCTCCCACAATTCCGGCGGCACCGCCGATTTGAGGCGGGGCGTGACGCCGTCGGCCTCCAGCCCGTGCATCTTGGCGAGCGTGTCGTAAACGCCGAGCGTGGTGGCGCGTACGGTCAGCGAATGCAGCCGCTCCGGGTAATGCGCGCCGTAATAAAGGCCGAGGATCGAGCCCCAGCTGCCGCCCATCAGGTGGATCTTGTCGCCGCGCTCGAAATCGATGCCGAAGCCCTGCTCGGCGAGGCGGTTGATGTCCTCCATCATTTCCCTGGCGGAGATATGCCCGAGCGCCTCGGGATCGTTGCCGCCGGGCGTGCTGCGCTTGGCGCCGCGCTGGTCGAAGAGGATGATGTGGTAGAAATTCGGGTCGAAATAGCGTGCGTAGAACTCGCTCGTCCCATAGCCCGGCCCGCCGTGCAGCACGAAGACCGGCTCGCCGTTCCTGTTGCCGTATTCCTCGCAATAGATCTGCTGGTCGCCGTCCGGCGTGTGGATGGTCTTGGGGCCCTTGAACAGCGCCGGCGGTGGCGGCAGGAGTGCGGCTTCGGTCTCGGCAGGCAGGCCCACGGAAAGCTCCTGAAGGAGGGCAATCCTTAACATGCCTTAACGATTAGTAAACGAGAATCTAGGCCTGCAGGGCCTTGCGGGTGGACTCATCGGCGACGGCGAAGGTCATCAGGTTCTGCCGGATACCCTCGAGCGCGAGGCGCAGCGAGGGGGCGCGGAAGGGCTTGGCGAGGTTGGCGGCGATGCGCAGCCCGTGGGCCTCGGCCATTTTCTCCGCCATCTCGCGGTAGGAGCTGCTGCCCGACAGCAGGACGATCTTGGCGTCGCTGTCGCATTCGTGGAGGTAGTTGAGCACGTCGAACCCGTCCATTTCGGGCATCAGCACGTCGAGCACGATGACGTCGGGGCGGAAACCGTCGTGCAGCGCGGCGATATCGTGCGACGAGGTGATGGCGCGGACCTCGAAACCCGCGCCGCGCGCGATGGTGCCGACCAGTTCAGCGATCGAGGCATCGTCCTCGACGATCAGGAGCCGATGCTGCATACCACCCTGCCGATATGTTGTTCTTATTCCACTCAAGGTTGTACAGTATTTTTCGCGAAGTAACAAGCGCCGGTTGCCACCCGCCGCGATTCCCGAAAAGGAAAAACGCTGGCGCACTTTGGTGCAGCCTGTAAGGAAACTCCCGACGCACCCGTAGCTCAGCTGGATAGAGTGCTGCCCTCCGAAGGCAGAGGTCGGGGGTTCGAATCCCTCCGGGTGCGCCATCGGTGCGGGGCATTTTTATCGGAAAACTATGCCGGCCGGGCGGGATTACCGTCGTTTCCTGATGCGCGCCGGGGCATGGTGGCGCCTCACCCCGAACGCAAGGAGAGCCCCATGGCAACCACCGACACCAACCCGCGCTATGCGCGCAACGACATCGACGGCACCACCACCAATACGACCGCCTGGGGATGGGCGCTGGCGATCGTCGCCGTGCTGCTCATCGCGGGCGCCGCGTATTACTATTTCCACTACACCGCCGCCGGCACCAACCCGTATATCGGCGCGGCGGACACCGGCGCCAACGGCGCGGCGATGACGACCACCGCCACGCCGGGCGCCACGACCGACATGGGCACCACCGGCGCCGCGCAGACCACGACTCCCGCCCCGGCCACGACCACGCCGGCGGCCAACCAGTAACGACGCAGCGAACGATCTCTAAGACCCCGGCCGGCCTTCGCGTTCCTCCTGATCGGGGAAGGCAAAGCGCCGGGCCGAGGGCGACCCGTCCCCGCCGCCTCGCGCGCCGGGTTGACTTGGGGCTTTGCGCTGATAGGCTCGGCGCATGTCCCGCCCTCCTTCCCGCGCCGCCTTCTCCCTGGTCGAGCTGTCGATCGTGCTCGCCATCGTCGCCCTGATCGCCGGCGGCATCACCATCGGGCGTGCGCTCATCACCAGCGGCGGCGACCGCGCGCTCATCGGCGATATCGAGCGCTACGACCAGGCGGTCGACAGTTTCCAGGAAAAATACAGCGCGCTGCCGGGCGATTTCAGCACCGCCGCGAACTACTGGGGCCAGGACACCGCGACCGCCTGCAGCACCGCCCCGGCCTCCGCCGACCGCGTGCCGAAGAAAAAAACGTGCAACGGCAATGGCAGCGGCCAGCTCGGCGACAGCGGTGTGGAATATGAGACATTCGGCGCCTGGGTCCAGCTCGCCGATGCGGGTTTCATCAGCGGCTCCTTCACCGGCACCACCGGCGCCGGCGGGGTCGTGAATGCCGTCATCGGCGAAAACGTGCCGCCGACCAAACTGGAAGGCGTCGGCATGGCCTTCATGACGTATGTCGGCGACGGGTTCACCGACCCGAGCACCATGTTCTATGCCGGCGATTACGGCACCGCGACCCTGATCGTCGGCTCCGAAGACGGGGTCGGGATACTTCTCAAACCCGCGCTCACCGTCACCGACAGCTGGAACATCGACACCAAGCTCGACGACGGCATGCCGCAAAGCGGCCGTATCAAGCCCATCCTTTACAATTCTCCCAACTGCGTCACCGGAACCGCCTATAACCTGACCTATACGACCGGGCCCGCCTGTGCCCTTACCGTCAATGTCACCGGCTGAGATGGAACCGCTGCTTCCCGTCATCCTCGCCGGCGGCGCCGGCACCCGGCTCGCGCCGCTCACTTCGGAGGCGCTGCCCAAGCCGTTCCTTCCGCTCGCCGCCGGCGGCAGCCTGCTCAGCCGCACCTGCGCCCGCGTCGCCGCGCCGGGCTTCGCGCCGCCGCTGCTCGTCGGCGCCGCTGCGGCGCATGAAAAACTGGCGCAGCATGCGCGCGCCGGCGGCGTCGCTCCCGCCGCCGTGCTGCTCGAGCCCGCCGGACGCGACACGGCGCTCGCCATCGCCGCCGCCGTCGCCTACGCGCTGCGTCATCATCCGCGCGCCATGCTCGCCGTGCTTCCCTGCGACCCACCATATCGCCCCCGCCGCGCGCTGGCGTTCCGCATTGGCCCAGGCCGCCGTCGCCGCCGCCGAGACCCGCAGGCTCTGCCTGCTCGCCGTTCCCGCCGCCGCGCCGCGCGCAGGCCTGGGCTACATGCAGCTGGGCCGCGGCGAAGGCTGGCGCGAGGTCGTCCGCTTCGTCGAGAAACCCGCGGCGCCGGCGCAGCTGCTGGCGCAGGGCGGCGACTGGGCATGGAACACCGGTCAGTTCATCGCCCCTGCCGAATGTTTCGCCCGGCTTTTCCGGCGCCACGCCCCGGCGCTCTGGCAGATCGCCGGGACCTCGGTCGATCGCGCCGAACCCGATCGTAACGGTGCATGGCGGCTTGACGCCACCGCCTATGAAAAAGCACCGGCGCTTTCTTTCGACCATGCGATCGCCGAACGGACGGAACTCATCGCCATCGCACCGGATATCGTATGGGACGACCTCGGCACCGTCGAATCATGGCAGGCCCATAACCGAATCGCCTGAATTTTGTTAATAGTGATTTATAACAGCGTCATATAGATTATAATGCTCATCGATTGATAAAGCAGCATGATTTTACTCCAGCAGATTCCTGGCTAACATAGCTTGATAAAAGGAATAAAATCGATCCATATAGGTATCTGGGCAAATTTTTCTTCATGTTGTTTTATAAGTATTGTTCAGTCCTCTCTTTTTGAGGCACGGCCTTGGACTTTTGGCGCAAATCCGTTGCGAAAGAGGGAACCGGGAACCGATTCTTTAGCGAACGACCCCGGATCTGTGGGCAAAAAGGTGAATCCCGTGTGGATATGGGGATTGCGCCTCTAGCATCCTGATATTTTTGACCTATTTAATAGTTATTATGCACCGGTATTTCCCGATTGACGGGTAAGGGTTAACCGCTAGCTTTGCCTGCCGCGAAGGTCCGCGTGGGTCGGCCCGGACGGAAGAGGGCAGGGGGAAGGTCTTTTTACGCACTACCATATATTGTGGCAGTGCAAACCGAAGCGAAAGAGGGTATCTTCTTTGCGCGACGGAAGAGCTCTTTCCTTTTACTGGCTGATTTTAATGAATAAACTGAGAAGCAAGAAAAAATGATTGGAATTTTGCAATTTTGCCACTTGCCAGTGATACCACAAGATGTAGTATCCGCTTTCTGCGCGCGTCCCACCCGGAAAAATCCGGGAAGACGCGCCGGCTCAGTCGAAACAAGAACAAAATTAGGGGTGTGCTACCATGGGTGATCTCGCTGCCGCTTCCATCGAAGTCGATTACACGCGCGACAAATACCTCACCGATTTCGGCCGCGCGACGCTGGACGATCGCTACCTGCTCCCCGAGGAGCGCTACCAGGACCTGTTCGCCCGCGTCGCCGCCTTCTATGGCGACAACGCCGAGCACGCGACGCGCATCTACGATTACATCAGCCGCATGTGGTTCATGCCGGCGACGCCGATCCTTTCCAACGGCGGCACCAAGCGCGGCCTGCCGATCAGCTGCTTCCTGAACGAGACGGAAGATTCGCTCGGCGGTATCGTCGACCTGTGGAACGAGAACGTCTGGCTCGCCTCGCGCGGCGGCGGTATCGGCTCCTACTGGGGCAATTTGCGCGCGCTCGGCGAGAAGGTCGGCAAGAACGGCAAGACCTCGGGTGTGATCCCCTTCGTGCGCGTCCAGGATTCGCTGACGCTCGCCATTTCGCAAGGCTCGCTGCGGCGCGGCTCCAGTGCCGTCTACCTCGACATCTCGCACCCCGAGATCGAGGAGTTCCTCGACATGCGCAAGCCTGCCGGCGGCGATCCGAACCGCAAGGCGCTGAACCTGCACCACGGCGTCTGCATCACCGACGATTTCATGGCCGCCGTCGAGACCGACGGCAAGTGGGACCTGCTCTCGCCGAAGGACAAGCACGTCGTCGAGACGGTCAAAGCGCGTGACCTGTGGGCGAAGATCCTCACCACGCGCATCGAGACGGGCGAGCCTTACATCATCTTCATCGACACGGTGAACAAGGCGATCCCCGAGCACCATAAGCAGGTGGGCCTGAAGGTGAAGATGTCCAACCTCTGCAGCGAGATCACGCTGCCGACCGGGCACGACCATATCGGCGGCAACCGCACCGCCGTGTGCTGCCTGAGCTCGCTCAACCTCGAATATTACGACGAGTGGAAGGGCAACCCGCAATTCATCGAGGACGTGATGCGCTTCCTCGACAACGTGCTGCAGGATTTCATCGACACCGCCCCGGATTCGATGAAGCGCGCCAAGTATTCCGCCATGCGCGAGCGCTCGGTGGGCCTCGGCGTGATGGGCTTCCACTCCTATCTCCAGTCGAAGATGATCCCCTTCGAGTCGGTGATGGCGAAGGTCTGGAACAAGAAAATGTTCGAGCATATCCGCAAGGGTGCGGACGCCGCCTCGGTCAAGCTGGCCGGGGAGCGCGGTGCCTGCCCGGACGCGGCCGACCTCGGCGTCCAGGAGCGCTTCTCCAACAAGATGGCGATCGCGCCGACGGCCTCGATCTCGATCATCACCGGGAATGCTTCGCCGGGCATCGAGCCCTACGCGGCGAACGTCTTCACGCAGAAGACGCTCTCGGGCTCCTTCCCGGTGCGCAACAAGTACCTCAAGCAGGTGCTCGCCGAGAAGGGCGAGGACACGCCCGAGGTCTGGTCGTCGATCACCACGCACGAGGGCTCGGTGCAGCATCTCGATTTCCTCGACGAGAACGAGAAGCTGGTCTTCAAGACGGCCTACGAAATGGACCAGCGCTGGGTGGTCGAGCACGCGGGCGACCGCGCGCCATTCATCTGCCAGGCGCAGTCGGTCAACGTCTTCCTGCCGGCCAATATCCACAAGCGCGAGTTGCACATGCTGCACTACCTGGCGTGGAAGAAGGGCGTGAAGTCGCTGTATTACTGCCGTTCGGCCTCGCTGCAGCGCTCCGACAAGGTCAGCAAGAAGGTTCCCGAGATTCAGCTTGAAATGAGCCTCAAGAACAAGCAGGAAAAGAGCTACGAGGAATGCCTCGCATGCCAATAACCAAAGGAGTCCCCATGAATACCTCTACCTTCGTCCGCGCCCTGCTGGCCACCGCGCTGGTGGTGCCTGCCTTCGCTTTCGCGCAAGCCCCGGCCCCGGCCGCCGTTCCCGCCGCCGCCGCACCGTCGATGGTGACGCCGGCCTCGCCCGCCGTCGCCCCGCCGGCGACGGATGCGATGACCGCCGCGCCCGCGTCCGAGCCGGCGCCCGCACCGGTCCATAAAAAGACCGCGACCAAGCACACCACCACGAAGAAAACGACCAAGCACACCACGACGCACAAGCACGCGGCGGCGCATAAATCCACCGCGCACCACAAGGCGCACGCGGCCGCTCCGGCGGTGCCTGCGGCGACCAGCATGCAGAGTGGCTCGACCATCCACAGCACCAACGGCGAAGCCGTGCAGACCCCCGGCGTCGCGCCGATGCCTGCTGCGCCCGCCGCCCAGTAACGACCAGTCAATGAGGTGGGGCCCGGCCGGTGCCGGGCCCCTCTTTCAGGGAGAGCCGCATGAGGCCTACTCGACGCCAAGCCCATCTATAAGCCGTTCAGCTACCCGTGGGCGTACGAGGCGTGGCACATGCAGCAGCGCATCCACTGGCTGCCGGAGGAAGTGCCGCTGGCCGACGACGTGCGCGACTGGAAGAAGAACCTCGCGCCGTCCGAGAAGAACCTGCTGACGCAGATCTTCCGCTTCTTCACCCAGGCGGATATCGAGGTCAATAACTGCTACATGAAGCATTACTCGCAGGTGTTCAAGCCGACCGAGGTGCAGATGATGCTCTCGGCCTTCTCCAACATGGAGACGGTGCATATCGCCGCCTATTCGCATTTGCTCGACACCGTCGGCATGCCGGAGACCGAATATACCGCCTTCATGAAATACAAGGAGATGAAGGACAAGTACGACTACATGCAGCAGTTCGGCGTCAGCACCAAGGAGGACATCGCCACCACGCTCGCCGTGTTCGGCGCCTTCACCGAGGGGCTGCAATTATTCGCCTCCTTCGCGATCCTGCTCAACTTCCCGCGCATGGGGAAAATGAAGGGCATGGGCCAGATCATCACCTGGAGCGCGCGCGACGAGACGCTGCACACCAACTCCATCATCCGCCTGTTCAAGACCTTCTGCGACGAGAACCCCGAGGTCTGGACCGACGAGCTGCGCTCGCGCCTGTACGTCGCCTGCAACACCATCGTCACCCACGAGGACGCTTTCATCGACCTCGCTTTCGGGCTGGGCGAAGTGCAGGGGCTGACGCCGAACGAGGTCAAGAGCTACATCCGCTTCATCGCCGACCGCCGCCTGAGCCAGCTCGGCCTGCAGCCGATGTACCAGATCGACAAGAACCCGCTGCCCTGGCTGGACGATATGCTCAACGGCGTCGAGCACACCAACTTCTTCGAGAACCGGGTGACCGAATACGCCAAGGCCGCGACGCAAGGCACCTGGGACGAAGCCTTCGCCATGCACGAAACCCCGGCGGTCTAGGAATTCTCGTTTCCGCCAAAGCGGGAATCCGGTAATTTCGGCGAATGAACGATCCGGAAGTGATTTTCCAGGCCGGTGCCGCCGCCTTCGGCGACGGCTCGCACCCGACGACGAGAATGGTGCTTGCCGCGCTCGATTCGATCGATCCCGAAGCGTTCGCGCCTTCCATCGCCTGCGACATGGGGGCGGGCTCGGGGGTGTTGTCGCTGGCGGTCGCGGCGAAATTCGGCTGCAAGGTGGTCGCGGTGGATATCGAGCGGCAGGCCGTGGAGACGTTGCGGGCGAATGCGCTGCATAACCGGCTGGACGGGCGCATTGTCGCCGTACATGCCGACGGGTTCCGCCATGCGCAGGTCGAGTCGCTGGCGCCGTTCGACCTCATCGTCATGAACATCCTCGCCGAGCCGCTGCTGGCGCTCGCAACGGATGCCGTCGCCGCTTTGGAGACGGGCGGCGTACTCATTCTTTCCGGCCTGTTGCGCTGGCAGGAGGAATCGCTGCGCGCCGCCTATGAAGGGCTGGGGCTGGAGCTCACCTCGCGCCTGGCCTTGGGCGACTGGGTCGCGCTGGTGCTGCAGAAGCCCTAGGCGGAACGGCTAAGCCCTTCTGTCGCCGCCATAATGTATAAAAATCCCAAGCTGTGGATCTCGGCGGATTTTTTCATGGAACTGTCACACACGGGCGGGGGCCGCGACGGTAAAGTGGAGGTAAGGAATAGCGGCTGAAAAGCCGAAACAAAGACGGCACGGGCAGGCATGCAAAGCACCTACGCGAGAATGGCGGAGAATCCGGTACCGGCGCCGGCGGCGATCGCGCCGGTGACGCTGCCCGCCTCCGACCTGCCGGGCGCGCCCTCCGCCGCGCCGACCGGCGAGCAGCCGATGGATTTCCTGCGCGCCAGCCGCATCCACGTCAAGGACGGCTCGCTGTTCGTCAGCGCCTACCTCGTGCTGCACCCGCGCGAGCTCGACCCTGGCAACGAGGACGCGCTGCGCCGCAAGCTGGCGCTCACCTACAGCCTCAACAGCCCCAACTTCTTCGAGAACCCGGCGCATGCGGCGCTGGCGCTGCAGCTCGGCCAGCTGGTGCCGGTCTCGCTCGCCACCGAGCGCAGCAAGCTGCTCGAGGAGATCAAGCAGTTCAACGAGCGCGTCCAGGGCAGGCCCGACCAGGCGCTCGATAAGCAGGCGAAGGACGAGGCGCACCCGTTCGCCGCCGTGCTGCGCCAGATCACCGAGAAGCCGGAGGTCGATCCCGTCGGCGCCGAGCAGCTCAGGAACGGCATCGCGCTGACGTTGCTGCTGCGCCTGAAGCTCAACCAGAACGGCTACCTGAAGAGCATCGACGATTACGCGCCGAACAAGCAGTCGCCCGACCAGATCCTGCACGAGCTCGCCGACAAGGTGGGGATCACCTCGCTGCAGGTCCGCGAGGCGGCGCGCGCCGGCGGCATCGATGCGGTGGGCAAGCTGCTGTCGCTGAGCGAGGCCGACGTCGCCGACGTCAAATCCGTCACCGAGGCGATGCAGGCGCATGATTTCAGCGACCAGCTGCTGCAGCACTGGACCATCGGCCGCGCGCTGAACAGGGACGCGACGCTCGAGGAGAAGATCGCCCTCGGCATGCAGGCGCGCATCGATACCGACATCCCGCAGTTCCGCGCCGCCGCCAAGGACCGCTACACCGTGCCCGCCGCCGTGCGCGCCGAGGAAACGCGCATCGCCGGCGCGCTCGAATTGCTCGAGCCCATCCAGCGCAAGCTGATGTACGCGCTGGGCTACGAGATCTGCTTCACGCCGGACAAGCTCGCCGATTCCATCGCCTTCTTCCCCGGCATCTACGGGCTGCACCGCAAGGCCGCCGACAAGCTGAGCGACATCCGCGGCACCTACCGCATCTACTTCTCCGGCGGCGAGAGCCTCGAGCAGTCGCTGCGCACGCTGGTGCACGAGGTGTCGCACAATATCTGGCCCGAGCGCATGGGCAAGGACGAGGTCGCGGCGATCGACGCGCTCGCCACGTCCGACGCCGCGCGCTTCGGTCGCTTCAAGAAAATGCTCACCGAGAGGGGCGTCGAGTTCGGCAAGCTCCTCGACGCCTACCAGGCCGGCAGCGAGCCCGAGAAACAGGCGGTGCTGCAATGCGCCGACGCGCTCTTCCAGCCGTACGGCGTGAGCGCGACCGCGCTGTTCCCCTACCTGAACAACGCGCAGGAATTCCACGTGATGGTCGATTACGCCCACGACGTGCTCAGCGTCGAGGGCGCGCAGTACAGCCGCGTCGGCTACGATTCGCCGCAGGACCGTTTCCGCGAAGTGCTCTCGCGTTTCGCCGAGCTCAAGCAGGTGCGCTACCGCGGCCAGCCGCAGCTGCTGCATTTCCTCGCCCCCGGCCTCGACCAGATCTTCGAGGCGCACTATTTGCCGCACCTGGAAAAACTCTATAGCGAGGTCATGGCGTCGCAGCAGCAGGCCGGCCCCTGCGCGGCCCCGCCGGCACCGCCGCAACCGGCCTTCCCGCAGCTGCAGATGCCCGCCGAGGCGCTGCAGGCCCAGCCGGTAACGGCGCAGGCGCCTGCGATCACCGCACCTGCAGTGGCCGAAACGACGGTCGATGCGCGCGTGCAGGAGCAGCCGCAGCCCGTCGCGCCGGAAGCGCCGCCGCCCGCCGATGTACCGTCGCAACCGGCGACGCCGGCGGCGCAGACAGCGAATCCGCCCGCCGATACCCGGCTGGCGATGCGCAACAGCAGCGTCACGGTCTCGCCGACCACGCTGTCGCCGGCCACCATCCGCAACCTGCCGGCGCTGGCGGCGTTGAATAACTATCTCGGTTCTTCAATGAACGTAGGATAACGATGGGCGATGCGGCAGACACAGATGCGTGGCTAAGGGAACGGGAGATAGCACACACCCGGGATCTGATCGACAATCTCGGCAGCAGGCGATATTCCGGATGGGGTTTTGGGTCTCCGGCCTCCCACCTGAAAAGAATACGGGCCTTTCCGCCCCGGAAAGGAATCGCCGCGCTCGATATTTACCCCGAAAGCGGCTCCGAAGAAGCGGCGGAAGCGCAGATCGCCGCAAAGCTGCGCGAAGGCGAAGTGCGCTATGTGAGCAATAGCTTCTTTCACATCAACGGCGATGAGAATCGTTCAGCGCTCGGGGAATATGCCGCCGAGGGTTTTCGCAAGGTACTGGCAGTGGTCGAAGCCGATCCCGAGATCGACGAAGACCAAAAAGTGCCGCTGCGGGAACTGGCGGAAAAACTTCCTGCCGAACTGAAGACCTACCACATCAACGCGGCCAGAAGGGCTTATCGCGCGTTATTGCCGATCGACGGGCAGCCGGAACATTACCGGTATAGTTTCCAGGGTCCCAATCACAGGACTTCCGATGATGCGGATCACCATTTGAAGCGTGTCGTGACCCAACTGGGACTTGCCGGAGAAAATTTCAAAGCACTGGATGAAACGGGTCAATCCACCAACGGCGACATGAAAGCGAAACTGCGAGAGGCCGCAAGGGGATATAGTGACGCCTTCGCCCGGGCATCCCACGATTCCGAGGCACAGCCCATGTCGGACGATGCCATCCGCCTCATGCTCACACCGCGCCGGGCCGTCGCCTATCGGGATGCCGCCCATGACGAAAAGGCCAGGCGCCAGGGCGTAAAAGCACGCGCGGAATAATTGCCGCGACGTTGCGCAACGTCGCTGAATACTTTACACCAGAAACAGAATGCCGGTTTAGCTCAGGGGTAGAGCAGCTGTTTTGTAAACAGAAGGTCGCGGGTTCGATTCCTGCAACCGGCACCATCAGAATGGTTCGAAAGCCCGCGCTATGACCAACTCCCTTTTTATCGTGTTTCTCGCCGTTGTGGCGCTGGTCGTTGCCGGCGGTATCGGGTCGATCGCTTTCTCCGGTTCCGTCAAACTGGTGCCGCCGGTATTCATTCGCGGCTTCGTCGTCACGGAGCAGGGGACGATAACCGAGAATGTCATCAACAGTTTCGCCGGGCAGCCGATGTTCCTCAAGGTGAAGAAAGCAGGCGGAATTCTGAGCGGTTCGGAAGTCAAGGTGGTCTATCACGCCAATGACCGTCCCTGCGTCAAAGAGGCATTCCATATGCAGCCGGGACAGAAAATAGAGTTTCACGGCATCGCCACGGATGACGACACGGTGTCGGCCTGCGGCTCGCCCGATTATTATATTCGTCCGATCGACCGGTTCACGGAGGGCCCGAAAGCCTGAGTTACTTCTTCACCGGATAGGCGAAGGTCCAGGCGGCGTCGAAGCCGTTCCACCAGTCGGGCACGCCGGTGGCCTTGTCGGTGTGGCGGGCGAAGCCGGCTTTGGGCGGCGGCTCGATATGGTAGGTCACCGTGTAGCTGCCGGGGCCGGACAGCGCGACGTTGTTGGCGTAGTGCGGGCCGTCGCCGGCGGTCATCGGCGCCAGCGTGCCGTTGGCGTGGAAGTCCGAGCCTTCCTTGGTGATGTAGTAATTGACGGTGAGGTACGGGATCCATTCGCCTTTGGCGAAGCCGTGCGGCTCGCCCGAGGCAGCGTGCACGTCGATCTCAAGATGCACCGCGTCCTTGTCCATCGAGGCGCCTTCGGGCATCGGGCTCATCGCGATGCCGGTGAGGTAGTGCGGCACCAGCGTCAGGTGCTGGACGGTCTTCGCCTTGCCGATGGCATACTCCTCGGCGGCGAAAGCGGGTGTGCCGAGCAGCACGAGCGCGGCGAAGCAGGCGATGCGTTCCATGGGTCCCTCCGTTGCGAATGAGTCGCAACTTCCCTAGCGGAGCGGGCGTCAGCTGGCAAGGAGGAATCCTCTTGCGCGCGCTTCGCGGTGGAGTAGATTCGAACCCGAGCGAAAGCTCGGGGCCTAAGAAACCCTTACCAATGGCGGCCAGTGTGACCGTCACTCCACTCCTCGACTCTGGTCGGGGAGGCATGCGCGTATGTTCAAGGCGAAAGCCTAAAGGCGCATGCGACCTTACCATTGGTAGGTTTTCTTACTCCCCGATCACCCGGGGAGTGACATGTGCCGCGCGAATTGAAATTCCTGCTCGGATGGCTGGACGTTTTTATCGCGCCATTCGTATTGCTATGGCTGTGTGCGGGCGCGACATTCTTTTCCTCCCCCTGAAAGGGGGAGGATCAAGGAGGGGGTCCTCAAGCGGTAGCGGCAAACCCGGACGGCGTCTGTTGAAACTCGGCAGACCCCCACCCTGACCCTCCCCCTTTCAGGTGGAGGGAATAAAAAGTCAGCGGCTAATGCGCAGGTTGGCGAGGGAATCGCCGATCATCTGGAAGTCGGTCTGCAGGTCGGCGGTGGTCGGCGAGGCGAAATAATAGTCGGGCGAGGTGGCGCAGTTGCGCAGCAGCGTCTGGCCGGTGGCGCTGATGTCGGTGCCGAGCGCGATCGTGTAGATCAGGATGCCTTGCGCCTTCATCGCGGTGCAGACGGCGGCCGTGCGCGTGTTGAGCTGGCCCTCGGCGGTGGTCTCGCTGGTGGTGCCGAGATTGCCGTCGCTTAAGAAGCCATAAGCGGAATAGTTGCCGGGGGAGTAGTGGTTGTCGCCGTCGGTCATCAGCACGACGACCTTGTTCATCAGCGGCGCGTTGTAGTCGAGCGGCAGGTTGTTGGTGTTCATCTCGCCGCCCCAGAGGGTGCGCCAGCGCGGGCTCAGCATGCGCCAGCCCCAGACGAGGCCGATGTCGATGTCGGTGTCGCCCGCCGCCTTCATGTTGTTGATCGCGGCGCTCACGATCGATTTCTCGGCCACCATCGGCTGCACCGCCTGCTGCGGGCACAGCGCGTTCGGCCCCTTGTTGTCGAGGATGGAGGAATAATAGCTGTAATCGTAATAGGTGGTCTTCTTGCCGCTCGACGTTTTCGAGCAGGACCAGCCGTTGAAGCCGCCCGTGCAGCCGGCGGTGCCCGAGGTGCCGGTCGCCGTCGTCGGGTAGACATAGGGCTGGAAGATCTTGACCGAGGGCGGGTCGTCCGAGGTGTCGTAGGCGGTAGGGCGCGACAGCACGCAGCCGCGCCAGTCGGCCGAGCCGAAGCTGGGCGCCGAGCTGCCGGTGGATTTGTAGGAACAGCCCGGCAGCGAGGACGTATAGGTCGCGGTGAAGCCGCTGGCCGCCGGGCAGTGCGTCGAGCCGGTGGTGGTGACGACGGGGCCGTAATCGGTGCTGCTCATGCTCACCCAGCCCGGGTAGCCGGTGCCGATATTCACCGCCTGCGAGAACGGCACCAGCCCGACCCAGAGGTTGTTCTGCGTGTCGTTGCTGCCGTAGAGGATGTTGAGCAGGCTGTTCGCCGCGCTGATCGAGGCGGCGATCTTGCTCACCCCGCCGCCGGCCGGGTCGGTCATCGAGCCGGTATTGTCCATCACCAGCACGAGCTCCATCCCCTTGGCGGCGCGGGTCACCTGCGTGCTCGCGTTGAGCGTGATCGTCGGGTGGGCGAAGATCTTCATGAAGGTGGTCGGCAGGCTCGCAACCGCGGTGACGGTGAGCGTCGTCTGGTCGGTGCTTAAGCTGGCGGTGGTGCTGGTGATGGTCGCCCCCAGCGTGCCGGTGCCGGTGAAATTGACGTTCATGTACTTGCTCACCACCGAGTTGAGGTCCTGCGTGTCGAGCGAGGCGCCGGCGGCGAGGCCGGCGGCATCGAGCGAGTTCTGCAGCTTGGTGCGCACCATCTCGCCGCGCCCGGCATCGACCGCGCTGCCCACCGCCGCCGTCAGCCCGAGGATGCCGAGGGCGACGATGGCGAAGACGTTGCCGCCTGCATCACCCCCGAAGCGGCGCAGGATGGAGGGGGGCCGCGTCATGACGGGCTCGCCGTCAGCGCGCCCAGGCGCGGCTTGTAGAACGCCACGCGGTAGACGGTGGTGGTGGAGAAGAAGCGCGTCGTGATCAACGGCGAGAATTTGTAGAAGACCTCGGCGGCGATCACGTTCTCCTTGTTGTCGAAGGTGAAGCCGCCGGGCATGGCGGGCGTCGCCCCGACCGCGCCGAGATGGCTGATCGCCGCAAGCGTGCCGCCGCCCGTGTATTGCCAGTTCACCGTCGCCCCGCTCGCGCCCTGCGCCCGGTAGAGCGAGCTGATGAGCACGGTGCCGTTGGCCTCGAAGGCGAAGGGGTCCATGATGTGATCGGTGGCGGAGAGCAGGCTGGTCAGGTCGGCATTGGTGACGGTCTTCTCCTGCGCCACCACGTTGGCGACGGTGAAGGCGAGCTTCTCCGTCTTCTGCACGGCGAGGATGTAGCGCGTGACCTCGATGCAGCCGTAGAAGAACGTCATCAGCACCGGCAGCACGAGGGCGAACTCCGCCACCGCAACGCCCGCCTGGCTCCTGAGCAGCCGCCTAATCATTGTACGGCTCGTTCTTGACCACCGCGTGGGCGGTGATGGTGTAAATGCCGCCGGTGCCGATCAGCCGGCCCATCATCGGCGTCATGATGTGCCACGGGTAGCTCACCGTGTAGACGACGACGTCGCCCGCGCCGCCATAGCCGGCGGCGCCCATGTCGGCGTCCCACTGGCCGTTGCCGTTGATGTCGGTGTAGGGCTCGCCGGCGTCGTACTGGCCGTTGTGGTTGGTGTCGGTGTAAGGCTCCGGCTGGCCGATCTGGTTGAACTGCCCGTAGGACTCGGCGGTGACGGTGACGTTGTTCGCGTCGATGAGCACGCCGGCGTTCTGCTTCACCGCGTCGAGGATGGTCTGCGTCCGGCTTTCGCCGCCGCTGCTGTAGCCGGTGGCGCCGAGGCGCGAGGACATGTTCGTCGCCCCCTCCATCAGCACCGACACCAGCATGATGCCCGAGAATTCGAGGATGCCGAACAGCAGTAGCAGCAGGATCGGCGCGACGATGGCGAACTCGACGGCGGTGACGCCGCTTTCGTCGCGCCACACGGAGCGCCGGAGCGGTCGCCGAACTGCAGGCCGAGCTGTCATGGTTCCCGCCCCGTTTATAGCAGAACCGGCGCCGCAAGTCAGCGGCTTTATCCCGGTAACGAGTTGTTTTTCGCTTGGATTTTAGCCAATTGCGGCGCAATTGCCGTATTGTCAGCACAGGCATTTGCGGCTAGAGTGGCCGCCACGCTTCCCGAAAGGCTTCGCCATGCGCATGCTCGTCCTCGCCCTTCTCCTGCTGCCGCTCGCCGCCTGCAACGGCTTCCAGAAGCAGACTCCTCCCGGCCCGGTCGACGTCGTCCACCTGCCGCCGATGAGCGGGCAGGAGCAGGCGCTGATGATCTCCGCCGACAGTGCGCTCGCGAGCGGCGACACCGAGCGCGCCGAGCGCAGCTACCTCGACGCCGTCGCCCGCTCGCAGGGCCATGTCGAGGCGCATCTCGCGCTCGCGAGCCTCTATTTGCACGAAGGCAAGACGCAGCAGGCCGGGGAGATCCTCGGCAAGGCGGCGCAGCTGCAGCCCAACAACCCGGTCGTCGACCATATGCTCGGCAAGATCGCCATCGCGCAGGACCGTCCGGCCGATGCACTCGGCGATTTCAATCGCGGTCTGGTCTCTACGCCCGGCGATCTCGACCTGCTCAACGGCGCCGGCGTCGCCAGCGACGTGCTGCACCGCCACCGCGCGGCGCAGCTGTTCTACCAGCGCGCCCTCGCCCTGCACCCGGCCATCGCCCAGCCGACGACGAAGACCAACCTCGCCATGTCCTACATCCTCGACGGCCAGTCGAAAGCCGCCATCGCGCTGCTGAAGGACGAGGCGAAGAAACCCGCCGCCACGCCGCAGCTGCGCGACAACCTCGCCCTGGCCTATGGGCTGGAAGGCCGCACCGTCGAAGCCCGCAAGCTCACCGCCGGCCACATGACCGAGGACGAGCGCCTCGCCTCGCTCGCGCGCGTGCACGCCTACATCGCCGCCGAGCAGGCCCCCGCCCCGCGCCAGCCCATCGGCCCCGCACCGGCGCCGCACCAGCCGGTCGCCGCCCCGCCGTCGGTCTTCGGGATCGGACGATAGCGAATCCCCTCTCCCGCAAGCGGGAGAGGGCCAGGGTGAGGGGGCCCGAGCGCTTAGCGAGGCATGAACTGCCGAGTTAGAAAAAGAATCGCTGCGCGAAGTCATCGCGCGATGCGCGACTCCGCACCCTCTCCCAGCTCCGTCTAGGTTCGCTGCGCTCACCAAGACTGCGCAACCCTCTCCCGCTGAAGCGGGAGAGGGGAACTTATAGCATCCGTTCTTATTTCATCGAGTCCATGATGTTGATCACCGCCGGCGCCATGATGATGACGAACAGCGTCGGCAGGATGAAGACGATCATCGGCACGGTCATCAGCGCGGGCAGGCGGGCGGCCTTGGCTTCGGCGCGCAGCATGCGCTCGGTGCGGTATTCGCGCGCCAGCACGCGCAGCGCCTGCGAGATCGGCGTGCCGTATTTCTCCGTCTGCGCGATGACGTTGACGAAACCGCGGACCTCCTTGATGTCGCAGCGCTCGCCCAGATGCCTCAGCGCCACCGCCCGCTCCGGCAGGAAGCCGAGCTCGACCGAGGTCAGGCTGAATTCCTCGGCAAGCTCGGGGTTGACGCGGCCGAGCTCGCGCGAGACGCGGTCGAGCGCGGCGGCGAGCGACAGCCCCGCCTCGGCGCAGATCATCATCAGGTCGAGCGCGTCCGGCAGCCCCTTGCGGATCGCGTGGTAGCGCCGGCTGCGCGCGTTGCTGAGCAGGATGTCCGGCAGCCGCGCGGTGATCAGCCCCAGCCCGATCAGGATCAGCCAGTCGGTGGCCTCGTCGAGCGTGAAGGGGTTCGACCAGTCGATGCCGGAGGCGAGCACACCGAGCCCCAGCCCGGCGAAAGGCGCCACCAGCTTGGCGAAGCCGAAGACGAAGATCGCGTCCTTGCTGCGGTAGCCCGCCTGGATGAGCTTGCCCTGGATGGCGACGAGCTGGTGGTCCTTGAACACCTTGAGCTGCTGCACCACCTGGCGCATCATCCCGATCGAGGAGGCGTTGCCGCTTTGCCGCTTGCTGCGCCGCCGCGCGGTGGTGAGCTCGCCCTTGAGCTCGGCGCGGCGCTCGGCGATGGCCTTCAGGCGCGGCCCCAGCCTGTCGCGCTCGACGAAGCCCTGCCCGATCGCCCAGACGATGAGGAACACCGCCAGCGCCGCTGCGGCGACGAGCACGTCGTCGAAGCTCATGCCCCTGGGCAGGAACGCGGAGAGCTGCACTGGCTGGCCGGGCTGCATGGTCATATTTCGAGCTGCGTCATTTTATGCATGATGAAGCCGCCGAACAGCATCGAGCCGGTGGCGCCGGCGAGCGACATGTTGCCGCGGAAGTCGGAGAACAGCGGGTGCAGGTAATCCGGCGACATGAATTCGAGGATGAGGAAGACGATGACCGGCAGCGAGCCGACGATGATCGCCGCCGCCCGCGCCTCGGAGGAGAGCGCGCCGATCTTGAGCTTCATCATTTGCCGCGCACGCAGCACTTCGGCGAGATTGGAGAGAATTTCACCCAAATTGCCGCCGGTCTCGCGTTGCAGGATTATCGTGGTGACGAAGAAGTTGAACTCGGTCATCTCGAGCTTCTCGGCGGCCTCGGCGAGCGCGCGCTCCATCGGCAGCCCGAGCGTCGTCTGCTGGCTGATCGTGCCGAACAAATCGCCCACCGGCGGCGGGATCTCCTTGGCGATGTTCTGGAACGTCTCGGCCACCGGCAGCCCGGCGCGCAAGCCCCGCACGATTAAATCGATCGCCTCGGGGAACAGCCGCAGGAACAGCAGGTGCCGCTTCTTGATGCGCCGGCGCACATAGAGATGCGGCCCCGCCAGCCCGCAAAAGATTCCCACCAGCACGGCGAGCAGCGGCGGCTTGCCAAGGCCCAGCCAGACGGCGAGGAACCCGGCCGCCGCGATGCCCAGCGAAATGGCGAAATATTTGCGCGGCTTGAGGGTGAGCCCGGCGACCTCCAGCCGCTCGCGCAGCTTGCTGACGAAGCGGAAGCGGGCGAGGAACCGGTCGAGCCCGCTGCCGTCCTCGTCGCGGGCGCGGCGCAGCGATTGCATCCCCGGCGTGCCGACGAGCGCCGGCGCCCGCCGCGTCACCCGCGCGATGCGCGCCGCCTGCTTCTTCCGCGCGCCGCTTTCGAGGTAGACGTAGCCCGCGCCGACGACGAAGCCGAGCGCGCACCACAGCCCGACGGAGGAGAAAAGGACGCCCATCAGATGAGCTCCAGCAGCGCCTTGTCGAGGCCGAAATAGGCCGCCTGCGGGGTGAAATGCGGACGCAGGCCGGAGGATTTGAACTCGCCGATCAGCCGCCCGCTGGCGTCCTCGCCCTGGAACTGGAAGGTGAACAAATCCTGGGTGATGATGACCTCGCCCTCCATGCCGACCACCTCGGTGACGTGGGTGATGCGGCGCATCCCGTCGCGCATGCGCTGGATCTGGATGATGAGCTGCACGGCGGAGGATATCTGGTGGCGGATGGCGTGGCTCGGCAGCTTGTTGCCGCCCATGTTCACCATGTTCTCCAGCCGGGTCAGCGCCTCGCGCGGGTTGTTGGCGTGCAGCGTGCCGAGCGAGCCGTCATGGCCGGTATTCATCGCCTGCAGCAAATCCATCGCCTCGGCGCCGCGCACCTCGCCCAGGATGATGCGGTCGGGGCGCATGCGCAGCGCGTTCTTCACCAGGTCGCGCATGGTGATCTCGCCGTCGCCTTCGAGGTTGGCGGGGCGCGTCTCCAGCGGCACGACGTGCGGCTGCTGCAACTGCAGCTCCGCCGCGTCCTCGATGGTGACGATGCGCTCGCCGTTGTCGATCATGCGCGACAGCGCGTTGAGCAGCGTCGTCTTCCCCGAGCCGGTGCCGCCGGAGACGATGATGTTGAGCCGCACGGCGCCGGCGATCTTGAGCAGCTTGCACAGCGGCTCGGAGATGTTGCCCTGCGCCGCCATGATGTCGAGCGTGATCTTCTTCTTGGCGAATTTGCGGATAGAGATGCTGCAGCCCTTGAGCGACAGCGGCGGCGCGATGACGTTGACGCGCGAGCCGTCCTTGAGCCGCGCGTCGCAGATCGGGCTCGACTCGTCCACCCGCCGGCCGACGGCGGTGACGATGCGCTGGGCGACGTTCATCACGTGGTCGTTGTCGCGGAAGGTGATGTCGGCGAGCTGCAGCTTGCCTTTTTTCTCGATGTAGATCTGGTTGGGCCCGTTGACCATGATGTCGGTGATGGCCTCGTCCTTGAGCAGCGGCTCGAGCGGCCCCAGCCCGATCATATCGTCGACGATCTGCCCGGCGAGGAGCTGCTGCTCGAGCTGGTTGATGGCGAGCTTGCTCTCCATCACGATCTCGCCGATGACGTCGATGATCTGGCGGCGAAGCTCCTCCTCCGGCAGGCGCGAGGCCGTCTGCAGGTCGATCTGCTCCATCAGCTTGGCGTAGATCTGCTCCTTGGTGGCGGTCAGGCCGGCGTTCATCTCGACCGGCGGCGGCGCTTCGGCCGGCGCATTGCCGTTCAGCCCCGCATGCTCGACGGGAGGCGCATCCGGCGCCGGCGCGGCCTCTGTCTGTCGGCGCCCGAACATTATTTACCCTTCAGGAAGCCGAGAAGCCCCTCGGCTTTTTCCGGTTTTTCGGTAGTGGCCTCACTACCTAGCAGGCGGGCGGCAAGGCCGCGCAGCTTGTCGGCGAGGGGCTTGGCCTTGGCATTCTCCAGCAGCGTCTCGCCGCGGTTGACGGCGGCGAAGGCTTCGAGCGCGTAAGGCAGCTCGGTGATCTCGGCGGCGCCGTAATGCTTGGTGAAGTCGCCCTTGGCGAGCTCATGTTTCGGCGCCAGCCCCGCACGGTTGACGACGATCAGCGGCGCCGGGCGGCGCAGCGTGTCGACGATGTAATCCTTGATGCGCAGCGCGTCGCGCAAATTGAGCAGGTTGCGCTCCAGCACCAGCACCGTGGCGTCGGCGGAGGCGAGCACGTAGCGCGTCAGCGGGTTGATCTGGCGCGGCAGGTCGGCGATGACGGCGGAGAATTGCGTGCCGAGCGCGGCGAGAAGCTGCTCGCCGGCATTGGGCTGGGCGGCGATCTGCTCGGAAAGCGGCTCCTCGGCGCTCAGGATGGAAAGCCGGTCGAACGGCCGCACCATGACGCGTTCGAGGAACAGCGCGTCGATGCGGTCGGGCTTCTCCAGCGCGTCGCGCAGCCCGCGCCCCGGCTCGAGGTCGAGGCCGAGAGCGACGCTGCCGAAATGCGGGTCGAGGTCGAGCAGCGCGGTCGCCAGCCCGTGCTCGACCGCGCTGATGGCGGCGAGGTGTGTGGCGACAGTGGTGGTTCCGACGCCACCGCGCGCGCCGATGACGGCGATCAGCTTGCGCTCGGCCGGCGCCGCCTGCGCGCTCGCCGCCGGCTGCGTGCCCTTGGCGAGCGAGGCGCTAAGCTGCGCCGGGGTGAAGGGCTCCAGCAGGTAGTCGTGGATGCCGAGCGCGACCAGCCACTGGTAGAAGCTCAGCGTGTCGACCTTGCCGGCGGCGATGACCTTCGTCTGCGCGCCGACGACGTCGGCCAGCGCGTCGAGCAGCTGGGGCGCCGCCTCGGCGGAGGGCAGCTCGACCAGCAGGAATTCCGGCGACGGATGGTCGGCGAGGTATTTCACCGCGTCGGCGACGTCGCCTTCGCGCACTTCCGCGCTGCGGCCGGCCATCGCGCTGCGTGCGGCCTCGGCGGCGGCCGTGTCGCGCAGGAAGGCGAGCAGCGTCAGCCTGGCCGCCATCAGGTGCCGCCGCCCGAGCCGCCGCCGTTCTGGCTCTCGATCGGCGTCAGCGGCTGCGGGATCTTGCCGGCGCGGTACTGCTCGACGATGCCTTCGTCGATCTCGGTGTCGGGGCCGGCGGGCGCGGTCGATGAGCCGTGCGCGAGGTCGGCCGGGTCCTCGAGCTGCACCGCGAGGTTGTTGTTCACCGCGCAGCCGAAATTGCTGTGCGGGTTGTTGCCGTAATTGGTGATCGCCGAGCGGCTCCAGTCGGGGCAGGGGTGCGGCAGGTCGATCTCGCCGGTTTCCGCATTGTAGGTCGCGACCTTCTGCACCGGCGCGTAATCGTCGCCGCAGGCGGCAAGCGCCAGCAGGGCCAGCACGGCGAGACCGGAAGGAAGAATGCTGCGCATCATATTGCCTCCTACTTGACCACGAAGCCCGAGCTGCCGCCGAAGCCGCCGAGCGCCGCCGGCGTCGATGCGTCGGGACGTTCGGAATCCGGATAGCGCGGCTGGCCGTCGCCGTGCAGCTTGCCCATGAGGATGCGCTCGGCGTCGGTCGCGGGGGTGTAGCCGTCGACCGGGGTCGCCAGCTTGTCGGGGCTGTCGACGGGGCGCACGATGTAGGGCGTGACGAGGATGACGAGCTCGGTCTGGTCGTTGGAATATTCGCTGTTGCGGAACAGCGCGCCGATCAGCGGGATGTCGCCCAGGCCGGGGAATTTGTTGACGGTGTTGCCCTGGTCGTCGCGCAGCAGCCCGGCGAGGGCGAAGGTCTGCCCGGAGCCGAGGTCGATGGTGGCCGAGGCGCGGCGCGTGGTCAGCGACGGTACGGTGAAGCCGTTCTGGTTGATGGCGTTCTCGTCCGACAGCGCCGAGACCTCGGGCAGCACGGTCAGGCTGATCTTGTCCTTGGAAAGCACCACCGGCGTGAACTGCAGGCTGACGCCGAACTGCTGGTACTGGATGGTGGCGACCGGCTGCGTCCCCGCGCTCGCCTGCACGACGGGGATGGGGATCTCGCCGCCGCTCAGGAAGCTCGCCGTCATGCCCGAGCGCGTGGTCAGGTTGGGCTCGGCGAGCACGGTGACCAGCCCGTCGGTCTCCAGCGCGTCGATCACCGCGTTGATGTTGACGCGGCCCGTGTGGCTGATCGACAGGCTCGAATCGCTGCCGTTGCGCTCGAGCGCGCCGGTGGCGTCGACCACGTCGCGCCCCTGCGCCAGCCCGAAGATGAAGTTGCCGGTGTTGGCGACGTTCTCCCAGTTGATGCCGAAGCGCTTGAGCTCCGAGCGCGCCAGCTCGACGATCTTGACCTTGAGCATCACCTGGTCGCTCCCCGAAGTATCGATCATGTTGATGACCTTCTGGTTGTTGTTCTCGAGGAAGCCGGCGGCGAGGCGCTGCACCTTCTCCGACTCCACCGGCGAGTCGAGCGTGCCCTTGAGGATGATGGCGTTGTCGGTCGAGCTCGCCACGATATGCGAGCCGGGCACCATGTCGGACGCGGCGCGCTGCAGGCGGCTCAAATTATGCGTCACCAGGATATTGCCTTCGAGGATGACGTTGTCCTGCCCATCGACCACGATCAGGCTGGTCTCGCCGGGCAGCTTGCCGTTGATGAACAGCAGGCGCGGCGAGACGACCTGCACGTCGGCGATCGCCGGGTTGGCGATGGCGACCGAGGCCGCCGCCGCCGGCAGATGCAGCGGAGCGCCCTTGTTGACCTCGACGGTGACGAGGTCGCCGTCACGGCTGCCGCCGAGCGCGCTGTAGAAATCCTTCGTCGCGGCGAGGGCGGGCGCCGCGGCGAACAGGAGTACGAGAGCGAGCGCGAGGCTTCTAGCGCGGGCCATTGCCGCCTCCGCTGCCTGCCGAGCCGGAAGGCTCGTCGTTGAACTGGACCACTTCCTGCGTGTTGCCGTGCAGGACGCGCACCGAGCCGGCGAGGCCCTGCGGCGTCAATATCTTGCTGACGTCGGTGTCGCGCGTCACGTGGTTATCCTCGGGCGGCGGCGCGGTGTCGGGCACGGCTTTCAGCACGTCGTCGAGGTCGGCGTTGGGCGGCAGCTCGGCCGGCGCGGCGGGCACCGGCGGCTTGGCGCTGGCGAGCGAGCGCAGCGACAGCGAAATTTTCCCGAGGTCCTTGGCGACGTTGATCTCCTCCGCCTGCTTGGGGGTGACTTCGAGCGTCACCGTCTTGGCGAGCACGGCCTTGTTGTCGGGGTTGGTGAGCATCTGGTCCACCGCGAGCACGCGCGCGTCCTCGATGAAGGTCTCGGAGGCGCGCACCTGCTGGCCCTGCTGGCTGACCGAATGGGTGAGGATGAGGTCGACATGATCGCCGGGGAAGATGAAGCCCGCGTTGCCCGACTGCGAATCCACCGCGATCGACACCGCGCGCTTGCCCGGCTCCAGCACGGCCGACATGAAGCCGCCCTCGTTCGATTTGACCAGCATGCCCTCGGTGATCGGCTCGCCCTTGGTGATCGCCCGGCGCGCCACCGCCCCGTCGAACTCGGCGAGCTTGGTGGTGGTGTCGAGCAGCATCGAGGGCGCGACGTCGCTTTGCGGCCAGTCGGTGAAGGCGAGCTGCTCGGGCGCATGGACGAAGCTTCCCGGCGCAATGTCGCCCGAAGCGACCAGCACCTTGGGCGCGCCGGGGCCGGTATCGGCATGCTGCATGCGGCTGTGCAGCGACATCGCCACGCCCAGCGCGACGACGACACCCAATACCAGCACGATTAAGGAACGACCCCGCATAAATCCCGCGTCCTGTGTAGCATAAGTTGGAAGGTGATGCACCAGTAATCGCCGCCAGACTGCTCCTTACCGCAAGAAAAACCAAGATAATTTTAGCTAAGTGTTGTTTATGAAACGCGCTTCGCGCGTGGGGGGCGATGGGAAGCGCGCTTGACGCGCGCTCGCCCCCGCTACCGCTCCCCCTCCTTCGGTCGGCCTCCGCCGACCTCCGGGCTCGCGCTGACGCGCTACGCAGGCAGTGCGGAAGCGCAGAGGATATTCTGAGTTTCAATTCATCCGTGCGTAGCCGAATAGGCGAGCCGCGAGCGTAAGCGAAGCGAGGGGGAGCGGTAGCGGGGGGCACCACGTGCCCCCCGTGGCGAAGCCACCACTTAAGAGCCTTTCACCTGCGCTTGCGCAGGTAAAGGCGGGTATCTTTCGGGGGCGCCGAAATAATAGCCCTGGAACATGTCGACGCCGGCGTTGAGGTAATGCTGGTACAGCGCTTCGGACTCGACGCCTTCGGCGAGCACGCTCGCGCCCGATTCATGCGCGAGGCGGATGATCTCGACCACCGCCGACTGGCGCTTGCCGTCGAGCATCAGCGGGCCGAGGCGCGCGTCGAGCTTGACGAAGGCGGGGCGGATGTCGGCGAGCAGGGGCCCGAGCCCCTCGGGCGTCATCACGTCGTCGAGCGCCATGGCGAAGCCGCGCGAGCGGCAATAAGTGGCGATGGTCTTTATTTTCGCGACGTTGTTGGCGTAGTCGGGCAGCGGCACGTCGAGCGCGACGAAGCGCGGCAGCAGCCCGGAGCCCTCGACCGCCTGGCTTAAGCCTTCGAGATACACCTCCGGCCGGTGGATGAAGCCGGTGAGGAAATTGATGAAGACGAAGCCTTCGAGGTCGAACTCGACGAAGCTCTTGATCGCCTCGCGATGCAGCATGCGGTCGACCTGGTATTCGACGTGCAGCGCGTGGCTCGCCTGCATGACGGCGCCGCCGCTGACGATCTTGCCGCCCTCCTGCTCGATGCGGGCGAAGGCCTCGAAGCCGACCAGCTTGCCGCGCCGGTCGAGCACGCGCTGCATGAAGCAGATCAGCTTGTCCTCGGCGAGCGCAACCGCCAGCCAGAGGTTGGCGGCGATGGCGTCGATCTCGGCGAAGGGGCGCAGCGACAGCCGGATCTCCTGCGCCGAGGGCAGCGTGTCGGCCGGCAGCACCGCGACGCGCAGCGCCGAAAGCTCGGCGAGGTTCTTCACGCTGCCGGCGAATTTCTCCCACTCGGCGGCCCAGTCCGGCCCACTGCGCCAGCCGGCGAGCGCGGCATCGCCGTGGACGACGCCGACATTCAGCCGCTTGAGCGCCGGGACGATGGCCTCGCGGCAGGCCGGGTCCGCGCAATGCAGCACGATCCAGTACGGCGAATCCAGCAACCAGGGAGAGGAAAATGCCTGCGCCACGCGCTTTCTTTTTTGCCGGGATGGTTTAAGGAAAGCATCATGAAGAAAATCGCGGTGGTTTTCAAGCGCGCCAGTGACGCGACCCGGGTAAGCCTATGATCGTCATGGATTCCGGCCTTGGCGGCCTCTCGGTCGTGCGCGCCCTGAAGGAGGCGCGGCCGGGCATCGCCGTCTCCTACCTCGCCGATACGGGCGGCTTCCCCTACGGCGGCCGCGATGCCGAATGGATACGCCAGCGCGCCGACACGGTGCTCGAAGCGCTCACCGCGCAGGAGGCGCCCGCCCTCGTCGTCGCCGCCTGCAACACGCTCTCCACCCATGCCCTCGCCCACCTGCGCGGGCGCTGGCCCTACGGCTTCGTCGGCACGGTGCCGGCGATCAAGGTCGCCGCCGAGCAGAGCAAGACGCGGCGCTTCACCCTGCTCGCCACCCCGGGCACCTCGGGCAGCGACTACACCAACGGCCTCATCGCCGAGTTCGCCGCGCACTGCACCGTCGACTGCTACGGCGCGCCGAACCTCGCCGCGCTCGCCGAAGCGATGCTGCTCGGCGAAACGGTCGCGCCGGGGGCGCTGCGCCAGGAGCTCCTGCCCGCCTTCCAGAGCGACGCGCGCGGCCGCACCGACATGGTGATCCTCGGCTGCACCCATTACCCGCTGATCCTCGAAGCGCTGAGCGAGGCCGCGCCCTGGCCGGTCGGCTGGATCGACTCGTCGCCGGCCATCGCCCGCCACGCGCTGTCGCAAATGAAAGCGAATGCCGCGCGCAATATCGCCTACGTCACCCGCGCGCAGGACGTCGCGCGCTACGCCCCCATTTTCGCCCGCGAGGGATTCTCGGACACCGTCGCGCTCGCCGTCTGACGCAGGGGTGAGACGGAATGCGCCAGCGCCTGCGTCACCGGCGGCGCACCGCTGGAAATCCATGAAGCGATCATCTCCGCCGCCAGCGGCGCCGAGATCATCCCGCGCGAGCCGTGCCCGGTCGAGACATAAAGCCCGGCCTCCATTTCGCCGATAGTCGGCATGCGGTCCGGCGTCGTCGCCCGCAGCGAAGTGCGGCCGCCGGTGACGGCATCCGCGATGCGCCAGCCCGGCAGCGCCGCGCGCGCCGCGTCGAGGTTGCGCGCATGGTTCGCCTCCGTCACCGCCCGGGAGAAATCCGCATGGTCGTAGGTCGCGCCGAGCAGGCAGGAATCGCCGCGCGGCACGATATAGCCCTTGTGGCAGACGATGGGCCCCGGCGCCCCGTCCGCCGCCACCCGCGTCACCTGCCCCGCCGACATGCCGAGCTGCAGATGCGGCAGGAATCGCTTCACCTCCTGTGCCGCGCAGAGGACCACCTGCGCCGCATCGAATGTTTCGCCTTCGGCCGTGGTGACGCGCCAGCCGTCGCCGTGACGCGCGAGCGATGCCGCTTCCGTCCCCTCGCGCAGCGCGATGCGCGGATGCTGCACCAGCGCCCGGCACAGCTCCGCCGGCGACAGCCACGTGCCTTCGGCGAACCATACGCCGCCGGAGCCCGCGCGCATGCCGCTGCGCTGCGACAAGGGTTCTGCCTCCAGCCATTCGGCGATGGAAGCATCGAGCCCCAGCACCGAATTGACGCCGGCCAGCCGTGCCGCATCCTGCGCATCCGAGGGCAGCTTCACCATGCCGGGCGAACCGGCGGCGAAGCCGAGCCCCATCTCGCGCCAGCGCGCCAGTTGGCGCAGGGTGAAACCGTACCCGGTGAAATACCATTCGGTGCGCGCAAGCCACGTCTTGGTGATGGGCGGATAGAGCACCGCCGCCTCGTTGCCCGACGCGCCGGCGGCGACGGCGTGCTTCTCCAGCAACGTGACGTCATGCCCGCGCTCCGCCAGCGCCCGCGCCGCCGCGCATCCCGCGATGCCGCCGCCCACTATGAGCGTCATCCCGGTTCGCGATGCCCGGCCGGGTTGCCCGCTGAGCTTACGGCCGACCACCATATCTTTTTTATGGCCGAAACCTTTGCGTTTCTCGGCGTCGAACCCGGCGACGGCGAGACCGTTGCGCACGGCCGCAGCGGCACTGTAGGTCGCGGCCGTTGCGTCCGCTGCGCTGGCCTCGCCGAGGGCGCGGAAAAAGCGCTTCGCCCCACAGTTCGGGATTCTTCGCCGGGGCGAAGCCGTCGAGATACCATGCATCGACATTCGCGCCGGCGAGTTGCGGCAGCATCTCGCGCGCATCGCCGAAGCAGAGCGTCAACGTGACGCGCTCGAACTCGACGCGGTGGATACCCGGCAGTCGCAGCGGGTAGCGGGCGATGAGCTGCTGCGCCAGCGCGTCGTCGCCATACAGCTCGCGCAGCATTTGGGGAGTGAAAGGAAACTGCTCGAAAGCAATATAGTGCAGGCGATGCGCCGCCGGCGCGCTTTCGAGGAATGTGCGCCACGTCGTCAGGAAATTGAGGCCGGTGCCGAAGCCGAGCTCGCCGATGTTGAAGCGCCCGCGCTCCACCCAGCGCGCCGGCAGGTCGTTCCCGGCGAGGAAGACATGCTGCGTCTCGGCGACGCCGCCCTCGCGCGAGGCATAGACGTCGCCGAACGTCGCCGAACGCAGCACGCCATCCGCGCCGGTCGTCAGCGCAGGCAGGGGAACGGCGGCGGGAAGGGACGACATGGCCGGATAGTAGCAGGCGCCGACCCCGCAACAAGTGCGGGGTGACAACACGAAATGCAAAACGCCTCCGCACTGCCTTGCGTAGCCGAATAGGCGAGCCGTGAGCGCAGCGAAGCGAAGGGGAGCGGTAGCGGGGGCGGGACGCCCCCCGCGCCGACAGGCGCCACTAAACTCTTGCGTAGCCGAATAGGCGAGCCGCGAGCGCAGCGAAGCGAGGGGGAGCGGTAGCGGGGGGCGGGACGCCCCCCGCGCCGACAGGCGCCACTAAACTCTTGCGTAGCCGAATAGGCGAGCCGGAGCGAAGCGAACGAGGGGGAGCGGTAGCGGGGGCGGGACGCCCCCCGCGCCGACAGGCGCCACTAAACTCTTGCGTAGCCGAATAGGCGAGCCGGAGCGAAGCGAACGAGGGAGAGCGGGTAGCGGGGGCGTCTTCGCCCCCCGTGCCGACAGGCACCACCAAGAACCAGCGCACCACTAAACCCTTGCCGCGACGCGGCAAAGGGTCTAAGCAGCCGCAGGTCATTGATATGAACCGCGAATCCTCATCCCTACGCTCGACGGTCGAGCGCGCCGTTTTCGGCGCTCCGCTCGACCCTTTCCGCGCCGAGACGCGCAAGCACCTCGCGCTGATCACCTTCTTCGCCTGGATCGGCATCGGCGCCGACGGGATCTCCTCGGCGAATTACGGCCCGGCGGAAGCCTTCCTTGCGCTCGGCGGGCACACGCACCTCGCCATCTATATCGCGCTCGCCACCGCTTTCACGGTGCTGCTGATCGCCGCCGTCTACACGCAGGTGATCGAGCTGTTCCCCAACGGCGGCGGCGGCTACCGCGTGGCGACGACGCTGCTGGCGCCGAAGGCGGGGCTCGTCGCCGGCTCGGCGCTGCTGATCGATTACGTGCTGACGATCGCCATCTCGGTGGCGAGCGGCATCGATGCGCTGTTCTCCATGCTGCCGATCGAGTACCAGCACTGGAAGCTGCCGCTCGAGATCCTCACCGTCATCCTGCTGGGCTACCTCAATTTGCGCGGCATCAAGGAGTCGATCCGCATCCTGATGCCGGTGTTCCTCGGCTTCATCCTCACCCACACGGCGATCATCGGCTACGCCATCCTGGGCCACGCGCGGGGCCTCGGCGACATCATGCCCCAGGCCTTCGCCGACACGCACCAGCTGGCCTCCGACGTCGGCTGGATCGCCGTGCTGGCGCTGACCTTCAAGGCCTTCTCCCTCGGCGGCGGGACCTATACCGGGCTCGAAGCGGTGAGCAACGCGGTGGGCACGCTCGCCGCGCCGCGCGTGAAGACCGGCAAGGCGACGACCTGGGCGATCGCCTTCTCGCTGGCGCTGATGGCGGCGGGCATCATCCTCATGTACCTGCTGTGGGACGTCCACCCGGTCGACGGCGAGACGCTCAACGCCACCGCCTTCAAGCTCGTCACCGCCACCTGGCAGATCGGCACCTACCCGATCTCGAACCTCTTCGTCGGCATGTCGCTGATCTTCGCCGCCGGCATCCTGCTCGTCGCCTCCAACACCGGCTTCATCGCCGGCCCGAGCGTGCTCGCCGCGATGGCGGTCGATCGCTGGATGCCGCACATGTTCTCGGCGCTGTCGAGCCGCCTGGTCAGCAAGAACGGCGTCATCCTGATGAGCCTCATGGCCATCCTCGGCCTGTTCACCACCAAGGGGCGGGTGGACGCGCTGGTGGTGCTCTACTCGATCAACGTGTTCCTCACCTTCACCTTCTCGCTCGCCGGCATCACGCGCTACCGCTGGCGCAACCGGCGGGAGAAATTCGCGCTGCCGCAAATGGCGATCGCCGCGCTGGCGACGGTGGTCTGCGGCTCGATCCTCATCATCACCCTGACCGAGAAATTCACCGCCGGCGCCTGGAAGACGGTGCTGCTGACCGGCCTCGTCATTATGCTCGGCCTCGCCATCCGCCGCCATTACGAGCGCGTGCGCAAGCGCCTGGGCGAGATCGAGGAGGAACTGGGCGCTGCGATGTTCGCTGGCTCGCCGAAGATCCCCGCCGAGAAGCCGCGCATGGACCCGCGCGAGCCCACGGCGGTGTTCTTAGTGGGCGAATCCGCCGCCTCGGGGACGCACACGTTCCTCTGGGTGCAGCGGCTGTTCCCGGGCGTGTTCCGCAATTTCGTCTTCGCCTCGGTCGGCGAGATCGACACCGAGGAATTCTCCAACGAGACGCGCTGGCACGAGCTGCGCCGCGACACCAAGCAGATGCTGAAGCGCTACGTCGATTTCTGTACCGCGCGCGGCCTGCCGGCGACCTACTACCACGATTACGGCACCGACGTGATCGAGACCGTCACCCGCCTGACCGAGCGCATCTCGGCCGATTTCCCGCGCTCGGTATTCTTCTCGACCAAGCTCATCTTCGAGAACGAGAACATCCTGCACCAGTTCCTGCACAACCAGATGGCGTACCTGCTGCAGCGCAAGCTGCACAGCCGCGGCCAGAACCTCATCATCATGCCCATGAAGATTTAAGTGGCGCGCCAAAGGCGCGCATCCTTTGCCATGGGTTTTTGATTTGCGCCTGTCGGCGCGTGGGGGCGAATATAAGTTCGCTTCGCTCACTCGCCCCCCGCTACCGCTCCCCCTCCTACGCGCACCTGCGGTGCGCTGCGGGCTCGCGCTGACGCGCTACGCAGGCAGTGCGGAAAATCCAACTTCCCCTGACTAAAAACCAATGCCCGCCCAGCGCGCATACAAGGCCGGCGCAGTAAAATCGAAGATTTTACTGCGAGGCGTATTCGCCTTCGTTGAGCCACTTGCGGTAATTCATCGGCTTGCCGAAATAGTAGCCCTGCAGGTAATCGACGCCGAGCTCCATCAGCATCTTGGCGATCTCGCCGTTCTCGACGCATTCGGCGACCGATTTCAGGCCGAAGCCCCGGGTGAAATCGAGCAGCGTCTTGACGAAGAAGCGCGAGTCGGTGTTGTCGGTCAGATCCTTGATGAAGGCACCGTCGATCTTGACGTAATCGACCGAGAGCGCCTTGAGCTGGCGGAAGCTGGTGTAGCCCGAGCCGAAATCGTCGAGCGCGATCAGGCAGCCCTGCGCCTGCACCTCGGCGCAGAAATACGCCATGTGCTTGAGGTCGTGCGTCATCGCCGTCTCGGTGATCTCGATGATCAGGCGCGGCGCGATGTCGGGCGTTTCGTCGGTCGCCTGCTTCAGAAGCGTCATCCACGAGGCGTCCTGCGTCGTCAGGTTGGAGACGTTGCAGGCGAGCGAGACGTTCTTGTCGCCGCGCAGCTCGGTGATGATGTGCGAAAGCACCAGCTTGTCGATCATCGGGATGAAGCCCATGCGCTCGGCGATGGGGATGAGCGTGCCCGCCGAGCTGATCTTGCCGTCCTCGGAGAACAGCCGCAGCAGCGCCTCGTAATGCGCGATCTTGCCGGTCGCGGCCTCGATGATCGGCTGGAAGGCGAGGCGGATGCGGTTCTCCTTCACCGCCTGGCCGAGGTAATTGGCGATGCCCATCTCCTCGCGCCGCTCGGCGCCCGAGATGTCGCCCGAGGGCGCGTTGTCGGTGCCCTCGGTGAGCTTGACGATGGCGCGGCCCAGCAGCTCCTCGATATGGTCGCCGCCCTCGGGCATCATCTGCCACGCGGTCGACGACAGGCAGTGCAGCTCGCCGTAGCGCGAGCTGTAGCTGTAGGCGCGGATGGCGTCCTCGATCTCGCTGCACCAGCGCACGAGGTCGGCCTCGTGCATGCCGACGAACAGGACGCCGAACTGGTCGCGCTGCACGCGCAGCACCGGCGCGTCGGGCGCGGCGGCGCGCACCGTGTCGGCGATCTCGACCATCACCGCCTCGGCCACCGACATCGAGTAGCCGGACATGATCATCGCCAGGTTGTCGATCGACAGCAGGACGAAGGAGGCCGGCTGCTTCTTCTGCCGCGCCTCCTCGTCGAGGCGGAAAAGCGCCTCGATGAAATAGTGCGGGTAGCCGCAGAGCCCCAGCCCCGAAGCGCCCGCCTGCGATGCATGCCGGCCGAACATAGGCTATTCATGCCACAGGGGGTCGGGCAGGGGCAAGCTCAATGCACGCACCTGTCGAGCAGGAGGGCGAGCGTCAGCCCGAGCCCGAGCCACTGGTTGCCGAGGAAAAGCCGGCCGCCCGCCGCATTGCCCTCCCGGCGCAGGCGCACGATCTGCCAGCGCATATGCAGCGCGACGGCGACGAGCCCCAGCAGGAAGAACGCCCCCCGGTGGGCCGTGATCCCGGCTCCGATCAGCAGCAACTGCATGGCGATGAAGCTCAATGTGACGAAATTCTCCACCCTGCCGCCCAGCAGCAGCGCGGTCGATTTCACGCCGGCCCGGCGGTCGCCCTCCAAATCCTGCAGCGCGTAGAGCGTGTCGTAGGCCAGCGTCCAGGCGATGCAGGCGAGGTAGAGCAGCACCAGCGGCAGCGCGGGCGGCGCCCCGGTCGCCAGCCAGCCCATCGGCGCGCCGAGGTTGAACACCAGCCCGAGGAAAAGCTGCGGCCAGAAGGTGACGCGCTTCATCCACGGATAGGCGGCGATCAGCGGCACGGCGACGATCGCGACCGCCAGCACGCCGCGCGGCAGCGACGCCGCCAGCGCCAGCGCGAAAGCGCCCAGCACGACGAGCAACACCCACGCCTGCGCCACGGGAATTTTCCCGGAGGCCAGCGGGCGATCCTTCGTGCGCTCGACGGTGGCGTCGAGCCTCCGGTCGGCGAGGTCGTTCAAGATGCAGCCGGCGCTGCGCGCGAGCGCCGCGCCCACCAGCATGGCAAGCAGCAGCGCCGGCTGCAGCGGCGCTGGCGACAGCAACACCCCCCAGGCGGCGGGGAAGAATACCAGCCAGATGCCGATGGGCTTGTTAAGCCGCATCAGCGCGAGGTAATCGGAAAGCGCGGCCTCGGCCATGGTTTTGACTAGCACGCGGCGCGCCCGGGCGATAAAACTTTCGCGATGAAACCCCGGCCGCGACAGCGCATTGCCTGCGAAGCGTCACTGAAAAAAGACAGTCGCCTGACGCTCGGCGGGCCGCAGGCGCATTACCTCACGCACGTGCTGCGGCTGAGAACGGGCGATGCCGTCGCCCTGTTCAACGGCCGCGACGGCGAGTTCCCGGCGACGCTGGAAGCGCAGGACAAAAAATCCGTCACGCTTGTCGTCGGCGAGTGCCTGCGCGTGCCGCGCGCCGCGCTCGACCTCTGGGTCTGTTTCGCCCCGATCAAGGGCGGCCGGCTGGAGACCATCGTCGAGAAAGCGACCGAGCTCGGCGCCTCCGTGCTGCAGCCGGTACTCACGCGGCGGACCATCGTCGACAAAGTGAATGTCGAGCGGCTTTCCGCCATCGCCCGCGAAGCCGCCGAGCAATCCGAACGCACCGACTGGCCCGAGATCCGCGAGCCGCTCAAACTCCCCAACCTCCTCGCCGACTGGCCAACGGATCGCCCGCTCATCTATGGCGACGAGTCGGGGGAAAGCGCTCCACTTTCCTCCCTCCTTCCGTCATTGCGAGGAGGCGGAGCCGACGCGGCAATCCAGTCCTTGCCGGTTGCACCGACTGGATTGCTTCGTCGCGATGCTCCTCGCAATGACGGTTGGAAATGGGCCGTCCTCGCCGGCCCGGAGGGCGGCTTCGCGCCGGAGGAGTTCGCGCTTCTGCGCCGGGTGCATGGGGCCCATGGCGTCGGGCTCGGCCCGCGCATCTTGCGCGCGGACACGGCAGCGATTACCTTGACGGCGCTCACCGCCTCCGCCTGGGGCGACTGGGACCAACGCCCGCGCTTCGAGGAGACCTAGATGACCGCCGCCACCGCCGAAGTGACCGCCTCGCAGGACGTGCAGACGCTGCTCACCGATCTCCTGCTTGCGCGCGGCGAGGAGATCGAATCCTGGCTCGACGCGCGGCGCATGGAATCCGGCGCGCCGTTCTATTCCTCGGTCGATTTGCGCCATGCCGGCTTCAAGCTCGCCCCGGTCGATACGAATTTATTTCCCGCCGGCTTCAACAACCTCTCCGCCGGCGCGCGCCGCCGCGCTTCCGAGCGCGTGCGCGCCCGTTTCGCCCGCTATCCGCAGAAGATCGGCCGCGTGCTCATCGTGCCTGAGAACCACACGCGCAACAAATACTACATCGACAATCTCGAAGCGCTCTGCGGCGTGCTGCGCGACGCCGGCTGCGAGGTGCGCGTCGGCAGCCTTGCGGCAACGCCCGGCCAGCCGCTCGTCGTCGAGAACACCACCGGCGGCACGCTCGAAGAACTGCCGCTCACGCGCAAGGGCAGCCTGCTTGCCACCGAGGACGGGTTCTGCCCGCACATCATCATCCTCAACAACGACCTGACCGCCGGGCTGCCGGAAGTGCTGCGCGGCGTCAGCCAGCCGATCGTACCGCGGCCGAGCCTCGGCTGGCACCGCCGCCGCAAGTCCATCCATTTCGACGCCTACGACCGGTTGAGCCGCGATTTCGCCGACACGTTCGGCATCGACCCGTGGCTGCTCACCACCGAGTCGCACAAATGCGGCCGCGTCGATTTCGCCGAGAAGCAGGGCATGGAATGCATCGCGGTCGGCGTCGAGAAAGTGCTGCACCGCGTGCGCGCGCACTACACGCGCTACGGCATCGCCGCCGAGCCGTATGTCTACGTCAAGGCCGATTCGGGCACCTACGGCATGGGCATCATGACCGTGCGCTCGGGCGAGGAGCTGCTCGAGATCAACAAGAAGCTGCGCAATAAAATGGACACGATCAAGGAAGGCGTGCACTCGACCGAGGTCGTCATCCAGGAAGGCGTGCCGACCATCGACACCGTCGACGGCGCGCCCGCCGAGCCGATGCTCTACCTCATCGACGCCCACGCCGTCGGCGGCGCTTACCGCGTCAACGCCGAGCGCGACACCACCAACAACCTCAACGCTCCCGGCATGCGCTTCGCCGGTATGTGCGACGAGGGCGAGGCGAACGGAAGCTGCGTCCTCACCAGCGGCAAATGCTTCGGCGCCTTCGGGCTGGTCGCGGAGTTGGCGAGCTTAGCCTCGCCGCGCGAAGAATACGGCGATAGTTATAGTATTTAAGTGGTGCGCCTACGGCGCACGGGGGGGCGATACGAAGCGCGCTGGACGCGCGCTCGCCCCCGCTCCGCTCCCCCTCCTTCGCCGACCCTCCGGTCGGCTACGGGCTCGGCCTTCGGCCTACGCAGGCAGTGCGGAAGCGCAGAGGCGCGTGCGGCCGTGCACGCCCCTGAGTTCCAGTTCATCCGTGCGTAGCCGAATAGGCGAGCCGGAGCGAAGCGAACGAGGGGGAGCGGAGCGGGGACGGGACGCCCCCCGGCGCGTAGCGCCTACTTTAAGCGGCGCACACTTCGTGCGCCGGCATCAGTTGCGCGAGGATCAGCTCGCGGTCGAGCTGCTGGCCGACGGGGTAGAGGTAGCGACCCACGGGCATGAAGCCGTTGCGGTAGTAGAACTGCTTGGCGCGGTCGTTCTCCTCCCAGACGCCGAGATAGACGACCGAGGCCCGCTTGAGGCGTTCGCTGGCGAAGGCGCGGTCGAGCAGCTGCTGGCCGAGCCCCTGGTGGTGATGCGAGCGGCGCACGTAGATGCGGTGGATCTCCTGCGCGTTCTCGATCGGGTAGGCGACCGGCAGCCCCAGCCCGCCGACCTTGGAGTAGCCGACCGGCTGTCCGCCGTCCTCGACCAGCGTGATGTCGTCGCCGGCGTCGAGCGCGTCGCGGAAGAATTGCGGCGAGCATTTTTCGGCGAGGTGCGCGCTCAGATCGCCTTCGCTGTAGAGATGGCCGAACGTGTCGGTGAAGGTCTCGCGGGCGAGCGCCGCGAGCGTGTCGGCATCGCGCGGCGTAGCAGGACGGAAAGTGACGGTGGGACTCTTGGTCATAGCGCCGATGCTCATATTTTTTTTGTCTTATACCATAAAAACCGACTCCCTTCCAGCGAAACCGTCATGCGCGTCTCGCAGGTGCGGTATGTTTTGTCGCGATGCGAAAAAATCGTGTTACGCCGCGCTCAACCATTTGCCTTGCGGCGATTCTCTATACGAGAGCGCTTCGGCGAGGTGGGTGCGCGAGACATCTTCGGCGCCTTCGAGGTCGGCGATGGTGCGGGCGACGCGCAGCACGCGGGTGAGGCCGCGCATCGAGAGGCCGAGGCGGCCGGTCGCGTCCTCGAGCAGCGTGCGGCCGTCGGGCGGCAGCTTCACCAGCGCGGTCAGCGCATCGCCGCCGACCTCGGCATTGGTGCGGGCGCGGATGTTCATGCCGGCGAAGCGCGAGCGCTGGCGATCGCGCGCACGGGCGACGCGTGCGGCGACGGCGGCGCTGCGCTCGCCGCCGGCGGGCGCCAGCATCGACAGCGTCTCGACCGCCGGGACCTCGACATGCAGGTCGATGCGGTCGAGCAGCGGGCCGGAGATCTTCGACTGGTATTCCGAGGCGCAGCGCGGCGCCTTGCCGCAGGCGCGCGCAACGTCGCCCAGGTAGCCGCAGCGGCACGGGTTCATCGCCGCGACGAGCTGGAAGCGCGCCGGGTAGGTCACGTGCGCCTCGACGCGGGCGACGGAGACCTGCCCGGTCTCCAGCGGCTGGCGCAGCGATTCGAGCACGGCGCGCGGGTATTCCGGCAGCTCGTCGAGGAACAGCACGCCGTTATGCGAAAGGGAAATTTCGCCCGGCACGGCGCGCCTTCCGCCGCCGACCATCGATGGCGTCGAGCTCGAATGGTGCGGGTCGCGGTAGGGCCGCGCGCCGGAGAAATTGCCCTTCACCAGCTTGCCGGCGACGGAGGCGATGAGGTTCGTCTCTAAAATTTCCTCGGCGCTCATCGGCGGCAGGATGCCGGGCAGCGCCGCCGCCAGCATCGACTTGCCCGAGCCCGGCGGGCCGACCAGCAGGAGGTTGTGCCCGCCCGCCGCCGCAATTTCCAGCGCGCGCTTGGCGACGGACTGGCCGCGCACTTCGGCAAGATCGGGCCCGCGGAACGTGTCGGCATAGGCGACGGCCTGCGGCGCGCCGAGCACCTGCTGGCCCTTGACGTGGTTGACCAGCGCCAGCAGCGAACCCGCCGCGAGGATATCGATCTCGCCGGCGAAAGCGGCCTCGCTGCCGTTCCCGGCCGGGCAGATCAGGCCCTTGCCCTGGCCGGAAGCGGCGAGCGCCGCCGGCAGCACGCCGGCGACCGGTTGCAGCTTGCCGTCGAGCGCGACCTCGCCGAGCGCGATGAATTGCTCGATGCTGTCGCCCGGAAGGAAACCGAGTGCGACCAGCAGCGCGAGCGCGATCGGCACGTCGAAATGCGAGCCTTCCTTCTGCACGTCGGCGGGCGCGAGATTCACCAGTATCTTTTTCGCCGGCAGCGAAATGCCCATCGAGGCGAGCGCCGCGCGCACCCGCTCGCGCGATTCGCGCACCGCGTTGTCCGGCAGCCCGACGATGGTGAAGGCGGGAAGCCCGTTGCCGAGATGCACCTGCACCTCGACCGGCAGGGTCTCGATGCCCTGGAATGCCACCGTATGGACGCGCGTGACCATTTTACTTATTTATCGGCCCGGCGCGCGAGAAGCAACCGCACAGAGCGACAGCTTACATATCCCCTCTCCCGTTTACGGGAGAGGGTTAGGGTGAGGGGAACCCGAGCGGAAGGCGAGGCATGAACTGGCGAGGCCGCAAAGAATCGCTCCGCGAGGTCGCCGCACTCCGTGCGCCTCCGCACCCTCACCCAGCTTCGTCTAAACTCGCCTCCGGCTCGTTAAGACTGCGCATCCCTCTCCCGCAGGGCGGGCGAGGGTTTTAGGTAAGTTGACCGTCATCTTGTAGACGGTCTCTTCATTTCCGTTCGGCACCGATACCGAGTTCTGGGTATCGCGTTTTGAGAGCATCTTCTGCTAGGGATTGGCCCAAAGAAAAGTTCGGCAATTCAAGCTTGCTGGCTTCTTCATCAACAAGAGGCTGTAAAAGCGACCAGAAGGCCGACTTTCCGAAACTAGTGCCAGTTGGCGAAATCCTGACGAGCTCAGGATTCTCTCCAATAGCAGAATTCTTTTCGAGAACAGTGCCTTTCAGCTTCTCAAGAGCATCGCGCAATCCAAGGTAATATCGGTCAGCGTCACGTGCGATCAGGTGCCGAGGCCCTGCGTGCGTTTTATCATCTGCAAAAGCTTTAACAACGGCTTGAGCTTTCTGACGTGTATCCTCGTCAACAAACAGTTCTGTCATAGCTAACTCCTGCAAAATCTTTATCGATCTTAATGAGATGTTGTTAAGTTTTTATGAAAGGAAGGCAGAATTTTTTTAAACGGGTAAACCGCGAAAAACCCAAAAACTAACTGCTTCCTAAGGGTTTGTTAGTGCTTCTTTAACATCCCGTCCCCAAAATGGCGGGACATTATAAAAGAAGACCATGACGACGCAACGCACAGACGAACCCGCTACGCAGCTCACGCCGATCACGCGCGTGCCGCGTTTGCGTTCGCCCAAGGCGAAGACGCTGATCGCCTTCTCGGCGCTGATCATGCTGCTGTTCTGCGTCTTCGTCGCCTACCAGGCATCGAAGGCCTACGAGCATGCCGTCAGCGAGGGCAAGGCCAACGCCTCGCGCCTGACCAAGATCCTCTCCGACCAGGTGGAGCTCACCTTCCTCGCCGTCGACCTGACGCTGCGCCGCGCGGTCGAGCGCCAGTATTTCAACATGCTCTTCGGCGGCAACCTGCCGCACGACATCGAGAACAACTTCCGCATGTGGGTGGAGGACACGCCGCAGATCGCCGCGCTGATGCTGGTCGACGACAAGGGCGTGATCGAGGTCGCCGCCAACAAGCCGGGCTACGACCAGTGGTACAATTACGCCGACAACCTGAAAGAGGACCCCGCCTTCAAGTCGCTGCGCGACGAGGGCGACCGCAATTATTACATCGGCCAGCAGCGCACGCGCAACGCGACCCACCCGCAGGTGATCGTGATGAGCCGGCGCCTCAACAAGCTCGACGGCTCCTTCGGCGGCGTCATCATCGCCGCGCTCGACCCGAAATTCTTCAGCGACTTCTTCGCCTCGGTCGATGCCGGGACCAACCGCTTCATGGCGCTGATGCTCGATTCCGGCTCGGTGCTCTATAGCGGCCCGACCGACTCGACCGACCACGACGTCATCCTCGATTTCATCGGCGACCATGCGAGCCTGCATGGCGGCACGCACGAGGTCATCACCGGCACGCAGACCTTCAACAACACCATTAAAATTTATTCCTACATCCAGCTCAAGAACCTGCCGATCATCACCGCCATCGTCATCGACGAGGACGATTTCCTTGCGAGCTGGCGCTCGGCGCGGCTCAAGGACATCTCCTTCCTCGCCATCTTCACCATCTTCGGCTCGGTCTTAAGCTTCTTCGCGCTGACCATGGCGAAACAGATCATCCGCGTCGAAGAATCGGAAGCATCCGCTATCCTGGCGTCGCAGGCGAAATCGGAATTCCTCGCCAACATGTCGCACGAATTGCGCACGCCGCTCAACGCCGTCATCGGCTTCTCGGAGATGCTCGGCGCCGGCTATTTCGGCACGCTCAACGAGAAGCAGCGCGAGCGCGTGCAGGACATCAACCTCTGCGGCACGCACCTGCTGCAGCTCATCTCCGACATCCTCGAATTCAGCAAGGGCGAAGCCGGCAAGCTCGAGCTGCACGAGGAAGAGATCGACATGAAACGCACCATCGAGGAATGCACGCGCATCGTCGGCGAGCGGGCGAAGACCAAGCATATCCTGCTGGTCACCGAAGCGGGCGAGGCGCTGCCCACCCTGATGGGCGACAAGCGCAAGATCCGCCAGATCCTGCTCAACCTTTTAAGCAACGCGATCAAGTTCACCCCGGCGGGCGGCACGATCACCGTCGGCGCCCGCACCGACCATCACGGCCAGATGCACCTGACCGTCGCCGACACCGGCATCGGCATCGCCGAAGAGGACATCCCGACCGCGCTCGCCGTGTTCGGGCAGGTGCATCGCAGCCAGAGCCACGAAGGCACCGGCCTCGGCCTGCCGCTGTGCAAGATGTTCGCCGAGCTGCACGGCGGCAAGCTGCAGCTCAACAGCACCGTCGGCGAAGGCACCACGGTGCGCATCATCTTCCCGGAAAGCCGCGTCCTCAAAAAATAACGCGCGGTTTTTGCAGGCCGGCCATGCTTTCGCTTGCGCTGCTTCCACTACATATAGTATGTAAAGGACCCATAAATTCTATTTATGGGGTATCCAGGGTGTTGCAGCAACAAGCGGGAAGCGCGTATTTCCTGAAGGCCATTCCCGAGCATGCCCGCCGCCAGATGGACGTCTACTGGCGCGCCCGCGTCGGCAAGGCGATCGCCGCGCTGGAATGGGAAGCGCGCCGCATGCTCCAGCTGGAGACGCAGCTCGCCACCTTCGCCGAGGAATATTACGCCGCCGTCGGCCCGTGGGCGGAAGCGCTCGCCGCGCTGGAAGCGACCCACGCCGCCGCTGAGGAGATCGCGCCGCTGCCGCTGGCGCTCGCCCAGTGCGAGCACAAACAGGCACGGCTCGACGAGCTCAAGGCGCGCTACCGCCAGCTGGCGCTCGACATCCACCCCGACCGCGCGATGGTCGTCGATGGCGCCGGCGACGCGGCGACGATGCAGCTCCTCAACGACGCCTACGCGAAGGGCGACCTCGCCGCCCTCCTGCGCTGCGAGGCCGAGATGCTGATGAGCCGCTTTGAGGGCGACTGGGCGCGCGCCGAGCCGGCGCTGCGCGACATCGAGCGCGCGAGCGCTACTTACGCCAGCGGCTACCGCGCGCTGCTCAACGCGCCGCTCAATCATTTGATGCTGCGCGCCATGGCCGCCGCGTCGGAAGGCTGGGACTGGATCGGCGCCGTCATCGCCCGCATCGACCGCGCCATCGCCAACCGCGAGGAAGCGCTGGCCGCCGCGCAGGCGGCCTGACTAGAACGCACGGCCTTTCTGCCGGGTCTCGTTCGCCGCCCTGGCGATGTTCTCGAACCGATTGCCGTCCGGGCCGATATGGCCGTCCCGAAGGATCGGGAATTGCCGGCAGGCCTCGCGGACCTGCCCGTGATTGACGGTGCCGCTCAGCCTCGGGCTCATCGCCTCGGGCTGTTGCTGCGCGGCGAGCCCTTCGGCGGCGTGGAGCCGCTGCGCCAGGAGCGATCCGGCAGGCAGGCCGAGCGTGTCGATGAGGTCGGCGACGAAGCCCGGCGGCGGCACGTCCTTCTTGTGGAGCCTGACGTCGTGCAGCCGCTCGCATTGCGCGTGCAGCGCCGATAAGGTCGCTTCGCCCCATTCATGCCTGGCGGCGGCATCGAACAACGTGCGCAACCGTTCCCCCCGGCGGGCACGGCCGCGAGGTGCCGTCCTCGTTCCTCAGGCGCATGGTGTTGGCCATCATCCGCATCAGCGCCGGCCAGGGGACGAGCTCCGCATGGCCCAGCCACCGGTGCAATTGCGGCTTGAAGCGGCAGAAAGGCAGGTCGAGGTAATCGGGCTCTTCACCGGCCGTCTCCGCCGACGGCGAGCCGTCCGCAAGCACGGCTTCCGGTGCGTTCTCTGCGCTGCTGGGCGATCCCTGATCCATCGTCGTCCCTAAAAAAATTTCGTGCCCATGCAATGAAAGCAGGCATGGGAAGAATCATCCCCTAACGTTCGCAGCCGCCTTCGGGAGATGGGGAAGCCGCGTCGGGATCGGTGAACTTTCTCCGGTAATCGGGGAGGACACGGGCGCGCGTCCGGTCCGCAAGCTTAAGGATCGCAGCGTAAGGGTTCGCATCGACTCCTCTTACCGTCGCCACCAGGTCGGGTTTCCTTGGGTCGGGCGGCGGCGCCTGGCGCCGCGCCTCCTGGGTCAAGGCGAAGCGGGCATCCCTCGTCTCGTCTCCGCCGATCCGCCCAAGGCGCTGCGTGTCGCCTTGCAAAAGATCCTCCGGCTCCTCGTCCTCGTCGCGTCCGCCGGTCCCTTCCAACCGCGCCTTTCTTCGATAGGCGGCATCCTCCGATTCGAGCAGCTGGTTGGCCAGCATCGAATGCTCGCCGAGCCCCAGCGTGGCGACGATGTCTTTGGCGAAGCCTTTCGGCGGCACGTCATTGCTGTGCGAGACGTTACCGAGGTCGGTACATTGTTCCGCGAGCAGCGCGCGCGTTTTCTCATCGTAGCTGCGGGCAAGCGCGATATGCTCGACGAAACCTTTCAGCGAATCTTCCGGCCCGAGCCCGCGGGAGGTGCCGTCGGGATTTTGCAGCAGGCGCGGAGCTCCATCGGGCTCCAGCAGGGTGATGCAGTGCGCCAGGCGGCGCATCAGGGTCGGCCAGGCGACGGTATCTTTATCCACGGCGCGCGACTCGTTCTTGAACAGGTCGTGAAGGAGCTTCGGCTGGTCGATCCGGCAAAAACCGAATTCCATCGATTCCCTGTCCTTTTGGATCAGGCCCTGGCGGGCCGGGGAATCCTGTTCCTCAGGCTCGTCGAAGTCCCGGTTGGCGTAGCGGTCCTGCATTCATCCCCCATGTTCCAAGATTGCCCCAGTGTGCTCCTAAAAAGGGAACGATCGTATGACAATTCCATGAAATAGAGACGCTTACCTATGTGCCGGACGCATGGCATGCACCCGAAACGGGCCTTTCCATGCGCTATCCCGGCGCGCACTCCGGGCTTGCGGGGACTTTCGGTTGGAATAAACCTCAAGGGGAACATGCATCCGGAAGAAGCGCGACCCATGACGAACGACCCGCTCGCCGCCGCCGCGGACCTGCTGCGCCGCGGGCAGGCGGAGGAAGCGCGCCGGCTGCTGCAGCGGCTGCACAGGGCGGAGCCCGGGCATGTGGGCGTCCTGTTGCAGCTGGCGCTCGCCGAGCGGCAGCTGAAGCGCTGGCCGCAGGCCATCGCGCGATTGAACGAAGCGCGCGCCCTTGCGCCGCAGGACCTGCGCATCACCGAGCAGCTGGCGATGGCGCTGCTCTACAGCAACGACGGCCGCAACGTCCCGCCGGCCATCGGCAGGTTCGCCGAGCTGCTCGCTGGTCAGCCGGATTTTTACGCGATGGGCGCCAACCTGCTCGTCCTCGCCCTGCGCAACGACATGCCGCAGCCCGTGCTGGAGTCGATCGCCCCCGCTGCTGGAGCGCGACACGCCGGGCGACGGGGCGCGGCTGCATTACGCCTCGGCCTGCGCCATCGCCTCCTTCCTCATCGACGACGCGACCGCCTGCGCGGCATTCGTCGAGGCCGCGCTTTCGGTGCGCACGGCAGCATCCGCCGCCGAAGGCCGGCAGCCGGGCGACCTCCCGTTCATGCTCCTCTATGTGGAGTTCCTGCACGCCCTGCTGGCGGTTCGCACGGCGCATCCCGAGCGTTACCGCGCCGGGGAGAACGCGCCGCGCCTGCACGTGATCGGCGAAAGCCACTGCCTGACGCCGGCCCATATGTCCTTGCGCCCCGGGCGCTGCGTGCCGCATTTGCTGATGGGCGCGATGGCCTATTTCTTCACGCTGGAAAAACCGAACGCCTGGCAATACGCGCTGCAGGAGACGATCCGCCGCCTGCCGAAGGACGAGCCGCTCATCGTCGGCTTCGGCGAGCTGGACTGCCGCGCCACGGGCGGCATCATGGCGCAGCACCGCAGCCGCCCCGACTACGTAATCGCCGAAGCGGTCGACGAGCTCGGCACGAAATACGTGCAGTTCGTGAAGCGCGCCCAGCTGCACCGGCAGGCCCCGGCATGCATCGCCGGCGTGCCCGCGCCCAACCGCGCCGTCGGGCGCGACCTGCCGCCCGGCGAAGCGGGATCGTTCACCGGCATGATCCGCGATTTCAACGCCGCGCTGGCGCGCGAAGCGGCGCAGCAGCAACTGGGCTTCATCGACCTTTATGCCGGCACTGTGGATCACGACGGCTGGGCGAAGGACGGCGTGCATATCGACCACGTGCACCTGAAGCCTTCCGTCACCGCCGGGGCGATCGAAGCCGCATTCGCCCGCAGATCATTTGCCTGTTGAGTATTCCCCTGTCTTTGGCTAAGCGTGGAACCGGAACGCGGCCTCGCGTTCTGGGGTGTGAAGGCCTCTTACATAACCGGCGTTGTGCAGCCGTTATCTGCACTCCCTAGCCTTGGCTGGGGAGGCTGTAATGGATGTCCAGGCCTCACGGCTAAAGATTACGGCAAACCTTGTTATGTAGGTTTCTTCAACTCCCCTGCCACCATTTTGGCACGGCTCTGCCGTGGGGAGAGGGAGCTTTGTCGGATTTTCATTGCCGGGCATGTCTCGGCAAATCGGGCGCGCCTATCGGCATCAAGAAAGAATACACGCTATGGCGCTGTGACAGATGTGGCACCGTTACGGTGGACCCTTTTCCTACGCCGGCGCAACTCGACGCATTCTATGCCTCCTATGTCGGCACGCCGGGTTACATGGCGAAGGCCGGAAAGAAAATACGCCGCAGCAAGAAGCGCATCCGGCGACTACTGAAAATGACGCCGGGCCGTACATTCCTCGATGTCGGCTGCAATTGCGGCTTCGCCGTAGTCGCCGCAGCGGAGCTCGGACTGAAAGCACACGGCATCGATATCGATGCGGCGGCCATCGAAATCTGCAAGGCTCGATTCGGCGACAAAGGAACATTCGCCGCCGTGTCCGTCGAGCAATATGCTGCCTCCGGGGCGAAAGCGGATATCGTTTATACCAGCGAGGTCATCGAGCATGTTCCCGATCCCAACAAGTTCACTGCCGCGTTGGCGGAAGTCCTGGCGCCGGGCGGCATTCTCTACCTGACGACGCCGGACAGCGGGCACTTCTCGCTGTCGAGCGACTTCACCAGCTGGCGTGCGGTGAATCCGCCGGAGCACATTGTCTACTTCACGCGCGACGGCATGCACCGCCTGCTCGCTCGCCACGGGTTCTGCGACATACGTTTCCGCTTCAGCTTCAAGCCGGGAATGAGCGTGACGGCGCGCCGCGCGTAAGCGCTACGCCGCCACCGGCGCCGGCAATGCCTTGTTCGCCGCGTCCATGACGTAGTGCGTCATTTTTTCCAGCGCGCGGGCCTCGATCTGGCGGACGCGCTCGCGGGAGATGTCGTAGCGCTGCGCCAGCTCCTCGAGCGTCACCTGCTCTTCCGAGAGGCGGCGGTTGACGATGATGTCGCGCTCGCGCTCGTTGAGCGAGGCGATGGCGCGGTCCATCAGCGTTTTCTTGGCGCGGTATTCCTGCGCCTCGCCGAGCGTGGTCTCCTGCGAGTCGGCGGTGTCGGCGAGCAGGTCCATCCACTGGCCGGAGTCGCCGTCGCGGGTGATCGGCGCGTCGAGCCGCTGGTCGGAGGCCGACATGCGGCTGTCCATGTCGACCACGTCCTGCTCGTGCACGTTGAGCTCTTTGGCGATGGTCGCAATTTCGTCCGGCGTCAGCACTGCGCCGTCGTCGATGCGCTTCAGGCGCTTCTTCATTTTCTTGAGGTTGAAGAACAGGCGCTTCTGCGCCGCGCTGGTGCCCATTTTCACCAGCGACCACGAGCGCAGCACGAATTCCTGGATCGAGGCCCTGATCCACCACATCGCGTAGGTCGACAGGCGGAAGCCGCGATCCGGCTCGAATTTCTTCACGGCCTGCATCAGGCCGATATTGCCCTCGGCGATCAGCTCGGCGATCGGCAGCCCGTAGCCGCGGTAGCCCGAGGCGATCTTGGCGACGAGGCGCAGATGCGACGTCACCAGCTTGTGCGCGGCGTCGTAGTCGGCGTATTCCGTCCAGCGTTTCGCCAGCATGTATTCCTCGTCCTTGTCGAGGATGGGGAATTTCTGGATCTCCTGCATATAGCGCCGCAGCCCGTCCGGTGGGATCGCCGGCAGCGCCAGTGATTTGCGTTGTGCCATGTTCATCCTTTCCATTGTTTCCAGACCGGGATTCAGAGGGCCGATTTCGAATTTTTTCGCGGTTTCTTGCCGGAAATCGGCGGTCCATAGGTCCTGGGGAGACTCTTTTTTCTTGAGCCAAGCAGTAGTGTATCAGGCCTGTTCTGTCAAGCCGGTGAGGCCCGTTTCCAGTGCCTGCAAGTCCGCAGGAATCGGCGCAAAAAACTGCATCTCCTCCCCCGAAACCGGATGGATAAGCGTCAGATTTTGCGCGTGAAGCGCCTGCCGGTGAAAACCGCGTAACATATGCAATGTTTCCTCCGGCAATACAATCCCGGCGCTTTTGAGGCGGTTCAGCCGTGTCGCGGTCGAAATCCCATAGACCGGATCGCCGATCAGCGGCGCTTTCGCATGCGCCAGGTGCACGCGGATCTGGTGCGTGCGCCCCGTTTCCAGCGTGCAGACCACCTTGCCCGCCAGCGGCGCGATGCTGCCGCGCGCGCGGAAAAGCGCTTCGACGCGGTAATGGGTCACCGCGTGGCGGCCGGTCTCGACCACCGCCATCTCCTTGCGCTGGCGCGGGTTGCGGCCGAGCGGCGCGTCGATGCTGCCTTCGCGCGGCACCGGGCTGCCCCACGTGTAGGCGAGGTAGGTGCGCGACAGCGTGCGCGACTTGAGCTGCGCCGAGAGCGAATGGTGCGAAGCGTCGTTCTTGCGACGACGAGCAGGCCGGACGTGTCCTTGTCGATGCGGTGGACGATGCCCGGCCGCGCCACGCCGCCGATGCCGGAAAGCGTCGCGCCGCAATGGGCGAGCAGCGCGTGCACCAGCGTTCGCGATCCCGCGCCGGGCGCCGGGTGCACCGTCATCCCCGGCGGCTTGTCGATGACGAGCAGGTCGTCGTCCTCGTAGATGACCGAAAGCGGGATGTTCGCCGGCGTCAGGTCGAGCGCCTTCACCTCGGGCTCGGTGAGCTCGTAGGATTCGCCTTCCTTCACCTGTAGGACGCCGAGGCGACCGGCTTGCCGCCGCGCCGCGCATGGCCTTCCTCGATCAGCTGCTGGATGCGCGAGCGCGACAAATGCGGCAGCGCGAGGCTGAGGAATTTATCGAGCCGCTGGCCGGCCTGTTCCGGTGCGACGTCGCATGCGTGGCGGGCGACCATCAGGCGACAAGACGTTCGGCGAGGGAGGCTTTCGTCACGCCCGGCCCCAGCGCGACCACGGTCGGCGTCGCGCTTCCCAGGCATTGCGCGGCGACGCGGACGACGTCCTCCGCATGCACTTCGTCGATCTTGGCGATCAGCTCCTCCGCCGGGCGGTAGCGGCCGAAGACGTGCAGGTGCCGCGCGATCCATTCGGCGAGCGCGCTGGAGGATTCGCGCGTCATCACCACGCCGCCCTTGAGCTGGTTCTTGGCGCGCAGCAGCTCCGCCGCGCTGATGCCGGATTTGATGTCGGCGAGCACGGAGCGGATCGCGTCCATCAGCTCCGGCGTACGCGATTCGCTGGTGCCGGCATAGATGCCGAGTATGCCGACATCCTGATAGCCGGCGGCGAAGCTCGACAACACCGAATAGGCGAGCCCGCGCGCCTCGCGCACCTCCTGGAACAGCCGCGAGCTCATGCCGCCGCCGAGCACGGTGGTCAGCACCTGCAGCGCGTAATATTCGTCGCTGGTGACGGGCAGGCCGGGGAAGCCGAGCACCAGCTGCACCTGCTCCAGCGATTTCTCGACCAGCTTCTCGCCGCCGGTATAGGTCGCGGCTGCGGCGGGCGGCACCGCGTGCGCATTGTCGCGCCCGCCGAAGAATTCCTCGACCGTGCGCGCCACCGAATCGTGCTCGACCGCGCCGGCGCCGGCGACGACGAGGTGCTTCGGCTGGTAATGGTCGCGCGTGTAGCGCAGCAAATCCTCGCGCGAAAAGCCCGAGACCGAATGCGTGGTGCCGAGGATCGAGCGGCCGAGCGGCTGGTCCCTGAACACGGTTTCTTGGAACAGATCGAACACCAGGTCGTCCGGCGTGTCGGCATGCATGGCGAGCTCCTGCAGCACGACGTGGCGCTCGCGTTCGAGCTCGGCCTGCTCGAACACCGAATCGCTGACGATGTCGCAAAGCAGCTTCAGCGCCTCGTCCGCGTAATCCTTGAGCACCTTGGCGTAATAGATCGTGTGCTCGTGGCTGGTGTAGGCATTCACATTCCCGCCCATGAGGTCGAACGTCTCGGCGATCTTGCGCGCGTTCATGCGCGACGTGCCCTTGAACGCCATGTGCTCCAGCAGGTGCGACAGCCCGGCCTCCTGCGGCCGCTCGTGGCGCGCGCCGACATCGACCGCGATGGCGAAGGCCGAGGACAGCGAATCGCCGAGCCGCTCGCTGGCGACGCGGATGCCGTTCTTCAGGGTGCTGATCCGGTAGGTCATAGCTGCTCGAGGAACTCCTTCAGCGCCGCCGGGTCGTTGGCCAGCGCGCTGCCATGTTCCTTCCTTGCGACTAAATCCGCCATACGGTCGGGAAGCGCGGGCGTCTGCCCGGTGGCCTGCTGCACCGCCTCGGGGAACTTGGCAGGGTGCGCGGTCGCCAGCGTGACGATAGGGCCGCCGGGCCTCGCCGCGCAGTTTCTCCGCCGCCGCGACGCCGACCGCGCTGTGCGGGTCGATCAGCCGCCCGCTTCGCCCGTGAACGCGGCGGATAGTGGCGAGCGTCTCCTCGTCGCTGATGGAAGTGGCGGCGAATTCAGCCCGCAGCTTTTCGAGCAGCGCTGCGCTCAGCGTCGCGCCGCCGTTCGCCACCTGCTGCATGAGCACCGACGTGGCCGCCGCGTCGCGGCCGGAGAGCTCGAACAGCAGCCGCTCGAAATTGCTCGATACCTGGATGTCCATCGCCGGGCTGAGCGTCGCCTTCGCCGCCTGCGGGCGGTATTCGCCGGTCGCCAGCGTGCGGGCGAGGATGTCGTTCGCATTGGTGGCGATGAGCAGCCTGCCCATCTTCAGGCCCATGCGCCTGGCCATGTAGCCGGCGAAGATATTGCCGAAATTCCCCGTCGGCACGCAGAAGCTGACCTCGCGCCCGAGCCGTAGCGCGGCGTAGAAGTAATAAACGGTCTGGACCATCACCCGCGCCCAGTTGATCGAGTTGACGGCGAGCAGGCGGCGGCGCGCGCGCAGCGCTTCGTCGGCGAACATCGTCTTCACCAGGCGCTGGCAGTCGTCGAAATTGCCGGCGACGGCGATGGGGTGGACGTTGGCGGCGCCGGTCGCCGTCATCTGCCGCCGCTGGATATCGGAGACGCGGCCCTCGGGATAGAGGATGACGATGGTGAGGTTGGACTGCCCGGCGCAGCCGGCGATCGCCGCCGAGCCCGTATCGCCCGAGGTGGCGCCGAGGACGAGGGCGCGCGCCGTGCCCAGCGCCTCGCCCATCATGCGGCCGACGAGCTGCAGTGCGAAATCCTTGAAGGAAAGCGTCGGCCCGTGGAAGAGCTCGAGCTGATAGAGATCGGGCGCGAGCTCGACGAGTGGCGCGATCTGCACATCGTCGAAGGAAGCATAGGATTCGTCGATCATCCGGTGCAGCGTTGCAGTGGGGAAGGCCGAGCCGGTGAAGGGGGGTGATGAGCGTTTTGGCGAACTCGGGGTAAGGTTTGCCCCCTGAGCGCGGCAATTTCCGCTTCGCGGAAATGCGGGATGGTCGCCGGCAAATAAAGCCCGCCGTCGTCGGCGAGGCCGGCGAGGAGGGCGCCGCGAAAATCGAGCCTCGGCGCGCCGCCGCGTGTGGAGAGGTATTCCATCAGGCCGTTTTGTCATTGGGCGGCCCGGAATGCAATGGCCGGCATTTAATCCGTCATTCCCGCGAAGGCGGGAATCTCTCTCGACTCTTGCGCAAGCGGGGACAGAGATTCCCGCCTTCGCGGGAATGACATTATTTTTTTGGCCGCTCCCAGTGATAGGTCAGGAAAATGACGAGGATGCCGGCGGCGATGCCGTACCAGGTGAGGATGTAGGAGAGGTGGTCGTTCCTAAGCTTGATGCTGCCGTCCGACGGCACCGGCAAATGCGCCACGTCCTGCTTGCCGACGAGATCGACCATTGCGGGCACGACGTTCTTCAGGTGGGCGAAGGCGGCCATCTCGGCGGTGTCGCGGCCGAACCAGAGGTTCTTCTCCGGTTCGTTCTTCGGGTGTGAACCAGCTGCGCTCGTTGCCGGTGCGGATCATGCCGGTGAGCTCGGCGGGGCCGCTCACCCGGGTCTGCGGGCGCTTCGCGATGTCCTTCTTCTGGGCCGGCACCCAGCCACGATTGACCAGCACGGTGCGGCCATCGGCGAGCTTCAGCGGCGAGATGATCCAGTAGCCGAATTCCTCGCCGTAATAGCGTGGCGTCAGGTCGAACTCGACGTTCGGGACCCAGCTGCCGCGCAGGCGGACGAAATAGAATTTCTTCGCTTCGAGCGAGGCCTCGTCCTGCGGCAGCGTCGCCATCGGCGGCTGCCCGTGCGCCTGCGCGATGCGGGCGATGACGCCTTCCTTCCAGTGCAGCCGCTCGACCTGCCAGGTGCCGAGCGCCGCCGTCAGCCCGAAGCCGGCGAGGAAGAAGATCAACGGGACCAATTTGGGGCGGGCGAAGGCCATCATTCCTCCTCCGGGGCGATGCCGTGCTCGAGCTCGACCGTGATCAGCAGCGTGCGGAACCAGCGCAGGCAGAGGACCGTGCCGAGGAGGATGGCCGGCAGCCAGATCGCCGCCTGCAGCCAGTAGGGGGGCTGCCATTTATATTCGACCATCCCCGCCGAGCTCATCACCAGCAGCCCGACGAGCAGGACGCTGAAATAGGCCGGCCCGTCGCCGATCTGGTATTTCGCGAAGGCGAGGCGGCATTGCGGGCAGAAAGGGCGCACCTTGAGGAGGCTGGCGAAGAGGGACGGGCCGTGGCAGCGCGGGCAGCGTGGCTGGAGGATGGACATCCTAGCTCGAGGTGTACCAGTAGACCCCGACGAAGAGGAACAGCCAGACGACGTCGACGAAATGCCAGTACCAGGCGGCGAACTCGAAGCCGAGATGGTTCTCTTCGGTCAGCGTGCCGGTGATCGCGCGGCGCAGCATCACGGCGAGGAAGATCGTGCCGATGATGACGTGCAGCCCGTGGAAGCCGGTGGCGAGGAAGAAGGTCGAGGCGTATTTGCCGTCGGTCAGCTTGAAGGCGGCGTGGGCGTATTCATAGGCCTGCAGGCAGGTGAAGCTCATGCCGAGCACCACGGTCAGCGCCAGGCCGCGAATGGTATCGCGGCGGTTGCCTTCGAGCAGCGCGGCGTGCGCCCAGGTGACGGTGGTGCCCGACAGCAGCAGCACCAGCGTGTTCATGAAGGGAATGTCGAACGGGTCGAACGCGGTGATGCCGGCCGGCGGCCAGACGCCCTTGGCGATGGCCCAGACGTCGGTCAGCGGGGCGCGCGGGTCGAAGGCGGCGCCGAAATAGGCCCAGAAGAAGGCGGAGAAGAACATCACCTCCGAGGCGATGAACAGCAGCATGCCGAAGCGCGCGCCGTGGCGCACCTGCGGCGTGGCGAAGGAATGGTCGAGCTTGCCCTCGATCAGCACGTCGCGCCACCAGAAGAAAAGGGTGGTGACGATGGCCAGCGCGCCGAGTGCAACGACCGGCAGGCCGAGCGGCATCTTGTGCAGCGCCATCGCGCCGCCGAAGACGAAGGCGAGGATGCTGAAGGCGATGCAGATCGGCCAGCGGCTGGGGCGGACGAGGTAGAACGGGTGCGACGCGTGGGAAACCTGCATGGGCGGCCTCGGGCTAACGGTGGTTGGCGCTTTGATAGCTGAAAAACGTGTAGGATAAAGTGATATTTGTCAATTCGGCGAGGTCTTTGTCCCTGAGGATCGCCGGGGTCGATGAAAAAATGACACAGGCAGGTCGGCCGACGCGTGCGGCGCCAATTGCTGCTCGCGGAAGCAGAAACACTGGATCTTGTCGAAATACGGGCCGGCGAGGTAGGGCGTGACGTTGTACGTCGCGCGCCCACGCGTTGCTTCGCCGGATTCGTTCACCGCGTGGAAGGCGACCAGCGTGTTCTCGCCGATATGGACTTTCACCGGTTTCGGCGGGGTGAATTTCCACGGCAGCGCCGGGTCGGTGTCGGTGTTGAAGCTCACGGTGATGGTGCGCCCGCTGATATGCTCCGGCGCGACGGAAGCCTCGCGCGGCGTGCCGCCGAAGCCGGTGACGCTGCAGAACACGCGGTAGAGCGGCGCCGAGGCGAAGGCGAGCATCCCCATGCCGAGCGCAATGCCTACGAGCGCGAGCAGCGTCGCGCGGTTGCGTGCGGGCGCGGGCACTTACGCGCCCCGGATCTTGACGATGGTCAGGGTGAAGAACGTCGCCGCGATCAGCAGCAGGATGGCGAGCAGCATCCGGTTCTTGGCGCGCTGGCGCCGGTGCGGCTCGCTGCCTTTCACTATTGCTCTTCGGGGCGGTTGCGCTTCATGAAGTCGAGCAGCAGCAGGATCAGGATGGTGAACAGGCTGCCCAGGATGAAGCTCAGGCCCATCAGGTAGATGACGTTCTCGCTCAGCGTCTGCAGCGTGGCGGCGTGGCTGGCGGCGATGTCGGCGGTGTGGTTGACGGCGTGATGCATTGGTTCCCCCTTATAACAAACGTCGGATGCGAGTTTTCTATCGCAATCCTAATGCGTTGAAAAGAGATAGATGAAGTGGTCGAGCGCCAGCAGCCCGAATAGCAGGAAAAGGTAAAGGATGGAGTAGCCGAAAAGCCGCATCGCGTCGGCCGGCAGCTCGCTGCGCTGGAGCTGGACGGCGTGGCGCAGGAAATTCGCGCCGAGCACGGCCGCGCCGACGCCGTAAAGCCACGTCGCCCCGGCCAGCAGCGGCGCCAGCGAGGCGAGCGCGAGCAGGACGCTGTAGGCGAGGATGTGGCGCTTGGTGCTTTCGATGCCGGCGACGTTGGGCAGCATCGGCACGCCGGCGGCCTCGTAATCGGCGGAGCGGTAGAGCGCGAGCGCCCAGAAATGCGGGCGGCGTCCACAGGAAGACGATCAGGAACATCAGCCACGGCATGAGCGCTGGGTGCGGGCTCACCGCCAGCCATCCGATGACCGCCGGGAACGCCCCCGCCGCGCCGCCGATGACGATGTTCTGCGGCGTCGCCCGCTTGAGGAGCATCGTGTAGATGACCGCGTAGAAGACGATCGCGAAGGCCAGCCAGCCGGCCGCCGCCGCGCCCACCGCCAGCCAGAGCAGGGCCACCGATGCCAGGCAGAGCATGAGGCCCATCGCCAAAGCGTCATCCGCCGCGATGCGCCCGGCGGGGATGGGGCGCGTCGCGGTGCGTTTCATTTTCGCGTCGATGTCGCGGTCGTACCACATGTTGATCGCCGCACCCCCGCCCGAGCCCAGCGCCACCGAGAGCAGCACGATCGCCTGCAGGAACGGGTTCAAATGCCCCGGCGCGACCCACATCCCCGCCGCCGCGGTGAAGACGACGAGCGACATCACGCCCGGCTTGAGCAGGGTGACATAGTCGCGGACGGAGGATTCGGCCGGTGCTGCGAGTGTAGCCGCTTGCTGCATCGCTTTAGTGCGCGCCGGCGTAGGCGGAGTCGCGGTGCAGGTATTCCTGCGGTTGCGTCTCGTGCGTGTGGAAGGGCGGCGGCGAGCTTACCGTCCATTCGAGCGTCGTCGCGCCGATGCCCCACGGGTTGGCGGGGCAGGGGCGACGCGCGATGAACAGCTCGGCCACCGTGATCAGGAACCAGACCGCGCTCGCCGCGCCGATATAGGAGCCGATCGAGGAGACGTAGTTCCAGCCCGCGTAGACTTCCGGGTAGTCGGGGATGCGGCGCGGCATGCCGGCGAGGCCGAGGAAATGCTGCGGGAAGAAGGTCAGGTTGGCACCGATGAAGAAGGTCCAGAAATGCACCTTGCCCATCCATTCGCTGTACTGGTAGCCGGACATTTTGCCGATCCAGTAATAGAAGCCGGTGAAGATGCCGAACAGCGCGCCGAGCGACATCACGTAGGTGGAAGTGGGCGATGACGTAATAGGTGTCGTGGAAGGAGATATCGAGCACCGAGTTGGCGAGCACCACGCCGGTGACGCCGCCGACGGTGAAGAGGAAAATGAAGCCCACCGCGAACAGCATCGGCGTCTTGAACTCGATCGATCCGCCCCACATCGTCGCGATCCAGGAGAATATCTTGATGCCGGTGGGCACGGCGATGATCATGGTGGCGATCATGTAATAGGCCTGGGTGTTGGGATCGAGCCCGACGGTGAACATGTGGTGCGCCCAGACGATGAAGCCCAGCATGCCGATCGAGGTCATCGCCCCGACCATGCCGAGATAGCCGAAGACCGGCTTCTTGGCGAAGGTGGCGACGACCTCGGAGATGATGCCGAACGCCCGGCACGATGAGGATATAGACCTCCGGATGGCCGAAGAACCAGAACAGGTGCTGGAACAGCACCGGATCGCCGCCGCCCGCCGGGTTGAAGAAATTGGTGCCGAGGTTGCGGTCGGTGAGCAGCATGGTGATGGCGCCGGCGAGTACCGGCAGCGCCAGCAGCAGCAGGAAGGCGGTGATGAGGATGGCCCAGACGAACAGCGGCATCTTGAACAGCGTCATCCCCGGCGCGCGCATGTTGAAGATGGTGACGATGAAGTTGATCGCGCCCATGATCGAGGACAGGCCCGCAAGGTGCAGCGAGAAGATCGCCATGTCGACCGCCATGCCGTGGTGCAGCCCGTCGATGACCGACAGCGGCGGGTAGAGCGTCCACCCGGTGCCGACGCCGCGCGCCTCGCCGGAGCCGACGAAGGCCGAGGCCAGCAGCAGGCCGATGGCGGGCACCAGCAGCCAGAAGCTGGCGTTGTTCATGCGCGGGAAGGCCATGTCGGGCGCGCCGATCATCAGCGGCACGAACCAGTTGCCGAAGCCGCCGATCAAAGCGGGCATGATGAGGAAGAACACCATCAGCAGCGCATGCGCGGTGAGGACGACGTTGTAGAGCTGGTAGTTGTCGCCGAACAGCGTGCCGTGCGGGTGCATGAGCTGGATGCGCAGCAGGATCGAGGCGAAAGTGCCGAGCAGCCCGGCGATGCAGGCGTAGATCAAATACAGCGTGCCGATGTCCTTGTGGTTGGTCGAATACATCCAGCGGCGCCAGCCGGTCGGATGGGCGTGCTCGTCGTGGGCGTTCTCGGCGGTCGCGGCGTGGGCCATAATCGTTTCCTACTTACGTTGCTGGAGCGCGGCGAACTCCACGTTCCCGTTGCTTGCGTACTTGACCTTGGCGGCGTCGGCCCATTCGGCGAAGACTTCCGGCGCGACGACATGGATCTCGATGGGCATGAAGCCGTGGAACTTGCCGCAGAGCTGGTCGCACTGGCCGTAATAGATGCCTTCCTTCTCGGCCTTGAACCAGACCTCGTTGAGCCGTCCGGGCACCGCGTCCTGCTTGATGCCGAAGGCCGGCACCGACCAGTCGTGGATCACGTCGGCGCCGGTGACCTGCACCTTCACCACCTTGCCGACCGGCACCACGAGCGGGTTGTCCACCGTGAGCAGGCGCGGCGCGCCGTTCTTGAGGTCCTTGTCCTGGGTGACGTTGCTGTCGTAGCCGAAGCCCTGGTCGGGGTATTCGTAGGACCAGTACCACTGGTGGCCGACGACCTTGAGCGTCAGGTCCGGGTGGCTGATGATGTTCTGGTTATAGTCGTAGGCGAAATGCACGCGCAAGCTGGGCACGCCGATGGCGACGAGGACGATGATCGGCACCGCCGTCCAGATGACCTCGATCAGCGTGTTGTGCGAGAAATTGCGCGGCGTCGGGTTGGCGGAGGCGCGGAAGCGGACGCAGACATAGCCGAGCAGGCAAAGCACGAACACCGCGATCACGGTGATGATGTAAAGCACGAAATGGTCGTGCAGCCCGCGGATTTTCTGCATCACCGGGGTCACCGCCTCCTGGAAGCCGAGCTGCCACGGCTTCGCCTCGCCCACGACCTTGTCCGGGTCGTAGGCGGTGATGGCGTCGGCGGCGGCCGTCGCGTCCTCCTTGCTCATCGAAGGGGCGGCGGGGGCGGAGGGCGTGCCCGTCTTGTTGGTCTCGTCCTTCTTGGCGCCGGGTACGGCCTTGGCGGGCGACGCTTTCGCATTGGCCGCGTCGCTCTCTTTAGCGGCGGTGGTCGCTTTGGCGGGCGTATCCGGCGCGTCCTGTGCCGCGACGGGGGCCGGCGAGCAGTGCGAGGCCGACGGTGAGGGAGAGGAAAAATGCGCGCGAAGGGAGCATAAGGACCCGGATAAAAATGGGATGGTATGCGCCTAGCGGATGGCGCGGCGCGATGCAAGTCCATTTCCCCGGCGGCATAATTCTGTCCCAGAAAGGACTACCCACCGCCGCTTTCGCGCCCTACATTGGAAGGATGCAGCAGGAAGCGGAACGGTTCTTCAAAAGCGGCGCGCTCGACCGCAAACGCGCGGCGGCGACGCTGGAGAGCGCGCTCGGCGCCGCCGACGACGGCGAGCTTTATCTCGAGCACCGCGTCAGCGAGGCCTACAGCTTCGACGACGGGCGGCTGAAGCAGGCATCGGGCGACACCTCGCACGGCTTCGGCCTGCGCGCGGTGAAGGGCGAGACTTCGGCCTACGCCCACAGCTCGCAGGTCACCGACGAAGCGCTGGCGCGCGCCGCCGGAACGGTGAAGTCGGTCGATGCCGGGCAAAAATCCGTGCGCGCCGCCATCGAGCCCGCCTTCGGCGCCAACCATGCTTTATATACCGGCGAGGACCCGCTTTCCGCCGTGCCCTTCCCGAAAAAGCTCGCGCTGCTCGAAGCCATCGACGCCTACCTGCGCGCCAAAGATTCAAAAGTGAAACAGGTCAGCGTCACCCTGGCCGGCAACTGGCAGGTGGTGCATATCCTGAAAGCGGATGGCCGCGCGGCGACCGACGTGCGGCCTCTCGTTCGCCTTTCCATCAACGTCGTCGTCGAGAAGGACTCTCGCATGGAGTCCGGCACCTCCGGCGCCGGCGGCCGCACTTTATATGACGCGCTGCTCGAGGAAAAAAGCTGGAAGCCCGTCGCCGACGAAGCGTTGCGCCAGGCGCTGGTGAACCTCGAAGCCCGCCCCGCGCCGGCGGGGGAGCTGCCGGTGGTGCTCGGCGCCGGCTGGTGCGGCGTGCTGCTGCACGAGGCCGTCGGCCACGGGCTCGAAGGCGATTTCAACCGCAAGGGTTCCTCGACCTTCGCCGGCCGCGTCGGCGAGCGCGTCGCGGCCAAGGGCGTCACCGTCGTCGATGACGGCACCTTCAATGACCGGCGCGGCTCGCTCACCATCGACGACGAGGGCACGCCGAGCCAGCGCAACGTGCTGATCGAGGACGGCATCCTCAAAGGCTACATCCAGGACCGCATGAACGCGCGGCTGATGGGCCTCGCCGCCACCGGCAACGGCCGCCGCGAAAGCTACCAGCATCTGCCGATGCCGCGCATGACCAACACCTTCATGCTGAGCGGCAACGCGGCGAAAGAGGACATGATCCATAGCGTGAAGCGCGGCGTCTACGCCGCCTATCTCGGCGGCGGGCAGGTGGATATCACCAGCGGCAAGTTCGTCTTCAACGCCACCGAGGCGTATCTGATCGAGGACGGCAAGGTCACCGCGCCGATCAAGGGCGCCACGCTCATCGGCTCCGGCCCGGAGATCATGCAAAAGATCACCGCCATCGGCAACGACATGGCGCTCGACCCCGGCATCGGCACCTGCGGTTAAAGCGGGCCAGTCCGTCCCCGTCGGCGTCGGCCAGCCCTCGCTGCTTATTTCCGGGATGACGGTGGGCGGAACGGAGCTTTAGCCCGCGCTAGAACACATGCACCCAATAAAGCGCGCAATCCTGATTGGTGTCGCTGAGGTTGTAAGTTGCGCCCGCGTCGCCCGGTGGTGCGACGCCTGCGGCGGTGGTGCAGAGATTTGTCGTGCCATTGCCCTTAGTGCTGAGGATTATACCGGTGCCGGGCAGCCCGTCGTCGAATTTCGAATCGAAGCGCAGCATGTCGGCAGGCGTTATGACAGAGGATAATACACTTGATGCACCGCTGGTGAGAGCTGGGGCGTAATAATACCATATCGTATTGCTCGAATTTACCGCGAATTTTGAAGCGCTCCCCGTAGTGCCCCACCACATTGTCCCAAGGCCATAGCCGGTCTGCCGCCCTTCGGGGATATTGACCCCCGCGACCTGGATATTGACATAGCCGGATGTGGTGCCGGATACGCCCGTGTAAGTGCCCTTGATCAGCCCGGCGGCAGCAAGATGCTGGTAGAAGCGAAACAATTCATCCTGCGACACCACGCTTGTGAGGATCTGCCCGTCGCCATTGCCGTTGCAGGTGGCGGTGCTGCCGGCGGTGGCGGGCGTGTTCTGGCAGGTGGCGTCGCTGCCGGTGCCGGCAAGGATGCCGAACGTATCCGTCGCATGCATCCAGTCGCCGGGGAGGCGGCCGTATTTGTCGCGGAAGGTCATCGCCGCGGCGACGATGTCCTCCTTGCCCTGGTTGAGCGCATAAAGTTGCGCCGACTTGATGAGGTCGGCGCCCGTAAGCACCCCGCCCACCAGCAGTCCGATGATGACCAGCACGATGGCTAATTCAACAAGGGTGAAACCCGCGTTTCTCATGGATACAGAGTAACGGACGGCGGTTACCGGAACAAGCCGGAACTGCCGTGCAAAATTATCCGCCGACCGACCGTTCGCCATGCCGTAAAAACATCACAACGCGGGATGTGAGGTTTGGGATTAACGCCCCAGCACCGTGTTCGCGCGGCTGTCGATGTCGGGCGAGCCGCCGGGGTTGGTGGCGGTCGCGCCTGTGCTGCCGCTGACCGAGGAGCCGCTCGGCGTCGTGGTGGTGGCGTTGGTATTGACGCCGGCGGCCGGCGACCAGCCGTGCGACATCAGGTTGCCGTGCGCACGCACATTGCCCGTGGTGTTGAGGTTCTGGTGCAGGCGCGCATTGGCGGTCGTGCCCGCCGTGGTGCCGGTGGTGGTGTTCACCGTCGCGGTGTGCTGGCCGGCGCCGGTGCCGACGGTCGACATGCCGCGCGTTTGCGAAATGCCGTCCTCCGGCTGCGGGATGCCGCGCAGCGACGTATTGCCCGTCGTGCCGGCAGTGGTGTTGAGCGTGCCGGAATTCAGGTTCGCATTGGTGCCGGTGGTGATGTCGGCATTGGTCGAACTGCCCGTGCCGATCCCTGCGTTCGTCGAACTGCTGCCGCCCAAGCCGGAGCTGCCTGTTCCGACGCCGACCCCGGTGCCCACGCCGCTGCTGCCGACCCCGACGCCGGCATGGCCACCGCCGCCGACGCCCAGCGCGAGGGCGGGGCCGGCCAGAAGGGTGGCGGTCAATAGGGTAAAGGTCGCGGTGCGGATCGTGCGCATAAGGACTCCTGTAGATTGGCTGCGTGTGGCGTGACGGGCAGCGTCGCAGTCCGTTAATAAAAATTCGATGGTGAGGTCGGGCGAACGCATAGGGATGCGCAGCGTTCCCTCCATGGCTTTTCAGCGCGGTCCGCGCAAAGAATTGTGACAATTTTATGAAAATTGCATATAAATATCAGGGTCCAGCACCCTCCCTTGCGGCCAAATTTCCGGCAATATGAAGTCGTTAGCAAATGCTCCGTTCTTAACCTCGACTGTCACAAAACCTTCACAATTCTCGTTAACTTTTTAACCATTCGTTAGGGAAGATATTGTACTGTGGAACTTAGGCGGCAATAGACCGTCGGCGAGCGCACAGGCAGTAGGAGACGACGAATGGAAAAAATGTTCGAGGCGATGATCACCCATGTGGGCGGCAGCAACCCCGGCATCTTCGGTCTGATCGACCAAATCCTGAACGAAGCGGCACCGGCGATAGCCGGCATCGCCGGCGCCATCCAGCACGATGCGAGCTTCACCCCCAACCATGCCGAACATTTGACGCCCGCTTCGTCTCCCGCCGTCGCGGCGAATACGGGTCGCGGCTCGGGCCGGGGTGGCGTAGCTTAAGCCACGCTGCGCAGGAATCGCTCGGAAAAACCTTCCCCACGGACTTATAAGCCTTTATAATCCGCGCCCGTCATAGGATGATGACCGGCAATGAATACGACCTGGAAGACCAGCGCCTTCAGCAGGAATTCGACCCCGGTCGAGCTCGACGACGCGCTGCTCAACGAGAAAGTCGTCATCCTGCTCCAGGGCAAGAACATCTACGGCGATCCCATTTTCACCTACCTCCAGCTGACCCTGCGCTCGCTGCAGCAGCTGCGCGACAAGATGCGCAAGAAGGAGGACTTCATGCCCGCCGAATACGGCGCGGTGCTCGCCGCCGGCAAGGGCGAGCCGTCGCCGGAGATGCGCTCGGAGATGGCGGTGACCCACAATATGATCGACGTGCCGCGCCCCAAGCCCGCCGCCCCGCCGGCCTACGCCGTGCCCCAGCCCAAGCTGTGGGACGATTAGGGCTAGGGACTAGGGCTAGGGCTAGGGGAAAAAATTAAAATGGGGGGCGGATAAGGCGCTGGGATGAAGTCCTTTTTTCTTCCCTAGCCCCTAGCCCTAGCCACTAGCCCTCCCTTCCGCTTAACGTTTTCTTTACTGCCCCCGTCGTATCGTCGGCCTTAACGGAGACACCGATGATGATGATGCCGCAGAATCTTACCTCGCTCAAGGCCATGGTCGACGCCGAAGTATTCGGTGCGCGCGGCGAGTGGGAAAAGCACGAGATCGGCGGCCACGCCACCTACGTCAAGCCGATGCGCCTGACCGGTGCCGAGCTGAAAGCGCATGTCGCCCAGCGTTACGACGAGCTGGGCTTCGTCCCGGTCTTCTTCAAGGAAGCCGGCAAGGAATTCGTCGCCCTCGAAGGCGTCAAGGCCAAGACCCGCTACCAGACGGTCGAGGAAGCCTTCATGCAGCAGATCCTTACGAGGCTCGGCTAGGCCTGACTACTCGTTATCGTAGAAATGCACGTTGTGCTGAAGTTGTTCGCGCGGGAAATTATGCCGAACGCAGAAACGGGCAATTTCTTGCTGCGTCTTTGGATCCGTAGAAAACCGTAGTGCGCCGGACTGAAATAAAAGGGCGACATTGCCATGGCTCAATGTGTCGCCACTACCGCCCATGCCACGGGTTCGCTCGGTAACTGGCAGTGGATAAGCTGTCGGCCAGTCATGGACACCCGTCTCCAGCTTTACCTGCTCGTTGGCACTTAAGAAGCGCAGTGCCATTTCGACCTGCCGGCCTCCACCAGCGCAAACGCTGCCAAGTTCGCTTACAGAGATGCGCGGTAGCCCTTCCGTCATAGTTGCCTTTCGTTACTGCCCTCTCATAGCAAAACAGCGGCCATTGAGTGTGACGATTGCATTAATTCCGAATTTCAAGCCTCCGGCTTCACGACATCCCGCATCGAGTAGAAGCCGTTGGGCTTTTTTGCCGCCCATTCCACCGCTACCAGCGCGCCCTTGGCGAAGATATCGCGGCTCGTCGCCTTGTGCGTGAGCTCCAGCCGCTCGCCGAGTCCGGCGAAGATCACCGTATGCTCGCCGATGACGTCGCCGCCGCGCAGCGCGGCGAAGCCGATGCTGCCGGGGACCCGCGGGCCGGTGTGGCCTTCGCGCGCCTTGCTCCACACGTCGCCGAGGATCACGCCGCGCCCGCGCGCGGCGGCGGCGCCCAGCGCGTAGGCGGTGCCGGAGGGCGCGTCGACCTTGTGGCGGTGGTGCATCTCGAGCACCTCGATGTCGAACTCGTTGCCGAGCTTGGAGCTCGCATGCTCGACCAGCGCCATCATCAGGTTCACGCCGATCGACATGTTGGCCGACAGCACCAGCTTCGCGCGCTCGCCGCAGCGGATGATCGCCTCTTTCTGCGCCGTGTTGAGGCCGGTGGTGCCGGAGACGAGGATCCTGCCGCCGCCCGCGTCCGCCGCGTACTGGGCGAGCTGGGCCGCGTGCTCGGGCGCCGAGAAATCGATGACGGCGTCGGCGTTGGCGTAGAGCTTCGCGGGGTCGTCGACCATCATCTCGGAGGCGAAGGCGACGCCCGCATGCTCGAACTGGCTCATGGCGAGCGTCTCCGAGCCGGGGCGGATGCCGCAGGCGGTGAGCTCCAGCGTCGGGTGCGCCGACAGCGCCTTGATGAGCGCAATGCCCATGCGCCCCGCCGCCCCGGAAATGGCTACCTTTAAAGGCGTTGTCATAGATTTCAGCAGTTAGCAGCAAGGTTTAAGGGATGCCAGAGGTAATTTCTGCGGGACTGACAGGGCGAATTTCACAAAAGCTTAATATTTTTGCGTACTTATAAACATAAGATGCATAGGAACGAACGCAGGAGCTTACTATGTTCAAATATTTGTTATCGGCTCACGCTGCCCCTCACGGGTCGCAAGAGGATCGCGGATCACCCCGGCCGGTGGAGTTCCTCGCCACGCGCGATTTCAGCCTGCCGAACGGTGCGCAGTTCCTTGGCGCGCAGGGATGCTTTTCCCTTAAGATTCCGGCCAATCCGCTCAACCGAAAATTATTGCGTGATTTCGCGCTTCCGTATTTCGCCGCGTCCGGGTCGCTCATCGAAGGCTACGGCCCTGAGTCCATCATCCCCAGTTTCGTGGACGCGGACTCGCCGGAAATACTGACGCACTTCGCCAAGGACGAAAGAAACGCCCCCCGTTTTGGAAAAGATGGCCGGCGAACTAAAAGAGCTGAAGACCGATCTCGGCGTTCGCGACGGTGCGAATTCCGCCAAGATGGCCATCACCACCATGCTCGTTGCGTATCTCGTTCAGACCGGACAGGTCAGTCGCGGCGACGGCGAGAAATTCCTGGCGAGCACGCCATTGGGCATCGGTGAATCGACGGCGCGCGTGTTCCTCGGTAAGGGCACCGCGCTTTGGAAGGAAAAAGGGGTCGAAGCCCAAAGTGACGGTTCTGACATTGCGGACAGCCGTAGAGGCCGCGATGACAACGACCGCATTGGCCATCACGAAGACGGCGAGCTTCCCGGCTAGTCCTTCAACTCGTCCCAGAATTCCTTGACGCGGCCCATGAAGGTGTCGGCCTCGGGGCTGGTCGATTTGGCGGCGGTGGCATCGAATTCGCGCAGCAGGTCCTTCTGTTTCTTGCTGAGGTTGACCGGCGTTTCCACCGCGACCTCGATATACATGTCGCCGCGCGCGCTGGAGCGCAGCACGCTCATGCCTTTGCCCTTGAGGCGGAACTGGTGGCCCGACTGCGTGCCCTCGGGGATCGTCACCTTGACGCGCCCGCCGTCGATGGTCGGCACCTCGATATGGCCGCCCAGCGTCGCGGTGGAGAATTTCAGCGGCACCGAACAGTGAATGTTGGCGCCGTCGCGGCGGAACAGCCTGTGCGGCTTCAGGCTGAGGAAAATATAGAGGTCGCCCGGCGGGCCGCCACGGAAGCCGGCCTCGCCCTCGCCGGCGAGGCGGATGCGCGTGCCTTCCTCGACGCCGGCGGGAATGGTCGCGCTGAGCGATTTCTCCTTGCGCACGCGGCCGGTGCCCGCGCAGTTCTTGCACGGCGCCTTGATGATCTTGCCGGTGCCCTGGCAGGTGGCGCAGGTGCGCTCGACGGTGAAGAAGCCCTGCTGCGCGCGCACCGTGCCGCGCCCGTGGCAGGTCGGGCATTCTTCCGGCGTGGTGCCTTTTTCCGCGCCGTTGCCGTTGCACACCTCGCAGGTCGCCGAGGTGGTGACCTTCACCGTCTGCTGCTTGCCGCGAAAGGCGTCCTCGAGCGTGATCTCCAAGTTGTAGCGCAGGTCGGAGCCGCGCGCCGCGCCGACCGCGCCGCCGCCCGCCGTGCGCGCGCCGCCGCGCCGGCCGCCGGTGAATTCGGAGAAGAGGTCCTCGAAAATGTCGGAGAAGCTGCCGCCGGTGAAATCGAACCCGGCGCCGCCCGCGCCGCCGCCGGCCGCCGCCTGGCCCATGCCGCCGGTGAAGGCGTCGTGGCCGTAGCGGTCGTAGGCCGCTTTCTTCTGCGGGTCCTTGAGCACGTCGTAGGCTTCGTTGATGGATTTGAATTTCTTTTCCGAGGCCGCATCGCCGGGGTTGCGGTCGGGGTGGTACTGCATGGCGAGCTTGCGATAGGCTTTCTTGAGCTCGTCCTCGCTTGCGCCCTTCTTCACGCCCAGAATGCTGTAATAATCGTCGGCCATGACCTGCTGGTTAGGGCAAAGCGCCCTGAAGAGAAACCGTTATTTTGCCGGATGCGCGGCGAGCCATTGCTGCATCCCGGCGATTTCCTTCTCCTGCGCGGCGATAATGTCCTTCGCCAGCTTGCGCATCTCGGGGTCGCGGCCGTATTTGAGCTCGGTCTTCGCCATGGCGATCGCGCCCTCGTGGTGCGGGATCATGCCGGCGGCGAAATCGACGTCGGCGTCGCCCGTATAGGTGATGTCCATCGCGGAGTGCATCACATGCATGTCGGACTGGTAGGATTTGGTCGACGGCACGCCAGCGTCGCCCTTCATGCGCATGCCCGCCATGTCGTCGGCGGCGAAGGCGACGCAGGCGGCGAGCGCCAGCGCACCGGCGGCGGCGAGCGGCAGGAGCGGGCGGCGCATCCTAGCTTGCCTTCTTGTCGTCGTCGGAAACGTCCTCGAACTGGGCGTCGACCACGTCGCCTTCCGGCGCGCTCGCCTGCGGCTGGGCGGTGCCGTCGGCAGAGCCCTCCGGGCTTGCGGCGGCAGGCCCGGCCTGCTGCTGCGCCTTGTAGATGGCCTCGCCGAGCTTCATCAGCGACTGGCCGAGCGCTTCGGTCTTCTGTTCAAGCTGCGCCTTGTCAGCGGTCTCGAGGATGTCCTTGAGCGCCTTGACGTCGGACTCGATCTGCGCCTTCTCGACGTCGCCGACGAGGCTGCCGTGCTCGCGCAGGTTCTTCTCCGCCTCGTGCACCGCCGATTCGGCCTTGTTGCGCGCCTCGATCAGCGCGCGCTTGTCCTTGTCGGCGGCGGCGTTGGCCTCGGCGTCCTTGATCATCTTCTGGATGTCGGCGTCGCTCAGGCCGCCGGAGGCCTGGATGCGGATCTGTTGCTCCTTCGACGTCGCCTTGTCCTTCGCGGAGACATTGACGATGCCGTTGGCGTCGATGTCGAAGGTGACCTCGACCTGCGGCATGCCGCGCGGCGCCGGCGGGATGCCGACGAGGTCGAACTGGCCGAGCAGCTTGTTGTCCTGCGCCATTTCGCGCTCGCCCTGGAAGACGCGGATGGTGACGGCGGTCTGGTTGTCGTCCGCCGTCGAGAAGGTCTGCGATTTCTTGGTGGGGATGGTGGTGTTGCGATCGATCAGCCGCGTGAACACGCCGCCCAGCGTCTCGATGCCGAGGGAAAGCGGCGTCACGTCGAGCAGCAGCACGTCCTTGACCTCGCCTTTCAGCACGCCGCCCTGGATGGCGGCGCCGATGGCGACGACCTCGTCCGGGTTGACGCCGCGATGCGGGTCCTTGCCGAAGAAATTCTTCACGATGTCGATGACCTTCGGCATGCGCGTCTGGCCGCCGACGAGGATGACCTCGTCGATGTCCTTGGCGGAGACGCCGGCGTCGGCGAGCGCTTTCTTGCAGGGCTCGACGGTGCGGGCGATGAGGTCGTCCACCAGCGATTCGAGCTTGGCGCGCGTCAGCTTGATGTTGAGGTGCTTCGGCCCGTTCTGGTCGGCGGTGATGAAGGGCAGGTTGACGTCCGTCTGCGTCGTCGAGGAAAGCTCGATCTTCGCTTTTTCGGCGGCTTCCTTGAGGCGCTGCAGGGCGAGCTTGTCCTTGCGCAGGTCGATGCCGTCGGACTTCTTGAACTCGTCCGCGAGGTAATCGAGGATGCGCATGTCGAAATCTTCCCCGCCGAGGAACGTGTCCCCGTTGGTGGCCTTCACCTCGAACACGCCGTCGCCGATCTCGAGCACCGAAACGTCGAACGTGCCGCCGCCAAGGTCATAGACCGCGATGGTCTGGCCTTCTTTTTTCTCGAAGCCGTAGGCGAGCGCTGCCGCTGTCGGCTCGTTGATGATGCGCAGGACGTTGAGGCCCGCGATCTTGCCGGCGTCCTTCGTCGCCTGGCGCTGCGCGTCGTTGAAGTAGGCGGGTACGGTGATGACCGCGTCGGCGACTTTCTCGCCGAGATAGCTCTCGGCGGTCTCTTTCATCTTCTGCAAAATGAACGCGGAGATCTGCGACGGGCTGTATTTCTCGCTGCGCGCTTCGACCCAGGCGTCGCCGTTGTCGGCGCGGGCGATCTTGTAGGGGACCATTTTCAGGTCCTTCTGCGTGGTGGGATCGTCGAAGGTGCGGCCGATCAGGCGCTTCACCGCGAAGATGGTATTTTCCGGGTTGGTGACGGCCTGCCGCTTGGCCGGGTGGCCGACGAGCCGGTCGCCGTCGCTGGTGAAAGCGACGATCGACGGGGTGGTGCGCACCCCTTCGGAATTCTCGATGACCTTGGCGGAAGCGCCTTCCATGATGGCGACGCAGGAGTTGGTGGTGCCGAGGTCGATGCCGATGACTTTTGCCATGAGGTAGTCCTTTTCTTGTTACTTCTTAATAAGTTGGCGATGGTTAGCGCAAGCCGCCCGTCGCCGTCAACAGGTTAAATAAGGAATCTTGAAGAAGGTGCAAGGGGCGGAGGCTAGCGCACCTGCGTGAACGGCACCCCGAGCACGCTGTAATTCACCGCGTAATAGCCGTTCGGCATGGTGACGACGGCGCCGGGCACGCCCATCACTTCCTGCGCCATCACGCCGCGGTAACGGTGGCCGGCCGGATCGTTCCGGTAGCTGAACTCGTAGATATTGAAGCCGTTCGTCCGGCCGACGCACTCAATGCCGGTCTTGAGCCGTATGTCGGAGAAGAGCGGTGGGCAATTGCATGGGCCGTTCGGCACCGACAGGACGCCGTTGTTGCAATAGGCTGTTGCGGTGTAAGGCCCGCCCCCGGTGGTATGGTCGGTTACAGAAGCATTCCCGCCGTTTGTAATAGCCGGTGCGGAAGCGGTGCAGGTGGAGGGATTGGCGGCACAACTCAGTTCTTTCCAGGTCACGGTCCCCGCCGAGCAGTTGAGCGATTGGCAGCTCTCGTCGTCCGTGGTCCAGGCATTGTTCCAGCAGGTCACGGTCGCCGAGCCGGTGTAGCCGCTGGCCGTATTGTTGAGCGTGGTGCTGTACCCGTTGGCCTGCGCGCCGGGGTTGACGGAGCAGGTGCCGCCGCTCCAGCTGACCAGGCTGGCGGAGCAGCCGCTCAGCGTGCAGTTGGGGGAGGAATAGGACCAGGTCCCGCTGTTGCAGGTGGCCGTCTCCGAGCCGGTATGGCCGCTGGCGCTGTTGGTGACCGTCTGGTTGCTGCCGTTGGTCCCCAGCGTGACCGGGCCCGAGCAGCCCGACGCCGTGCCGGTCCAGCTGGCGGTGGTCGCCGAACAGCTGGTGCTGGTGCAGCTCGGGTTGCTGTAGGTCACCGTGCCGTTGGAGCAGGTGGCCGTCTCCGAGCCGGTGTAGTTCGCGGCGCTGTTGGTCACCGTCGTGCTCGCCCCGCCGTTGAGCGCCGGCACGCTGCCCGAGCAGCTCGTCAGCCAGCTGGTGCTGCCAACGGCGGCGCAGTTCGCATTGCAGACCTGCGCCGAAGGCGTGATCGTGCCGGAGCCGTCGGAAGCGCAGGTGACGGTCTCGGTGCCGGTATAGCCCGAAGCGCTGTTGGTGACGGTCTGTGTGCCGCCGGCGGAAAGCGTGCCGTAAGGGCCGCTGCAATGCGACGACCAGCTGCCGGTCCCGGCGGCGCACGGGCCCATGGTGCAGGAGACCAGCCCCTGGCTCCAGGTGCCGTTGCTGGTGCAGGTCAGCGCCATCGTGCCGGCGCGGTTGCCGGCGGTGCTCTGCAGCGTGCCGCTCCAGGGATAGGTCTGCGCGGTCTGCGTCGCCGAGCAGCCGGAGACCAGGCCGCTCCAGCTGAAGCCCTGGCTCGGGCACGACGCGATGCAGCTCGCCGTGCCGTTGCTTTGCAGGGCGCCGCCGCTGCACTTCACCGGCGCCGAGCCGCTGTAGTTCGCGACGCTGTTGTTGATCGTCCCCGTGGCGCCGTTGGCCAGGTTGGAAGAGAGCGTGCCGCTGCAGGGCGACCAGCCGTAGCTCAGGCCGGCGGCGCAGCTCGTCGCGGTGCAGACCGGGCTGGGGCTGCCCTGAAGGGTGACGACCCCGGCGCTGCATTTGACGGTCGCGGTGCCCTGCCAGCCGGCGTTGGAGTTGGTCAGCTGGATCGAGACGCCGTCGGCAAGCTCGCTGACCGGCGCGCCGCAATTCGTGCCGGCGCCGCCGTTGTTCCAGCCCATGTCCGTCGGCAGGCAGCTCGACGTGCTCCCGGCCTTGTTCTGGTAGATGACGAGGTCGTCGAAGAAGTTCGGCGCATTGGCGCCGTTGTTGAAGGTGGTCGAAAAGATGTTCGGCTTGGTGGTGTCGCAGTTCTCCTTGTCGACGCGGGTGACGGTGCCGTCCGCCTCCTGGGTGTTGCAGTTGCAGGCCGAGCTGGCGCCGGTGTAGTTGCGGGCGCAGGCGCCGAGCGAATCCTGCCCGTGGCTGATGACGGCGAAGGCCGCTGTCGAGGTGAGGGGCGTGCTGCTGCCGATCGTCCCCGTCCTGACGGTGATGGCGCCGGCGCTGCTCATGCCGCCGGTCAGCCCGTCGGTGACGACGTAGCGGAATTTATTGCCCCAGCAGTCCGCCGCGTAGGAGGGCGGGAGCCCGAGCGTGGCGAAGGGCAGCGCGCCGAACCACAGCTTGCCGGCGGAGCAGTTGCCGCCGGTGTCGCAATGGTCGAGGTTGGCGCCGGAGTCAGATTTGCCGAAGGTGGGATCGGTGACGCCGGCATTGAGCCTCGCCGGCATCGGGTATTTCGACTGGGTGCGCACGTAATTCTGGATCGACGTCGAGATGGTGCGCAGCTGGACGCGGGTCTGGTCGTAGCAGTTGACGCTGGCGGTCGATTGCGTCGCCTTCATGGCGAAGCCGGTCATCAGGCTCACGATCACCAGGACGATGGCGAGCTCGATGAGGGTGAAACCATGCCGGCAATGGGAACGCATAAGCTAAAGTATAAAAGTACGCGGGCAAAAAGCCATCGCTAAAACTCGCCCCGCCCGTCGCCGGCATTTTCGTAAAACTGTAGCGGTCGGATCAGGGCCGGCACTGCATCATCGATGCGGTGGAGATGCGGCTCGACGCGTCGTAGCTGCAGCCCGCCCGGCAGGTGGCGGCCTGCGGGGTGGGATAAAGTCCCGCCGCCGTCGAATAGAGCTCGCTGGTGCCGGCCACGGCGTCGGCGCCGCAGGCGGTATAGAGATTGTAATAAGGGGGTGTGCCCGGGGAGGGCGTGCTCGGGCAGGCCGAAGCCGTGTTGGGCCAGATGTCGTTGTAGGCGACCCAGGTGCAGGGCGTGGTGCCGGCGTTATAGACGGCGCAGTGCAGCTCGCTTTGCACGGTGGCGCCGTTGTTGCAGCTGAGCGTGACCGTTCCCTTGTTGCCGGCGGCGGTGTTGACCACCGACATCGTGGCGCCGTTGGGGAAGCCCCGGACGGGGGTCATCGAGCAGGTGACGCCGCCGACGGTCCAGGTCACCGGCGCGGCGGGACAGTCCTCGCCGTCGGCATAGGCGACGACGGTGTCGTCGAAATAGGTGCTCGCCGTCGCCGAAGTGCCGGTGAACAGCGGGCCGCGCAGGAAGCTGAGCGTCGCCGAGCAGTCGCGCGCGCTGTTGGTGGCGCCGGTGCAGGTGTTGGTCGGCGTGAAGCTGCTCGTCTGCGACTTGAGGATGGCGCCCATATGGTCCGGCCCGTAGCTGATGAGCAGGAAATCCGGCGCCATGAAGCTCTGCGAGGTGATGGTCTCGGTCAGGCCGGGCCGCGTCGTTGGCGTGCCGCTGCCGGCGCCGGTGAGCTGCTTGTTCACCACGTACATGATGCGGTTGCCCCACGGGTCGAACGCGTCGTCGAGCGTGATGCCGTAGGGCACCAGCGCCTGCACCGGCACCATGCCGCGCACGTTGTCGTCGGCGGTGGCGACGCCGCTCGGGATGTAGTCCATGCCGCTGGTGGCGGCGGTGACGCAGTCCGTCGCCGGCGTCGGCGCGATCTGGGTCACCTGCACGCCGAAATTGCTGTTGGTATAGGCGACGTTATATTGCGCCGGGCAGGGATAGCGGCCGTTGCTCAGCGCGGCGTACTGGATGATCGCCTTCTCCAGCGCGCCGAGCTGGGTGCGCACGGCCTGCTGGCGCGTCACCTGCTCGCTGATCACGTTGCCTTCGAGCAGCGACGCGGCGACGACCATGAAGGCGACGAACAGCGCCGCGATGACGACGATCGAGTAGCCTTCCTGCTGCGTGCGGCGCCTCATGGGCAGACCGCGCAGGGCTTGCCGCTGCCGGGGCATCCCGCATAGACGCAATGCGCCTGGCAGGGGTTGGAGTAGAGGATGTCGCGCTCGCAGACGATGGGATAGCCGTTGCTGGCATTGCGGCAGGGCGCGCACCATTCCTGGCAGTTGCCGCCGGCGCAGCTGCCGCCGGGGAGTGCCCGCGCTGCAGGTCGCGCCCGACTGCACGGTCGGCACGCCGCCGACGCATTTGAAGGTCGCCGTGCCGGTGAGGCCGGCGGTGTAGTTGCTGAGCACCGCCGTGCCGTTGGCGATGAGCGAGCCGGTGAGGTCGCCTTTGCAGGTGCTGCCTCCCACCGTCCAGGTCAGCCCGTTCGTCGGCGCGCAGCCGGAGGGCGGCGTGCCGGTGCAGCAGCACTGGTAGTTGCAGCTTAAGCCCCCCGAGCTCGAGCATCCCGAATTGCTCAGGCAGCTGTTCACCATCACGCCGCTCGAACTGTAGCCGGCGCCCAGGCAGCTCGCCGAGCAGTCGGGAATGGCGGCGACGCAGGTATTGGTGCCGCCGCTCGACAGCGGCGCGCCGATGCAGGTATTGAGCGGCGCGGTGAGCGGCGCCCGCGACAGCGCGTTGCTGCCCCAGACGACGTAATCGTCGAAGAAGGTCGCCGGGATGATCGGCGAGTCGTTGTAGAGGGTGTCGTAGAACGTCGCGTGGTAGGAATTGTCGGCGCTGGCGGTGGCGTTGGCCTCGTCGCAATTGGCGACGTCGTCGTTCGCGCTGGTGCCGCAGGGGATCACGTTGGCGGTGCCGTAGAGCGGGTAGCTGCCCTTGCCGTCCGGCCCGTGGCTGAGCACGACGTAGGTCGCCATCGCGCCGGAGTTGCAGCTGGCGGCGCTGGTGCAGCTGCGCGTCGTGGTGAGGGTGTAGTTGGTGCCGGTGCGGTCGCCGTATTTCACCGTGATCGCGCCGTCGGTGTTGGCGTAGGCGCCGGCGTCGCCGACATGGTTCAGGCTCACCGCGTAGAGGAACTTGTCGTTCCAGGCGTCGGCGGCGTAGGCGTCGGGCAGGCCGAGCGTGTGCACCGGCACGCCGCCGAGATAGATGAGCGGCGAGCCGCTCGGCAGGCTCTGCACGTCGGCCGTGACGTTGCAGGCGGTGCCGGCGCGCGACTCGACGCCGAAGCCCGATGAGCCCGGCGTCGTGCTGCGCGGCGCCGGGCAGGGCAGGTAGCCGTTCTGCCGGGCGAAATTGTCGAGCGCCGCCTGGATGAGGGAAAGCCGCTGCTGCGTCGTCACCCGCTCGGCGCCCTTGAGCGCGCTCTGCCCGGCGCCGAAGCCGAAAGCGACGACCAGCGAGATGATGATGAGCACCACCGAAAGCTCGAGGAGACTGAATGCGGCGGAACGTCTCATAGCTGGCTCTTTGAGCGCCAGACGACGATGTCGTCAAAATAATTCTGCTCGAGCGTGCTGGTGAAACCGCCGGTGGTGGTGGTCGAGGCGGGGTTTGCCGTGCTCGGCGCCGGTATTGTAGCGGCTGTCATAGACGATGTTGGCCGCCATCGAGACGCCGATCGCCGTGTTGCAGTTCCCGTAGGTGGTGCCGCAGGTGTAGTTGCAGTTCTGCGTGTCGACGCGCTGGTCGTAAGCGCTGCCGGGCGAGGGGATGCAGGGATAGGCCCCCTTGGCGCTGCTGCCGGCGAAGCCCGGCGTCACGCCGCCGCGCCGGTCGCTGCCGTTGCTGAAGATGAAATACGCCGCCATGCCGACGTCCTGGCACATGGTCGTGCAGGTCGTGGCGAGGATGCCGGTGCGCACGTCGATCGTCTCCGGGTAGGCGAAATAGGTCGAGGTGGCGGTGAGGCGGGAGGTGACGAGGTAGTTGAAGCGGTCGCCCCAGCCGTCGACGGCGACCTCCATCGGCAAATTGAGGTCGCGGAACGGCACCATCCCCTGCCAGACGCCGGTGCTGCCGATGGCGAGCGCGCCGTTGCAGTATTCCTTGCCGTAGCCGCCGTTGGTGGTGCCGTCGGTGATGGCGACCGTGCGGTCGGCCGGGCAGGGCAGCCGCCCGTAGATGCGCACGTAGGAGCGCAGCGCGTTGTCGATGACGGCGAGGCGCTCCGTCGTCGTCTGCACGGCGGTGTGGTTGAGATAGATCGCCGCCGCCTCGAGGCCGCTGGTGGCGAGGATCGCCAGGATCACCATGACGACGGAAAGCTCCACCAGCGAGAAGCCGGCGCGGATGCGGGGGAAGCAGCGTCGCGACATAAGCCCGAGCTTACACGCCTGCGGGCTTGCCTGTAAACCACCGCCTGCCCGGGGCGCGCTGCGGCGACTGTTCTTTTGCCTCGGGCAGGTTTCTTTGCTACGCCAGCGACGGGGGCGGTAGCTCAGCGGTTAGAGCAGGGCGCTCATAACGCCTTGGTCGCAGGTTCGAACCCTGCCCGCCCCACCACCGGCGCGGCGCAAACGAAAAGCGCCGCCGGGCGGGGCGACGGCCCACCCGGCGGCGCTTCGTGGCCGGCGTGTTAAGCGGCTTTCTTCTTCGATCCGGTGGCGCCGATGCTTTGGATGAACGAAAGCAGCTCGGCATTCACCTTGTCCTTGTGCGTCGCCGGCAGGCCGTGCGGCGCGCCGGGATAGACCTTGAGGACCGAGCCCTTGACCAGCTGCGCGACGCGGCGCGCGGTGACGTCGATCGGCACGATCTGGTCGTCGTCGCCGTGGATGATGAGCGTCGGCACGTCGAACTTCTTCAAATCCTCGGTGAACTCGCTTTCCGAGAAGGCCTTGACGCAGTCGTACTCGCCCTTCAGCCCGCTTTGCATGGCGATCTGCCAGAAGGCGTCGCGCAGCCCCTGGCTCACTTTCGCCCCGCTGCGATTGGCGCCGTAGAAGGGACCGGAGAAATCCTGGAAGAATTGCGAGCGGTCGGCAGCGACGCCGGCGCGGATGCCGTCGAACGCTTCCATGGGTACGCCGCCCGGGTTGCCCGCCGATTTCAGCAGGCCCGGCGTGACGGCGCCGATGAGCACCGCGCCCGCGACGCGTTTCGTGCCGTGGCGGCCGATATAGCGCGCGACTTCGCCGCCGCCCGTCGAGTGGCCGACATGGATGGCGTCCTTGAGGTCGAGCTCCTTGACCAGCGCGGCGAGGTCGTCGGCATAGGTGTCCATGTCGTTGCCGTTCCACGGCTGGTCGGAGCGGCCGTGGCCCCGGCGGTCATGGGCGACGCAGCGATAGCCCTTGCCGGCGAGGAAGAGCATCTGGTCTTCCCATGCATCGGCGGAGAGCGGCCAGCCGTGGCTGAACACCACCGGTTGTCCCTTGCCCCAGTCCTTATAGTACAACGATACGCCGTCTTTCGTGGTGAATGCAGGCATAAACTCCTCCTATGAAGTGATGGTGGGAAGTAAGCCGACGCTTATACAACTATCGGCCCTAAAGCCAAGGGTTCTCGGGCCGAAACCGCGCATAGGGGGCATTCGATTTTTGCCGCTTCTACACAAGGTGGTGGCACGACCGGCGACCACTATTCCTTGTTGGTATCATCGTTGCGGGAATGAGGGCTGTGAATAAGTCGCCGGGCCTTCGCGCCCGCCACCACGGCAACGGTCTCCTTCATGAAATAGAACGCGGCGCCGGTCACGGCGCAGAAGCCGAGCCCCAGCACCGCCTGCAGCCACGGCGTGAGCTGCGAGAATTTATTCAGCAGGTCGGCGGAGAAATCGTAGCTCATGAAATTTCATTACCGGGGCTTTTGCAGAAAGAAAAGCAGAACGTGCCTATAGGCACGTATATTTTACGGCTCCGGTCGCAATGATGCGGGCATGCGCGACAAAGATGCGGAGAAAATTGCGGCCACGCTTGCCAGGCTCCTCAGGGAGAAGCGGCTGGAGGAAGGCCTGAGTCACCAGACGCTGGCGGATTTGTCGGGAGTCTCGCGCAGCATGATCAGCCGGATGGAAAGCGGCGAACGAAGCCCGACGGTGATCTTTTGCCTGAAATTGGCCAAGGCGCTCCGCATCCCACTTTCGGATATGCTGAGGAAAGCCGGCTCTTGAGTTTCCGCACTGCCTGCGTAGCCCGTCAGGGCGAGCCCGTAGCCGACCGGAGGTCGGCGAAGGAGGGGACCCGAAGCGAAGCGGAGGGAGGCGAGCGATAGCGAGTCAACCGGTAGCGGAGGCGAGTTCGCGTCAGCGAACTTCATATCGCCCCCCCGTGCGCGTCAGCGCACCGCTTAATTATACCAGTTCGACTTGTCCACCGAGTCGAGCGAGCTGCGGCAATAGGTGAAGCCTTCGTTCCACGAGGTCTTGTAGAGGTCGTTGTCGGCCATCTCGGGGCGCTTCTTGAAGCCCATCGAGGCCTTGTAGAGCATGCCGCCCTGCGCGGCGAGGCCGGAGTCGCAGCCGTCCTCCCAGCCCAGCTTGTATTCCGGCGGGCCCGACGGGCCGACCATGTAGAGCGACGGCGGCCGGCAACCCGCAGCAGCGCGCAGGCGGTCAGGGCGATGAGCAGCGATTTCCTCATGGCCTTAAGTTTAACAGGAAGCCGGTGCCGCCAGTATGAAAGTTTGATGACCGTCGCGTAAAATTTCCTCCACCTGAAAGGGGGAGGATCAAGGAGGGGTCTCGGCGATGGCCGCAAACGCGACCTGCATATATTGGAGCTCAGCAGACTCCCACCCAACCCTCCCCCTTTCAGGTGGAGGGCTTTAGACGCGCGCCGGGGCTTCAGGGGATGGCGGATGCCCGTTTCCCGTCCTCCAAAGCGAGAGAATATCCAAGCAATTTCCTCTGCTGTTGCCCGAAAAATCTCGCGATGGCGGGAAATCCGAGGCCGGATCCGCCATCCCCTGAAGCCCCGGCGCCTGCTCACCGGAGTCGTTGCTTCTGCCTATAATACCGCCGGATGGCCCTGGCGGCGATCCTGCTGCACGCGGTCGATGGTGGTGCGCATGTCGCGCGCCCGCACCCCGTCGCGCTGCATCACCAGCCGAACGATGGGCTCGGCCAGCAACTCCTCCAAAGATGGCTCCTTCAGTGCTACACAAATCATAAAAGCCTCCGCATGCTTTGATTTGCCGATGTTTTTCTTTTTTGAAACCGGGCCCGGTTCGCATGCCGGACCTCATCTTGATGTCAGTTTAATGACGTTTCCGTCAATTCACCATTAGGCGGGATAGTGCGGGCATAAAGCGCCCATAAATTCGTCGCTGCATCGCGAAGTCAGACGCGGGCCGAAAGCCAGATCGCCGCGCGGCACCCCGCACGCACCAGAGTCGTCAGCGCGCCATAGAACGGCACCGATTCGGCATCGGCGGCGAGACCGGCGTCGTGGTGCTCCTGCTCCTCGTCGCGGAATTTCTGCACGGTCGCGGCGAGCCCGGCATCGGCGAGCGATGCCTGCGCGAGCTGCCGGTCGTAATGCCCGGTGATGACGGATTCGACCGCCACCGTGCATGCCATCGCCGCACGCGGGGCCGAGCAGCGCCGTCGCCGCGCCCAGCGCGTAGCCGGCGAGGTGCCACAGCGGCAGCAGCGCCGTCGGCCGCACGCCGTGCTGCGGCAGCAGCGCGTCGAAGGTGGCGAGGTGCACCGCCTCCTGCGCTTCCATCTCGCGCAGCATCGGCGCGCAGGCGTCGTCCTTCAGCACGGCGATCTGCCCGGCATAGATGCGTTTCGCGCCGTATTCCCCCGCATGGTCGATGCGCAGCATGCGCGCGAGCGACGGCGGCGGATCGCCCGGCAGCGCCCGCGTGTGCGGCGATGGCGGCGACTCAGCCATGCCGCCTCCGCACGTTCAGCGCCAGCGCGATCCAGCCCAGCGCCGTCACTGCGTTCCACGTCGCCATCGAGAGCCCGAGGAAACTTCCGGCGACGTCGTTGCACGACACCGCCGGCGCCGCCATCACCTGTTTGCGCAGCTCGTCGAGGTCCTTCGCCGGCGCGGTGTCGGCGACGCAGCCGCCGGAATAGGCGATCCACCCCCCGCTCGATGCCGGTATGGACGACGCCGAACGCCGCCGTCGCCAGCCAGCCGAGCACGGCCAGCGCGAACAGCGCGCGCTGCATCCGCGCGTCGCGCACGGCGAACATCAGCGCCCCGCAGGCGAACACCAGCACGTAGGGGGTAGCGCTGCAGCAGGCAGAAATGGCACGGCGCCCAGCCCAGCCCGTATTGCGCGGCGAGCGCGACGCCGAGTGGCAGCACGCTTCCGGCAAGCAGGACGAAACGTTCCTGGCGGACAAAGGACATGCCGCATTCCCGCCGCGTGCGCGGCAAATGTCAAGCGCCGCCTGCGCGGGTTGACCTCGCATCGCCGCCCGCTATAGTCCGCGCGCGGCCCCGGTGGTGGAACTGGTAGACGCGCTGGACTCAAAATCCAGTGCCCTCACGGGCGTGTCGGTTCGAGTCCGACCCGGGGCACCATTTCGGACTTCATTTTTGAAAAGGGGTTCGAGTCCGGCTGGGACAAAGACTTGCGGCTGGTTCTATATTTCAGAAGTTTGCTGACACCCATTTCGAGGCTTGATGATAAGAATTAAACAAATACAATAACATAAGCGGTTCTAGCCAATCGAACAGAATTTATGAATATAAAAACAGCCATCGAAAACTACTTAGCCGTTCTAACTCCAAACAAAGATGAAGAAACGGACAGGATCCAAAAACTCATAATCAGCCTGGACGAGCTTGTGCTGGTTTCACATAAAGTCGATTATGTATTCGATGAGCGCGATTATGCCGAACCGCCAGAAAAAGATTATAAGGCTGCCCGCGAAAGCATAGGGAAGCTGTTTCCTTCTCTGGGTTACTATAACATAGCTTTGGATATCTCTGAAAAAATAGAGCAAACATCTATATCTGTTGGCGATGCCATTGATGACATTGTAGATATTGCAGGTGATCTGTCGCCAAGCTGGAGATCCTCTCCTCCGCCTGCGACATCATCGACATCGCCGGCGCCACCGGCCGCGCGCTGGAAGACGCCGCCATCGTCTATTTCGAGCTCGGCGCGCAGCTCAAGCTCGGCTGGCTGCGCCGCACCGCCCACGGCATGCCGACCGACAATTACTGGCAGCAGCTCGCGGTGAAATCCCTCGTCGTCGAGCTCTACGCCGCCCAACGCCGCCTGACGGGCGACGTCATCCGCCGCGCCGGCAAGAAAAAAGGCGATGCCGCCACGATCTGGATCGAAGCCAGCAAGGACTCGCTCACCCGCTATCTCAGCTTCATCGAAGACCTGCGCACCCAGCAAAGCTTCGACTACCCGATGATGATCGTCGCCCTAAGACAGGTGCAGTGGATCACTAGCCAGTAACCGGCCAACTCCCTGCTTCTACTTCCTTTGCCAAGAGTGGGCCAGATGCTAGGAGCGGCTGGTTGCGGGAACCGCAGCGTAGCAGCGCTACGTGAGGATTCACGGAACCGGCCGCGACGACGCAGATGGTCCGCTATGGCAAAGGTCAATGCCGGAAATGCCGTGTGCCGGTGAACAGCATGGCGATGCCGTGCTTCTCGGCGGCGGCGATGACTTCCGCGTCGCGCACCGAGCCGCCGGGCTGGACGATGAGGGCGATTCCGCGGCGGCAGACAGCTCCACATTATCCGCGAAGGGTAAGAATGCGTCCGAGGCGAGCACGCTGCCCTTCGGGTCGTGCCCGTGCTGGCGGGCTTTCTCGATGGCGATGCGCACGGAATCGACCCGGCTCATCTGCCCGGCGCCGACGCCGATGGTCGCGCCGTCCTTCACCAGCACGATCGCGTTCGACTTGACGTATTTCACCACGTGGAAGGCGAGCTCGGCGTCCTTTTGCTGCGCAGCATTTATCTTGCCGCCCGTCGCCGGCTTCCAGTTGACGGCTCCAGGCCCCGCCTGGTCCTGCTGCTGGACGAGGAAGCCGCCGCCGACGGCCTCGATGACCCAGTGCGCATAAGGTGACGGGTGATCCTCCTTCTCGGCGATGAGCAGGCGCAGGTTCTTCTTCGCGGCGAGTTTCGCGCGCGCCTCCTCGCTGAAGCCGGGCGCGATGATGAGCTCGAGGAATAATTCGCCCAGCGAATCGACCAGCGAAGCCTCCACCGGCCGGTTGAGGGCGAGGATGCCCCCGAAGGCGCTCACCGGGTCGGAGGCCAGCGCACGGCGGAAGGCCTGCGTGACGTCGCCGGCCAGCGCGCGCCCGCCGGGTTGGCGTGCTTGATGATGGCGGCGGCGGGCTCGCTTAGCGTCGAGACGATCTGCCACGCCGCCTCGCCGTCCTGCAGATTATTGTAGCTGAGCTCCTTGCCCTGCAATTGCTGCGCGTTGGCGAGGCCGCCGCGCGCCTCCAGCCGCCGGTAAAGCGCGGCGGCCTGGTGCGGGTTCTCGCCGTAGCGCAGCGTCGTCGCGAAGCGTGCGTCGAGCAGGTAGGCCGGCCAGGGCTGCTGCGCATTCACCGCGCCCGACATCCAGGCGGCGATGAGCGAATCGTAGGACGCGGTGCGCGCGAAGGCCTTCGCGGCGAGGCGGCGGCGCGTCTCGCAGAGCACGGCGTCGTGGTAGTCGGTCATTTCTTTTTGCACTGCAGCTTAATCCGCCGGGTCGACGATGACGGTGACGGAATCGGCATTCTTCGCCGCGGCGCGGATCATCGCCGGGCCGCCGATATCGATCTTCTCGACCAGCGTGGCGACGTCCTGCGTCTGCGCCAGCGTCGCCTCGAACGGGTAGAGGTTGACGACGAGCAGGTCGATCATCGCGATGCCGTGCGCCGCCGCCTCGCGCATATGCTCCTCGCTCTCGCGCCGGGCGAGCAGGCCGCCATGGACCTTGGGGTGCAGCGTCTTGACGCGGCCCTCCATCATCTCGGGCAGCGCGGTCACTTCGCTGACGTCGCGCACGAACAGGCCTTCCTCCTTGAGCAGCCGCGCCGTGCCGCCGGTCGAGATCAGCTCGACGCCGCGCTCGGCGAGGAAGCGCGCGAACGGCACCAGCCCCGTCTTGTCGGACACGGAGAGTAAGGCGCGGCGAATGGCGATCGAGGCAGGCATCAGGAAAGGTGATACTCAGGAACCAGCCGCTTCAGCAAGCCCTCAATCGCGCCGTCCTGCCCTTCTTTTGCGGCAGCGATGAGCGCGTCGATGGCGGCCAGCGCCTCCGCCCGCCTGAGCGGGCGCGCGCGGGCGAGGCGGATGCTTTCATGCGGCGTTGCGACGGAGGCCTCGTCGCTGTGGAAAAGCTCCTCGTGGAGCTTCTCGCCCTTGCGCGCGCCGGTGAAGGCGATGGCAACGTCCTTGTAGGGCTCCAGCCCGGCGAGGCGCACCATCTGCTCGGCGAGGGCGGTGATGTTGACCGGCACGCCCATGTCGAGCACGTAGATGCGCGCATGCTCCGCCGGCGACTCGCCGTCCGCCGCGCCGAGGGAGGCCGCCTGCAGCACGAGGCCCACCGCCTCGTCGATGGTCATGAAGTAGCGCGTCATCGCGCGGTCGGTGACGGTGATCGGCCCGCCGCGCTTGAGCTGCTTCTGGAACAGCGGCACCACCGAGCCCGCCGAGCCCAGCACGTTGCCGAAGCGCACGGTGATGAAGCGCGTCGCCGCGCCGCCCCTCGGCCACCGCCTGGCAATAGATCTCGGCGACGCGCTTGCTCGCCCCCATCACCGAGGCGGGGTTGACCGCCTTGTCGGTCGAGACCTGCACCATCGCCGCGACGCCGTGCCTGATGCAGGCGTCGGCGACCAGCTTGCTGCCGAGCACGTTGGTCAGCACCGTCACCGCCGGGTTGGCCTCGCCGAGCGGCACGTGCTTGATGGCGGCGGCGTGGAACACGAGCTCCGGCCGGAAATCGCTAAAGACGCGCTCGAGCTGCGACGCGTCGCGCACATCGCCGAGCACGGCGCGGATCCTGGTCGCCTGCTCCTGCTCTTCGAGCGCGTGGCCGATGCGGTAAAGCAGGTATTCCGACTGCTCGTAGAGCAGCAGCTCGGCGGGAGAAAGCGCGATGAGCTGGCGCACGAGCTCGCTGCCGATCGAGCCGCCGGCGCCGGTGACGAGCACGCGCCTTCCGGCGACGAAGCGGCGCATCGCGTCGCGGTCGAGTACCGCCTGCGCCCGGCCCAGTATGTCCTCCACCGCGACCGGCTGCACGTCGCGCATGGCGCTGCCCGCCTGCAGCTCGGTCAGCGAGGGCAGGCGCGCCAGCGTTACCCGGTGCGCCTGCGCCGCCGCGAGCAGCGTCTCGTAGCTGCCGCGCGGCAGGCTGGGCTCGGTGATCAGGATGCGCTGCACGGCGCGGCCCTTGCTTTTGAGCTTGGCGAGCACCGATTCCACCTCGGGGATGCCGCCCCAGATGCGCACATGGTGCACGGCGCGGCCGCGCCGGCGGGCGTCGTCGTCGAGGATGCCCTCGGCGCGGTAGGGGAAGGCGAAGCTGCGCTCCGACTCGCGAATGAACATCTCCGCCTGCGGCGTGGCGCCGATCAGCAGCACCGGCACCTGCGGCGCGCGCCGTCCGGTGATGCGCGCCAGCAGCGCGCGGTCGCGCGCCACCCGTGCCAGCACGCGGCCGGAGGCGAGGCAGAGCATCAGCGTCAGCCAGTGGATGAAGGGGATCGAGCGCGGCACCGCATCCATGCGGTTGAGCGCGAACAGCAGCGGGTAGAAGATCCCCAGCGCCAGCGTCCCGGCGCGGGCGAGCACCAGCAGGTCGTTGAGCGAGGTGTAGCTCCAGACGCGGCGGTAGATGCGGAAGTAAAGCAGCACCGCCAGCAGCACCAGCGCGAAGATCAGCGCGTCGCCGAAGTACAGCCCCGCATGCAGCGCGACGTTGGCGCCGCGCCGCAGCCAGAGGGCGAGGCCGAAGCTGACCAGCGCCATCGCGAGGTCGTGCAGCACGGCGAGCAGGTTCGATGGCAACCTAGGCCGCATGGGCATCGCCCTTGTGCGCGAAGACCAGCCCGCCGCCCCAGACGAGCAGCGCCCCCAGCGCGAACGGCCAGCCGCCGAGCGACAGCGTGCGCAGCACGAGGAAGCCGAACAGGAAGGCGAAGGGCGCGCTCAGCCCCGTTCCCGCCCGCGCGGCGGCGGGCGCGAGCATCAGCACGCCGAGCAGCGCGGCGCTCAGGATCGCCACGTCGAGCGGCAGGAAATCCGGCACATCGGCGAGCAGCGGCGCGGCGGCGAGCGGCATCAATGCAAGGATCGTCACCAGCGCGAAGCGGGCGAAGCCGCGCGGCGCCTCGCTCGCCGAAACGGCGATCACCAGCCAGACCAGCCCGCAGGCGGCAGCGACGACCGCGAAGGGGATCGGCAATTCCGGGTAGCCGTGCAGCCCGAAAAGCCCCAGCGCGATGGCGAGCAGCGTGACGGCGGACGCCGTAGCCAGCGAGAACGGCCTGTGGTCGTAGCGCCAGCCGGCGAAGGCGAGCAGCAGCGCGCCCACCAGCACCGGCGCCGGCGCCTGCACGACCATGAGGAAAGCGATGGCCGGCAGCGCGACGACCGGCCCCAGCGGGAAGGACTCGAAACCGAACAGCGGCGCCAGCCGCCGGCGCAGCCGCATCAGCACGAAGCCGCCCAGCCATGCCGAGAAGACGACGGTGCCCATGTAAAGCTGGTCCATCCGGCTCCCGCTAACGTCTGCCGAAGAGTTTCTCGATGTCGCTGCGCGCGAGCGCCACGTAGGTCGGCCGCCCGTGGTTGCACTGGCCGGAGAAGGGCGTCCGCCCTCCATCTGCCGCAGCAGGGCGTTCATCTCGGGGATGCCCAGCGCGCGGCCCGCGCGCACCGAGCCGTGGCAGGCCATGGTCGAAAGCACTTCCTCCAGCCGGTCCTTGAGCGACAGCCCGTCCTCGTAGAGGCTGACATCGTCGGCGAGGTCGCGCACCAGCCCGGCGACGTCGGTATCGCCGAGGATGGCGGGGATCTCGCGCACCAGCACCGTGCGCTCGCCGAACGGCTCGAGCACGAGGCCGAGCGACGCCCATTCCCCGGCACGGGCGATGAGCCGCGCCGCCTGCGCCTCCGAAAGCTCCACCGGCTCGGGGATCAGCAGCACCTGGCGGGCGACGCCGTGCGCGTCCATCTCGGCCTTGAAGCGCTCGTAGGTCAGCCGCTCATGCGCCGCGTGCTGGTCGACGACGACGAGCCCGTCCTTCGTCTGCGCGACGATGTAGGTGCCGTGTAATTGCGCCACGGCGGCGCCGAGCGGCGCGTTCTCATAGGTCGCGATCTCCTGCGGCGCGGCAACGGGCGCGCGCATGGCGGGGACGAGCTCCGGCCCGCGCCACAGGCTGTGCGCCGGCTCATGGATGGCGAACGCGGTCGCGCCGAGGCCGGCATAAGAGGACGGCATCGGCTGCGGGCGGAAGGCGGCGAGCGCCTGCTCGGCGACGGTGGTCGAGGCCGAATGCGCATGCTGCCCCAACGCCGCCTTGAGCGAGGAGAGAATGAGGCCGCGCACCATCTGGCTGTCGCGGAAGCGCACCTCGGACTTCGCGGGGTGGACGTTGACGTCCACCTCCTCGGGCGGCACGTCGAGGAACAGCACGGCGACGGGATGGCGGTCGCGCGCGAGGTAATCCTGATAGGCGGCGCGGATGACGCCGAGCAGCAGCCGGTCGCGCACCGGCCGCCGGTTGACGAAGAGATATTGCGACTGCGCATTGCGCGCGAGAAGGTCGGCAGCCCGGCGAAGCCGGTGAGGCGCAGATTCTCGCGCTGCGTGTCGATGGCGGCGGTGTTGGCGGCGAAGCCATGCCCGACGATCTTCTCCAGCCGCTGCGGCGCGCCGTGCAGCCAGTCCACCGTGAGCGCCGGGAAGTCGCGCAGCATGCGCCCGTCATGGCTCAGGCGGAAGCGGATGTCGGGGTGCGCCATGGCGAGGCGCTCGATGATGTCGGTCGCCGCGTAGAGCTCGGTGCGCGCGCTCTTGAGGAATTTGAGGCGCGCCGGATGGCGTAGAAAAGATCGCGCACCTCGACGAGGGTGCCTTGCGACAGCGCGGCGGGCATGATTTCGCCCACCTCGCCGGCCTCGACGCGGATCGTGTGCGCCTGCGTGTCGCTGCCAGTGCGGCTGGTGATCGAAAGCCGCGCCACCGAGCCGATCGAAGGCAGCGCCTCGCCGCGAAAGCCGAGGAAATGGATGGCGAGCAGGTCGTCGTCCGGCAGCTTCGAGGTGGCGTGGCGCTCCACCGCGAGGGGCAGCTCCTCTGGCGGCATGCCGCGCCCGTTGTCGCGCACGCGGATGAGGCCGATGCCGCCGTTCTCCAGCGTCACCTCGATATCGTTCGCGCCGGCGTCGATGGCGTTCTCGACCAGCTCCTTGACCACGGAGGCCGGGCGCTCGATCACCTCGCCGGCGGCGATGCGGTTGATCAGCGTCCCCGGCAGTCGGCGGATGCTCATGCGCGCTGGTCCTTCATCGCCGCGAGCTGGGTGCGGGCGAGCTGCTTGCTCTCCTCCACCGCCGGCTGGTCGTAAGGGTCGATGCCGACCATCAGCGCGACGAGCAGCGTCTCCAGCATGCTGCGCGCCATCCAGCGGGCGAGGCTCGACGGACTCAGCGGCCCGCGCAGCACGCGCAGCGGCACGCCGTGCCGAGCGAGCGTCGCCGCCGTGGCGTCGCCGCTGACTTTCATCACGTCGGCCATGGTGTGGCCGGCGAGGTAGTCGAGGCTGTGGACGCCGGTGACGGGCAGCGGCTTACCCTCCTCAGGTATATCGGGCAGCCAGAGCGTGAGCGTCTTGTCGCGCGGGCCGTCGAGGTAGAGCTGCAGCTGCGAATGCTGGTCGATGGCGCCCAGCGCATTGACCGGCGTCGAGCCCTTGCCGTCCTTGCCCAGCGACTCGGCCCAGATCTGGCGGAACCACAGCACGGCGGGGCGCAGCCGGTCGGCATAGCCCATGAGCACGTGCATCGGTTTTTCTTCCATCGTCGCCGCGAGCCAGCTTGCGTGCTGCAGCAGCGTCGCATCGCGCCCGGCGACGAGCGCGCGCATTTCCTCGGCCGCGTCCTGCGCGATGGCCGGCAGTCGATGCCGGCGAAGGAAGCCGGCAGCATGCCGACCAGCGAGAACACCGAGAAGCGCCCGCCCAGCGCCGCCGGGTGCGGCAGCACCGTCCAATGCTGGGCCTTGGCGAGGCGCACCAGCGAGGAGTCCTGCTCGACCGTGATCACGCGCAGGCGGCGCGCCAGGTCCTTCTCCGAGCCCTGGTAATGCGCGATGAGGCTGAGGGCGGCGGCCAGCGTCTCCACCGTCTCGCCGGACTTGCTGACGAGGCACCACGCGGTCGTCTCCCGCTCGAGGCGCAGGAAGGCGGCGAGCGTCACCGGGTCGCAATTCTCGAGGAAGCGCACGCGCGACGGGTCGGGCGCGATGGCGCATAGCGCGGTGCCGCCCAGCGTCGAGCCGCCGGTGCCGACGACGACGAGGCGGCTCGCCACCTGCCGCAGGGCGCGCGCGTGGTCGTGGCAGGCGGCGAGCGCAGCGACGTCGGAGGCGATGGCGGTGAAGGGCTGCTGCGCCACCAGCTTCGCCAGCCGCGGATAGATATCGGCCTGCGCGGCGAAGGATTCGGCTTTCCTTCTTTGCCGCCGGCGAGCAGGATTGCCAGAGATGCCCGTCCTGCCATTGCCAGCTCATTTCGCGGCTCCCTGCGCCGCCGCGCTGCGGCCGACGGTGACGAACAGGAATTTCTTCGGGTCGAGCAGCTGCGCCGCCAGCGCGTCGATGTCCTCGCAGCGCACCGCGTCGAAATAGCCCTGGCGCTTGGCGATGTAATCCGGCCCGAGATGCCAGATGCGCATCATCAGCAGCGTGCCGGCGACGGACTGGCTGCCGTCGAGCTCGCGCGGGAAGGCGCCGAGCACGTAGGTGCGCGCCTCGCTGCATTCCTCAGCGGTGACGCCCTTGTCGCGCACCGCCGCCAGCGTATCGGTGACGGCCTGCGTCGCCAGCGCCGCCGTCTCGCTGCGCGTCGCCAGGCTGCCGCGCAGCAGCGACGCGCCGCTTCGCATGTCGAGCTCGGTGGTGACGTTATAGACCAGCCCCTTCTCCTTCCTCACCACCTGCCCGAGGCGCGACAACCAGCGGGTTGGCGCCCAGTATCTGGTTGAGCAGGTAGGCGGTGTAGAATTGCGGGTCGCTGCGCGGCGGCGCCGGCGCGCCGAAGACGACGACGCTCTGCGGTACGTTTTTGCGACGGAAAGCGCCGTGCCCGCGCCTTGAAGCTGTACTTGCGCGACGGGCGCGGCGTCCTTCGCGTCCTGCGGCAGCGCGTCGAGCGTCTTGCCGAGCACATCGTCGAGCGTATCCTCGTCGACGTCGCCGGCGGCGGCGATGAGCACGTTGCCGCGCGCGAGGTGGCCGTGGAGGAAATCGCGCACGTCCTGCGGCGCGATCGCGGCGAGCGATCGCGGCGTGCCGTCCGGCGCAGACGCATAAGGGTGGCCGGCGAAGGACGCCGCGTCGAAAGCGCGGCCGGCGAGGTATTCGGGGTCCTCCTCCAGCTCGGTGAGGCCGGTGAGCATGCGGGTGCGGGTGCGCGCCACGTCGGCGTCGTCGAGCGCGGCTGCGACAGCATCAGCGCCAGCAGGTCGCCGGCGCGCTTCGCGGCGTCCTTGAGTGCGTGCACGTGAATGATGAGCCCGGTCGGCGGAGACGCTGGCGTCGATGGTGATCGCCTGGTCGGCGAGCGCGCGCTTGAAGGCGAGCGCGTCCATGTCGCCCGCGCCTGCCCGAGCAGGTTGGCGGCGAAGGCGGCGCGGCCCTCCTTGCCGGCGGGATCGCTCGCCGAGCCGCGCCTTCGAAGCTGAGCTGGATGTCGACCACCGGCACGCGCGACGAGGGCGAATACCAGGCCTCGACACCGTGCGAGAGCTTCGCCGTCTCGACATTCACCGCCGCGAACGCGGGCGATGCGGCGAAGAGCAGCGCGACGAGCGCGAGGAGCCTAGCGCACATTACTGTCCCCCATGTCGAGCTTCGCCGGGGCGACGCCGGCGCCCGGGTGCAGCGGCTTCAGCGTGCCGGTGACGGCGTGCGCCGGGTTGAGCACGTCGCGCCCGGCCTCGAGCATCGCCTGCGGGGTGACCTTGTCGGCCTCCTCACCCCAGCGGTAGAAGAATTCCTCGTCGCGCCCGAGCATGTAGAGCGTGCCGATGAGCTGGGCCAGCGGCTCCAGCCCGTCGGAGGCGAAGACGAGCTCGGCCTTGAGCTGCGTTTTCGCGCGCTGCGTGTCGTCGGCCGAAGGCGGCTGGGGCGAGCGCCTGCGCCAGCGTCGAATCGAGCGCGGCCTCCAGCGTCTCCAGCGGCACGCCGGGCGCCGGCACGGCCTCGATGCGCAGCAGCGCAGGCCCGAGCAGCAGCGGGTCGTAATCGACCTCGATATCGGCGGCGAGCTTCTTGTCGACCACGAGCGATTGATACAGCAGGCTCGATTCGTCGCCGCCGAGTACCTGGGCGAACAGCGCCAGCGGCAGCGCCTCTTCCTTCTGCCCGGCGACGAAGCTCGCGCGAGATACTGGCGCACGAGGCGCGGCGCGCCGGCCTTCTCGTCGGTCATGCTGGCGTGCAGCGCCAAACGGATGGGCGGATTCTGCGGCCAGTCGCGCTTCGGCGCCTCCCGCGACGGCAGCGCGCCGTAATATTTCCCGGCGAGGCGCTCGACTTCCTTGGGCGTCACGTCCCCGGCGACGACCAGCACGAGGTTGGAAGGAACGTAATGCGCCTTGTAATAGGCCCGCGCGTCGTCGACGTTCAGCCCGGCCATGTCCTCCGCCCAGCCGATGACGGGCTGGTGGTACGGGTGGTTAAGGTAGGTGATGGCGTCGAGCTGCTCGGCGAGCAGCGATTCGGCGCTGTTCTCCACCCGCGTGTCGCGCTCGGCGGTGATGACCTTGTGCTCGCGCGCCGAGCGCGCCGGATCGAGCGTCAGATGCTGCAGCCGGTCGGACTCGATCTTCATCACGTCCTCGAGCCGCTCCTTGGCGATGACGACATAGAAGCCGGTGAAGTCGCGCGTGGTGAAGGCGTTCTGCTCGCCGCCGCTGCGGGTGACGAGGTGGTCGTAGGCGCCTTCGGGGAAATCCGGCGTGCCGGTGAACATCAGATGCTCGACGTAATGGGCGAGGCCGGACTTGCCGTAGGGATCGTCCGCCGCGCCCGCCTTGACGAACAGGATATGCGCCACTTCCGGCGTGCGGTCGTTGGGCAGCACGACCACCGTCATGCCGTTATCCAGCGTGAAATGCGATTACCGGCACGTTGTCGCGCAGCGAGGGCAGCGCCGGGTGCGTGAAATGCCACGCCAGCAGCGCGGCCAGAAGCGCCAGCGCCGCTGCGGCGTAGGGCCAGTGCCGGCGCTGTAGCCGCACGCTCAGAAGAGCTCGTCGATGACGGATTTCGGCTTATCCTCGACCGTCGGCACGTTCTCGTCGCCGGTCGCCGGCGGCTGGCCCGCATCCTTGTTCTCGTGGATGCGCTCGGTCTCCTTCGCCGGGTCGACCGCCGGCTCCTGCGCCGTCTTGCTGTTCACCACCTTGTCGTAGAGCGTATCGCCCTTCTTCGACGGTGCTCGACCATCGCGTCCGTCGCCAGCTTGTCGCGGATGTCGGCATCGGCCTTGTCGGCGCCGAGCTTGTCCATGAAGTTCGACTCCGCCGCGTTGGGCGCGTCGCTGCTGATGACCGGCGTCACCGCCGTGTCGCTGGCGGGAAGCGTCGGCAGCGATCGAGGCTCGACGGCGGCGTGTCCTTGCCGGTCAGCACCTGGTGCGCCGTGTCGGAGGCCTGCGTGGCCGCCGGCCCTTCGGCGCCGGGGCGCGGCGGGGCCAGCTCGAACTCCGGCGGCACCGACAGCGGCGGGCGCGAGACGACGGAGAACTCGTCCGGCGCGGTGCGGTCGAGGCCGAGCGTATCCTTGACCTCGCCGCTGCTGCAGGCGGAAAGAAGCAGCGGAAAACCTATAAGGAAGAGACGGAACGTGCGCATGCCGGCGACCTTTCCCCAGCGGGGAAAGAATTCAAGGCTTAGCGGGAGATGTGCGCATAAGGATCAGCAGCAGGGCGACGCCCACGCAAATGGCCGAGTCGGCGAGGTTGAAGGCCGGCCAGCCGAGCTCGCCCCGGTGGAAATAGACGAAATCGGCCACCGCGCCGAAGCGCACGCGGTCCGATGACGTTGCCCAGCGCGCCGCCGATGACCAGCCCATAGGCCAGGCGCTCGCCCGCCAGCGGGGTTTTCAGCGCCAGCCGCAGCAGCAGCGCGCAGACGATAAGGGCAAGCGCGATCAAGGCGAACGGCGCGTAGGCCTGCAGGTCCGGCCGCGAGAACATGCCGAAGCTGATCCCGTGGTTCCACACCATGACGATGCGCAGGAACGGCGCCAGCTCGATCGGCGGCCGCTGCGCGATACCCACGACATGCAGCATCGCCCATTTCGAGCCCTGGTCGAGGGCGATGACGAGGATGGTCGCGAGCAGCGTCTGCAGGACGTTCTTTTCATGACGCCGTGCTTAGGATGCTTTTTGCGTGCGCGCAATCCTCGGCGATCTGTGCGGTCAGCGCGCCCAGCGAGTCGAAGCGCCGCTCCGGCCGGATGCGTGCGGCGAAGGCGACGGTGAGCTTGAGCCCGTAGAGCATACCGTTGAAATCGAAGAGATGGACTTCGAGGCGCGGCGCGGGCGTTTCGCCCAGCGTCGGCCGCAACCCGAAATTCGCCACCCCCGTCATAGATTTTGCCGGCATACGCGGAACAGGTGACGCGCACCGCGTAGACGCCGTAGGCGGGCAGCTTCAGCGCCGGCGGCAGCGCGTTATTCGCCGTCGGGAAGCCCAGCCCCCGGCCGCGATGGTCGCCATGCGCCACCCGTCCCGCGAGTTCATATGCACGGCCGAGCAGCAGCGCGGCGCGTTGCATGTCCGCCCTCGGCGACCGCCTGGCGCACCGCGCTCGACGAGGCAGACCGTGCCGTCCGCCAGCGCCACCGGCGGCAGCGCATCGATGATGACGCCCTGCGCCGCACCCCAGGCCGCGCAGCGATTCGATATTCCCGGCGCGGCCCTTGCCGAAAGCGAAATTCTCCCCGGTGACGACGGCGCCGGCGCGCAACTGTTTCCCCATCACCTCGTCGAGGCACTGCCCGGGGCTCATCGCCGCGAATGGCCGCATCGAAGCGCGGCAGGACGATGCGCGCGATGCCCGCTTCCGCAAGGCGGCGCAGCTTGACGTTCAGCGGCTCCAGCCGGAAATGCGGCGCGGCGGGCGCGAAAAGCCGGCGCGGGTGCGGCTCGAAGGTGAGCACCGTCGGCGTCAGCCCGTGCTCCCCGGCGAGGGCGCAGGTGCGCGCGAGGATGGCGCGGTGGCCCAGGTGCAGCCCGTCGAAATTGCCGATGGCGACGGCGGAGGGCGAATCGGCCGCGAAACGGCCGGGATGGCGGATGAGTTGCATGGTCGAGCGGCACCCCGTATGGTCGCGGCATAACTACAGGAACCCGCGCCGTGATTCCAAGGATTTCCTAGTGTCCCTCGTCAGATCGACCGCCACGATCGGGTTCTTCACGCTGCTGTCGCGCATCAGCGGCTTCCTGCGCGACGTGATGATGGCCAACCTCATCGGCGCGAGCTGGCTGTCGGACGCGTTCTTCGTCGCCTTCAAGCTGCCGAACTTCTTCCGCCGCCTGCTCGCCGAGGGGGCGTTCAACGCCGCCTTCGTGCCCAGCTTCTCGCACATCCTCGCCGACAAGGGACAGAAACCCGCCCTGCGCTTCGCCGGCGAGGTGATGAGCGTGCTGCTGGTCGTGCTCATCCTGCTCAACGTCGTGTTCATCGTCTTCATGCGGCCGATCACGCCGCTCTTCGCCCCCGGCTTCGCCACCACGCCGGAGAAGTTCGACCTCACCGTCCTGCTGTCGCAGGTCACCTTCCCCTACATCCTGTTCATCTCGCTGGTGTCGTTATTGAGCGGCGTGCTGAACTCGCTGGGCCGCTTCGCAGCACCCGCCGCCAACCCGATCCTGCTCAATCTCTGCATGGTGCTGGGGATGATCTACCTGACGCCGCATTTCCCGACGGCGGCGCATGCGCTCGCCTGGTCGGTGTTCGTAGCCGGCATCGTGCAGTTCCTCTGGCTGATGGCGAGCTGCATCCGCATGGGGGCGATGCCGAAGCTCGTCTGGCCAAAAATGACGCCGCAGGTGAAGAAGATGCTGCTGCTGATGGCCCCGGCGGCGCTGGGCTCCGGCGTGCAGCAGCTCAATTTGCTGGTCGATGTCATCATCGCCAGCCACATCCCGAACGCGGTCTCCTACCTCTACTATGCCGACCGCATCACCGAGCTGCCGATCGGCATGGCGTCGCGGTGGGCACCGCGCTGCTGCCGATGCTGTCGCGCCAGATCAAGGCCGGCGAGCTCGAGGCCTCGCGCAACTCCATGAACCGCGCGCTCGAGATCGTCATGCTCTTCGGCATCCCGGCGACCGGCGCCTCCATCATCATCGCCGAGCCGATCGTGCGCGTGCTCTACATGCACGGCGCCTTCACCGAGACCAGCATGATCGCGACCACCCTCGCCCTGATCGCCTTCGCCGCCGGCCTGCCCGCCTTCCTCGCGGTCAAGATCTTCGCCCCCGGCTTCTACGCCGCGCACGACACCAAGACGCCCTTCAAGATCGCGGTGCTCTGCGTCGCCATCAACCTCTTCTTCAACCTGACGCTGATCCACCCGTTCAAGCATGTCGGCATGGCGATGGCGACGACGATCGCCAGCTGGGTCAATCTGGGGCTGATGTCGCGCATCCTCTCCAAACGCGGCCAGTTCAGGCCCGACGCGCTGCTCAAGCGCCGCATGCGGCTGATGGTGGCGGCGACGTTCGGCATGTGCGTCGTGCTCGCCCTCAGCAACCATTTCGTCGGTGCGCTCTACCGCGACGGCTACGTCGTGCGCACGGCGACGCTGTGCGGCGTCATCGTCCTCGGCATGAGCGTCTACGGGGTGATGGTCATCGCGCTCGGCGCTTACGACCGCGCCGTGCTCCACAAGCTGTTCTTCATGCGCCGGGTCAGCGCACGAAGTAAAGGATGACGATCCCGAGCAGGATGCGGTAATAGGCGAAGGGCTCGAACCCGTGCGTCTGCACAAAGCGGATCAGCCAGCGCACCACGACCAGCGCGACGATGAAGGCGGCGACGAAGCCGATGGCGATGAGCTCCATGCTGCCGCCGGAGAGGGTCGTGGCGGTTCTTGTAGAGGTCGTAGACCGAGGCGGCGACCATCGTCGGCACGGCGAGGAGAAGGAGAATTCCGCCGCCGCCGGCCTTGTCACCCGGCAGAGCAGCGCACCCATGATGGTGGCGCCCGAGCGCGAGAAGCCGGGGATCATCGAGACGCACTGGAAGAAGCCGATGGCGAGCGCGGTCCTCCACGTCATCGCCTCGGTGCTGTCCACCACCGGCTGCGGCTTGAAGCGCTCGATGAGCAGGATGGCGATGCCGCCCACGATGAGCGCAGCGGCGACGACAGTGGTATTGAACAGCTGGTCCTTGATGAAATCGTGCAGCAGCGCGCCGAGCACCAGCGCCGGGAGAAAGGCGAGGAATATGTTGCGCACGAAATGCTGCTCGGTGCGGTCGTGCAGGAGGTGCTGCACGACATGCCAGAACCGCGCGCGGTACAGCCAGACGACGGCGAGGATGGCGCCCATCTGGATGACGATCTCGAAGACCTTGCCCTTGTCGTCGAAATGCAGCAGCGCGTCGGCGACGATCAGGTGGCCGGTCGAGGAGACCGGCAGGAACTCGGTCAGCCCCTCGAGGATGCCGAGTAGAAGCGCAGAGAGCATCTAGGCGAGCGGCGCTGACGGCGGCTTGCCGCCTGCCGGCCAGGGCTGGAGGGCGATGATCCACAACCCGACGAGCGGCGCGAGCGGAATCAGGCAAAGCAGGCTCCACGCACCGTTGAAGCCCATGCGGTCGAGGATCTTCCACGCGGGGTAGATGAAGGCGGCGATGATGATAAGGCCAAAAATAAAACCCATAGAACCCTCCTTTGGAATTGGCGGAACGCTAGTGTTCGATCTGACTCCAGATGCGTTTCTTGGCGACGTAGAAGAAGCCGGTCATCACCGCGAGGAACAGCATCACCTTGATGCCCATGTGCTTGCGCGTTTCCATCTCCGGCTCGGCGGCCCATTGCAGGAAATTGACGATGTCGCGCGCTTCCTGGTCGAGCGACGCCTCGGTGCCGTCCTGGTAGGTGAGCTGGTGGTCGGACAGCGGCGGCGGCATCTTGATGACCCCGCCCGGGTAATACGGGTTGTAATAGGAGCCCGGCGGCACGGTGACGCCGTCCGCGGCGGTCTTCTCGTAGCCGGTGAGCAGCGAATAGATGTAGTCCGCCCCGTCCTCGCGCGCCTTGACCAGTAGCGACTGGTCGGGCGGCAGGGCGCCGTTGTTGGCGTTGCGCGCAGCGTTGTCGTTGGCGTAGGGCGAAGGGAACGCGTCGGACGGGCGGCCGGGGCGGTCGAACATCTCGCCCTTGTCGTTGGGACCGTCGTGAATTTGATACGAGGCGGCGAGTGATTTGACCTCGGCCTCGGAGAAACCGACTTCGTCAGCGGCGGAACGGCACGCGCTTGAGCGAGTGGCACGCCGAGCAGACTTCCTTGTAGACCTGCATCCCGCGCTGGATGGAGGGCTTGTCGAACTTGCCGAACACGCCGTCGAAGGACCATTCGATTTGCTGCGGATCCTTACCACCGGGCACGGCAAGCGCCGCCAGCGGAAGCGTGCCGACCATCAATGCAATCAGTGCGGAGTGGATACGCATCGGACTCTCCTAATGGCCCAGCACCGGCGTGCCGATGGAGGCCGGCAGCGGCCTGGTTTTTTCGAGGCGCCCGCAGATGGGCATGATGAGCAGGAAGAACGCGTAATAATACGCCGCGCCGGCGAGGGCGATATAGGGCAGGATGCCTTCCGGCGGCTGCGAGCCGAGCCAGCCGAGCAGGATGCCGTTGGCGACGAACAGCCAGAAGAACCATTTCATCACCGGCCGGTAGTCGCAGCTCCTGACCGGCGAGGTATCGAGCCACGGCGCGAAGAACAGCACGAGGATCGAGCCGAACATCGCGCAGACCCCGGCGAGCTTCGAGGGGATCGCCGCGCCGAGCAGCCCGGCGAAGATGCAGCCGAAGCCGACGAGGAGGATCGCCCCCGTCCAGAAATCCGACAGGCGGTTTTCCGGCAGGATCGCGGCGATGGGCTTGCCGATCAACGGCAGGCCGCGCACGCTGACGCGGGTGATGGTGACGAAGCGCAGCGCCAGCGCGACGCCGACCAGCAGGATGCCCGGCAGCCACAGCGGCGTATCGAAGACGAAGGCGCGCAGGATGGCGTAGTAGGGCAGGAAATACCATTCCGGCACGATATGCATCGGCGTCACCATCGCGTCGGCGGGGATGTAGTTGTCGCTGTGGCCCAGGTAATTCGGCGCGAAGAAGACGAAGGCGGCGTAGACGAGGAAGAACACGCCGAAGCCGAAGAAATCCTTCACCGTGTAGTAGGGGTGGAAGGGGATCTTGTCCTGCGGCCCCTTGGCGTCGATGCCGGTCGGGTTGTTCGAGCCGTGCGCATGCAGCGCAATGAGATGCAGCCCGACCACGCCGACGATGACGAAGGGCAGCACGAAATGCAGCGCGTAGAAGCGGTTGAGCGTCGGGTCGTCGACCGCGAAGCCGCCCCACAGCCAGGTCACGATCGGCTCGCCGACGATGGGGAAGGCCGAGAACAAATTGGTGATGACGGTGGCGCCCCAGAAGCTCATCTGCCCCCACGGCAGCACGTAGCCCATGAAAGCCGTCGCCATCATCAGCAGCAGGATGACGACGCCGAGTCCCCAAAGCACCTCGCGCGGCGATTTGTACGAGCCGTAATAGAGGCCGCGGAACGTATGGATGTAGACGACGATGAAGAACATCGAGGCACCGACCGCGTGCAAATAGCGCAGCAGCCAGCCGTAATTCACGTCGCGCATGATGTGCTCGACCGAGTCGAAGGCGAGGCCGGAATTCGCCGCGTAATGCATGGCGAGGAACAGCCCGGTCAGTATCTGGCTGACCAGCATGATCCCGGCGATCGAGCCGAAATTCCAGAAATAGTTGAGGTTGCGCGGCGCGGGATAGGTCACCAGGCCCTCGTTGAGCACGCCGAAGATCGGCAGCCGGTATTCGAGCCAGCCCATCACGCCGGGTTGCTGTATTTTGGGTTCGTGCGCCATGGAGAGCTCCTAGCCGATCTTGATCTTGGTGTCGGACGTGAACGCATACGGCGGCACGACGAGGTTCTTCGGCGCCGGGCCCTTGCGGATGCGGCCGGAGGAATCGTACTGCGAGCCGTGGCAGGGGCAGAACCAGCCGTCGAACTCGCCGGCGCCGTTGCCCAGCGGCACGCAGCCGAGGTGGGTGCAGATGGCGATCTGGATCAGCCATTGCTCGTGGCCTTTCTTCACGCGGTCGGCGTCGGTCTGCGGATCGCGCAGCTCGCCAAGCTGCACCGCGTTGGCCTCGTCGATGTTCTTCTGCGTGCGGTGGCGCACGAAGACCGGCTTGCCCTGCCACACCACCTTGATCTCCTGCCCTTCGGCGATGGGCGCAAGGTCGACTTCGGTCGTCGCCATCGCCAGCACGTCGGCCGACGGGTTCATGCTCTGGATGAAAGGCCAGGCCACGGCGGCGCCGCCGACCACGCCCATCGCCTGCGCCGTCAGGATGAGGAAATCGCGCCGCGCTTCCGTGACCTCGCCCTTGGCTGGCGCGCGGCTGGGACGCTCGGCGGAAGGATTTTTTGCGCTCATTGGGGATTCCGTGTCTTGAGGGCGTATGGTTCTTCTTGGATGAAGCAGCTACTGGGGCGGCCCTGACCTGTCAAGCGTGAGCGCACCACCCTGCTCTTTCCCTTGGATAAACCGGCCGCGCCGTGTTCTATCAACGCCATGCTGGACCTCGTGCTCATCGAACCGGACATCCCGCAGAACCTCGGCGCGGTGCTGCGGCTCGTCGCCTGTATCGGCGGCGCGGTGCATGTCGTCGAGCCCTGCGGCTTCGTGCTCGACGACAAAAAGCTCAAGCGCGCCGGGATGGACTACATCGCCCGCGCCGAGTTCCACCGCCACGCCGACTGGGATGCGTTCCTCAGGCACCACGCCGCGCATCCCGGCCGCCTGCTCCTGCTCGAGACCGACGGGGCGCGGCCCTATAGCGACGAGGCCTTCCGCCCCGGCGATTACCTGCTGCTCGGCCGCGAATCCCACGGCACGCCGCGCGACTATTACCTCGCGATGGACGAAGTGCTGACGATCCCCATGCGGCCGGGCGAGCGCTCGCTCAACGTCGCCATGGCCGCCGCCATCGTCCTCGCCGAAGCGATGCGGCAGCAGGGCTGGAAACTTTAATTCGTCATTGCGAGGAGCATCGCGACGAAGCAATCCAGTTCTTGCCGGTTGCACCGACTGGATTGCTTCGCTATCGCTCGCAATGACGGTATTTATGGACCTCGAACAGAAAAAATCCGCCGCCCAGAGCTGGTTCCGCGAACTACGCGACGCCATCTGCGCCGAATTCGAGCGCATCGAGGACGAGTACGCTGCTTCCGAAGCCGGCGTGCGTAGCGCGTCAGCGCGAGCCGCGAGCGTCAGCGAAGCGAGGGGGAGCGGTAGCGGGGGCACTGGTGCCCCCCGTGCCGAAGGCACCACCAAATTCGCACGTTCCCCCTGGGAACGTGCAGAGGGCGGCGGCGGCGAGATGTCGCTGATGAAAGGCCGCGTGTTCGAGAAGGTCGGCGTCAATATCTCGACCGTCCATGGCGAGTTCTCCGAACCGTTCCGCAAGGAGATCCCCGGCGCAACGGACGATCCGCGTTTCTGGGCCTCGGGCATTTCGCTGGTCGCCCACATGGTCTCGCCGCGCGTGCCGGCGGTGCACATGAACACACGCATGATCGTGGTCGGCGACGGCAAGAAAGTCTGGTTCGGCGGCGGGGCGGATTTGAACCCTACCGGCGTCGCCAATGAGGCCGACAACGCTGCATTCCATCAGGCCCTTAGGGCGGCCTGCGACGCGACGGACGTTTCTTATTTCGAGAAGTTCAAAAAATGGTGCGACGACTATTTCTGGATCAGGCACCGCAACGAGCCGCGCGGCGCAGGCGGTATCTTTTACGACTATCTCGAGACCGACTGGGACAAGAATTTCGCCTTCACCCAATCGGTTGGCCGGACATTCCTCGATAGTTACCCCGCCATCGTCCGCCGCCGCATGAATGAGAAGTGGAGCGAGGCGGAGCGCACCCGCCAGCTGGAAAAACGCGGCCGTTACGCCGAGTTCAACCTGCTTTACGACCGCGGCACCCGCTTCGGGCTGATGACCGGCGGCAACCCGGAGGCGATCCTGATGTCGCTGCCGCCGGTGGCCTGCTGGCCCTGATGGGCTCCTTATAAGTCTTGCCAATCCAAACCGAGAGATTTAATGCAACATGCCAGAGGCTTATGGCATGCGTCATCCTGTCCCATCCGGGCTCAATCTTGCCCTGACCGGTTTCGTCGTTCTGTTCAACGCGGCGGTGCTGTTCGCGTTGCCGCTGCTGCTCGCGCGCTCGCTGGCATACGCGCTCCTGCTGCTGCCGCTGCTCTGGGTGAACAACATGCAGTGGGGGCTGATCCACGAAGCGGTGCACAAAATTCTTCATCCGAATGCGCGCACCAACGAGTGGATGGGCCGCCTGCTCGCGGCGATGCTGGGCGCCTCCTTCGTCGTGCTGCGCTTCGGCCATTTGATGCATCACCGGCTGAACCGCGACTGGCATTGCGAGCTCATCGGCGAAAAGACGCTCGCCGCCCGCGCCAAATATTACCTCGACCTGGTGTTCGGGCTTTTCGGCGCCGAGGTGGTGGCGAGCTTCCTCTTCGCCTTCCTGCCGCGCGGGACATTCCTCGCCCTCGCCCGCGCCACCTTCATGCGCGATCACAAGGAGGCCTACGCAAGCGGCGTGCGTTTCTTCTACGAGCGCGGACAGGTCAATGCCGTGCGCGCCGACGTCGCCGGCATCCTTGTGCTTTATACCGGCGCCTTCCTCGCTTACGGGCGTTTCTGGCCGGTGCTGCTCGCCTTCATCGCCCTGCGCGGCCTTGCCATTTCCTTCATGGACAACATCTACCACTACGCGACGCCCGCCGATAACAGCAAGGCGGCCAAGGAGCTCACGCTGCCGCGCTTCGCCTCGGCGCTGCTGCTCAACAGCAATTACCACGAGACGCACCACCTGAACCCGCTGGTGCCATGGACGCTGCTGCCGCAGCAGCACGCCGCGCAGGGCCGCGCCTTCGACGGCACCTTCCTCGCCCACGGGCTGATGCAGTTCGCCGGCCCGGTCAGCGTTTAAAAGCCGTTGTCATTCCCGCGAAAGCGGGAATCCAGTTCTTTTGAGTGGCGCTTCGCGCGCCTGGATTCCCGCTTTCGCGGGAATGACGTGAATAAAAAAGGCGCGGATCGCTCCGCGCCTTTTTGTCGGTCACGCCGCGACGGTCATTTCGCGTCGGCGGTCGCGTGGATGGTGGAAAGCTGCTTCGCGTGGTCCTCGATGGTCGGCAGCGTGTTCTGCGCGAACTGGCGCAAATCCTTCTGGTCGCCCGATTTCGCGTAGGTCGTGAACAGGCCGATCGCCTCGCTGTGCGCATTGTGCTGCGCGTGCAGGTAGGCGGCGTTGAAGTTCGCCGGCTTGGCGGCTTTCAGCACGTCGTACATGTGCTGGTGCTTGGGGTCGAGCTTGTGCTGGGCGAGCAGCGGGTCGATGTCGGTTGGCAGCGCGGCTTCGAGGTTCTGCTGCGCCGTGCCGTGGTCGTCGATCATGTGCTGGGCGAATTTGCGCACGTCCTCCTCGGTCGAGCGGTCGAGGGCGAGCTGGCTGGTCTCGATCTCGAACTCATTGCCGACGGAGGCGCTCTTGACGAAATTCTTGGTCGAGACCGACACGGGCGCGGTCATGGCCTCATGCGCGGTCTTTTCCTGCGCCTGGACGCTGGCTGCGCCCAGGAGCGCTACCAGCGCAGTGCCGGCCAGCAGATGGGTGGTTTTCATGGCATAGTCTCCTTGAGGGTTATTCGGAACGGCCACGCTAGGCGCCCGCATATAAAATTTCCGTTCGGGATTGGCGGGACCGAGAGGATTCGAACCTCCGACCTAGCGTTTAGGAAACGCTTGCTCTATCCAGCTGAGCTACGGCCCCGTGCGCCTCTTCATAGCGCGCGCGCAATTCCCTGTCATCGTCATTGCGAGCGACCAACGGGAGCGCGGCAATCCAGTCGGCGCCAACAGGCAAGGACTGGATTGCTTCGTCGCGATGCTCCTCGCAATGACGGTATTTTATTCCGGTAAAAATCCGCCCGCCTGCATGCGCCACATGTTCGCGTAGTGGCCGCCGCGCGCGAGGAGCTCCTCGTGGGCGCCCTCCTCGATGATCGCGCCTTCGCTGAAAACGAGGATGCGCTCCATGCGCGACAGCGTCGACAGCCGGTGGGCGATGACGATGGTCGTGCGACCCTCCATCAGCGTGTAGAGCGCATGCTGCACGGCGGCCTCGGTCACCGAGTCGAGCGCGGAGGTGGCTTCGTCGAGCAGCAATACCGGCGCGTCCTTAAGGAAGGCCCGCGCGATGGCGACGCGCTGGCGCTGCCCGCCGGAGAGCTTGACGCCGCGCTCGCCGACATAGGTCCCATAGCCGTCCGGCAGCGCGGCGATGAAGCTTTCGCAATCCGCCCGGCGCGATGCGTCGCGCACTTCCTCGTCGGAAGCATCGGGCCGGCCGTAGCGGATATTTTCCATCAGCGTGCGGTGGAAGAGCGACGTATCCTGCGGGATGAAGGCGATCTGCGCGCGCAAACTGTCCTGCGTCACCTGCGCAATGTCCTGATCGTCGATAAGGATGCGGCCGGATTTCACGTCGTAGAAGCGCAGCAGCAATTGCGCGAAGCTCGTCTTGCCCGAGCCGGAGAAGCCGACCAGCCCGACCTTCTGTCCCGCCGGGATGGTGAGCGACAGGTCGGTGAACAGCCCCATCCCCTTGCGGTAGTTGAACGTGACATGCTCGAATTCGATCTCGCCTTTTTCGATGCGAATGGCCCCGGCCCCCGGCCGGTCGACGATCTCGGGAGGGATGTCGAGCAGCGCCAGCGCCTGGCGCGCCGTGCCGAGCTCGGAGAAGAATTGCGGGAAATCGGCGCCGAGCAGCCAGGTCTGCTCGAGCACGAGGAAGGCGGCGAACAGCACGTAGACCATGTCGCCGGTGGTGACGTAATGGCGCTCCCAGCCCATGACCAGCGCGACGAAAAGGATCGCGTACATCGCCACCATCGGCAGGTCGGTGACGGCGCGGGTGAGCAGGATGGCGCGCAGCACGGCGCGGCGGCTTTGCATCTCGCGCTGCTGGAAGCCCATGAGGAACTCGCGCTCCGGCGCCTGCCGCGCGAAGGCGCGCACGCTGGAGAAGTTGGAGAGGATGTCGACCAGCGTCCCCGTCGTCCTGCTGCGGTTCTCGGTATTGACCGCCGCGAGCCTGTCGACGCGCTGGCCCAGCACCGTGGTCAGCACCAGATGCACCGCGACCCACGCCAGGATGATCGCCGCATAGACCCAGTGCACCGTGGTGGCGATCAGCACGCAGGCGAGCAGGATGATCGAGCCGGAGGAGACCAGCCGCCACGAGACGAAATCGATCAGCGCCTGCGTCGCGCGCGGCAGGTCGCCCACCTTGCTCGCCAGCGAGCCGGCGAAGGTGTCGGCGAAGAAGCGCTGGGCATGCTGCGTCACGTGGTCGTAGAGGGTGAAGCGCAGCATCGCCTCGATCCTCGGCGCCACCTGCATGCCGAGGAATTCGCGGATGCGGAAGACGACCATCATCAGCGAGAGCGCGCCGATATAGATCAGCACCGGCGTTCTCATGATGCGCCATATGTCGCTGCGCGGCCCGGTGAAGCCGCTCACCCCGTCGACCACCAGCTTGAGCGCATAGGGCAGCGCGTTGTTCTCCACCGCGATCATGACCGGCGCCAGTACGATGAAGCCCAGCCGCCAGCGATACGGCCGCAGCGCGCGCCAGTAGAAGCGCAGGAGGGAGGTTTGTGCCATGCAGCGGATATACAACGTATCGTCATTCCAGCGAAAGCTGGAATCCATTACCCGTCATTGCGAGCGGCAGCGAAGCAATGACGATTGAGGAGCCTTTACTTTTTCGCATCCGCGCGGTTACCTCGCCCCATGGGCACCGACCGGGCATTGCAGGCGATCAGCGAAGGCGCGCTGCGCGACGAGCGCGAATGCGTGCAGGACCTGCTCGCGCGCGCGCAGCCCCATCCTCGCGCGCGACGCGGCGATCCGCGCGCGCGCCCATGGCTTCATCGCCAGCCAGCGCGACGCGGGGCATGCCGGCACCGTCGAGTCCTTCCTGCAATCCTACGGGCTCACGACCGGGGAGGGCATCGCCATGCTCTGCCTCGCCGAAGCGCTGCTGCGCATTCCCGACGCGCCCACCGCCGACGCGCTGATCGGGGACACCTTCACCACCGGCAACTGGAAGCAGCATCTGGGCGCCTCCGACTCCGCCATGGTCAACGCCTCGACCTGGGGGCTGATGCTCACCGGCCAGGTGCTCAAGCTCGACGCGGGCGAGAGCCTGGCGGGCTGGTTCGGTGCGCTGATCAAGCGCTCGGGCGAGCCGGTGATCCGCCAGGCGCTGCGCGCGGGGATGAAATTCATCGGCGGCCAGTTCGTCATGGGCGAGACCATCGGCGAAGCGCTGGAGAACGCGCGCGAGGCCGAGCGCAACGGCTACGCCATGTCCTACGACATCCTCGGCGAAGGCGCGCGCACGGATACGCAGGCGCAGGGCTACATCGACGCCTACCTCGCCGCCATCCAGGAGATCTCGGCGGGCAGCACGCAGCGCGAACTCTACGCGCGCCCCGGCATCTCGGTGAAGCTCTCGGCGCTGCACCCGCGCTACAGCGCGACGCAGGAAGGCCGCGTCTTCGCCGAGCTGCTGCCGCGCCTGAAATCCATTTTGCGCGAAGCGGCGCGGGTGAATATCGCCGTGTCCATCGACGCCGAGGAAGCCAACCGCCTCGACCTCGAACTCGCCTTGTACCGCGACCTGTTGAGCGACCCGGAGTTCAGGGACTTCGAAGGGCTCGGCTTCGTGCTGCAATCCTACCAGAAGCGCGCCGTCCCCATCGTCGCGCTGCTCAGGGAGCTGGCGAAAGGCCGTCGCATTCCCGTGCGGCTCGTCAAGGGCGCCTACTGGGACAGCGAGATCAAATCGGCGCAGGTGGCGGGGCTTTGCGGCTACCCCGTCTTCACCCGCAAGGCCTATACCGATCTCTCCTATCTCGTTTGCGCGCAGGCGCTGCTCGAGGCCGGCGATGGCATCTACCCGCAATTCGCCACCCATAACGCCCTCACCGCCGCGACCATCGTCGAGCTCGCGAAAGCGCACGGCCGGCCGGCCGCCGGCCTCGAGTTCCAGCGCCTGCACGGCATGGGCGAAAGCCTGCACGACCAGCTGGTGAAGGACCACCGCTGCCGCATCTACGCCCCCGTCGGCGCGCACAAGGGACCTGCTCGCCTACCTCATCCGCCGCCTGCTGGAGAACGGCGCCAATACGTCCTTCGTCCATTTGCTGCTCGACCGCGCCACACCCATCGAAACGCTGACGCAAAGCCCCATCGAGGAAGCGCGCCGACTCGACGGGCTGCCCAATCCGTCGATCCCCCTGCCGCGCGATCTCTACGGGCCGGCGCGCAGGAATTCGCAAGGCGTCGATCTCGGCTACCGCGCCCAGCGCCTGCAGCTGCAGAAAGAGATCGACGGCGCGCTGCCCGGGATCGGCGAAGCGCCGAAAAAACTTTCCCCTGCCGAGATGACGAAGTCACTGGAGCGCGCGCTGAAAGCCGCGCCGTCCTGGGACCGCACGCCCGTCTCCGAACGCGCCGCCATCCTGCGCCGCGCGGCGAACCTGCTGGAAGAAAAACGCCCCGAATTCCTCGCCCTCGCGGTGGGCGAAGGAAAAAAGAATTACAACGACGCCGTCGCCGAGTTGCGCGAAGCCGTCGATTACTGCCGCTACTATGCCGAGCAGGCGGAGCAGGTCTTCGCGCCGCGCACCCTCCCCGGCCCGACCGGCGAGAGCAACCGGCTCAGCCTGCACGGGCGCGGCGTGTTCCTCTGCATCAGCCCGTGGAATTTCCCGCTGGCGATCTTTTTGGGCCAGGTCGCCGCCGCGCTCGCCGCCGGCAACGCCGTGCTGGCCAAGCCCGCCGAGCAGACGCCGCGCATCGCGCGCGCCGCCATCGCCGTGCTGCACGAGGCCGGCGTGCCGAAGGACGCGGTGCAGCTCATCCACGGCAGCGGCTCCACCGTCGGCAGCACGCTGGTCGCCGACCCGCGCATCGGCGGCGTCTGCTTCACCGGCTCGACCGCCGTCGCCCGCACCGTCGCCCGCACGCTGGCCGGTCGCGACGGCCCCCATCGTCCCGCTGATCGCCGAGACCGGCGGCCTCAACGTGATGATCGTCGATTCTTCCGCCCTGCTGGAGCAGGCGGTGGACGACATCGTCACCAGCGCCTTCGGCTCCGCCGGCCAGCGCTGCTCGGCCGCGCGGGCGCTGCTGGTGCAGCAGGAAGTCGCTGGCGAACTGCGCGAGCTGCTCACCGGCGCCATGGACGAACTGACGATCGGCCCCGCGCGCGACGTCGCGACCGACGTGCCGCCGGTGATCGACGAAGCCGCGCAGCAAGGCCTGCTCGCCCATATCGAAGCGACGAAACGCATCGCCCGCTGGGCGCACACGGTGGCCGTGAGCCCCGAAATTTTAAAGAGCGACACCTACGTCCCGCCCACCGTGCTCGGCCTCGACTCACTGGAGCAGCTGACCGAGGAACAATTCGGCCCCGTGCTGCATTGCTTCACGTATAAACAGAAAGAGCTGGGCAAGGTCATCGAACAAATTCACGCCACCGGCTACGGCCTCACCTTCGGCCTGCACACCCGCCTGCGCTCGACGATGGACGAGGTGCTGGGCGCGGTCCATGCCGGCAACCGCTACGTCAACCGCAGCATCATCGGCGCGGTGGTCGGCGTGCAGCCTTTTGGCGGCGAGGGTTTATCGGGCACCGGCCCCAAGGCGGGCGGCCCGTTCTACCTGCCGCGCTTCGCCGTGGAGCGCACCACCACCATCAACACCGCCGCCATCGGCGGGAATTTAGAATTATTAAGTTAGGCGCTTCGCGCCAGGGGGCGATATGAAGTTCGCTTGACGCGAACCCGCCCCCGCTCCGCTCCCCCTCCTACGGCGGCCCTCCGGCCGCCTCCGGGCTCGCGCTGACGCGCTACGCGTTGCCCCATTGCGAATGCCTTTACTTAGAACGTCATTGCGAGGAGCGAGGCGACGTGGCAATCCATCTTTATGAGCAGAACGAAACTCATCGACGCCATGGCCGTCGCCATCCGCAAGGCGGATTCGAGCTACTTCAATGAGGACTATACGAAACAGGCGAACGCCGCGCTCGCCGCGCTGGAGAAGGCGGGCTACGTCGCCGTGCAAAAGGATTTCCCCAGGGACATCTGGCAGAAAGCCGCCGACGCGATGAAGACCGGCCAGATGAAGCCCGACGAGCACGTGAAGAATGTCTACGAGACGATCCTCAAGCTCACCGAAACCAAATAACGCGTGCGCGAGAATAGCGAGCCGGGCGAAGCGAGAGAGCCGACCGCAGGGAGGCAACCTGCGGGAGAGTTGGTCAATAGACCAACTCGACCCACTGAAGACTAGTGCTGATCGCCCGCGCGTGGATGCGCGGCGGAGTAGGCATCCAGTAAGCGCGCCGCATCGACATGGGTGTAGCGCTGCGTGGTCGACAGGCTGGCGTGGCCGAGGAGCTCCTGGATGTCGCGCAGCTCGGCGCCGTGCGCCAGCAGGTGCGTGGCGAAGGCGTGGCGCAGCGCGTGCGGCGTCAGGCTCTCGGGCAGGCCGATGCGGCGGCGCAGCGCCTGCACCGTGCGCTGGAAGACGGCGGGCTGCAGCTTCTTGCCGCGCAGGCCGAGGAACAGCGGCTGCCCGGCCGCGCCGTCGTGATAGGGCGAGCGCGCGAGGTAGTCGTGCAGCGACTGTTTCACCACCGAAAGCAGCGGCACCACCCGCTCCTTGCCGCCCTTGCCGAGGATGCGCAGCGACTCGCCCTGCAGGTCGCCGACGGTGAGGTTGAGTGCCTCGGAAATGCGCAGCCCGGCGCCGTAAAGCAGCGCGGCGATGCCGGCGTCACGCGCGGCGATCCAGCCCTCCTTGTCGGCGTCACCGAGGCCGGCGATGGCGGCTTCGGTCTGGCTTTCGCTCGGCGCCCGGGGCAGCGGCTTGGGCAGCTTCGGACCGCTGACCTGCAGCGCCGCCGGGTTCTCGATCCCCGCCTCGCGGGCGAGGAAGCGGAAGAAGGTGCGCACCGCCGACAGCGCCCGCGCGTTCGAGCTTTTCGCGTAGCCGCGCTGCAGCCGGTAGGCGAGCCAGGCGGTGAAGTCGCGCTCGGCGACCGCCTTCAGCGCCGCCGCATCGACCGCGCTTGCCGTATGGAGATTGAGGAAGGCGAGGAAGCCCGAAACGTCATGCGTATAGGCCGTCACGCTGTTGGAAGAAGCGCGCCGCACCTGCACCAGCTCCTTCAGCCAGAGGCGAAAGAGTTTTCTGCACCTCGGGCGCGAGCGGTGTGGCGGATTCGATGTTCATCGGATGGTCATCTTAGCATTTCCGCACTGCCTTGCGTAGCCGAATAGGCGAGCCGGAGCGAAGCGAACGAGGGGGAGCGGTAGCGGGGGGGCACTGGTGCCCCCCGCGCGATAGCGCCAATCATAAACTACGCTTGTTCTAAGAGGTCGCTCTGGCGCAGGCAGCGGTCAAGCGTCACCGACATCACCTGGCCGAGGAAGGCGAGCAGCTCGCCGCCCTGGTGCTGGTGGAAGCGGTCGGCGTGGCGCACGCCGAAGGCGAGGATGGCGGGGCGCTTGAGGTCCGGCATGGTGAGCTTCACCAGCGCGCAGGAGCGCACGAGGCTGGAGCATTCGGCGAAGACCATCTCGAAGCCGATGGGCGGCTCGGCCTGCGTGTCGGGGATGAGGCGCACCTCCTCGCCGAGCAGCGTCGCCGCCGCCGTGCCGTTGGGCACGAAGCAGATGCCGGAGTAGTTCTCCTCGTTGTAATAGGTGTCGTAGAGCCCGGCCATGTCGGACTCCATGGCGAGGCGCACGACGTCGACGTCGAACCAGTTGACGAGGTCGGTGGTCAGCACCTCGAGCAGCTCCTCGAGGTTGGTCGCGCCGATGACGGAAAGCACAGCGCGCTGCACCTGCTGCTGCACGGAGAGATTCTCGCGCGCGGAAGAGATGAGGCCGTTGAAGCGGTCCTTCATCTTGCGCATGCCGGTGCGCAGATGGTCGATGGCGTAATACTGGAAATCGACGACGCCGCGCCCGTGCTTCTGCTCGGGCGGCGTCAGGATCTCGAAGAGGTCGGGGTGCTGGGCGAGGAAATCCGGGTGCTGGCGCAGGTATTCGATAACGAGTTTCTTCGTCATCTCGACGCCCAGGACATCCGTTTGCGGCACGCTGCTCATGCCTAGGAATATAGCAGGAAAACCTGCCACATTCACCGCGAAAGCGGGGTTTTTCTTGGGCGGGCGGCTTTTTCTCGCCAGTGATGCGGATTAGCTGCGCGGCCAATGGGCCACAGCCGGAGCCGTGTGCGCCATCCGGGGCTCGTCGAGCAGCCGGGAAGACTGCACGACGGGCGACGGTTTTCCTTTTTCCGCCTCCGGCGCCGGGATGACGGCTGCTGCGGTCACGGCCTGGGAGGCGGCAGGAGCTTGCTCCGGCTGGACGTGGAATTCGTTCTTGCGCACGAAGAAGGCGTAGATCAAATCGGCGAGCGTATAGATCGAGCCGGCGGCGAGGTAATACCATGAGCGCCCGCTTTTCAGCGTCATCACGCCGAGCCCGATCTGCGACATCGATACCCCCGCCTGCGTGACGCCCGAGAGCATCACCGGCTGGTCCTTGAATTTCTGCAGGAGGCTGTCCGGCCTGCCCTCGCCTTTTTTCCGGATGCGCTCCTTGCGGAACAGCACGTTGCCCTCGGCGAGCGCGGTCAGCCCGCCGACGGCCATCTCGAGCAGGCCGTGGCGGAAGGTCTCCTTCGTGCGCATCAGCGCCCCGGCCGAGAACAGCAGCGTGATGCCGGCGGTCATCGCGATGCCGGCGCCCGCTTCCACCGGGTACTGGCGGGGATGGGTGACCTTGTAGGCGTTGAATTTCAGCTTGCCCCAGAGCGACGGGTCGTCCTGCCCGGGAACGGGGCCGGTCGCGCCCGGCTCCTGCGGTTTCTTGTTCTTGGTGCCGTAGGTCATCAGGATGCTGCGCGACGTCATGAACATCAGCGCCGCCGCCGAGCGGAAATAGGTGTTGTTGGTATCTTTCAGGCCGGAGAGGAACAGGAACGCATCGGGCAGGAACTTCATCGTGCCGACGATGCGCGGCCCGTTATCGCGCACGAACGCATGCGGCTTCGCCGGCGCGGGCAGGGCCGATCCGGCATCGGTCTTCGGTTCGGCCGGCGCAGCCATTCCATCCGCTTCTTTCGCAGAATACTCCATCCTGCGAGTGTAGAATGACTCTGTGTCAGTTTGATGACGGAAACGCATTATTCCGTCGCATGTAACTATATGAAAAAGCTAGAGCTTTTGCCCGGTCGCTTCCCAGTCCTTGAGGAACTGGGCGAGGCCTTTGTCGGTCAGCGGATGGTTGCTCAGCGCCTTGATGACGGCAGTCGGCGCGGTCATCACATGCGCGCCGATCTTCGCCGCTTCGAGCACGTGGATCGGGTGGCGCACCGAGGCGACCAGCACCTCTGTTTTGAAGTGCGGATAGTTTTTGTAGATCTGCACGATATCGCGGATGAGCTGCATCCCGTCCTGCCCGACATCGTCGAGCCGTCCGACGAAGGGCGAGATGAACGTCGCCCCCGCCTTCGCCGCCAGCAGCGCCTGGTTGGCGGAGAAGCACAGCGTCACGTTGACCATGGTGCCTTTGCCGGTGAAATGCTTGCAGGCCTTCAGCCCGTCGATGGTCAGCGGCACCTTGATGGTGACGTTCTTGGCGATCTTCGCGAGGTCCTCGCCCTGGCGCACCATGCCATCGAAATCGGTGGCGACAACCTCGGCCGAGACCGGGCCCTGGACCACGCTGCAGATCTCCGCGATGACTTCCTTGAAATCGCGTCCGGATTTCTTGATCAGCGACGGGTTGGTCGTCACCCCGTCGAGCAGGCCGGTGGCGGCGAGCTCCTTAATCTCATTGACATCGGCGGTATCGACAAAGAACTTCATGTCATGTCTCCTCGTGAAAGCTCTTTAGCAGCGACGCTGCCCGCTCCGCAAGCGGCGCGACGCGTCGGCGTCCTGTTGCCCGCCGCCGTCGAGCGGCCCTTCACCTACCTCGCCGAGGGCGCGCTGGAGCCCGGCACGCTCGTCGAGGCGAAGCTGATGGGCCGCAAATTGATCGGCGCGGTGTGGGAGGATGCGGGCGACGACGTGCCGCTGGCCAAGCTCAAGCCCATCGAGCGCGCGTTCGCGAACGTGCCGCCGCTTTCCGCCGCCTTCCGCAGATTCATCGACTGGGTCGCGGAGTTCACGCTGGCGCCCAAAGGCGCCGTACTGGCGCTCACTGCACTCTCCCTCGCCGGCAAGACGCCGCGCAAAAATTACGAGGCACCGGATTATAAAGTGAACCTGCCCACCCTCACGCCACCGCAACAGGAAGCAGCGGATGCGCTGCTTGCCCTATTAAGCCCCTCCCCCCTCCGGGGGGAGGATGGGAGGGGGGTCGGGCAAGGCAACGCCTCACCTCGCCCCCACCCTAACCCTCCCCCGAAGGGGGAGGGAATAAAGCCGATCCTCCTCGACGGCGTCACCGGCTCCGGCAAGACGGAAGTTTATTTCCACGCCATCGCCGAAGCGCTGAAGACTGGCCGCCAGGTGCTCGTATTGGTGCCGGAGATCGCGCTGACCCATCAATGGTTCGAGCGCTTCGCCCGCACCTTCGGCGCGCCGCCGACCGTCTGGCATTCGCAGGAATCCCCCGCCGCGCGCACGCGGGTCTGGCAGGCGGTGGCACTTGGGCGAGCGAAGGTCGTCGTCGGCGCGCGCTCGGCGCTGTTCCTGCCGTTTCGCGACCTCGGGCTCATCATCGTCGACGAGGAGCAGGACCCTTCCTACAAGCAGGAGGAAGGCGTGCTCTACCACGCGCGCGACATGGCGGTGGTGCGCGCGAAGTTCGAAGCCGTGCCCGTCCTGCTGGTCTCGGCGACGCCGTCGCTGGAGACGCTGCACAATGTCGAGGCCGGGCGCTACCGCATGCTGCATTTGCCCGAGCGTTTCGGTGCGGCCGGGCTGCCCGAAGTCGAGCTCGTCGACATGACGCTCGATCCGCCCGAGCGCGGCGAATTCCTTTCGCCGAGGGTGAAGGAAAAAATCCTTGCGACCGTGGCCTCGGGCCACCAGGCGCTGCTGTTCCTCAACCGCCGCGGCTATGCGCCGCTGCTGCTCTGCCGCGCCTGCGGCCACCGGTTCGAGTGCGAGCACTGCTCGGCATGGCTGGTCGTGCATGGGAAGAAAGAGCTGCTCTGCCACCATTGCGGCCACCATGAAAAGATCCCCGCCGAATGCCCGAAATGCCATGCGCCGGCCGAGAAGCTCGCCCCTTGCGGCCCCGGCGTCGAGCGCATCGCCGAGGAAGTGCGGGCGATGTTTCCCTCCTCCCCCCTCCGGGGGGAGGAGGGGTGGGGGGCGGATTTGCGCAAGGCCCATCCGCTGGCAGGCACCCTTCGCCATGCGCAGGCTTTGCGCAGGGAAATGACGGAAGCCGAAAAACGCCTGTGGAAAATTCTTCGCGGAAAATCCCTGGGCGTCGCATTCCGTAAGCAGCACCCGGTCGGCCCCTACATTGCCGATTTTGCCTGCCTCTCGCCCAAGCTCGTGGTCGAACTGGACGGCGGGCAGCACGCCACGCCTGAAGACGCAGCCTACGATAAGGAGCGCACCGGCTTCCTCGAATCCCAGGGCTTCCCTGTAGTGCGGTTCTGGAATCATGAGGTGCTGGAAAACAGCGAGGGGGTGGCGATGCGCATTGCGCAGGCCATTCAACAGCAGAAAAGCCCCCACCCCAACCCTCCCCCGGAGGGGGAGGGAAGAGTGCCGCGCATCGCCATTCTCTCCTCGGACGAACAGGTGGCGAGCGAGACCTGGGCCGCCATCGAGAAAGGCGAGATCGATATTCTCGTCGGCACGCAGATGGCGGCGAAGGGGCACCATTTCCCGCATCTCACCTTCGTCGCGGTGGTGGATGCCGATATCGGCCTCACCGGTTCCGACCTGCGCACGGCGGAGCGCACCTACCAGCTGCTGCACCAGCTCGGCGGCCGCGCTGGCCGCGCCGATGCGCCGGGCACCGTCTTCATCCAGACCTACCAGCCGACGCACCCGGTGATGCAGGCGCTGAAATCCCACGACCGCGACCGCATCATGTCCCTCGAAGCGATGGCGCGCCGCGCCGGCGGCTGGCCGCCCTACGGGCAGCTCGCCGCCATCCTCCTCGACGGCGCCGACGAGGCGAAGGTGCGCGAGGCCGGCCGCCGCCTCGCCCAGTCCGCGCCGCAGGACGCACGCCTCACCGTCCTCGGCCCCGCCCCGGCGCCGCTGTCGCGCCTGCGCGACCAGTACCGCTACCGGCTGCTGGTCAAGGCGCAGAAGGGCGTGCATCTGCAGCGGACGCTGAAAGCGTGGCTCGCCGGGAAGAAATTTTCCGGCGTACGCATCAAGCTCGACGTGAACCCTTATTATTTCCAGTAATTCCGTCATTCCCGCGAAGGCGGGAATCCAGACGCGCGAAGCGCCACTTAAAAGAGCTGGATTGGCTTCGTCTGTCTCCGCTTCGCTCCGGCTCCCGCCTTCGCGGGAATGACAGGAATAAAAGGACGAGCGGCGAGATCCAGATGTCGAACATCGCCCGTAACAGCCACATTTCCGCGCTCCCCGCATAGTGCCGGGAGCTCTAATCGCCATAGTACGGGCGCAGGCTTATTCCCCTTGCGGGTATTGTATTCACCTACTCCCGGCGCACGAAGCGCGGAAGCAGGCTTGCTGGTACGAGCCTACTTAAATCGCAGTACTATGGGGATTAGAGTCCCCTCATTCAGCAGGATAGAGGACAGAAGCGGCCTGTCAAAGTCTAATACTCCGTCATTGCGAGCGACACCGGAGCGAAGCAATCCAGAAAGTGCCGCCGGCAAGGACTGGATTGCTTCGTCGCGATGCTCCTCGCAATGACAAAAATAACACTTGTCAGCCGCACTTCCGCTGCTAGATTCCCGCGCGCGCAAATGGAAGGATTCCCTTGGCCGGCTCTCGCACTGAAAACATGCTCATCGCCCAGCGTTACGCGACGGCGATCTTCGCGCTGTCGGAAAAGAACGCCGACGGCATCAGCGACGAGCTGGATTCGCTTGCCGCCGCCATCGCAGCCACGCCGGAGCTTGAACGCGCCCTCGCCAGCCCGCTGGTCGGGCGCGCAGGCAAGGGCGCGCTGCTCGCCGCGCTGATGAAGAAAGCCTCCGCCGCGACCCGCGACGCGCTCGTTACGATCGCGGAACAGGGCCGCGCCGACCTGATCCCCGAGATCGCCGAGGCCTTCGCTGCCATGGCGCGCGAGGCGCGCGGCGAGCTCGTCGCCGAGGTCACTTCGGCCCGTCCGCTCTCGCCCGCCATCGAGAAGCAGCTGGCCGACGCGCTCAAGCGCGCCACCGGCAAGACGGTCACGCTGCAGCTGAAAGAAAACCCGGCCGTGCTGGGGGGCGTTCGCATCCGCCTCGGCTCGCTGCTGTTCGACGCCACACTGGAAGCCGCGCTGGGCACCTTGCGCAGCGAGCTTCTCGCCACCGCTTAACTGGAGAATCAGACCATGGACATACGCCCCTCGGAAATTTCGGACATCATCAAGCAGCAGATCGCGGGCCTGAGCGACGAGACCGCACTCGCCGAGGTCGGCCGCGTCGTCTCGGTCGGCGACGGGATCGCCACCGTCTACGGGCTGGAGAACGTGCAGGCCGGCGAGATGGTCGAGTTCGACGGCGGCATCAAGGGCATGGCCTTGAACCTCGAAGCGACCTCGGTCGGCGTGGTCATTTTCGGCGACGACAGGACCATCAAGGAAGGCTCGACGGTGAAGCGCACCGACACCATCGTTGACGTGCCCGTCGGCCCCGAGCTGCTCGGCCGCGTGGTCGACGCGCTGGGCAACCCCATCGACGGCAAGGGCCCGCTCAAAACGAAAGAGCGCAGTCGCGTCGAGGTCAAGGCGCCGGGCATCGTCTACCGCAAATCCGTGCACGAGCCGGTGCAGACGGGCATCAAGTCGATCGACGCGCTGATCCCCATCGGGCGCGGCCAGCGCGAGCTCATCATCGGCGACCGCCAGACCGGCAAGACCGCCATCGCCATCGACACCATCCTCAACCAGAGATCGGCCAACGAGGGCAGCGACGAGGGCAAGAAGCTCTATTGCGTCTACGTCGCCATCGGCCAGAAACGCTCGACCATCGCCCAGGTGGTCAAGAAGCTCGAAGAATCCGGCGCGCTGAAATACACCATCGTGGTCGCTGCCTCGGCCTCCGAGCCGGCGCCGCTGCAATACCTCGCGCCTTACGCGGGCTGCGCCATGGGCGAATGGTTCCGCGACAACGGCAAGCACGCGCTCATCATTTACGATGACCTGTCGAAACAGGCCGTCGCCTACCGCCAGATGTCGCTGCTGCTGCGCCGCCCGCCGGGCCGCGAAGCCTATCCCGGCGACGTGTTCTACGTGCACTCGCGCCTGCTGGAGCGCGCGGCGAAAATGTCCGACGACAAGGGCGCTGGAAGCCTGACCGCCCTTCCCATCATCGAGACGCAGGCGGGCGACGTTTCCGCCTACATCCCGACCAACGTCATCTCGATCACCGACGGGCAGATCTTCCTCGAAACCGAACTGTTCTACAAAGGCGTCCGCCCGGCGGTGAACGTCGGGCTTTCGGTGTCGCGCGTCGGCTCCGCCGCGCAGGTGAAGGCGATGAAGCAGGTCGCCGGCTCGATCAAGCTCGAGCTCGCCCAGTTCCGCGAGATGGAGGCCTTCGCCCAGTTCGGCTCCGACCTCGACGCGGCGACGCAGAAGCTGCTGGCGCGCGGCGCCCGCCTGACCGAGCTGCTGAAGCAGGCGCAATACGCCCCGCTGCAGATGGAAGAGCAGGTCTGCGTGATCTATGCCGGGGTCAAAGGCCATCTTGACGACGTGGCGCAGAATCATGTAAGCAAATTCGAAAGTGAGCTGCTGCGCACCCTGCGCGGCGACAAGAAATCCCTCCTCGCCACCATCCGCAAAGAAGAAAAGCTCACCGACGCGTCGGAAGCCGAGCTGAAGAAGATCATCGAATCGGTGAAGAAACGGATCGCGTAGGTAGTCCATGCCCACCCCCCTCACACCCGCGATGGCAAGGCGCCTCCTGCAGAATAAATCTCGGGGCGAGGATCCCACCAGGTACGCCCGCAGGGATGTGTTCTCGGGCTTCTGGTTCGATGGCAACCAGGTTTTCTACAAAACTGACGAGCACGGCGATAATCGGATGGAAGTGGTCGACCTCGATATCCAGCCCGGGCACTCGGCCATCGACGCGAAGCTCATGAAGGATCTCGAAGCGCTTGGATTGCCCAACCTTTACAAGGTCGCCGCGAAAGGTTCCATGAACCTGCGGGTGGGAGGATTGCCCGGCGCCCGGCGGGCCCTTTGCGCAGAGCTGGAGGACCCCGAAGGCAAGCTGCTGGTCCAGAAGATACTTAGAAGGACCGCGCCGGATTGGGCCGATCTCGCCTTCTCGGTGAAGGAGCTGCAGAGGATCGCCGCGCAGGACGTCGCCCCGGAAGCGCCGCCCCCGCCGCAAGAGGACGACGGCGATCTGAAAAAGGACTGGGGAGCAACGCACGCGCATCGCGGCACGCCGCCGTCTCCCGGAAGAAGGGGAGCCTGATGCCGTCGCTGAAGGACCTCAAGGTCCGCATCAAGAGCGTCAAGTCGACGCAGAAGATCACCAAGGCCATGAAGATGGTCGCGGCGAGCAAGCTGCGCCGCGCGCGCGAAGCGGCGGAGGCCTCGCGCCCCTACGCCCTCGCCATGGAAAGCATGGTCGAGCGGCTCGCCGCCGGCTACCGCAGCCAGCCGGAGAATGCGCCGAAGCTGCTGGTCGGCACCGGCTCGGACAAAAAGCACCTGCTCATCGTCACCACCGCCGATCGCGGGCTGTGCGGCGCCTTCAACGGCTCGATCGTGCGCGCCGCGCGCCGCCGGGTGGCCGAGCTCGAAGCGCAAGGCAAAACGGTGCGCCTCTACACGATCGGCCGCAAGGGCCGCGACCTGCTGGGGCAGGATTTCCGCAAGCAGATCGCCGGCGGCCGCACCGACGTCGCGAAAAAGACCGTCGCCTACGCGACGGCGGACGAAATCGCCGCCGACATATTCGACATCATGGCGCGCGAGGGCATCGACGTCGTCAGCATCGTCTACAACCATTTCAAGTCGGCCATCCAGCAGGTGGTGACGTTCCGGCAGCTGGTGCCGCTCGCCGCCCGGGCGGGCGCCACCGAGGGCGTCCAGGAAGCCTACGACTACGAGCCGGAGGAATCCGAGATCCTGGCCGACCTGCTGCCGCGCAATATCGCCATGCAGGTCTTCAAGGCGCTGCTCGAATCCGCCGCCTCCGAACAGGGCGCGCGCATGAACGCCATGGAATCCGCCACCAAGAACGCCGGCGAAATGATCAAGAAACTCTCGCTGCGCTACAACCGCACGCGCCAGGCCAACATCACCAAGGAGCTGATCGAGATCATCTCCGGGGCGGAGGCGCTCTAGATGGCCGATCCCGTCGCCAAGGAGCAGTTCCGCCAGGCCATGAAGGTCGCCCGCCGGCCTGCAGGACGGCTGCTGCTGATCTCCTTCGTCTTCGCGCTGCTGCCGATCCCCTTCCTTGTGGCGGACCACTCGGCGGACCCGGAAGCGAAGGCGATCCTGATGGGGCTGTTCGTCCTGTCGTCGCTTTTCCTGCAGCTGCTCTCGCATTTCATCGCAGCGAAGATCGGGCTGTTGCGCTCGCTTTTCCGCGCGAAGTCGAAATACCACCTCGTCGACCCCGCCCCGCCCGGGGAGCTCAAACCCTATTTCTGGCGCTGGTACGCATACTTCTGGTGCGGCTTCGCCCTGCTCATCGTCGCCAGCATCGCGCTGAGCATGGTCGACAAGGACGGCAAGGCGGCCGGCTCCGGCGGGCTGGCGCTCATCCTGTTCTACACGATCAACCTGTATTCCATCACCGGCCTCGTCACGCGCCTCGTGCGTGACGGCAAGGCTTCGTTCCCAACTGATTCCTAGGAGACAACCATGGCCACCCCCGCAAAGAAAAAATCCCCGAGCAAGAAAGCCGAAGCTGCGACCGGCGCCGTCGGCACCGTGACGCAGGTCATCGGCCCGGTGGTCGACGTGACCTTCCCCGAAGGCGCGCTGCCGGCGATCCTGAACGCGCTCGAAACGCAGGTCGGCGGCCGCCGGCTCGTGCTCGAAGTGGCGCAGCATCTCGGCGAGAACGGCGTGCGCACCATCGCCATGGACGCCACCGACGGGCTGACCCGCGGCCAGGAAGTCACCGACAGCGGCGCGCCGATCTCGGTGCCCGTCGGGCCGGAGACGCTGGGGCGCATCATCAACGTCATCGGCGAGCCGATCGACGAGCTCGGCCCGGTCAAGACGAAGCTCACCGCGCCGATCCACGCCGAGGCGCCGCCCTTCATCGACCAGTCGACGGAGGATGAAGTTTTAGAGACCGGCATCAAGGTCATCGACCTGCTGGCGCCTTACGCCAAGGGCGGCAAGATCGGCCTGTTCGGCGGCGCGGGCGTCGGCAAGACCGTGCTCATCATGGAGCTGATCAACAACATCGCCAAGGGCCATGGCGGGCTTTCGGTGTTCGCCGGCGTCGGCGAGCGCACCCGCGAGGGCAACGACCTCTATCACGAGATGATCGAATCCGGCGTCATCAACCTCAAGGACCAGAGCAAGAGCAAATGCGCGCTTGTTTATGGCCAGATGAACGAGCCCCCCGGCGCCCGCGCCCGCGTCGCACTCTCGGGCCTGACGCTGGCCGAATATTTCCGCGACCAGGCGGGGCAGGACGTGCTCTTCTTCGTCGACAACGTGTTCCGCTTCACGCAGGCGGGCTCGGAAGTCTCGGCGCTGCTCGGCCGCATTCCCTCAGCCGTCGGCTACCAGCCGACGCTCGCCACCGAAATGGGCCAGATGCAGGAGCGCATCACAAGCACCAAGAAAGGCTCGATCACCTCGGTGCAGGCCATTTACGTTCCCGCCGACGATCTGACCGACCCGGCGCCGGCGACCTCCTTCGCCCACCTCGACGCGACGACGGTGCTCTCGCGCCAGATCGCGGAATTGGGGATTTACCCGGCGGTCGACCCGCTCGATTCGACCTCGCGCCTGCTCAACCCGCTGGTGCTCGGCGAGGAGCATTACAAGGTCGCCCGCGATGTGCAGCGCGTGCTGCAGACCTACAAGTCGCTGCAGGACATCATCGCCATCCTCGGCATGGATGAATTGTCGGAGGAGGACAAGCTGACGGTCGCCCGCGCCCGCAAGATCCAGCGCTTCCTGTCGCAGCCCTTCCACGTGGCGGAAGTCTTCACCGGCAAGCCCGGCAAATACGTGAAGCTGAAGGACACGATCTCGAGCTTCAAGGCGATCGTCGCCGGCGAATACGACGACCTGCCGGAAGCCGCCTTCTACCTCGTCGGCTCGATCGAGGAAGCCGCCGAGAAGGCCCGCGAGCTCGCCATGCAGGCGGCGGCGTAGATGGCCGCCACCTTTCCGCTCACCATCGTCTCGCCCGCGAAGGCCATCTTCAGCGGCGAGGTCGCGCAGGTCGAGATCCCCGGGCGCGAGGGCGATTTCGGCGTGCTCCCCGGCCACGCGCCGTTCTTCTCGATGATCCGCCCCGGCGTCATCCACATCCACGGCAACGCGGATGCGCGGTTCTTCGTCACCTCGGGCTATGCGGAAGTCTCGCCCACCGGCACGACGATCCTCTCCGACCATATCGAGGACCTGGCGACGGTCGACGTGGCGGAAACGCAGAAAGCGCTCGAGGCCGCACAGGGCGCGCTCGACATCGCCGAGGGCGACGAAGAGAAACGCGCGGCGCAAAAGCGCATCGAATCGGCGCAGGCCTTATTGGCGGCGCTCGGCGGCAGCCACTAGCGTTCCGCCATCTCCCTGCCCTTGCGCCAGGCCAGCCAAGCGATGGGCAGCGGCAGCAGCGCAGTCCCCGGCAAATGGAAGCTGATCGCGGCGTAATGCAGCAGCGGCAGAAAGAAGCCGGCGACGAGCAGCGATTGCTGCGTCGGGTTGAGCCGGTGGCGGGCGAGCACGAGCGCGATCGCCAGCGTCAGGCCCAGCAGGTCGTAGCCCATCGCGTAGGGCGTGGCGAGCAGCGAAGCGGCGGCGAAGAACAGGAAGCTCCACGTTTCATCGCGCCGCGCGCGGAAGAACCGGTAGGTCGCGACCGCCATGGCCAGCGCCAGCAGCCCCTGCAGCGCCATCGCCGCGCCGTAGCCGGTGCCGGCGGCGCGCAGATCCATGAACAGCGTCACCATGCAGGCCATGATGTTGCGCGGCGGGCGGGCGAGGATATCGTGCTGCTCGGGCAGGCCGAGCGTTAGGTAATCCGCCCAGGCGTCCCAGCCGAACGCGGCCCATACCGCGACGACGAGCGCCAGCGCGGTCAATGCGGCGATGCCCAGCGCCCGCCAGTTGCGCTCGGCGATGAGCAGCACCGGCAGCAGCAGCGCCAGTTGCGGCTTCAGGCTGAGCAGGCCGAACAGCACGCCCGCGAGCGCGGGCTTTTGCCGGCGCAGGGTGAACCCGCCATAGATCAGCGCCAGCGTGAAGAAGCTGTTCTGGCCGGAGATCAGGCAAAAGAACGCGGCAGGCGAGAGAAGCACCAGCGCCGCATCGAGCCCGTCGTCGCGCCGGGCGAAGTGCATCAGCACCAGCGGCCCGGCGAGGCTCCATAGCAGCAGCGCCGGCAGATAGGGCAGCGTGCCGAAGGGCGCGGCGAACAGCAGCAGCGACGGCGGGTAGGACCATTGCTGCTCGCAGTAACCGGCGCCGAGCTGGCCGTGCAGCGCGCTTAAATAATGGCCGAAATCGTAGAAGCGACCCGGGTCGGGCTGCCATGCGGCGCGGCCCATCTGCCAGAACTGGAAGAAATCGCGGCCGACGACGAGATCGCACGTGCCGACGCCCTCATACAGCCAACCGCCCTGCCAGTGCCAGGACGCCATCCAGGCCAGCGCCAGGAACAGGAAGCAAAAACCGCCGGTGAATCGCAGCATGCGGCGGGTCTCGGGCTGGCTGGGGAGGGCTTGCATGGCGCGAGCCTAGCCGAGCGTCGTTGACAAATCACGGTTTTCTTAAAGCGGCGCGGCCGGTGGCACAGGGCTTGCACTGATCCTGCCATGACCATCCAGTCCCCGACGCAGATCACCATCTCGCCGGTCCCGGCCGCCACGGGCGCGGGCGGCTTCTTCAGCTCGGGCACCCCCGGCTTCTCCGACATCATGGACACCATCAATCCGCTGGAGCACATCCCGGTGGTCTCCGCCGTCTACGACGCGATCAAGAGCAGCCACGGCAAGCCCGACATCAGCCCGGCGGCCGAGATCGCGGGCGGTGCGCTGTTCGGCGGCGTCTTCGGCATGGTCGGCGGGCTGGCCAACGTGATCTTCAAATCGGCGACCGGCCATTCGATCGGCACCGCCATCGCCGACGCCGTCACCGGCAAGGACTCGCCCGTGACGCAGGTGGCCTCGGCCGACCCGTCGGTGCATCTGGGCGATTTCAACGGCGACATCCAGGTCGCGCTGCGCACCCGCAGCTACGAGAACGACGACGTCGCGGTCGCGCAGAACGCCGCCCCGGCCGCGCCGCCGGTCCAGACCGCGATGGCGGGCAGCGACAAGGACGACGCCTCGCTGCAGGTCGCCGACGCGGCGGCGGTATCGGCGGTCACCGCCAATGCGGTCGCCGCGCCCGCCCCGACCGGCAAGGACGCGCAGGTGCTCTCGCTGTTCGACAGCGCCGGCTACAGCGCCTACCAGAAGGCCGCCACGAACGGCAACGATGCGGGCAACTCCGCCGGCCAGCTTCTCTAGCATCCCGTATCGAAAATTAAGGCGCGTTCGGGCTTACTGGTCCCATGGCCAGCGCCCAGCATGACAAAGCCTCCGCAATCAGCCGCAACCGCCCGAACCCGACGGCGGCGAAAGCGGCGGGCGAAGAAGGCGGCGTCGAGCAGGCAGGGCCGGCCGGACGTTCCGCCGTCGAACAGACCTCCCGCCACGCCGGCGCCAATGCCGACCGCGCCAAGACATCCGGCGTCGAAACGCAAACCCGCCAAGCGGGGCTTCGCGACGAGGAACGCACCACCGGCAACGACCGCGAGCTCGCCGCCAACAACGCGCCCGAGCGCTCCTCCGCCGAACAGCCGGGCAAACCCGCCTCGCTCGGCGGCATCCGGCAGGATTGATTTTACCCCTATCAGAACGTCACCCCGCACTTGTTGCGGGGTCCGCGCCTTCACTAGAAAGACAGGCCCCGCAACGCGTGCGGGGCGACAGGTGGTGTAGCTGTGGCTTTGTGGATTCACTCCGCCCGGGAACCAGTATAACAACGGTTTAATGCATCATTTCGGCGGATTTTATGTCACGGCGCTGTTGCCCCATCGCAACTTTATGGCCCGCATCGCATGCTGGGGCCATGGAAACGCACTCCACTTTTACCTGCAGCCCTTCGGGCAAGATCGTCGACCTCAAGGAAGCGCGCGACGAGCGTCGCTTCGCCGAGGTGCGCGAGCTGATCCTCAGCGCGCTGGGCCAGTCCCTGCCGCCGCGTCCGCTCGCGGGCCGAACAGTCTGGTCCCGATCCGCACGCAGGTGGCGCCCAGTCGGATGGCGAGCGCGAAATCATGGCTCATCCCCATGCTTAGCTGAGTAAGCCCGAATTCATCCGCCAGCTTTTTCAATAGCGCGAAATGCGGCGCCGGGTTCTCCCCCGCCGGCGGTACGGCCATCAGCCCGGTCACCTTCAGCCCCGACTTTTCCACGGCATGGCGCAGCAGCCCCTCGACGCCCGGTGGCGCGACGCCGCCTTTCTGTGGCTCTTCCCCGGTATTGACCTGGAGGAAACATTCCGGCGTCCGCCCCAGCCGGGCGGAGGCATCCCCGACCGCATCGGCGAGCTTTTCCCGGTCGATGGTCTGGATGACATCGAACAGCCCCACCGCCTCCTTCGCCTTGTTCGATTGCAGGGGGCCGATCAGGTGAAGCCGCACCCGGGGGTATACTTCTTTAATAGGGCGCCACTTGGCGAGGGCCTCCTGGACCCGGTTCTCTCCGAAATCGGTAAGCCCCAGCCCGATGGCCTCTTCGAGCACCGAAACCGGCTGTCCCTTACTTGCCCCCAGCAGGACGGGGGGTGCCCCGCCCATCCCGGGAAGCCGAGCGGCGACGGCCTGCTCCATCTCCCCGCGCACCCCCGCCAGACGCGCCTGCAGCGTAGTCCCGGCATCGGCCGTTTCCGAATAATCATTGCCGATCAGTGTCTTAGCCATTCTTTCCTGATTCCCTGCGGTCCCGGTTCGCGGCTTGTGGCAGTTCTGCAACAGCGGGGGGAGAAACAGCCCCTTCCCCGTCGATTTTGTTTGGCGCGCCTTGCCTGTGCACCCTTCCGTCGTAATAGATGGCGGCGTGGAACTCAAGGCGCATTCCGATGGGCCAGGGGTTCGAGGGGCGGCAAGCGTGCTTCCCTTATAGAGTAACGACTATTTGTTTCATTTAAGAAGGACAGAGCTATGAAAAAAATTCTTCTTGGTACGACCGGGCTGGTCGGTGCGGCACTGCTCGCAACGGCTGCCTCGGCTGAGACCCCGAAAGTAACCCTCGGCGGTTTCTCTGATTTCCAAGCTGGTTGGGTCGGTGGCGATGAAGCCAACGGCATTGAAGGCACCAGCGGCCGTTCCATCGCTTTCCGCAACGACAACGAGATCTCCGTTCGCGTTGACGGCAAGACCGATGCCGGTCTCGGCTACGGCGCCGTGATCGACCTCGAAGCCGACCTCTCCCCGGATGTCGACAACGAAGGCACCAACGCTTCGCGCACCTACACCTACCTCGAAGGTGGTTGGGGCCGCGTCGAACTCGGTGGCAACAAGTCGGTCGCCGCGACCATGCGTGTTGACGCTTCGACCCTGGCCGTTGGCTCGGGCGGCATCAACGGTGCGTGGCACTACTTCGTCAACCCGGATGGCACGACCGCCGTTCCGACCGCTGCCGCGCCGTTCGCGACCGGCGGCGCTGCTGCAGGCTTCATCACCAGCTCGAAACTGCAAGTCGAGCATGGTTCGGTGGACGTCCTCGGCGACGAGTCCGACTACAACGACACGAAAGCCACTTACTACACCCCGCGCTTCTACGGCCTCCAAGCCGGTGTAAGCTACACCCCCAACACGTCTGACAAAGGTCAGATCGCCAGCCGCCTGAACACGGTCGGCTACGACAACGTCTGGGATGTGGGCCTGGGTTACGAAACCCAATGGTCCGGCGTCAAGATCGCCGCATCGGGTACGGGTGAATGGGCTGAGACCAACGTTGTCGGCGCTGCCGACATCCGCGGTTGGAACGCCGGTGCGCTGCTCGGCTGGCAAGGCTTCAGCCTCGCCGGTTCGTACGGCGACTGGGCGACCGGTCACCTCGTCGTTCCTGGTGGCGCTGTTCTCGGCGGTGTCGCCGGCACCGGTGGCACGGCTGCTCTGAGCTCGGACGGTAACGGTTCCTACTGGACCGCCGGTCTCGGCTACGACGCCGGTCCGATCGGTCTGTCCGCCACCTGGCTTGATTCGAAGCTCGGTGCCGGTGCGGCTACCGGTCAGAACAAGTTCCACAACCTGGTCCTGGGCGCCGACTACAAACTGGCTCCCGGCCTGACCCCGTATGCTGAAGTCAGCTTCTACGACTTCAACTACGCCGCTGCTGGCGCTGCCAGCAACTCGGGTGACTCGGTCATCCTGGGTACGCAGGTCGCGTTCTAGTTCAGAACGAAACCAAACAAGGGGAGCAGCGCAAGCTGCTCCCCTTTTCTTTTGTGGTGCGCGCATAGCGCGCACGGGGGGCGATACAAAGCGCGCTTGACGCGCGCTCGCCCCCGCTACCGCCCCCCCTCCTTCACCGACCCTCCGGTCGGCTACGGGCTCGGCCTTACGGCCTACGCAGGCACTGCGGAAATACTGAGCAGTGAGCCGCGCGAAGCGCGCTCAAACCTATTTGCTTTCCCTCCCTTCCTTCCCTCCAACGTTTGCCAGAGTGGACCGTATGCTAGGAGTGGCGCCTTCGACGAACCGCAGTGTAGCAGCGCTACATGAGGATTCGGCGAAGGTGGCGCGACGACGCAGACGGTCCGCTATGGCAAACGTCTCCCCTTGCAAATCGCCGTGTGGACGTTACTGTAACGGCCCATGAAAACCCTCCGCCATTCCATCCTTGTCCTCGCCCTTCTCTGCTGCGCCTGCTCGATGTTCTCCAACGCCGACACCTCGAGCTACCCGCAGACCGAGGAGGACCGCCGCAAGGAACATATCGGCAAGCTCTCCGGCGACGAAGGGCTGCATCTGGGCGGCGTTTCCGAGAAGGACAAGCAGGCCGCCAACAACCCGCTGGGCGTCAACAGCTTCCTCTGGCGGGCGACGCTCGACACGCTGGCCTTCATGCCGCTGGCCTCGGCCGACCCGTGGGGCGGCACCGTCATCACCGACTGGTACGAGGACCCGGCCACCCCCGGCGAGCGCTTCAAGGTCAACGCCATCATCCTCGACCGCCAGCTGCGCGCCGATTCGCTGAAGATCTCCGTCTTCCAGCAGAAAAGGACCGGCAGCCAGTGGCAGGATTCCTCCGTCAACCCGCAGACGGCGCGCAAGCTCGAGGATACCGTGCTGACCCGCGCCCGCCAGCTGCGCGTCGCCCAGCTCGGCTATTAAGCGGCCGCCATGGCCTCGCCCCAGACCCGCTACAACGCCCGCACCGCCGAGCAGAAATGGCAGGACGCGTGGCGTCAACAGCGCGTTTTTGAAACCCCCGCGCCTAACGGCAAGCCCGATTATTTCGTCCTCGAGATGTTCCCCTACCCGTCGGGCCACATCCATATGGGCCACGTGCGCAACTACACGCTGGGCGACGTCGTCGCCCGCTTCAAGCGCGCCCAGGGCTACAACGTCCTGCACCCGATGGGCTGGGACGCCTTCGGCCTGCCGGCGGAGAACGCCGCCATCCAGCGCGGCGTGCACCCGCGCGAATGGACGCTGTCCAACATCGCTACCATGCGCGAGCAGCTCAAGAGCATGGGGCTTTCCTACGACTGGTCGCGCGAAGTCACCACCTGCGAGCCGGACTATTACCGCCACGAGCAGCGCTTCTTCCTCGAATTCCTCAAGCGCGGCCTCGCCTACCGCAAGGAAGCCGTCGTCAACTGGGACCCGGTCGACAATACCGTGCTCGCCAACGAGCAGGTGATCGACGGCAAGGGCTGGCGCTCCGGCGCGCCGGTGGAGCGGCGCACCCTGTCGCAATGGTTCCTCAAGATCACCCATTATGCCGATGACCTCTTAAAAGGGCTGACCGCACTAAGTGCGTGGCCCGACAAGGTCCGCCTGATGCAGGAAAAATGGATCGGCAGGTCGAGCGGCGCGCTGTTCTCGGTGAAGCTGAAGGACCGCGCGGACGCCATCGAGATCTACACCACCCGTCCCGATACGCTCTACGGCATGAGCTTCATCGCCATCGCGCCGGACCACCCGCTGTCGAAATCGCTGGCGGAAACGAGCGCCGCGCTCGTCGCCTTCATCAAGGAATGCAACGCGCTCGGCACCTCGGAAGAAGCCATCGAGAAGGCCGAAAAAAAGGGCTACGACACGGGCCTGAAGGCCCTGCACCCCTTCACCGGCGAGGAATTCCCCGTCTACGTCGCCAATTTCGTGCTGATGGATTACGGCACCGGCGCCGTCTTCGGCTGTCCCGCCCATGACGAGCGCGATTTCGAGTTCGCGACGAAATACGGGCTGAAGATTCAACGAGTGGTCGAGCCGATCGACCCCTCCCCCAATCGGGGGGAGGGGGCTAGTCCAGGCGCAGCTTTGCCAAGCCCCCACCCTGGCCCTCCCCCGGAGGGGGAGGGGATCGCCTTGCCTTATACCGGCGACGGCACACTCATCAATTCGCCGCTGTTCGACGGCATGGACGTCGATTCCGCCAAGGAAAAAGCCATCGCCGAGCTCGAAGCGCGCGGCACCGGATCGCGCAAGGTCAATTACCGGCTGCGCGACTGGGGCGTCTCGCGCCAGCGCTACTGGGGCTGCCCGATCCCGGTCATCCATTGCGGTGCCTGCGGCGTCGTGCCGGTGCCGGAGAAGGATTTGCCCGTCACCCTCCCCGAAGACGTCACCTTCGACAGGCCCGGCAACCCGCTGGAGCACCACCCGACCTGGAGGCACGTGCCGTGCCCGGCATGCGGAAAAGAGGCCCGCAGAGAGACCGATACGTTCGACACGTTCTTCGAATCCTCGTGGTATTTCGCCTGCTATGCCTCGGGCGGCGGCGGCAAGGGCATCACGCCGGAAGCCGCGCGCTTCCTGCCGGTGGCGCAATATATCGGCGGCGTCGAGCACGCGGTGCTGCATTTGCTCTACGCCCGCTTCCTCACCCGCGCGCTGAAGGATTGCGGCGTCCTCAGCGTCGAGGAGCCCTTTGCCGGGCTGATGACGCAGGGCATGGTCGGCCACGAGACCTTCAAGGACGCGGCCGGCGAATGGCTCTACCCCGACGAGGTGACAAGGGACGATTCCGGCGCCTGGAAACGCATCGCCGACGGCAGCCCCGTCACCGCCGGCCGCTCGGAAAAAATGAGCAAGTCGAAGAAGAACACGGTCGACCCCGCGCCCATCATCGAGGCCTATGGTGCGGACACGGCGCGCCTTTTCATGCTCTCCGACTCGCCCCCTGAGCGCGACCTCGAATGGACCGACACCGGTGTCGACGGCGCCTGGCGCTATGTGCAGCGGTTCTACCGGCTGGTGGCGGATAACGCGGATTGCGTGGCCACCGCCGACGCGCCGGAAGATTTGCTGCCCGAGCTGTTTGGAATCCGGAAACAGACGCACAAAACCATCGACGCCGTAACGAAGGATATCGAGCAGTTCCATTTCAACAAGGCTGTGGCGCGCATCCGCGAACTGACCAACACGCTGGAGAAACTTGCCTTGGTCGCCGGTGCGCCCATATCGCGCTGGGTGCTCGGCGAAGGGCTGGTGGCCGCCGTCCACCTGATCGCACCGATCATGCCGCACCTCGCCGAGGAATGCTGGGCGGCGCTGGGGAATAGCGACCTCATCGCCACCCGCGCATGGCCGAAGGCGGATTCCTCCCTGCTGGTCGACGAGTGGGTGACGGTCGCGGTTCAGGTCAACGGCAAGTTGCGGGCTACCCTGCAGTTGCCCAAGGATCTGCTGCGAGAAACAGCTGAGCGGGCCGCGCTCGGTCATCCCAATGTATGCTCGGCGATCGTCGGCAAGTCGGTGAAGAAGATCATCGTCGTGCCCAACAAGATCATCAACCTGGTGGCGGCATGAGCGAGAAGCACAAGGAAGCGCTCTGCTTCCTGCTGGCGGCGGCGGGCGCTTTCGCGCTGTGGCCGCTGTGGCACTTCCTGTTCCACCACCCGACGCCGCTGCAGGGGCCACTCAACTACTACTTCCTCATCCTGCTGGGGCTGGGCGTCGCCTGCCGCCTGCTGCTCAGATGCACGCCCAAGCTCATCTACGGCGGCGCGCTGCTGGGCGAGCTCACCGGCATGCTCTACCCCGCCTTCGACCTGACGCATGCCTGCATCCTCTGCCTGCCGAGCATGCTGCTGTTCGTCATGCCCGCCGCGTTCGGCGCCTGGCTCGCCTCCTACCTGCGATAAATTCCTTTTCGCCCGCGCGCGGGAGCGCTAACACTGGCGGGATGGAACGCGAGATTACGAATCCACGAATCTACGAAATCACGAAAAAATCGTGGATTCGTGGATTCGTGATTTCGTGGATTCCTCTCGCTCTCGCCGCCTGCGGCTTCCACCCGCTGCAAAGCCGCGCCTACCAGGACAGCCTCGCCGTCGGCTTCTCGGCGGTGCGCATCGAGGTCGACGAATACCGCTTCGGCAAGCCGCGCGAGAACCATTCGCACCTGAGCCAGCTGCTCGAGACCGAGATCCGCGAGGGCATCAACCCCCGCTTCGCCCCGGCGGAGAAGCTCTACGTGCTCAAGATCGCCGTCACCGAGCGCGACGTCCCGCTCTTCATCAATCCCGACGGCACGTCGAGCCGCGGCGAGGTCGAGTACGACAGCAACTATTCGCTCACCCGCATCACCGACCACAAGCTGGTGCAGGCCGGCTCGATCTCGCGCACCTCGAGCTACAACACGGCGCAGAACCAGGACTATGCCTCCTACGTCTCCGAGGAGGACGCCAAGACGCGCGGCATCGAGCAGCTCGCCGAGGGCTACCGGCTGCGCCTCGCCAACCTGCTGCCGCGCCTGAACGGCATGGCGGCGCCGACGCCCACCGCCGCCCAGCCGCCGCTGGCGCCGGCCGACCACGCGCCGCTGCCGCCGCCGGGCGTCAACCAGCTCAACGGGTTCGAATATGAAACTCCCTAGCGAGCGCGACGTGACCGCCTTCCTCGCCGGCCCCAAGGCGGGCGGCGCGCTGGTCTACGGGCTCGACGGCGGGCAGGTGCGGCTGCGCACCGGCGCGATCGCCGAGGCCTGGCTGGGCCCGAATGCCGACGCGATGGGCCGGCTGGAGCTGAGTGCCGACGAGGTCGCCGACGACCCGGCCCGCCTCGCCGACGAGCTCGCCTCGATGAGCCTGATGGGCGGCAAGCGCGTCATCCTCGTGCGCGACGCCGGCGACAAGCTCCTCGCCCCCGCCGAGCAGGCGCTGTCCCTGCGCGCGCCGGGCAATTTCCTGCTGCTCTACGCCACCGACTCCCTCGCCGGCTCGAAGCTGCGCGCCTGGGCCGAGCGCGCTGGCGAAATCGGCTGCGTCCCCTGCTACAAGGACGAGGGCGCCGGGCTCGAGAAGCTGCTGCGCGACACGCTCACCGGCTACGGGCTGCGCGCGCGGCCGGACGTCATCGCCTTCCTCGCCATGCAGCTCGGCGGCGACCGCCAGGTCATCCTGAACGAGCTGGAGAAGCTCTCGCTCTATCTCGGCGAGGAGGCGGAGGAGGTCGCGCTCGAGGACGCGATGGACATCGTCGGCGAGAACAACGACAAATCGCTCGACGATCTCTGCTTCGCCATAGCCGGCGGCGACGAAGCGACGATCTGCGCGCTCAGCGACCGGCTGCAGCTCGAAGGCAATGCCGGCGTGGTCCTCGTGCGCGCCGCGATGCGCCATTTCGCGCGGCTGGAGTCGCTGCTGCTCGCCCGCGAGGCCGGAATGAGCATCGACGCGGCGATGGAATCGCAGCGCATCTTCTTCAAGATCAAGCCGAAAGTGAAGGCCAACGCCCAGCGCTGGAGCCTGCCGCAGCTGGCCGACGCGATGGGCCGGCTGCAGCTGCTGGAGCTCGATTCCAAGCGCTATTCCGAGCAGTCGCTCGCCCGCCTCGCCCACGGTTTCCTGCAAATTTCCCGACTGCCGCTTGATGCAAAGCGCGTAGCCTGAGCATCGCGAACTTACGCGCATCGGCGCAGTGTGGCACCGTGCGTACCGCCCCCTTAGCCCTGATCGCCCTCGCCCTTTTCGTCGCGCCCCTCGCCCCGCTGGCGCTGGCGCACACGGGGATGATCTTCGCCGACCTGGACAGTCTCAACACCGGCAGCGCGGGCCATTCTGACGCGCCCATCGAGACCGCGTCGCTCGGCAGTGGAAATTAACCCGGCACTCGGCTAGACTGCCGCCATGCGCATCGTCCTTACCCTTTTGATCGCTCTCGCCGCCCTGCCCGTGCTGGCGCAGAACAACAGCACGTCGACCTACAACACCACGACCACCACGAGCACCACGACGTCGTCGTCAAGCTCCGGCAACGTCACCTCGACCGGCAACATCATCACCACCACCGGCAGCAATCCCGGCATCTACACGACGCACCATGACCATTCCGGCAGCGGCAGCAGTTCCGGCGGCTATCACGCCGGCAGCGCCGCTGCCGCCACCGCGCGCCAGTTCCCCTACGACAGCACCAATGGCGCCAACCGCAGCGACATCGACACGCCGCGCAAGGGCTTCGACGACCCGCGCGACCCGTGGGACGGCCGCTACAGCAACGACAACCCCGACAATTACGGCCCGCGCGACAATAGCGGCAACGGCCCGCAGCTCAGCCCCGGCAGCGCGTACACGCCCGGGAATTTCGGCACCCGCGCCGTCACCCCCCGGCGGCTACAGCTACGGCGGCTATCATCATTGACTGTCATTCCCGCGAAAGCGGGAATCCAGCCCTTTGGGTGGCGCTCCGCGCGTCTGGATTCCCGCTTTCGCGGGAATGACAGTTCTATTACCATCCGCCGATGCTCAGCTTCCTGCGCAAGACCCTGAAAGAAGCCACCGCCGTTCCCGTGCGCAACGCGGGCCCGCTCGGCATCGCCTACGGGAAGCAGGACGAGCCCGCGCTGCGCGAGGCCGCCGCCGGGATGCAGGCGGTGGTCGTCGAGCCCGGCTTCTATAGCGCCCCGCCCCTGCCCAACGCCTATGCCTACGTCCCGCTTTCCGGCTTCCACAGCGACAACCTCGCCACCGCCCCCTGCTCGCCGAAATCGAGAGGGCGGACGGGTTCCTTTACGACCCCAGCGGCATCGCGCTCGCCGACCCGCACGGCGCGGGCACACGGCTCATCAACTACCGCAAGCAAGGCGTGCGCGCCGTCATGCGACGCTACCTCGAGGAGCGCATGCAGGAAGGCTATCGCGGCTTCTTCTTCGATGCGATCGACTCCTTCACCCTGACCGAGAAGCTCGTCCCCAGCATCGACGGCGCCGCCCGCGCCGCCGGCGCCTTCCTCGAAGAGATCCTGCCCTCCCTGCGCGGCATGGGCAGCGATGCCATCGTCAATGGCGGGCTCTACGCCACGAAATCCACGACCTCGTCCCGATTGATCGGCCGCTGCGGCGCCGGCATCGCCGCCGAGCACCAGTACACCGACGGTAAAGGGCATGTGCGCCCCGCCAAGGACGCCAGCTGGACCCGCGCCCGCCTCACCGTCTTCGCCACCGCCGCCGCGTCCGGGGCCACGCCGCACGTTTCCATTTCATCGAGGGCCCGGTCGCGCGCGAAAACCTCGCGCAGCATTACCGCGACGGCGCACGCTGGGCGGAACAGCTCCTGCTGCCCATCAAGCGCCGCCTTCCGGCCACCGCGTTCGAATACGGCATCTATTTCTGCGAAAGCGCCGACTACCGAAGCTTGAGCAAACTGCCCTGACGCAATAAGACCGGCTTTACTTCCGTTTTGCCCGATGTTAGCTTTCTTCCGCAGTCCGCAAGGATTGCGGGCGGCTTGAAAACCCTTAGTAAAGGCGGCTTTGTGTGAGCCGGGATCGCACTCCTCGACTTTATGGTCGGGGAGGCATTGGCGTATGTTCAGGCCGCAAGGCTAAAGGCCGGTGCGACCTTCCTTTACTAGGTTTTTCAACTCCCCGATCACCACGGGGAGTCTATGGATCGTCTTGCGTTCACCCTTGTCGAGCTCGCCATCGTGCTGGTCATCATCGGCCTGCTGGTGGGCGGGGTGCTCACCGGCGCCGACCTCATCAAATCGGCGCAGCTTTACGCCATCAACCAGGGCAAGGGAGGACATCGTCGCCGCGACGATGACCTTCCGTGACAAGTACGGCCGCCAGCCCGGCGACTGGATGCATGCGACCGATACGTTCGGCATCCTGGCGGGCACGGGCAGCGATACCGTCTGCCAGAACACGCTCGCCACCGCCGGCAGCACCGCCACCTGCAAACGGCAACGGCGACGGGTATGTCAGCGGAAGCGTGGTAGCGAAAGATGAAGCCTTTCGCTTCTACCAGCAGCTCGGCGCCGCCGGGCTGATCAAGGGCAGCTACACGGGCGTGACCGGGACCGCCTCCGGGTATGGTCTCTTTGCGCGGGGGTCAATATCCCCGAAGCGCGGCAGGGCGGCTATGGTTATTTTACGACCTGGCAGGGCTACAGTGCGGGCAGCACTACCGATTTCGCGGGGGAATCTGGGCCATGCGATCATATATTATTCTGCGCCGGCCATCAGCGGCGCACGCCGGGACATTGACCATGACGCCCGCCGACATGCTCCGCTTCAGATTCGAAATTCGACGACGGGCTGCCCGGCACCGGCATGATCATCAGCTGGAAGGGCAACGGCACGACGAGCTTCTGCGCCAGCACGGCAGGCGTCGCGCCGCCCGGTGATGCCGGCGCCACCTACAACCTCAGCGACACCACGGCGGATTGCAAGATATACTGGTCGCGCGTGTTCTAGCGCTCAGATGCTGCCGCCGAGCCGGCGCAGCACGTCGTCGAGCTGGCTGAGCGTGTCGTAGCCGATGACCACCTCGCCCGCCTGCGAGCCGCGCGGGTTGAGGCTGACGCGCAGGCCGAGATTCTCCGACAGCATCTGCTCGATCTGCAAAATGTCCTCGCTCTTGCCGGAAGCGTTGCCGGATGCGCTTCCCTCGCCTTTCGGCGCCTTGGCCTTCGGCGCGGATTCCTCGCCGCCGTTGCGCACCAGCTCTTCCGTCTGCCGCACGCTCAGCCCCTTGGCGACGACGATGGCCGCCAGCTTCTCCGGGTCCTCAGCGGTGAGCAGCGCCCTGGCGTGGCCCATGGACAGCTCGCCCTTGTCGATCAGCTTCTTCAGCTTCTCCGGCAGCTCGCGCAGCCGCAGCAGGTTGGCGACGTGGCTGCGGCTTTTTCCCACGGTCGAGGCGAGCTTTTCCTGCGTGTAGCTGAATTCCTCCATCAGCCGCGCATAACCCTCGGCTTCCTCGAGCGGGTTCAAATCCTGCCGCTGGATGTTCTCGACCAGCGCCAGCTCCAGCGCCACCGCGTCGGACGCTTCGCGGACGATCACCGGCACGTGCTTGAGCTTGGCGAGCTTCGCCGCCCGCCAGCGCCGCTCCCCGGCGATGATCTCGTAGCGCCCGGCCTTGCCGCTTTCGCGCACGACGATGGGCTGCATGATGCCGTTCTTCTCGATCGAGTCGGCGAGCTCGAGCAGCACCTCCTCGTCGAAATGCCGGCGCGGCTGGAAGGCCCCGGCCGACAGCGAATCGACCGGCAGGGTGGCGATGCCGCCCTCTCCCGCCGTCGCGCCTTTTGCCGAAGCGGGCGCCGCCGACGCCTCGCTCATCAGGGCGGAGAGCCCCTTGCCCAGTCCTTTCGACGGTTTTGCTGCCGGTTGCGCCAATTTTTTTCTCCTTCGTTGAAGGCCAGAAGCCTCTAGGCCGCGTTCGCGGCGATCGCGAATTTCTTCTCCCGCTGGATCAGCTCGCGCGCGAGGTCGAGATAGGCGCGGCTGCCCGGGCATTTGAGGTCGTAGAGCAGCGCCGGCTTGCCGTGGCTGGGCGCCTCCGAGATGCGCACGTTGCGCGGGATGACGGTGCGGTAGACGTCCGCGCCGAGGAAGCCGCGCACGTCCGCCTCGATCTGCTCGGTGAGCTTGTTGCGCCGGTCGTACATGGTCAGCACCACGCCGTGGATGGCGATGTCCGGATTGAGCTTCGCCTGGATCAGGCGGATGGTCTTGAGCAGGTGGCTCAGGCCTTCGAGCGCGTAGAACTCGCATTGCAGCGGGATGAGCACGGCATGCGCCGCCGTCAGCGCGTTGATGGTGAGCAGCCCCAGCGAGGGCGGGCAGTCGATGATGACGTAGTCCCAGCGCGCCGGCAGGACAGCGAGCGCTTCCTTGAGCTGGAACTCGCGGCGCATCATGCCGACGAGCTCGATCTCGGCGCCGGCGAGGTCCACCGTCGCCGGGGCGACGTCGAGCCGGGGGATGGCGGTCCTCACCGTCGCCTGCTCGAGGCTGCATTCGCCGATCAGCACCTGGTAGGTGGTGAGGGCGCGCTGCGACGGCGGGATGCCGAGGCCGGTCGAGGCATTGCCCTGCGGGTCGAGGTCGGCGACGAGGACTTTCTTCCCGATGGCGGCGAGCGCCGTGGCCATGTTGACCGCCGTCGTCGTCTTCCCCCACGCCGCCCTTCTGGTTCACCACCGCGAGAATGCGCGTCATGCTGCTTACCCTTTTCTTTTTAATTTCGATAGCGAAACTATCGAGGAATCTTCTTGTGTCCGGCTGGGTACGCACTGACAGTCGAACGACCAGTCCCTCCCCGCCTCTTCCACCTCACTAGCGAAATTCCTTCCCTTTGGGAAGAGGCAAATCGCGTTTGTCCCCATCAGCGGCGCGGCAAGTTCATTCAGTGCGTTAAGTGAGGCCAGCGCCCGGGCGGTGATTACGTCGTACTTTCCGCCGAGTGTCCCGGCATCCTCAGCAAGGATCACAACGTCTTTCAAACCCAGGCTGCGCGCCGCTTCGCGAAGGAAAGACGTTTTTCGCCGGTCGCGCTCGACCAGCGTCACCGCCATCGGCCGCGCGATGGCGATCACCAGGCCCGGAAGCCCTGCCCCGCTTCCCAGGTCGATGAGCGTTTTCGCGGTGGGCGGTATCAGGGGCAAAAGCTGGTACGAATCCCATATGTGACGCGACCAGATATCGTCATTTTTGGCGACGAGGTTGATCGTGCGATTCCATTTTTCGAGGAGCGCCACGTAGCCCTCCAGACGCTCCAGCGTTTCACGTGGAACATCGCCGGCCCAGTCGGGAATCACGCCGCTTCCCGTTGCTTGACGTGGCTGAGGATGGCAATCAGCGCCGCCGGCGTCATGCCCGGAATGCGGCCGGCCGCGCCGAGCGTGGCGGGCTGCGTCTTTTTCAGCTTGTCGCGGATCTCGTTCGACAGCGAGCCGATGGTGTCGTAATCGAGCTCGGGCAAGGCGACGTGTTCCTCTTTTTTGAAGAGCGCGATATCCGCTTCCTGACGCGCCAGATAACTGCGATAGAGCGATTCGATCTCGACCTGTTCGCGTACGTCCTTACGCCACTCCTTCAGCTCCGGCCAGATATCCGCGAGCCGGTCGAAGCTCAAATGAGGATAGGACAGCAAGTCCATCACATCGCGGCGAATCCCGTCCTGGTTCAGCGTCAGCCCGAGCGCATTCGCCCGGTTCGGGGTCAGTGAATTCGTTTGCGCAAACCGCCTCGCTTCGTCCAGCGCGGCGGTTTTCACCGCGAAATGCGCCGCGCGTTCGGCACCGATGCAGCCGATGCGCATCCCCTCGCCCGTCAGCCGCAAATCGGCATTGTCGGGGCGCAGCGTGAGCCGGTATTCGGAGCGCGAGGTGAACATCCGGTAGGGCTCCTGCGTGCCCAGCGTGACGAGGTCGTCGATCATCACGCCGATACAGGCCTGCGAGCGGTCGAGGATGAACGGCGCGCTGGAGCTGGCCGCCAGCGCGGCGTTCAGCCCGGCGACCAGCCCTTGCCCGCCCGCTTCCTCGTAGCCCGTGGTGCCGTTGATCTGCCCGGCGAGATAGAGGCCGCGCAGCGCCTTCGTCTCCAGCGTCGGCTTGAGCTCACGGGGGTCGACGTAGTCGTATTCGATGGCGTAGCCGGGGCGCAGGATGACGGCTTTTTCCAGCCCCGGGATGGTGGCGATGAGTTGCGCCTGGACCTCTTCCGGCAGCGAGGTCGAGATGCCGTTGGGATAGACCGTGTTGTCATCCAGCCCCTCGGGTTCAAGGAATATCTGGTGGCGTTCGCGTTCGGCGAAACGCACCACCTTGTCCTCGATCGACGGACAATAGCGCGGCCCGGTCGATTCGATCTGGCCGGAATACATCGGCGCGCGCGACAGGTTCGCACGTATGATATCGTGTGTCGCCATAGTCGTGTAGGTGATGGCGCAGGCGATCTGGGGAACGGTGATGCGCTCCGTGAGATAGGAGAAGGGCGTCGGCGGTTCGTCGCCGGGCTGTTTTTCGAGGCTGGTCCAGTCGATGGTCCGGCCGTCGAGACGGGCAGGGGTACCGGTCTTGAGGCGCCCCATGCGCAGCTTCAGCTTGCGTAACGATTCCGCCAGCGCGATGGATGGCTTCTCGCCGGCCCGGCCGGCCGGGGTCTTGCGTTCGCCACAATGGATAAGCCGTTGAGGAACGTTCCGGTGGTGAGGACGACGCGGGGCGCGTCATAGGTCTTTCCCGAAGCGCCGAGGACGCCGGTTGACGGCGCCGCCGTCAGTCAGGATATCCTCGGCGGCGTCCTCCAGGACGGTCAGGTTCTCATATTCGGCGAGGAGGGGACTGGGAAGGCCTGTCTGTAGAGCTTGCGGTCAGCCTGGGCGCGGGGGCCACGGACGGCGGGCCCTTGCTGGCATTGAGCATGCGGTAATGGATGCCGGCGCGGTCGATGGCGCGGCCCATGATGCCGTCGAGCGCGTCGTCTCCCGGACCAGCGTTGCCCTTGGCGATGCCGCCGATGGCGGGGTTGCAGGACATTTCGCCGATCGTGTCCTTGCGGTGGGTGAGGAGGACCGACGCGGGCGTCCAGGCGGGCGGCAGCGGCAGCGGCCTCGGTGCCGGCATGGCCGCCGCCGATGACGATGACATTCGAATCGCGTTTCGCTCTGTTTCACGTGGAACACCTATTTGCCGATGCAGAACCGGCTAAAGACGAGGTCCAATACATCATCGACCAAAATCTGGCCAGTGATTTTGCCGATCTCGCGCGCCGCCATTCGCAACTCTTCGCAGGTCAGTTCGAGGGGCCGGGTGAAGTCGCATTGGCGGAGAAGCTCGAGGGCGGACTGAAGCGCCTCGCGATGGCGGGAGGCGGGTAATCAGGGGCGAGGGATGGCACACCCATTTTCTGGGAAATATGCGCGCGGATGGATAATACGTCTACGCCCAAGTCATTGATAAGGCTAAGGGAAATAGCAGGCACGGGGAGGGCCGGAACGGGGGCCAAGTCTGTTTTATTGATGATAATCAGCGTATTATCATCGATTTGCCCCTTCATTTCTGTGTATTGCTGCATCGCAGCATCGGCGCTGAGCAGGCAAAGCCGGAGGTCGGCGGAGGCAAGGCGCTCCCCGGCGCGGCGGATGCCTTCGCCCTCGATGCCCTCCGCCTCGCGCAGGCCGGCCGTATCGACCAGCGTGACCGCGTAGCCGCCGATATCGAGATGCGCCTCGATCAGGTCGCGCGTGGTGCCGGGCTCGGGCGAGACGATGGCGATGTCGCGCCGCGCGAGGCGATTGATCAGCGTCGATTTGCCGACGTTCGGCGGGCCGAAGATGACGACCTCCAGCCCCTCGCGGATCTTCTCGCCGATGGCGCCGTCGTCGAGCAGTGCCGCGATGTCGTCCGCCGCGCGCGCGGTGTCGGCCTGTGCCTCGTCGAGGACGGCGGCGGGGATCTCTTCGTCGGGGAAATCGATGGTGGCTTCGAGCAGGGCGAGGGGGGTGAGGATCGCCTCGCGCAGCCCGGCGAGGCGCGCCGCGGCCTCGCCGCCGAGCTGGCGCAGCGCCTGGCGATGCTGGGCTTGCGTCTCGGCGTCGATGAGGTCGGCGAGGCCCTCGGCCTGGGCGAGGTCGAGCTTGCCGCCCATGAAGGCGCGGCGGGCGAATTCACCCGGCTCGGCGAGGCGCAGGGCAGGGGAGGCGGCGAACGCATCGAACAGCAGCCGCAGCGCGGCGCGGCTGCCGTGCAGGTGCAATTCGAGCACATCCTCCCCGGTGAAGCTGGCGGGGCCGGGGAACCAGAGGACGAGCGCGCGGTCGATCGCCTGAGCGCCATGGGCCAGCGCGGCGAGGGTGGCGAGGCGCGGCGCTGGTAACTCAAACCCCAGTAAGCTTGCGACTTGCGCTGCATCCGGCCCGGAAATACGCACAACCGCCACGCCGGCCTTGCCGGAAGCGCTCGCCAGCGCATAAATGGTGGTGGCCGCTTTTTTCATGCGGCGGGTGTAGGAGGAAACGGTGGTAAAGGCAATCGAGATACGGGAAACCGGCGGCCCGGAAGTGCTGAGCCTCACCGACCACGAGCTGCCGCCGCCGGGCCCCCGGCGAGGTGCGGCTGCGCCACACCGCCATCGGCCTCAATTTCATCGACACCTATTACCGCACCGGCCTCTACACGACCAAGCTGCCGGCGATCCCCGGCATCGAGGCCGCCGGCATGGTCGACAAGGTCGGCGACGGGGTGAGGGGCCTCGTGCGCGGCGACCGCGTCGCCTACGCGCGCGGGCCGCTCGGCGCCTATGCGGAAGCGCGCAACATCCGCGCCGTCGAATGCGTCAAGCTGCCGGATTCGGTGAACGACGACCTGGCCGCCGCGGCGATGCTCAAGGGGCTGACCGCGTGGTATCTGCTGCACCAGACATTCCCGGTGAACAAGGGCGACACCATCCTCGTGCACGCGGCGGCGGGCGGGGTCGGGCTGCTGCTCTGCCAGTGGGCGAAGCGCATCGGCGCGCGCGTCATCGGCACCGTCGGCTCGGAGAAGAAGGCGACGCTCGCCCGCCAGAACGGCTGCGACGAGATCGTTTTCTACCGCCACGAATCGATCGGCGAGCGCGTCGCGCAGATCACCAAGGGGCAGGGGGTCGAGGTGGTCTACGACGCGGTCGGCGCCACGACCTTCACCGCCTCGCTCGATTCGCTGAAGCCGCTCGGGATGATGGTCAGCTACGGCCAGGCCTCCGGCCCCATCCCGCCTTTCTCGCTGACCGAGCTGGCGCGGCGCGGCTCGCTGTTCATCACCCGCCCCAGCCTGATGGATTACGTGCGCGACAACGCCACCTACCACAAGGCGGCGGACGTCCTGTTCAGGATGCTCGGCAGCGGCGAGCTCAACATCTCGATCGGCCAGCGTTTCCCGCTCGCCTACGCGGCGCAGGCGCACAAGGCGCTCGAAGGCCGCGAGACCGTCGGCGCCAGCATCCTCGTCCCCTAGAGCGTCTCGCGGAAGGAAGCGTCGACCAGCGCCCTGGTATAGGGATCGCGCGGCGCCCCGAAGATCGCCGAGGCCTCGCCGGATTCGACCACCTCGCCCTTGCGCAGGACGATGACGCGGTGCGCCAGCGAGCGCACGACGCGCAGGTCGTGGCTGATGAACAGGTAGGCGATGCCGTGCGCTTTCTGCAGCTCGCGCAGCAAATCGAGCACCTGCCCCCTGCACGGACATGTCGAGCGCCGAGGTCGGCTCGTCGAGCACGACCAGCTTCGGCCTCAGGATCATCGCCCGCGCGATGGCGATGCGCTGGCGCTGCCCGCCGGAGAATTCATGCGGATAGCGCGGCAGGATGGCGGGCGAAAGCCCGACCTGCTGCAATATTTCGGCGACGCGTGCCTCGACGTCGGTCCCGCGCGGCGCGTGCAGGCGCAGCCCTTCCGCGACGATCTCGCCCACCGTCAGGCGCGGGTTGAGGCTGCCGTAGGGGTCCTGGAAGACGAGCTGCATCGCCGGGCGCAGTGCGCGCAGCTCTTTCTGCGTTTTGCCATCGATGCGCGCCCCCGAGGAAGGCGATCGGCCCGTCGCTTTTTCACCAGCCGCAGCAGCGCGAAGCCGAGCGAGCTCTTGCCCGAGCCGGATTCGCCGACGAGGCCCAGCGTCTCGCCCGCCCTGAGCGCGAGCGACACCTGCTCGACGGCGCGCACTGTGCCGGCGCGCTTGCGGAACAGCCCGCCTCGCCCGGCGAAATGCACGCTGAGCGGGCCGGCGCGCAGGATCTCCTCCGTGCTTTGCGGCGCCGGCGGCGGGGGTGGGCGAGGGGACGGCGGCGAGCAGCAGCTTGGTGTATTCGGCCTGCGGGCTGGCGAAGAGCTGCTTCACCGGCGCGGTCTCGACGATCTCCCCGGCGCGCATGACGGCGACGCGGTCGGCGACCTTCCGCACCACCGTCAGATCGTGGGTGATGAGCAGCACCGCCATGCCGCGCTCTTCCTGCAGCCGCTTGAGCAGGGCAAGGACCTGCCGCTGCAGCGTGACGTCGAGCGCGGTGGTCGGCTCGTCGGCGATCAGCAGCTCGGGATCGTTGGCGATGGAAATGGCGATCATCGCCCGCTGGCGCTCGCCGCCGGAAAGCTCGTGCGGGTAGGTGCGCGGGCGGGCGAGCAGGTGCTCGAGCCCGACCTCGCGGTAGAGCGCGGCGAGCTTCTCCTCGCCGTCGCCGGCGCGCGGGTGATGCGTGCGCCAGGATTCCACCACCTGCCGGCGGACCGTATGCAGCGGGTTTGAGCGCGTTCATCGGCTCCTGGAAGATCATGCCGACGGTGCCGCCGCGCAGCTTCTGCAATGCGGCGGGACGCATCGCCAGCACCTCCTTGCCGTCGACCCGCACCTCGCCGCCGAAGCGCGCCGTCTCCGGCAGCAGCTTGAGCACGGAGAGCGCGGTCAGCGTCTTGCCCGAGCCGGATTCGCCGACCAGCGCCAGCATCTCGCCTTTTTCGACGGAAAGCGAAATGCCGCGCACGGCTTCCTCACCGCCAAAGGCGATGTGCAGGTCTCGAATGTCAAGGAGGCTCATGACACCTGCTTTCTGTCATTCCCGCGAAGGGCGGGAATCCAGACGCGCGAAGCGCCGCTTAATAATAGTGAAGAAGGGCTGGATGCCAGCCTTCGCTCGCATGACAGTTGAGGAGACATTCATTCGGAGCGCTCCTTCTTATTCGCAGCGACATATACCTTTCGGGATTAAAGGCGTCGCGCACCGCTTCGCCGATGAACAGCCAGAGCGACAGCGCCACGGCGAGCACGAAGAAGCCGACCAGCCCCAGCCAGGGCGATTGCGGGTTGTTCTTGCCCTGCTGCAGCAGCTCGCCGAGGCTCGGCGAGCCGGGCGGCAGGCCGAAGCCGAGGAAATCGAGCGAGCTTAGCAGCCCGATCGCGCCGGTGATGAGGAACGGCACGAAGGTGAACACCGAGACCAGCGCGTTGGGCAGCACGTGGCGGCGCAGGATGGTCATCTCCGGCACGCCCAGCGCCCGGGCGGCGGTGACGTAGTCGAAATTGCGCGCGCGCAGGAACTCGGCGCGCACCACGCCGACGAGGTCGGGCCAGGAGAAAAGCAGCAGCAGCCCGAGCAGCCACCAGAAATTCGGCACGATCATCGAGGAGAGGATGATGAGAAGGAACAGCAGCGGGATGCCCGTCCAGATCTCGATGAAGCGCTGCAGCAGCAGGTCGGGCCAGCCGCCGAAGAAGCCGGAGACCGCGCCCAGCGCGACGCCCACGACGCTCGAGATGCCGACCAGCAGCAGCGCGAAGATCGTCGACAGGCGGAAGCCGTAGATCACCCGCGCCAGCACGTCGCGCGCCTGGTCGTCGGTGCCGAGCAGGGTCGGTCGCATCCGGCGGCGAGGGCGCGCGCACCACCGCGTAGTTGATGCTGTCGTAGCGGAAGGGGATCGGCGGCCACAGCGCCCAGCCGTGCTGCGCGATCTCCTGCCTCACCCACGGGTCGCGGTAGTCGGTGACGCTCTCCAGCGCGCCGCCGAACGTCGCCTTCTCGATATAGTCGCGGCGATGGGCACCAGCAGGCGGCCCTTGTACTCCACCAGGATCGGCCGGTCGTTGGCGATGCATTCGGCGAACAGGCTCAGCCCGAACAGGACGAGCAGGACGAGCGCCGAGTAGAAGCCGCGCCGGTGGTTGCGGAAAATGCGCCAGCGGCGGCGGGGCGATGGGGGAGAGGGCCATCATCGCCGCGCCTCGAAATCGATGCGCGGGTCGACGAACATGTAGGTGATGTCGCCGGCGAGGCGCAGCAGCAGGCCGATCAGCGTGTAGATATAGACGGTGCCGAACATCACCGGGTAATCGCGCGACAGGGCCGCCTCGAAGCCGAGCTGGCCCAGCCCGTCGAGGGAGAAGATGACCTCGATCAGCAGCGCCGAGGTGAAGAGGATGCCCATGACCCGCCGCCGGCAGCCCGGCGATGACGATCAGCATCGCGTTGCGGAAGACGTGGCCGTAGAGCACCTGGCGCTCGGAGAGTCCCTTGGCGCGCGCGGTCATCACGTACTGCCTGGAGATTTCCTCGAGGAAAGAGTTCTTGGTCAGCAGCGTCAGCGAGGCGAAACCACCGACCACCATCGCCGTCACCGGCAGCACCATGTGCCAGAAATAATCGAGCAGCTTATGCGGCCAGTCCATCTGCGCCCAATCGTCGGAGACCAGGCCGCGCAGGGGGAACCACTGGAAATAGCTGCCGCCGGCGAAGAGGATGATCAGCAGCACGGCGAACAGGAAGCCCGGATCGCCTGGCCGACGACGACCACCGCGCTCGACCAGATATCGAACTGCGAGCCGTCGCGCACCGCCTTGCGAATGCCCAGCGGGATCGAGATGAGGTAGACGATGAGCGTCGTCCACAGCCCCAGCGAGATCGATACCGGCAGCTTGTCAGCGATGAGCGACGTCACCTTGCGGTCGCGGAAGAAGCTGGTGCCGAAATCGAAGCGCAGGTACTGGCCGCACATGCGGAAGAACCGCGTCACCGGCGGCTCGTCGAACCCGTACTGGTGGCGGATAGCCTTGAGCAGGTCGGGATCGATGCCCTGCGCCCCGCGATAGGAGGAAAGCCCGGAGGCCGCGCCCATCGGCCCGATCTGCGCGCCGAGGTCGCTGGTCGCGCCGCTGACGCGCCCCCACCGCGCCGCCCCCCGCCGCGCCCGGCGTGGTCAGGCGGACGATGAGCTGCTCCACCGGCCCCTCCCGGCGCCGCCTGAACGATCAGGAAATTGATGAGCAGGATACCGAACAGCGTCGGAATCATCAGCAACAGGCGGCGCAGGATATAGCGGCTCATTTCCGACCTCCGTCATCCTCGGGCCGCGCATCGCGCGGATCCGGGGATCCAGCCTGCGGCGCCATCGTCTGGATCCCCGGACGATGCTGGCGCATCGCCGAGGATGACGCTTCCGGAAGCGCCCACCAGCTATCGACCCCGACATTGTAGGACGGCGTCACTTTCGGCCGGCCGAACTTGTTCCAGTAGGCCACGCGCCAGGTGTTGATATACCAATGTGGGATAACGACATGGTCCCACAGCAGCACCCGGTCAGCGCCCGCGAGGCCGGCAGGAGCTCGTTCAGGTCCTTCGCGTGGAGGATTTTTTGCACCAGCGCATCGACCACGGGGTCCTTCACGCCGCCGAGATTCTGGCTGCCTTCGATATCGGCCTGGCTCGAATCCCAGAAGGCGTATTGCTCGGAGCCGGGATAGAACAGCCCCTGGTTCCACCAGATGGAGACGATGTCGAACTGCCGCTTGTCGACGCGGCGCTGGTACTGCGATTCGTCGACATAGCGGAAGCTCGAGTCGATGCCGAGCCGCTTGAGGTTGTGCCGCATGATGCCGATGACGCGCTCGAAAGTGCGCTGCGTCATCAGGAATTCGACCGTCAGCTTCTCGCCGGTGGCCGCGTTGACGCGATGCCCGTCCTTCATCACCCAGCCGGCATCGTCGAGCAGCTGCTGGGCGCGGATGAGGTTGGCGCGATCGGAGCCCGTGCCGTCGGTGACCGGCTCGACATAGGGGGTGGTGAAAAGCTGCGGCGGCAGCCGGTCCCTGTAGGGCGCAAGCAGCGCGAGCTCGGCGCCCTGCGGCACGCCCGAGGAGGCGAAGTCGGTGTTCTGGAAGAAGCTCTGCGAGCGCGTGTAGGCGCCGTAGAACAGCGTCCGGTCCATCCACTCGAAATCGAGCGTGAGGTCGATCGCCTCGCGCACGCGCGGGTCGGCGAACTTCGCCTCGCGCTCGTTGAAGATGAAGGCCTGCATGCCGCGCGGCAGCCGGTGCGGGATGGCCACCTTGATGAGGCGCCCGTCCCTCACCGGCGGGATGTTATAGGCGGTCGCCCAGTTCCTCGCGATGAACTCCTCGTAGTAATCGAACTGGCCGGACTTGATGCCTTCGAGCGCCACCACGTCGTCGCGGTAGACGTCGATGGTGATCGTGTCGAAATTATTGAGCCCCTTCTGGCTCGGCAAGTCCTGCGCCCAGTAATTCTTGATGCGCACGAAAGTGATCGAATGGCCGGGGCTGATGGCGCTCACCACGTAAGGCCCGCTGCCTACCGGCGCGGCGAGCGAGGTCTTGTCGAACGGCACTTTCCTCGTAATAATGCCGGGAGATCACCGGCAGCGAGGCGGCGATGATGGGAAGCTCGCGCTGGTCCTTCGCGCTGAAGGTGAATTTCACCGAGTCCGGCCCGGTCTGCGTCACGCTGGCGATGGGCTTGAACAGCACCTTGTAGACCGGGTTGCCCTTGTCGCGCAGCGTATGGAAGCTGAACAGCACGTCGTCCACCGTGACCCTTCTGGCCGTCCGAGAAGCGGGCGCGCGGATCGAGCGTGAACTCGACCCAGGACCTGTCCGGCGCGACGGTGAGCGAGCGCGCGATCAGCGGGTAGTAGGATTGCGGCTCGTCGTAGGAGGGCTGCATCAGCGTCTGGAACACGTAATTGCCGATGCCCGGCGCGGCGACGCCCTTCAGGATGAACGGATTCACGCTGTCGAAGCTGCCGGTCGAGGAAAGCTTGAGCGTTCCGCCCTTGGGCGCGTCCGGATTCACGTAATCGAAATGGGTGAATCCCGGCTTGTATTTCGGCGCGCCGTACTGGGCGATGGAATCGTCCGCATGGGCGACGCAGACCTGCAGTGTGAGGGCGACCAGCGGTAAAACAAGGAAATGTAATAAAACCTTCATGCCTTGCATGCACTTACCACGGTAGAGTCCGGCTGGAAAGGACGCAAGGTTCATGGACGCGGTGCTGCCATCGCCCGACAAAGTACGCGAGATACTGGACGACGTGCGCCGGCACACGGTGGATGGCAGGGTCGTGACCTCCGTCTCCTTCGGTGCGCATACGGCGGTAGAGCCGCAGGATGTCAGAGACAAAAAATTCCTCTCTCCGGCCATCAGATGTGGGGAGCGGGGCCGTGGCTCGTTCATCGACTGCTGCAAGCCTATCTGCCAAGCGGTGCCCCCGATAGGGTAAAAGCTATTCGCGCGCTGGGGGTGCTGAATCAGCATATCTTCGACCGTTTCTACCATGCCGAGAAGCGTTTGGGGGCCACGGTATCGCCCCTCTATCTCGAAAAGATCGCGCAACGTTTCGCTCAAGGGGACGAGGCGTTATACGAGAAACTAAAGGAGGCGCTGGGCGAATCGCCGCGCCTGCGCCCTCTCGGTTTTGCCAGGCAATATCTGCAGGGCATGGACAACTACCGGGAAGAATTTGAAGGAGCACACGGCAGGCCGCCCTTGCCGATTGCCGAGACGGTGGCCAGAGAGGAATCGGCCGCCGAGAAGTGGCGCTCTGGGCAAAAGCCGGGTGCATCGATCAAAAAAGCCAGGCGGGCTTACGGCGCCGCACTCGGGGATGCGCTGAACAGGATGGCGCTAAGCGGCTACGAACTGGGTTTGGACCTGAAGAAAAATTACGACATCGATACGTTTGGTGATTTTACATCGATAACGTCCTGCATGGCCAGACCCGGCCGGGGCCGCCATTCCACGAAGCCCTTTGCCAGACCATTGGGGCATGGAACCGGGGCCATCCGGACGGGGCGATCGATCTCGCGCCTCTGAACGCGGCCTTTCCGGAAGCTTCGCAGCGCATGCCGCAGACGGGCGGCCGTCGCCCGAAGACGGCTTCCCGGTAACTGCACCATAAATATCGCGCGCCGCGTGGCCGGCAGGACGCCGGCCTCCGGATTACTGCCCCCGCCGATGGCGCGGCCGGCTTGGCGGTGTTGGGCGAATTGCTGCCGGGTGTCGCGCTGATACCCGGGCAGAGGCCGGGGCTGCCGGATTGTTGACGTTGGCGACTTTACCGGCAGGTGCGTTGTCGGCTGGCTTGCCGGCGGTGGGCGCCGGGGCTTTGGCCGAGGGCTTGGGCAGCGGCAGCGGGCTGTCGTTCTGGCTGTTGAGGTAGACGATCAGGTTGGCGCGCATCGCGTCGTTGGGCGTGCCGCCGTAGCTCATCAGTGTGCCGGGGACTTCCGCCTGCGGGTGGTACTGGAACTTGTTCATGTTCTCGAAGGTCCAGGTCTTGGCCTCGGCGGCGTGCTTCTTCATGCCGTCCGAATAGCTGAAGTCCGAGATCGAGGCGATCGGCCGGCCCATGACGCCCCACAGATGCGGCCCCACCTTGTTGGGCGCGCCCTTGCCGATATTGTGGCAGACGGTGCAATGCTTGGTGAAATAATCCTCGCCGGCCTTGACGTCCGCCGTCCGCATAAAGCGCGGTGATGTCGCCGGCGCCCTGCGGTGCGGCCTCGCCGCCGCCGGCGGGCGCTTCGGTGACCTCGATTTTATAACCGCGCTTGCCCTCTTCATGCTGGCCGGGATGTTCGAGATGCCCGTAATACAGGAACTCGGCGACCTTGCCGCAGACCATGCCGGTGAGCCCGGCGAGCAGCACCCGCCGCCGCCATTTTATTGAGGTTGAGGTTCGAGGACATCCACCGACTCTTTCGTTGTGTTTTCAGGAAGCTGCCGATAGACGGGGCAGGCCAAGTGCGGTTAGCATAGCGACCGTGCCCCCGCAATAGTTTCTCTTGGGTCCGATGCAGATGAAGCCCCTGATCGTCATTCCCGCGCGCCTCGCCGCCACACGCCTGCCCGGCAAGCCGCTGGCCATGATCGCCGGCCTGCCGATGATCGTGCAGGTGATGGCGCGCGCGGCGGAAGCCGGCATCGGCCCGGTGCTCGTCGCCGCCGGGGACGAGGAGATCGCCGCCGCCGCGCTCGATGCCGGCGGCAAGGCCGTGCTGACCGACCCCGCGCACCCCTCCGGCTCCGACCGCGTCTGGGAGGCCGTGCAGGCATTCGACGCGAAAGGCGAGCACGACGTCATCGTCAATTTGCAGGGCGACCTGCCGACGCTGGAGCCGCGCCTGCTGAAGGACCTGCTGGCGCCGCTTGCGAATCCGCAGATCGACATCGCCACCCTCGTCGCCGAGATCCGCGAGGAGTCCGAGCACACCAGCCCGTCGGTGGTGAAGGCCATCGTCTCCTTTGTCCCCGGCGCGCGCAGCGGCCGCGCGCTCTACTTCACCCGCGCCACCGCGCCCTCGGGCGAGGGGCCGCGCTAACCACCATATCGGCGTCTATGCCTACCGCCGCGACGCGCTTGAGCGCTTCGTCGCCCTCAGGGCCGAGCCCGCTGGAGACGCGCGAGAAGCTGGAGCAGCTGCGCGCGCTCGAGGCCGGCATGCGCATCGAGGCAGTGCTGGCCGATACGGTCCCGCTCGGCGTCGACACACCGGATGATTTGGAAAAAGCCAGAAGGATGCTTGCATGAACACCAAACCCTACCACGTTGTCGGCATCGGCAACGCCATTGTCGACGTGCTGGCCTTCGCGCCGGACGAATTCATCGCCACGCAGGGCATGCGCAAGGGCACCATGGCGCTGATCGACGAAGCGCGCGCCCACGCGCTCTACGAAGCGATGCCGCAGGCGACGGAAGTCTCCGGCGGCTCGGCGGCCAACACGCTCGCGGGCTGGCGGGCCTCGGCGCGCGCACCGGCTTCATCGGCAAGGTGACGGAGGACGAGCTGGGCCGCATCTTCCGCCACGACCTGCAGTCGGTCGGCGTCGATTTCGCCACGCCGCCGCGTGCAAGCGGGCAGGCGACCGCGCGCTGCCTTATCCTCGTCACGCCGGACGGGCAGCGCACCATGAAACACCTTCCTCGGCGCCGCCGGCGAGATCGACCGGGCGGATATCGACGCATCCCTCATCGCCAGGGCGCAGGTCCTCTACATCGAAGGCTATCTGTGGGACCTGCCGGCGACCAAGGCGGCGATCCGCCACGCGACGTCATTGGCGCGCGAGGCCGGCACCCAGGTGGCGCTCACCCTGTCGGACGTGTTCTGCGTCGAGCGCGCCCGCGACGAATTCCACGCCATGCTGCCCGACCTCGACATCCTCTTCTGCAACGAGGCCGAGGCATTCTCGCTTTTCGAGACCCAGGACCTCACGGTCGTAATGACTGAATTATCGAAGAAATTGCCGCCTTGCCGTAGTCACGCGCAGCGAGCACGGCTCGGTGATACTTGCCGACGGCAAGCAAATCCCCGTCGCCGCCGCACCGGTCGCTTCCGTCGTCGACACCACCGGCGCCGGCGATCTCTACGCCGCCGGCTTCCTCTACGGGCTTTCCCCACGGTAAGCCCCTGAAAGAGTGCGGCCAGCTCGGCTCCCTTTGCGCCGGCCAGATCATCGGCCAGCTCGGCGCCCGCGCGCTGCAACCCCTGAAAAAGCTCATCGCCTGATGACGCGGGGCGGCCTTCGCAGTTACCTCAGCCGCCCCCTGCTGCTGATCGCCGCGCTCGGCTTTTATTCCGGCCTGCCGCTGGCGCTTTCCGCCTCGACGCTTTCCGCCTGGCTGGCCGACCGCCATGTCGACCGCACGACCATCGGGCTTTTCGCCGCCGTCGCCACGCCTTACGCCATCAAGTTCCTCTGGGCGCCGCTGATGGACGGCGTGCGCCTGCCGTGGCTGGGGAATCTCGGCCGGCGCCGCTCCTGGCTGTTCCTCATCCAGGCGCTGCTCGTCCTCGCCATCGTTTGCATGGCGCATTGCGACCCTTCGGCGGGCGTGCAGGCGGCGGCGCTCGCAGCGCTCGCGGTCGCCACGTTGTCGGCGAGCCAGGACATCGTCATCGACGCCTACCGCGTCGAGCGCCTGGCGAAGGACGAGCAGGGCGAGGGGCGCCGCGATGACGACGCTCGGCTACCGCATCGGCATGCTCACCTCCGGCGCCGGCGCGCTGGCGCTCGCCGATAGGCTCGGTTGGAGCCTGACCTACCTCGCCATGGCGGCGCTGATGGCGACCGCGCTGCCCCTTACGCTGCTCGCCCGCGAGCCGGAGGCGGCGGCGGTCGCGGCCCGCGATTTCCGCGAGTTTCATCGCCCGCGCGGTGCTCGCCCCGCTCGCCGATTTCATGACGCGGCCGCAGTGGCTCACCGTGCTCGCCTTCGTCGTGCTCTACAAGCTGGGCGACGCGGTCATCGGCAATCTCTTCAACCCGTTCCTGCTGGCGACCGGCTTCAGCAAGACGCAGATCGCCGAGATCGTGAAGCTCTACGGCCTCGCCGCGACGCTGCTCGGCAGCTTCGCCGGCGGCTGGTGCGTGATGCGTTTCGGCACGTTCCGCACGCTGCTCGTCGGCGGCATCGTCCACTCGGCGATCAATTTGCTGCTGATCCTGCAGGCGCAGCGCGGCGTCGATGTGCCATTCCTCGCCTTCACCACCGTGGCGATCAATTTCACCGGGGCTTAAGCCTCGCTGCGTTCGTCGCCTATCTCAGCGCGCTTTGCCGGGACCGCTACACGGCGACCCAGTACGCCCTGCTCTCGGCACTCGCCGCGCTGGGGCGCACCCTGCTGTCGACCCCCGCCGGCTGGCTGGCACAGCATTACGGCTGGTCAGGATTCTTCTGGATCGCCACCGTACTGTCGCTGCCGGGCCTTCTCCTGCTGCTGCGATTGCGCTCCGGTGAGAAGTTGACATCGTCGTCAACCAAACCCTAGACCATCATTTCTTGCGCGGCGGCGGCACGGGATTGTTCTTCGGTACGCTGGCCGAGGCCCGGTGTCGGTATGGAGCTGGGCCGACCAGCGCCGCGCAGTCGGAATCCTTGCCCAGCCCGGGCTCGACGAAGGCGAGCACGCCGAGCGGCAACAGCACCGCGCCCAGCGCCGCGCCGACGCCGCCCTTGACCACCAGCCCCTTGGCGTCGAAGCCGAAATCCGGGTCCTTCAGCGTGCCGGTGACGTGCAGCGGCGAGCGCAGCGAGAGGATGCTCTTGCCCTTGGGGTGCGGCATGAAATGGAAGTCGAGCCGTTCGTTCTTCAGGTTAAGCGAGCCGGAGCCGCTGATATTAGTGTCGTTGGTGTCGATGACGAAGGTCTTCGCTTTCATCTGCCCGCCCTCGACGCCGAAATCGCCGATGACGCAGCGGATGGCGACCGGCTTATCGCCGGCCAAAAGGAAGCCCAGTGACTTCATCACGTCGAGCCCGACGATCTGCACCAGCAGGTCGGAAAGCTGGCCGCCCTCCATGCCGATGCCGACGGTGCCGTGCGAATTGCCGAGCATCTCGTGCAGGCTCTTGCCGGTGCCCGACAGCGTCGCCTTGCCGCCGATGAAGCCTTTCGCCGGGACCGTCGGCAGTTTCCTGCCGACCGGCGCCATCAGCCGCGCGAGCGACAGGCGGTGAAAGGTTGAAATCGCCGTCGATGACGACGGGCGTGACCCGCGCATTGACCGTGAGGTTGGCAGAAACGTCGCCGTCGGCGGTGCCGAACTTCAGGGGGCGGCGAGCATGAGCAGCTTGTCGTCGAGCACGGCGTGCAGGTAGAAATCGTCCAGCGGCAGCGAGCTCGAGATGACCTTCTTGCCGGTGAAGGTGACGTCGGCGTCCATCGCGTCCAGGCGGCTGATGTCGAGCGAGGTATCGGGGATGACGAAGGGGGCTCTGCTCCTGGTGCGTCCGGCCGCGAGCGCTGCGTGGCGCTCACCGTTTTGCCGGCGGCCGGCGCCTCGCCGATCAGCGGGCCGAGGTCCTGGAAGGCGAGGGTGTTCGAGGTGAAGTTCGCCGTCAGCAGCGGCCGCGCTTTGCCTTTGTCCCAGCTCAGCGAGCCTTCGAGGTCGCTCGATCCGAGCTTCCCTTTGAAGTCGGTTGAAGCTCCATACCTTGCCCTTGAGGCCGAGCTGGCCGGTGACGTCATAGGGCGGCGTCGGCGGCAGCGCGATGCCGAGGATGGGGAAGATGTCCGCCGCGTCGTTGCCCTTGACGCGCAGCCGCAGGTCCATGCCCTTGAGCTGCAGCGGGGTCGTCCATCGTGCCGAGGACGGCGGCGGCGGGTGTCGGCGATCTCGACATGCAGGTCGAGCGGGTAGGGCTGGCTGGTGTCCTTGAGCGCCAGCACCGAGCCGCCGGTGAGATCGACATGGAACGGCTTGCCCTTGTAGCTGCCCTTGCCGGAGAGGTGGATGCGCTCGTCCGCACGCGCCGAGCCGGGTGACGGTCGAGACGGCGCTGGCGATGTCGATCTTCTGCGCCGCGTCCTTATAGGCGAACTGCCCGTCCTCGATAACGAGACGGCCGATGGCGGGCATTTCGTAGCGCTTCTGCGGCAGCGGCGAGGTCACCGCCTGGCGCCCGGGTTGCTGCCGAAATGCCAGTTGGCGTCGCCGGATGCGTCCTTCTCCAGCAGCAATTGCGGCGCGACCAGCGTGACCTCCGGCAGCTCGACGCGGCCGCGCAGCAGCGCGCGCAAATCGACCGAGGCGTCCACCGACTTCGCGGCGAACATGTCCGGCGCGCTGCCGCCCTTCATGTTGGCGACGTGCACGTCCGTCCATATGGATATGGGTGACCGGCCCCCAGGTGATCGGTCGTCGCCTTGCCGAGATCGACCGTGCGGCCGGCGGCGCTCGTCGCGCTGCGCTGTGCGTAGCCCGAGAAATCGAAGAAGGCGACGAGCAGGATTGATCGCGCAGACGAGGAAGGCGAAGACCCCGCCGACGACGCAGGCGAGGTCGCGAAAAACCTTGCGCGCCGAGACCGGCTCGTCAAAACGGATGCGCTGCAGTGCCAGCGTGCTCATGGTTTTTTGCTAAAGCGAACGCCATCAATTCCTATCGTGCGCGAACCGTGTGACATCATTGCCCCCGTTGGCGACGGATGGGACTAAGTCATTGCACTGCACCATAAGTTACGGTGCTTTTAGTTGCCTGTGCGCATGCCGGGGGCTACGTAGTCCCATGGCAAAAATTTCCGTGGCGCACCCGGTGGGTCGAGATCGACGGCGACGAGATGACCCGCGTCATCTGGGCGATGATCAAGGACAAGCTGATCCTGCCCTTCCTCGACATCAAGCTCGAGCGGTTCGACCTTTCCATCACCGAGCGCGACCGCACGGACGATGCGGTGACGGTCGAAGCGGCGGCGGGCCATCCAGAAATACCGCGTCGGCATCAAATGCGCGACCATCACGCCGGACGAGGCGCGGGGTGAAGGAGTTCGGCCTCAAGCGCATGTACCCGTCGCCCAAACGGCACCATCCGCAACGTGCTCGACGGCACCATCTTCCGCGCGCCGATCAGTCTGCAAAAATATCCCGCGCTACGTGCCGGGCTGGACCAAGCCGATCATCGTCGGCCGCCATGCCTTCGGCGACCAGTACCGCGCCACTGATCTCGTCGTCGACCGCCCCGGAAGGCTGGTGATGAAATTCACCCCGGACGACGGCTCGGAGATCTACGAGCACGAGGTCTACCACTTCCCCGGCCCGGGCGTCGCGCTGTCGATGTACAACCTCAACGCATCGATCATCGGCTTCGCCCGCGCCTGCTTCAACTACGCGCTGACGGTGAACTACCCCGTGCTGCTGTCGACCAAGAACACCATCCTCAAGAAATACGACGGCGATTTCAAGAACCTGTTCCAGGGCATCTTCGAGACCGAGTTCAAGGAAAAATTCGACAAGGCCGGCCTCACCTACGAGCACCGGCTGATCGACGACCTCGTCGCCTACGCCATCAAGTCCGAGGGCGGCTTCGTCTGGGCCTGCAAGAATTACGACGGCGACGTGCAGTCCGACGTCGTGGGCGCAGGGCTTCGGCTCGCTGGGGCTGATGACTTCGGTGCTGCTGACGCCCCGACGGCAAGGTCGTCGAGACCGAGGCGGCGCACGGCACGGTGACCCGCCATTTCCGCGAATACCAGAAGGGCAACCCGACCTCGACCAACCCCATCGCCTCGATCTTCGCCTGGACGCAGGGCCTCGCCTACCGCGCCAAGTTCGACGATAATGCCGCGCTGGAGAAATTCTGCCACGCGCTGGAGAAGGCCGTCATCGACACCGTCGAATCCGGGCAGATGACCAAGGACCTGGCGTTGCTGGTCGGCCCGAGCCAGAAATGGCTTAATACCGAAGCGTTTATCGACGCGGTCGCCGCCCGGCTGGCGTCTTAACGATTCCGTCACAAAAACTTCACCGAACCGTCACCCTAAAACCCTGACAATACCCGTAAATTATCAAGAACGAATAAGAAAATAGCGGCGAAATATGGCGGATAATTACACCAAGGCAAAGGACCCCGAGCTTCGGGCCATTCAGGAGAAGATCGGCGCGGACGCGCGCGAGCACATCGCGGGGAATGTCGCGCCGGCTCGATCGGACCGTCTACGATGGGTTCGTCACCGACCCCGGGGCAGCGGGCGCTCGACAAGGCGCTGGCCGAAGACCTGAGCCGCCTGCGCGACGTCTCGATCCGCGACGGCGTGCAGTCGTGGGATGCCAATAAATGGCGCAACGGCGCGATCCTCAAGGTCGCCCGCGAGCTGGACCTCTTCGGCCAGGGAGATCGAGCGGATCCTCGGCAGGTTCCCGCCCATCGAGGCCTGGGGCGGCGCGCAATATGCCGAACCGGCCAGGCTCCTGAGCGAGAATCCGCTCGAGAACCTGCGCAACATCCGCGAGGCGGCCCCGCATCTCGAGCTGCAGGCGCTTTTCCGCGGCCGCCAGGGACTCGGCTACCAGCCCATCTCGAACGAGACGCTGAAGGACCTCATCGATCGTTCGGCGCAGAACGGCATCAAGGTCTTCCGCGTGTTCGACATGATGAACGACATGCGCAACGTCCAGCCGAGCTTCGATGTGCTCAACGCCTATAACGCGCAGCATCCGGACGCGCAGCTGGTCATCGAAGGCGCGATCTCGTACATCAGCGAGCCGCCGGGCGAAAAGCGCGCCTGGACCATCGATGAGTACGCCGACTACGCCGTGAAGCTCGCCAAGGCGGGCTGCCACGAGATCGCGATCAAGAACTATGCCGGCGTCGGCGGTGAGGAAATGCCGGAGCTCATCCGCACCATCCGCGCCAGGCTCAAGGAAGCGGGCTACGAGCAGATGCCGGTCAACCTGCACATGCACGGCTCCAACGCCGATCTCGCCGTGGAAGCCCTCAGGGAGGGCGCCGGAAAGGTCGACGTCGCCATCGGCGAGCTGAGCGACGGCCCGTCGCATCCCAACCTGCGCACCGTGCTGGGCAAGCTGCTCGCCGCGCAGGGATACGACATCGACAGCGAGGAAGTGCGCAACCATCCCGTCCTCCGGCAGCTCGAGAAGATCGAGCAGGTCATCCCGCGACGAGGTCCAGAAGAAGCAGTTCCGCACCGTTCACGTGCAGGGAGAACCGCGAGGAGATAAAGAGCTTCGACGACCAGCGCGCCCTGCTCAAATCGCTGACCCGCGAGAAGATCGAGAAATACCGGATGGCGGGCGGCGGCTTCTCGGCGATCACGAAACTCATCGCCGAGGTCTATCCGCGTTACAGGAAACAGTGGGAGGCGACGGGCCGGCCGGTGCCGACGGAGCCGGAGCTGTTCGAGCGCATCCTCGAGGAAGGAATCCCGCTGTGGGAGGAAAGCGGGCCGCTTCAACACGGTGGACCCCCGGCGCCAAGATCCTCAGCGTGCAGGCGATGAAGCTGGCGATCGCCAAATACAACGGCGACCCCATCACCATGCAGCTGTACGACCGTCACTACATCGACCTGGTCATCGGCCGTTTCGGCACCAACCAGGGGATGGAGAAGGGCATCGGCGACCAAAAATTCCGCGACGCGCTGCTGATGTACGACGCCTTGCAGCGCGTCAACGAGGCCATCGCCGAAGGTGCGATCGGACCCGAAAAGGCCTGCATGCTGTTCACTTCCCGGAAAGGGAAGGGGGTGTGGAAAACGGAACCCTCGCCGCTGGCACCCGATCCCGGGACGGGCAAGTTCGACCTCGGCGATCCAGATCTCGAGAAAAAACTCGGCCACATCGACATCGGGACCTTCAGGCACAGGATCGAGTCCCCTCAAGCAGTACGAAGGAAATTCCGAAGGGATCGCCGATTCCCTCCTGCGGGAGGCTGACGCCCGGCCGCGCGGCCGATCCCGAAGGCGACCTCGAGCATGCCGGCGAAGAGGTCGGGAAGCTCGCGGCGCTCGGCTTCGACGAGAACCTCCTGCCGCCCGGCGAAGCACGAACGCTGGCCGCCCACGCTGGAGCCCAAAGTATGGCACGGGCTTTTCGAGCGCCTGACCTCGAAACGGACGGCCGACCTGGTCTGGAACGCGCTCGAAATTCCGCAGGGCAAGGACCTGGGCGTGACGTTCGGCTTTGCGCTCCCGCATTTCAACGAGCTGAGCGCAAGGACGAATGTGACCCGCCGGGAGTGGATAGCGGTCGAGGACGTCTATTCCCGGCTGCCCGAATCGGCGCGGCGCGATCCGGCGCTGACGGTCTTGCGCCGCCACCTCGAAAAAGCACGCTGGGAATTCGCCCCCGACCAGGCCATGAAGATCGGCCGGGATCCGCTGGAGCCGATGCGTTACCGGCCGCCTTCCATGCCCTGCCTCAACCCTTGAGCGAGGCGGTCCAGGCCTATGTAGCCGCCCTGGGGTGCGTCGAAGGATGCAAAGGGGACGCCTTGCGGCAGCTCCTCGACAAGGATGTCGGGGCCGCACGCGACGCCATGCTCGCCGAGATGAAGCAAAGCGAGCGATCGAGCGCCGGGCCGCAGCCCCTGACGAATTTAATAAACATGGCGATCAAGACGCGCTGTGCCCAGTTCGGCATCACGGTCGATTCCCATATCGCCGCCGATGGCCATTTCCATACGCAGCCCGCGGCAAAGATCGGGCGCGCCAGAACCGGAAGCTTCCAGGACCTCATCCGTTCGGATGACGCGCCACCGCAAGGTTCCCTGCAGCTGAATTAAATATGGATCGCCCGGCCCTCGACGGCGAGGGCGGCTTCCTTGACCGCTTCGTTGAGCGTCGGGTGGGCGTGGCAGGTGCGGGCGATGTCTTCCGACGACGCACCGAACTCCATGGCGATGCAGGCCTCGGCGATCATCGTGCCCGCCTGCGCGCCGATGATGTGCACGCCGTAGACCTCGTCCGTCTTCGCATCGGCCAGGATCTTCACGAACCCGTCCGTCTGCCCCGCCGCGCGGCCGCGCGAGTTGGCGAGGAAGGGGAACTTGCCGGTCTTGTAGGCGATGCCCGCTTCCTTGAGCTGCTCCTCCGAGCGGCCGACGGTCGCCACCTCCGGCCAAGTATAGATCACGCCGGGGATCGCGTCGTAATTGATGTGCGGCTTCTGCCCGGCGATCACCTCGGCGACGAACATGCCTTCTTCCTCCGCCTTGTGCGCCAGCATCGGCCCGGCGATGACGTCGCCGATGGCATAGATGCCCGGCACGGAAGTCTGCAGCTGCCTGTCCCACCGGCACGCGCCCGCGCTCGTCGGTCTTCAGCCCGATATTCTCCAGCCCCAGCTTGTCGGTATAGGGCGCGCCGCCCCACCGAGAGCAGCACGACCTCCGCCTTCAGCGTTTCGGCGGCACCGCCTGCTGCGGGTTCGACCGTAAGCTCCACCCCGGACTTGCCCGGCTTCGGCGCCGGTCACTTTCATGCCCAGTTTGAACTGGAACCCTTGCTTCTCGAGGATGCGCTGCAGGTTCTTCGCCACCTCGGCATCCATGCCGGGGGTGATGCGGTCGAGATATTCGACCACCGTCACCTGCGCGCCGAGGCGGCGCCAGACCGAGCCCATCTCCAGCCCGATATAGCCGCCGCCGATGACGATCAGCGACTCCGGCACCTTCGGCAGCGACAGCGCGCCGGTGGAGGAGACGATCTGCTTCTCGTCGATCGCGACGCCTTTCAGCGGCATGACCTCCGAGCCGGTGGCGATGATGATGTTCTTCGTGGCGTAAGCCTGCCCCGCGACCGTCCACCTCGCCCTTGGCCGTGATGGTGCCGTGGCCCTTGAGGTAGGCGACCTTGTTCTTCTTGAACAGCCCCTCGATGCCCTTGGTGAGCGTATCGACCACCTCGGTCTTGCGCTTCATCATGGTGGGCAGGTCGAGTTTCACCTCGGCCTCGATGCCGTGTTTCGCAAAATTATGCTGCGCGTCCTCGTATTTCTCGGAGGATTCGAGCAGCGCCTTGCTCGGGATGCAGCGCGATATTGAGGCAGGTCCCGCCCAGCGCCCCGCGCTCCTCGACGCAGGCGGTCTTGAGCCCAGCTGCGCCGCACGGATGGCGCAGACATAGCCGCCCGGCCCGCCGCCGATGACGATGACATCGAATGATTCGCTCATAAGCCCTGCTTTCTAGGTGTCTATATAGTGCGCTAAAGCCCCAGCAGCAGGCGGCGCGGGTCCTCGACGGCCTGTTTCACTTTCACCAGGAACGTCACCGATTCGCGGCCGTCGATGATGCGGTGATCGTAGCTGAGCGCGACATACATCATCGGGCGGATGACGACGGCGCCGTTCAGCGCGATCGGCCGCTCCTCGACCTTGTGCATGCCGAGGATGGCCGATTGCGGCGGGTTGATGATGTGGGGGTGGCCAGCAGCGAGCCGTAGACGCCGCCGTTGGTGACGGTGAAGCTGCCGCCGCTCATATCGGCCATGGTCAGCGTGCCGTCGCGCGCCTTGCGGCGGCGGCGGCGATGTCCTTCTCGATCTGGGCGAGGGATTTCTTGTCGCAGTCGCGGATGACCGGCACCACCAGCCCGTTCGGCCCGCCGACGGCGACGCCGATATCGTAGTAGTTCTTGTAGATGAGGTCGGTGCCGTCGATCTCGGCATTGACCGCCGGGGACCTGCTTGAGCGCACTGACCGCCGCCTTGATGAAAAAGCCCATGAAGCCGAGGCGCACGCCGTGCTTCTTCTCGAACTCCTCCTTGTATTCGTTGCGCAGCGCCATCACCGCCGACATGTCGATCTCGTTGAACGTGGTCAGCGAGGCGGCGGTGTTCTGCGATTCTTTCAGGCGCCGGGCGATGGTCTGGCGCAGCTTGCTCATGCGCACGCGCTCCTCGCGCGGCCCCGGCAGCGGGTGCTGCCGCCATGCCGTCGCCCTCGATGGCGGCGAGCACGTCGCCCTTGGTGATGCGCCCGTCCTTGCCGCTCGGGCTGGCGACCGTGACGCCGGGATTCTCGGCAAGCAGCTTGCCGACGGCGGGGCCGGACCTGGCCTCCATCCCGTCGCGGTGCTCGGCGGATTCGTATTGGGTTGCGCGGCGGCAGCGCGGCGGCGGGGGCTGGGGCTGCCGGTCTCGGCGCGGGAGCCGGTGTGGCGGCTTTCGCGGGAGCGGGCGCAGCGGCGGCCGGCGCGGCCTTGCCGCCGGCGGCACCGGCCTCGATGCGGCCGAGCAGGGCGCCGACCTCGACGTTGCTGCCTTCCTTCACCAAAATTTCCTTGAGCGCGCCGGCGGCCGGTGCGGGGACCTCGACGGTGACCTTATCGGTCTCGAGCTCGCACAGCGGCTCGTCGGCCTTCACGGCGTCGCCCACCTTCTTGAACCATTTGGTGACGGTGGCCTCGCTGACGGATTCACCCAGCGTCGGGGGACGACGATATCACCTTGTGCCATGCTTCTTCTCCTGTGCGACCCGCCAGTGCCGGCGGTTCGGTCGTTATGCTTTCTTCTTCTGTTTCTGCGCCGCCGCGTCGAGGGCGAAAGCGTCCTCGAGCAGCTGCTTGAGCTCGCGCTGGTGCTGGGCGGCGTAGCCGGCGGCGGGGCTTGCCGCCTCCTTGCGCCCGACATAGCGGATCTTGGCGTTGCGGCCGAGCGATTCCAGCGCCTCGCCGATGCGCGGGCCGATGAAGCGCCAGGCGCCCATGTTCTCCGGCCTCCCTCCTGCGCCCATGCCACTTCGGCGTTGGGGGTATTGCTTCAGCGCCGCGAGCACCTCCTCGCGCGGGAAGGGGTAATACTGCTCGACGCGCAGCAGCGCGACGTCGGAGGTCTTCTGCTCACGGCGCGCTTCCAGCAGGTCGTAATAGACCTTGCCCGAGGTCAGGACCAGGCGGCGCACGTCCTTGTCGGCCGCCAGCTTATCCACCTCCGGCACCATGCGCAGGAAGCGCGTGCCGGGGGCGAAGTCGTCGAGCGTGGAGACCGCCAGCTTGTGGCGCAGCAGCGATTTGGGCGTCATCACGATCAGCGGCTTGCGGAACTTGCGGGCGAGCTGGCGACGCATCGCGTGGAAGAAATTGGCCGGCGTCGTGCAGTTGACGACCTGCATATTGTCCTCGCCGCAGAGCTGCAAATAGCGCTCCAGCCGTGCCGAGGAGTGCTCGGGGCCCTGGCCTTCATAACCGTGCGGCAGCAGCATGACGAGGCCACTCATGCGCAGCCACTTCACCTCGCCGGAGGAGATGAACTGGTCGATGATGACCTGCGCGCCGTTGGCGAAATCGCCGAACTGCGCTTCCCACAGCACCAGCGCCTCCGGCTCGGCCAGCGAGTAGCCGTATTCGAAGCCGAGCACGCCGAGCTCGGAGAGGTTGGAGTCGTGGACCTCGTAATTGCCCTGTTTCTCCGCGACGTGGTTGAGCGGGACGTAGCGCTCCTCGTTCTCCTGGTCGATCAGCACCGAGTGGCGGTGGCTGAAGGTGCCGCGCCCGGAATCCTGCCCGGTCAGGCGCACATGCTTGCCCTCGGCGACGAGGCTGGCGTAGCTGAGCGCCTCGCCCATCGCCCAGTCGAGGTCCTTGCCGGACTCCATCATCTCGGCCTTGGCCTTGAGCTGGCGGTCGATCTTGCGGTTGAGGTTGAAGCCTTCCGGCACTTTCGTCAGCGCGAGGCCGAGCGTCTTCAGCGTCTTCAGCTCGACGCCGGTATCGGGCTCCTTGCCGAGCCCGTCCTCGGCGCGGATGAAGCCCTGCCACTTGCCTTCGAGCCAGTTGGCCTTGTTGGGCTTGAAGACCTTCGCCGCGTCGTATTCCTTCTGGAAATAGGCGTTGAGCTTCTCGACCTCGATGCCGATCTCCTCCTGCGTCATCACCCCTTCGTCGATCAGCTGCTGGCCGTAGAGATGCGCGGGGAGCTGATGCGCAGCGATGGTCTTGTACATCACCGGCTGGGTGAACATCGGCTCGTCGCCCTCGTTGTGGCCGTATTTGCGGTAGCAGAAGAGGTCGACCACCGAGTCGCGGCCGAATTCCTGGCGGAACTCGGTGGCGAGCTGGCAGCAGAAGACAACCGCTTCCGGGTCGTCGCCGTTGACGTGGAAGATCGGCGCCATCACGCCCTTGGCGCAGTCGGTGGGGTACGGCGTGAAGCGCGAGTAGCGCGGCGCGGTGGTGAAGCCGATCTGGTTGTTGACGACGATATGCACCGTACCGCCGGTGCGGTAGCCGCGCAGGTCGGCGAGCGCCAGCGTCTCCGGCACCGTGCCCTGCCCGGCGAAGGCGGCGTCGCCGTGCAGCAGGAGGCCGAGGACAACCGCGCGTTTCTCATCGCCGCGCTGGTCCTGCTTGGCGCGCACCTTGCCGACGACGACGGGGTTGACGACCTCGAGGTGCGACGGGTTGGCGGTGAGGGAGAGGTGGATGGATTTTCCGTTCTCCATCACGCGGTCCTGCGAGGCACCGATATGGTATTTCACGTCGCCCGAGGCGTTGACCGACTCGGGGAAGTCGAGGTTGCCGTTGAAGATCGACAGCAGCTCCGAATAGGGCTTGCCCATGATGGAAGTCAGCACGTTCATTCGCCCGCGATGCGGCATGCCGATGACGATCTCCTCGACGCCGAGCTGCGATGCGGTCTCAAGGATGGCGACCATGCCCGGCACCATCGCGTCGCCGCCCTGCACGGAGAAGCGCTTCATGCCGGTATATTTCACCTGGACGAATTCCTCGAACCCCTCGACCTCGAGCAGCTGGCCGAGAATCTTTTTCTTCGCCTCGGGCGAAAATTGCGGCTTGCCGCGCGCCGCCTCGATGCGCGACTGGATCCATTCGCGCTGCTTCGGGTCCTGGATATGCATGAACTCGACGCCGATCGTGCCGGAATACGTCCGCTGCAGGATGTTCATGATCTCGGCCAGCGTCGCCCGCTCCAGCCCGAGATTGCCGCCGAGATAGATGGATCGGTCGTAGTCCGCCGGCTTGAAGCCGTAATTCGCCGGGTCGAGGTCGGCATGCATCTCCGGCTGCTCGATCTTCAGCGGGTCGAGCTGCGACAGTAAATGCCCGCGCACGCGGTAGGCGCGGATGAGCGCCTGCGCGCGCAGCGCGTTCATCACGTCCGCCATGGGTGCGGCGGCCGGCGCGGCGGCGGTGCCTTCGGTCTTTTTATCCGGTGCGGGTTTCGCCGGCGCTTCGCCGTCGGCGACGCCGATGACGCGGCTGCCGTCCCGCTCCCACGAGGGGCGCGCTTCGGGCGCGTCGTTAAGGCCGGAGAAAAAACGCTGCCAGTCGGCGGATACCGAAGCCGGGGATTTCAGGTAGCGCTGGTAAAGCTCCTCGATGAAGACGGTGTTGGCACCGTAAAGGAATGAGCTTTCAATGGCTTCGTTGGTCATATGAGCATGCAGGAACCGGCGCGGACCGCCCGCGCGTTGCTACAGCTTGTGTAGGGTGCAACCGCCGGCTTTGCAAGCGCGAATGCGGCGCAAAGCCGTCCCGGAAAAACCGCGTTTCGCCCGCCGCGCCGACATTTATATCACATCGCACAGTTTTCGCCTGTGAATAACCGCGCTCCTGACGGCACTGCACAAAGCGCACGCTTGCGCGATCCGTTATGGGTGGCCTGTTGCCAACCACTTTGGAGGTTTCCATGATGTGTAAACGATTGATGGCGGAAGCCATCGGTTCCTTCTGGCTCGTCTTCGTCGGCTGCGGCGCGGCGGCGATGGCCGGCCAAGGCCTCGGCACGCTCGGCGTGTCGTTGGCCTTCGGCCTCGCCCTCACCGCGATGGCCTACGCCATCGGCCCGGTCTCGGGCTGCCACCTCAACCCGGCGGTCACCGTCGGCCTCACGGCCGGCGGGCGCTTCCCGATGAAGGAAGTTCCCGGCTACGTCATCGTGCAGGTGCTGGGCGCGCTGCTCGCCGCCTGGGTGCTGTCGCAGATCGCCGGCGGCATCGACAACGCCAAGGGCATGGGCCTCGGCGCCAACGGCTTCGCCGAGCACTCGCCCGGCGGCTACTCGATGCATGCCGCGCTGCTCGCCGAGATCGTGCTCTCCGGCCTGTTCCTCTTCATCATCATGGGAACGACGGACGGCAAGAACGGCGCGCATGCACCGCTCGCCATCGGCGTTGCCTTCGCGGTGATCTACATGGTCGCGATGCCGGTCACCGGCGCCTCGATCAACCCCGGCGCGCTCGACCGGGCCGGCGATCATCATGGGCGGCTGGGCGCTGTCGCAGCTCTGGCTGTTCTGGGTCGCGCCGCTCATCGGCGGGGCCATCGGCGCCGTCGCCTACCAGAAGCTCTCCGAGTGCAAGGACTAGCGCTCGCCTAGCATCCCCCGAATCCCCGCGGCAGCGATGTCGCGGGGATTTTTTATGCCTAGAGGTGCGTACGCGGGCGCTCGCAGCCGACCGTCGCGGCCAGCGCGCCGCCTTCGACATGCGATTCCGTCACCCGGCAGAGGCTGATGATCTCGACCGCGCGCACCTGCCGGTATTTGACCCATTTGTCGTGCGTCTCCTCGCCGCCGCGCGCCGAGAACATCCGCCCGCCGAGATAGGCGACATCGATCCGGTGCCCGTCGACATTGACGAAATCCGCCCCGCCGCCCGGCGCCTGCGGCGCACAAGCGGCGAGCAGGAGTAGAGGAAGCACAAAAAGAAAATAGCGCATGGCCCAACGCTATCGCCCACCCCATCAAAATCCCATTTATTTTTCTTCCGGCGCAGCCGGTGGCGGCAGAGTGGGCCAGATACTAGGAGCGGCCGTTTGGACAAACCGGAGTGTAGCAGCGCTACATGAGGATTCGGCGAATGCGGCGCGACGACGCAGATGGTCCGCTACGTCCTGCGTCTACTTGCCGAGGACTTCTTTCATGGTCTTGCCCATGAAGGAGGGATTATCCGTCACCGTCACGCCGGCGGATTTCATCGCCTCGATCTTATCCTCCGCGCCGCCCGAGCCGCCGGAGACGATCGCCCCCGCATGCCCCATGCGCCGCCCCGGCGGCGCCGTGCGCCCGGCGATGAAGCCGACGACCGGTTTCTTCACCTTCGACTTCTTGAGGAACGCGGCCGCGTCTTCTTCCGCGTTGCCGCCGATCTCGCCGATCATGATGATGGCGTCCGTCTCGTCGTCCTTGAGGAACAGCTCGAGCACGTCGAGGAAATTGGTGCCGTTGACCGGGTCGCCGCCGATGCCGACGCAGGAGGACTGGCCGAGCCCCACCGCCGTCGTCTGCCCGACGGCTTCGTAGGTCAGCGTGCCCGAGCGCGAGAGGATGCCGATGCGGCCTTTCTTGTGAATATGGCCGGGCATGATGCCGATCTTGCACTCGCCCGGCGTGATGACGCCCGGGCAGTTCGGCCCGACGAGGCGGGTCTTCGAGCCGCCCAGCGCGCGCTTGACCTTCACCATGTCGAGCACCGGAATGCCCTCGGTGATGCAGATGGCGAGCTCCATCTCGGCGTCGATCGCTTCGAGGATGGCATCGGCGGCGAAGCGCGGCGGCACATAAATGACCGTCGCGTTGGCGCCGGTCTTCTCCTTCGCCTCGCCGACGGAATTGAACACCGGGATCTCGAGATGCGTCGTGCCGCCCTTGCCCGGCGTCACCCCGCCGACCATTTTCGTGCCGTAGGCGATCGCCTGCTCGGTATGGTACGTGCCCTCGCGCCCGGTGATGCCCTGGCAGATCACTTTCGTATTCTTATTCACCAAAATAGACATTTTTCATTCTCCCTGCGCTTTCACGCCTGCGTGAAAGCGGTATTACGCGGCTTGTTTCTTCGTCGCGCCGACGATCTTCTGGGCGGCGTCGGCGAGGTTGTCGGCGGTGATGATGGGCAGGCCGGACGTCGCCAGCATTTTCCTGCCGAGCTCAACGTTGGTGCCTTCGAGGCGCACCACCAGCGGCACGTTGAGGCTGACTTCGCGCGCCGCCGAGATGATGCCCTCGGCGATGATGTCGCAGCGCATGATGCCGCCGAAGATGTTCACCAAAATACCCTCGACGTTCGGGTCGGAGAGGATGAGCTTGAAGGCTTCGGTGACTTTCTCTTTCGACGCGCCGCCGCCGACATCGAGGAAGTTGGCTGGCGAGCCGCCATAGAGCTTGATGATGTCCATCGTCGCCATCGCAAGCCCGGCGCCGTTGACCATGCAGCCGATATTGCCGTCCATCTTGACGTAGCTGAGGCCGAACTTGGCGGCCTGGCGTTCGAGCGGGTCCTCCTCGTCCTCGTCGCGCATCTCGGCAATTTCCGGTTGGCGGAAGAGGGCGTTGTCGTCGAAGTTGAACTTGGCATCGAGCGCGATCAGCTTGTTGCCCTTGGTGATGACCAGCGGGTTGATCTCGACTTGCGAGGCATCGGTGCCGATGAAGGCGTTATAGACGCCGAACACCAGCTTCTCGAACGCGGCGTAGAGCTCCATCGGGAGCTGCATGCCGAAGGCGAGCTTGCGCGCGTGGAAGGGCTGGATGCCGGTCGCCGGGTCGACCGCGGCGGTGATGATCTTCTCCGGGTGCTTGTGGGCGACTTCCTCGATATCGACGCCGCCCTCTTTCGAGCCGATGAAGGCGACCGAGCTCGTCTTGCGGTCGAGCACGGCGGAGAGGTAAAGCTCCGAGCCGATGTCCGAGCCTTCCTCGATATAGACGCGCTTGACCTCTTTGCCCTCGGGGCCGGTCTGGTGGGTGACCAGCGTCATCCCCAGCATTTCCTTGGTCAGGCGCTTGACCTCGTCGAGGCTCTTGGCGAGCTTGACGCCGCCCGCCTTGCCGCGCCCGCCGGCGTGGATCTGCGCCTTGACCACCCACAGCGCGCCGCCCAGCGACTGGGCGACCTGCTCGGCCTCGGCGGGCGTGTAGGCGACGCCGCCGCGCGGCACCGGCACGCCGAATTTCGCCAGGACGGACTTGGCCTGGTACTCATGGATATTCATCGCTTGCTCCTGCGTTTGGGGGCGGTGAAATTCACCGCTTCGAGATTGTGGCCGTTCGGGTCGATGACGAAGGCGGCGTAGCCGTAATCCTCGCGCGGCCCGGGCTTGCCGTTGTCCTTCGCGCCGGCCTTGATGGCGGCGAGGTAGAATTCATCCACCGCGCGGGGCGATTTCGCGCGGAAGGCGAAATGGATCTTCGGCGTCGGCCTGCTGCTGGGGTGGATGCCGAACTGCGAGTGGGCCTTGTCGCCGAACATCTGCCAGCTTTTGCCGTCGCCGAGCGTCGGCTTCAGCCCCAGCGGCTTCAGCGACGCCGTGTAGAAGGCGAGGCTCTTCCTCATGTCGCGCACCGCGATGCCGAAATGCTCGATGGTCATCGCGGCTTCCTTATTTCTTTCCCTTGCTGGCCAGCGCGTCGCAGATGGCCTTGAGGGTGCGATGGTTCTCGATCGTGAGGAACAGGATGCCGAACACCACCACCGTGATCATCGCGATGCCCAGCCCGAAGAAGAACCCGGCGGCGTGCTTGCCGTAGGTGAAGCTGGCGATCAGCACGGGAACGAACGCGATCACGGAGATGATCTCCAGTGACGAGAAAATGAAATTATACATCTTGCCGAAATGATTTTTCATGCTGCTGCCCTTTCCAGTTTGATGCCGCCGCAGAGCTCGCGCACCGCACCGACGGATTGTTCGAACTGTGCCTTTTGCTCCGGCGGCAGCGCGATCTCGACGATCTTCTCGACGCCGCCTTTGCCGATGATGGCAGGCACGCCGACATAGATATCCTTCTGACCGTATTCACCATTGAGCCATGCGGCGCAGGGAAGCAACCGTTTTTGGTCGAACAGGTAGGATTCCGCCATGGCGATGGCCGAGGCCGCCGGGGCGTAGAAGGCCGAGCCGGTCTTGAGCAGGCCGACGATCTCGGCGCCGCCGTCGCGCGTGCGCTGGATGACCTTGCCCAGCGCGTCCTGCGTGATCCAGCCCATTTTCACGAGGTCGGGAAGCGGGATGCCGGCGACGGTGGAGTAGGGCGCCATCGGCACCATCGTGTCGCCGTGGCCGCCGAGCACGAAGGTGGTGACGTCCTTCAGCGAGCATTTCATCGCCTCGGCGAGGAAGTAGCTGAAGCGCGCCGAGTCCAGCACGCCGGCCATGCCGACGACTTTATTGGGCTTGAAGCCCGTCTGCTGCTGCATCACCCAGACCATCGCATCGAGCGGGTTGGTGATGGTGATGACGAAGGCGTCGGGGCAGTATTTCTTTAAGCCCGCCGCCACTTTGGAGACGATGCCGGTATTGGTGGCGACCAGGTCGTCGCGGCTCATCCCCGGCTTGCGCGGGATGCCGGCGGTGACGATGATCACGTCCGCACCCTCGACGTCCTTGTAATCGTTGGTGCCGGCGATCTTCGCATCGACCTTCTCGACGGCGCAGCTTTGCGAGATGTCGAGCGCCTTGCCCTGCGGCATGCCCTCGACCACGTCGAACAGCACGACGTCGCCGAGTTCTTTCAGCGCACAGAGATGGGCGAGCGTGCCGCCGATCATCCCGGCGCCGATGAGGCCGATCTTCTTGCGGGAAGCCATGGATTCCTCCGTGAAGGCGAGGGGTTGGCGTTTCGTCGCGCGTTTAACCACAGTGGCTACCCGTTGGCAACGATTCGTTGCCAAATAGCCGGCCAACATTAACAATCGGTAAAGGGCGAGGGAGAATTATCGCTTCATTTCGCCGCCCAGCGCACCAGGTTCGCGCCCAGCCAGTTCAAGATTTGCGCCATGGGCAGCGCGAACGGCATCCTCGTCGAGGGCCAGCGCGGAGCCATCAGCGGCGATTGAAAACGAAGGTCTATCTTTGGTCATAGCAAGCGTCTTGATGGTCTCGATACTGGCAATGCCACACACATTGCGAACAGAACAATAGGGCTCGGCGTTGGTGTGGAAGCTGCCGCCAAGTTTTTCGGCGAACCGCTGGCCCACTACATCAATCTCCTTTGAGAAATCGAGCTTAGGGTTGTTACGATTTACGTGCTGGTCGAGCAGCGTGAAATCGAGTTTTCGTGTGGCTGGATTGAAATCGATGGCGCCCACCAGCGCGTGCACTTCCTTGTCCTGCGAAATCACCGTTACCGGAAACAGTATTTTCTTCGGCACGCTGGCCGGGTCGTTGCTTTGGTAGACCGTGGCGAACCATTCGGCCAACGTATCCATCATCTCGAAATTGGCGGGGTCTTTTGTCCAGACAAATGCATCGCTCATAATGACCGTATCGGACGAGAACGCATCGCCGATCGCACCGAGCAGTGCCTCTTCATCATTCTTGTGAAGGACATTCAGTAAGTTGATATAGCCCGCGCCGATGGACGCCGCAAACCGCCCAAGCACGAAATTGTTGTCCTCTGGCGAATAGCCGCACGTATGCGGAAGGTTCGCCTTTCTCAACTGGAAGGGCACTTCTGGTAAGGCGGTGTGCGGAAACAGAGCCATGCGGCACAGATTATAAGAAAAATCTTAAGGACGAGTTAAGGGCTCTGCCTGTGGCACGAGATCCCCGCCTGCGCGGGGATGACGGGTTCGTAAGCGCCTGCGGCGCTAACTCAAACCCGTCACTTATTCATCCGTTCGAAGAATTCCTCGTTGGACTTGGTCTCTTTCATTTTATCGAGGAGGAACTCCATCGCGTCCATCGGGCCCATGGGGTTCAGGATCTTGCGCAGCATCCAGACCTTGGCGAGCTCGCCCTTGTCGTAGAGCAGGTCCTCCTTGCGGGTGCCGGACTTGGTGATGTCCATCGCCGGGTAGACGCGCTTGTCGGACATCTTGCGGTCGAGGATGATCTCGGAGTTGCCGGTGCCCTTGAATTCCTCGAAGATGACCTCGTCCATGCGCGAGCCGGTCTCGATCAGCGCCGTGCCGATGATGGTCAGCGAGCCGCCGAATTCGATGTTGCGCGCCGCGCCGAAGAAGCGCTTCGGCCGCTGCAGCGCGTTGGCATCCACCCCGCCGGTGAGCACCTTGCCCGAGGAGGGGATGACGGTGTTGTAGGCCCGCGCGAGGCGCGTGATGGAGTCGAGGAGGATGACGACGTCGCGCTTGTGCTCGACCAGGCGCTTGGCCTTCTCGATGACCATCTCGGCGAGTGCCACGTGGCGCGTCGCCGGCTCGTCGAAGGTGGAGCTCACCACTTCGCCCTTCACGGTGCGCGCCATGTCGGTCACTTCCTCGGGCCGCTCGTCGACGAGCAGGACGATGAGGAAACATTCCGGATGGTTGCGGGTGATGGAGTGGGCGATGTTCTGCAGCATCATCGTCTTGCCGACGCGCGGCGGGGCGACGACCAGCGTGCGCTGGCCCTTGCCCTGCGGCACGATGAGGTCGATCACGCGCTTGGTGAGGTCCTCTTTTTTCTTATCGGTGGTGTCGATATATTCCATCTTGAGCCGCTGCTCGGGATAGAGCGGGGTCAGGTTGTCGAAATTGACGCGGTGGCGCAGGTTCTCGGGCGCTTCGAAGTTGACGGTCTTGACTTCCGTCATCGCGAAGTAGCGCTCGTCGTTCTTCGGCGCGCGGATGACGCCTTCGACCGTGTCGCCGGTGCGCAGTGCGAGTTTGCGCACGATGGTGGGGGTGACGTAAATGTCGTCCGGCCCGGCGAGGTAGTTGGCCTCGGGGTAGCGCAGGAAGCCGAAGCCGTCCTGCAGCACCTCGATGACGCCGGCGCCGATGATCTCTTCGCCCTGCTCGGCGGCGCGTTTCAAAATGGCGAAGACCATTTCCTGCTTGAGCATGGAGCTCGCGTTCTCGACGCCGGCCGTCTCGGCCATGGCAAGCAGCTCATCCGAGGGCTTGCGCTTCAGTTCCTGAAGTTTCATTCGTGACTCGTGTGTTTTTTTAAGGGGAGGTGAAAATAAGTATCGCTTGGGGGATACGGGCGTCTGCCGGAATGGCGCGCTTCATGCCTGAGAGGCAGGCACAACATAGCGGCTTTTCGGGCGGCGTCAAGCCACGGATTTGATTTTCCGCATTCTTAGAAGGGCTTAAAGACGACGAGGAAGACGATCGCCATGAACAGGACCGTGATTATCTCGTTGAATATCTTGTAGAATCGCGGCGAGCGGGTATTCTCGCCACGGACGAAGCTTTTGCGCCAGCGCGCCATGAATCCGTGCATGGTGACAAGCGTCAACACCAGAAAAAGCTTCACCGGCAGCCAGTGGCCGGTGCCCGGCCTGTCGTAGCCGGTGATGTGGGCGAGCAGGCCGCCGAAGACCAGCGTGGCGACCATCGCCGGGTTGACGATGATGCGCAGCAGGCGCCGCTCCATGAGCTGGAACTGCTTATCCATTTCGGAGCCCGCCGGCACGGCGGCGTGGTAGGCGTAAAGCCGGGGCAGGTAGAACATCCCCGACATCCACGTGGTGAAGGCGATGATGTGCAGCGCCAGCGCAAGGTCGGGAGATTGCATCACGTCCTGCATGGGCATTCCTTCCAGTTCATCGCGCAGAAACGCGCGCCGGTGTGCGAAGCGATAGCCCGCTCTTCGGGGAATTTCAAACACAGATCGGCGAGGCCGGCGATGAAATGCGCCTGCACCGACAGCGCCGGCACGCGGTAATAGCGGTCGATGCCGCGCGCATGGGCGAGGTCGGCATATTCGATGTCGAGCTCGACCAGCGTCTCCGAATGTTCGGAGACGAAGGCGATCGGCACCACCACCAGCGGCACCTTGTCCTTTGCCGCGCGCAAAATTTCGTCGCGGATCGACGGCTCCAGCCAGCGCATGGGCCCGACGCGGCTTTGGTAGCAGACGACGGTATCGAGCCCGGGCACGGCGACCTCGGTGGCGATCGCGCGCGCCGTGGCCTCGACCTGCCACTGGTACGGATCGCCGCGCTTGACGATGCTCTTCGGCAGCCCGTGCGCCGAGAACAGCACGCGCGGCGTGCCGAAGCGCGACGCCTCGCCGACATAGGTCCGCACCAGCTGCGCATGCGCGGTGATGAATTGCGGCTGCGTCGGATAGCAGCACACTTCGTGTGTTTTCACCTGAAGACCGATCGCCGTGGCCGCGCGTTTCCATTCGGCGAAAGACGAAGCCGTCGTCGTCGTCGAGAATTGCGGGTAGAGCGGCAGGAGGATAATGCTCTGCGGCCCGTATTCCTTCACCTTCGCCGCGACTTCCTGCGCCTGCGGGTGCCAGTAGCGCATCGCGTGGAAGACCTTGACCTCGCCGTGCGCCGACAGCGACAGCTCCAGTGCCTTGCCCTGCTGCTCGGTATTCTCGACGATGGGTGACTTGCCGCCCATCTCCTCGTAGATGGCCTTCGCCGTCGCCTCCCGCCGCCGCGAGATGAACGAGGCCAGCGGCGAGCGCAGGAATTTCGGCAGGCGGATGATCGCCGGGTCGCTGAACAGGTTGAACAGGAACGGCTGCACCGATTCCGGCGCATCCGGCCCGCCGAGGTTGAACAGCACCACCGCCGTGCGGCTATGCGGCGAGATGATACTCATCCGTCATTGCGAGCGGCAGCGAAGCAATCCAGCTTTCTAGGCAGCAAGCTGGATTGCTTCGTCGTGCTACGCACTCCTCGCAATGACGAAAATCTGTTCATCGTTCCGCCGATCTCAAAAGTTCACACAACGCTTCGACGTTCGCAAGCGGCGTCTCCGGCACCATGCCGTGACCGAGGTTGAACACGGCGGGGCGGGTGCCGAATGTTTTCAATATTTCCCGCGCCTGTTTCAGCGCGGCTTTCTTATCCGATGCGAGAAGCAACGGATCGAGATTGCCCTGCACCGCCTGCCGCTTGCCGACAGCTTCGATGGCGTCGCGCATGGGCGTCTGCGTATCGACGCCGAGCGCATGGACGCCGGTTTTTGCATAAGCGGAGAGATGCTGTCCGGCGCCACGGGCGAAACCGATGAGCGGCGTTTTCGGATGGGATTTTTTCAGCGCGGCGGCGATCCTGGCCGTCGGCGCCAGCACCCGGCGGGCGAATTCCTCCGGCGAGAGCAGCCCGGCCCAGCTGTCGAAAAGCTGCAACGCCTCGGCGCCGTTATTCGCCTGCAGGCGAAGGTATTCGATCGTCGCGGCGCTCAGCGTATCGATGAGCCGCTTCATCGCCTTCGGGTTTTCGTAGGCGAATTTGCGCGCGGTGGAGAATTCCTTGTCGCGCGGGCCTTGCAGCATATAGCAGGCCACCGTCCACGGCGCGCCGGCGAAACCGATCAGCGTCGTTTCCTTCGGCAGCTCTTTTTTGACCCGTCGCAATGTTTCAAAAATCGGCGATAGTTTTTTTCCGACCTGGTCGGCTTTCAGTTTGTCGATGCGTTTCGCATCGACCTGCTCGACGACGGGGCCTTCGCCCTTGGCGAAGGTGACGTTCACCCCCAGCGCATAGGGGATGACGAGGATGTCGGAGAACAGGATCGCCCCGTCCATGCCGAAGCGGCGGATGGGCTGCAGCGTCACTTCCGCCGCCTTCTCGGGATTGAATACGAGATCGAGGAAGCCTTTCGAGTCTTCGCGCAATTGCCGGTATTCCGGAAGATAGCGTCCCGCCTGCCGCATGAACCAGAACGGCACGCGCTTAGTCGCCTTGCCTTGCAGGCTTGCTAACAGGAGCTTGGTCATCCTTCTTCTTCTATCTAAGTATTTATAATCTTAAAGGAGGTTGTAGTTGTCTCATCATAGTTCGGGGATTCACACAAGGCGGATGGTTTTCGTCGCGTTACCTTCCCGTGGACGGCCCGCGCCCGCACCCGGGGAAACCATGTGGAGGACATGCCGCAAGCGACGAAAAGACCGCGCGGATCGCTGCGCTGTCAGCAACGGGGGCGCGCATTCTGTCCCCGGCTTTCGCCGGATGGGCGGCGCAACCATGCCCCTATGGATAATTCGCCTGCCCGCGCCCACACGACATCTAGCAACTTGGCGATTCCTTCGCTAAGGGTGGATAAGTGCGAATCTGTACGAAAGGTTGCCCACAGGGATGAAGCGCTTCCATTTGCACCTCGTGTCCGACTCGACGGGGGAGACCGTCTCCTCGGTGGCGCGCGCCGCGCTGGCGCAGTTCGATGCCGAGCCGGTCGAGCATGTCTGGTCGCTCATCCGCACCCCGGGGCAGATGGAAAAGCTGATCGCCGCGCTCGACGCCAATCCCGGCGTCGTCATGTTCACCCTCGCCAGCCCCGAGATGCGCGAGACGCTGTGGCAGGCCTGCACGCAGCGCAAGCTGCCCTGCGTGCCGGTGCTCGGCGCCGCGTTGCGCGAGCTGTCGAACTATTTGCATCTCGAGGCCAGCGGCACCGCCGGCGGCCAGCACGCGATGAGCGAGGAATATTTCAACCGCATCGAGGCGATCAATTTCGCCCTCGCCCATGACGACGGGCAGGGCACGTGGGACCTCGAGAACGCCGACATCGTGCTCTGCGGCGTCTCGCGCACCAGCAAGTCGCCGACCTGCGTCTACCTCGCCTACCGCGGCTACAAGGCGGCGAACGTGCCCTTCGTCCCCGGCTGCGCGCTGCCCGACAATTTGCTGACGCTGAAGCAGCCGCTTCTCGTCGGCCTCACCATCGGCTCGGCGCGGCTGATCGACATCCGCACCGCGCGCCTCAACGCGATCAGCCAGGACACCGCGACCGACTACGTCAACGAGGAGCGCGTGCAGGAGGAGATCGAGTCCTCGCGCAAGACCTTCCGCGCCCAGGCTGGCCGGTGATCGACGTCACCAGCCGCTCGGTCGAGGAAACGGCGACGCTCATCATCCAGTACCGCCAGCGCCAGGTGGAAAAACGCCGGCAGGGCGCGGGCGATGAATGACGTCGCCACAGGCCTTATCGGCTGGCCGGTCGAGCATTCGCTGTCGCCGGCGATCCATAATTACTGGCGGAAGCAACACGGCATCGGCGGCAGCTATGAATTATTCCCGACGCCGCCGGAAAAGCTGGGCGAGGCCGTCGCCGCGCTGAAGGCGCGCGGCGTGCGCGGCTTCAACGTCACCGTGCCGCACAAGCGGGCGATCATCCCGCTCCTCGGGCCGCTCGACATGCGCGCCCGCACGATCGGCGCGGTGAATACCGTCATCCATGAGGACGGCCGGCTTTTCGCCACCAATACCGACGCATTCGGCTTCCTCACCGGCCTGCGCGAATCGATGGGCGAGCTCGCGCCCTATATGGAGCGCGCCGTCGTCCTCGGCGCCGGCGGCGCGGCGCGGGCGATCCTGGCGGCGCTGAAAGAGGCCGGGGCGAAAGAGATCGTCATCGCCAACCGCACATTGGAACATGCGGAAAAGCTCGCCGCGGAATTCGGCGCCACTGCCGCGCGTGGGAGCAGCGCGACGCGCTGCTCGCCGGCGCGACGCTGCTGGTCAACACGACCAGCCTCGGCATGCAGCACCAGCCGAAGCTGGAGCTTTCCCTCGCCGGCCTTGCGAAGACGGCGCTGGTCACCGATATCGTCTATGCGCCGCTTCAGACGGAGCTCCTGCGCGCCGCAAGAGCACGCGGAAACCCTGTCGTCGACGGGATAAGTATGTTATTATACCAGGCATCGGCTTCGTTCCAGCTCTGGCACGGGGTCATCCCGGAAGTCACCCAAGAACTCAGAAACACCGTGGCGAGGCTGACGTGAAGCGTTCCTGGGAAGAATCGGACTTCAAGGTCATCGGTGTCACCGGTGGCATGGCCTCCGGCAAGTCGCATATCTCCAAGCATTTTTACAGGAACTATAATTACGGCCTGTTCAATGCCGACAAACTGGTCCATATCCTTATGGCGACCGATCCGGAAACGATCGCCGCCATCGAGTTCGCCTTTCCCGGAAGCACAGTGAACAGGCGCACCGACCGGGATATTCTTTCCGATATCGTCACCAAGGACCCTTCAGCGCTGCAAACGCTCGAAAAAATACTGCATCCTTATATCAAGTACATGGCGGAATATTCGATCGAGCAAGCTTATTCGAGCGGGAAAAAGGGCATCGTGCTCGACATCCCGCTTTTATACGAAAGCGGCGCCGACAAGTATTGTAAAGCCGTTATCGTGGCGCATACCGTTCATGAGAAGGAAAGGGCTATGAAACGCCCCGGGATGACGGAAGAAAAATGGCAGGTCCTTACGGCGCGACAAGACACGCTTGAGCAGCGGCTGGAACATTCCCATAAGCACCCTAAGCACCCCGTCTTCCTCGTCGATACGGACGGCTCCAAGGAGACGGTAAAAGAAAGATCGACGACATCATGGCGGAATGGCTAGGAAAGGAGCCCAATGCGCGAGATCGTTCTTGATACCGAGACCACGGGCCTCGACCCGTTCGCCGGGCACCGCGTGGTCGAGATCGGCTGCGTCGAGCTGTTCAACCACGTGCGCACCGGCAACCATTTCCACACCTACCTCAACCCCGAGCGCGACATGCCGCCCGAGGCCGAGCAGAATCCATGGCCTCAGCACCGCCTTCCTCGGCGACAAGCCGGTGTTTCGCACCATCGCCTCCTCGTTCCTCGAATTCATCGGCGATTCGCCGCTGGTGATCCACAACGCCGCGTTCGACCTCAAGTTCCTCAATGCCGAGCTCGACCTGCTGGGGCTGCCGCTGCTGCATGCCGGGCGCGGCATCGACAACCGTGCTCATCGACCGCCAGAAATTCCCCGGCCAGCCGGCGAACCTCGATGCGCTCTGCCGCCGCTTCAATATCGACCTCTCCGGCCGCAGCAAGCACGGCGCGCTGCTCGACGCCGAGCTGCTTGCCGACGTGTATCTAGAATTGCGCGGCGGCCGCCAGGCGACGCTCGGGCTCGTCGCCGGCAATGCCTGTGGCGCGGTCGAGATCACCACGGCGACGGCGACCGACATCCCGCGCCGCCATTTCCCGCCGAGCCTGGAAGAGCTCGCCGCCCACGCCGTGGTGCTGGAAAAAATCCCCGACGCGCTGTGGAAGCTGCTCGCGGGCTAATGGCCTTGCACTCAAGCGTGGGATATGTGGGCTAAAACAATGCAACGCGGCTTCACCCTCGTCGAGCTGGCCATCGTGCTGGTCATCATTGGCCTGCTGGTGGGCGGGGTGCTCACCGGCGCCGACCTCATCAAGTCGGCGCAACTTTACGCTATCAACCAGGGCAAGGAGGACATCGTCGCCGCGACGATGACCTTCCGCGACAAGTACGGCCGCCTTCCCGGCGACTGGATGCATGCGACCGATACGTTCGGCATCCTTGCCGGCACCGGCAGCGACGCCACCTGCCAGAACACGCCCGCCACCGCCGGCAGCACCGCCACCTGCAACGGCAATGGCGACGGGTATGTCGGCACCAGCGTGGTGGCGAACGATGAAGTCTATCGCTTCTTCCAGCAGCTCAGTGCGGCAAGCCTCATCAAGGGCCGCTACACCGGCGCGGTCGGAACGGCCTCTAGCTATATCAACGTCTGGGTCGCTGGCGTCGACATTCCCGAGGCGCGGCAGAACGGCTATGGTTATTTTACGTTATGGTCGAGCTACAGCGCGGGCAGCGCGACCGATTTCGCGGGGAATTATGGTCAATATATCATTTATGAATATGCGCCGGCCATCACCAGCGGTTCGACGAACTACTCGGCCCGGACCATGACACCCGCCGACATGCTTCGCCTCGACTCGAAATTCGACGACGGGCTGCCCGGCACCGGCACGATCATCAGCTGGAAGGGCGACGGTACGACGACCTTTTGCGCCACCGCTGCCGGCGTCGTCCCGCCGGGCGACGCCGGCACGACCTATAACCTCAACGACAAGAATCCGGATTGTAAGCTTTACTGGGTACGCGCGCTCTAGCGCACGCCGGTCGCGAACTGCCGCGCGACATTTGGCTAAAGTCCCGAGCTGCCGCCCTTGGCGCGCTGGTCGTTGTACATGGCGAGGAAATCGAGCGGCTCCAGCTGCAGGGGCGGGAAGCCGCCGTCGCGGGTGACGTCGGCGACGACGCGGCGGGCGAAGGGGTAAAGCAGCTGCGCCCCTTGCACGAAGACGGCCGGCTCGACCCCGGCGTCGGGAATGTTGCGCAGCTCAAGCACGCCGGCATAGCTGAGGTCGGAGAGAAAGACGGTCGCCTTCTCGGCGATCGCCCGCAGCGAGATCTGGATGACGAGCTCGAAGACCTGCGCGTCCAGCCGCTGGGCGCCGAGGGAGACGTTGACATCCATCGCCGGCGGCTCGCGCAGCGAGAAAATGGAGGCCGGCGCGCGCGGGTTCTCGAAAGAGAGGTCCTTCACATACTGCGCGCGCAGGAGGATGGCGGGGCCCGTCGGCTCCTGCGCGGCCGGCTGCGGGCTCTGGCCGCCAAGGGAAAAGTCGCTCTCGCTCATAGGAATCCTTGTTATCCGTTCGCATTTTCTCTATATCGCGAAGGACAGGCGGTCAAAGTTTTTCGGGTCGCAACACGCACGGAGTGAGTTCGATTATAAGGGATGAGATGCTAGGAGCGACTGCGCGCAGAACCGCAATGTAGCAGCGCTACATGAGGATTCGAGCACAGGCGCGACGACGCAGATCGCCCTTAGAATCGAACGGTTGGTATTATGGACGGGATTCCTTACGGGGATATTATTGTCATCGGCGCCATCGCGGCCTTCATCCTGCTGCGCTACCGGGCGATGCTGGGCGAAAAATCCGGCCGCGACGCCAAGCCGGCGGCCCGGCCGCTCGAGGAATACGAGCGCATCATCCAGCTTCCCGAGCGCGAGACGCCGCGCACGAAGAAACCCGCCGAGCCCGCCCAGAGCTACGGCGCGCTCGACGAGACGCTCACCGGTATGCGCGCCATCGACCGCGAGTTCTCGGTCGAGGAATTCCTCGAAGGCGCGCGCGGCGCCTACGAGATGGTCATCGAAGCCTACAGCAAGCGCGACGAGGATACGCTGAAGCAGCTGCTCGCGCCGCCCATCCTGGCGAACTTCAAGAAATCGCTGGCCGAGGACGAAGCGGCCGGCCGCACGCAGGAGACGACGCTGGTCGCCATCATCAAATCCGAGCTGGCGGATGCGAAGCTGCGCGGCAACGTCGCTTCGATCACGGTCGAATTCCATTCCGAGCAGGTGACGCTGGTGCGCGACAAGGACGGCAAGATCATCGAGGGCGACCCCTCGCACCAGGCCGCCATTGAGGACCGCTGGACATTCGAGCGCAACCTCGCCACCGCCGATCCCAACTGGAAAGTCGTCGAGACGTGATCCGTTCGCGCCTGCTCGTCGCGCTGCTGCTGGCGCTGGCCGCCTGCGCCCCGTCCGACGCGACGCGCTTCGCCGCCACCGATTTCTCCGCGCTGCCGGCTGGAGCGGCGACCGCCACGCCGCCGCCCTGCGCACCTTCGCCGAGGCCTGCCGCGCCAGCCTCGCCAGGCAGACCGCGTATGAAACTTCCGGCGGCGACGCCATCGGCACCCGCGCGCAGTGGGGCCGCGCCTGCGCCGAGGCCGGCCAGCTCGCGCCGAGTGCCACCGACGACGCGGCGCGCGCATTCTTCGAGTCGCATTTCGTTCCCTACCAGGTCTCGACCGAGCGCGATCCGCTGGCACACATCACCGGCTATTACGAGCCGCTGCTCAAGGGCAGCCTGCGCCGCCACGACCGCTTCACCACGCCGGTCTATGGCGTACCCCCCGACCTCAGACCCGGCATGCTCTACTACACCCGCGCCGAGATCGATGCCGGGGCGATCGCCGGCAAGGCGCCGGTGCTGCTCTATGTCGACGACCCCGTCATGTTCTTCTTCCTGCAGGTGCAGGGCTCCGGGCAGGTCGAACTCGACAACGGCAAGCGCGTCAGCCTGCATTACGCCGGGCGCAACAACGCGCCCTACCGCCCCATCGGCGCCATCCTGAAGGCGCGCGGGATGGACACGGTCAACATGGGCTCGATCCGCGACTGGCTGGGCGCGCACCCGCAGGAAGCGCAGGACATCATGGAGCAGGACCCGTGCTACATCTTCTTCCGCCTCGGGCCCGGCGAGGAAACGGCGAAGGGCGCGCTCGGCCTGCCGCTGGTGCCCGGCCGCTCCGCCGCTATCGACGCCGCGCGCGCCGCTTACGGCATGCCGGTCTATGTCGCGGCGAGCACGCAGGACCCGGGGACGCAATCGGCGCAGCCCCTCACCCGCTTGCTCATCGCCGAGGATACCGGGAGCGCGCTCTCCGGCCCGCACCGCATCGACGTGTTCTTCGGGCAGGGCGAGGACGCCGAATGGCAGGCCGGCCACCAGAATTCGCGCGGCAACGTCTACTGGCTGCTGCCCAAGCCATGAAACGCCGCGAGGTGACGTCCCACGAGCGCCGCCTCTGGAAGGAGGCGACGAAGCGCGATAAAAAATTCTGCGAAGAGGCGGAAGAGGCGAAAGAGGAAACGCCCGGAAATTCCTCCCCCCGGCGGGGGGAGGCTAGGAGGGGGGCGTTATCGGATGATGAGCTTCAACTACGCCCCCCACCCTAACCCTCCCCCGGAGGGGGAGGGGATAAAGGGGCGGCGTGAAAAACTAAAACAGCCGCCACGCACCCTCGATGCGCGCGCAGCGAAGCGTGAGCTCAGGAAATACCCGATCGATACGACGCTCGACCTGCACGGCATGAGCCGGCCGCAGGCGCACGAGGCCGTCATGCGGCTGCTGTCGCGCGCCCGCGCCCATGGCTGGCGGCATCTGCTGGTCATCACCGGCAAGGGCGCGGGCGAAGAGGGGGTCTTGCGCCGGGCGCTGCCGCTCTGGCTCGAGGAGCGCGGTGAGTCGGTGATGGGCGCTCGCCCCCGCCGCGCGAGAAAAAGGAGGCAGCGGCGCGCTCCATGTGCTACTGCGTAGGCCGCGCTGATATGGAGCCCGTCCCCGACATTCACATCCTCGTGGTCGACGACGACGATCGCCCTGCGCGCGCTGCTCAAGAAATACCTCAGCGACAACGGCTATTTCGTCTCCACCGCCGCCAATACCAAAGAGGCGGAAGAAATACTCGCCGTCTTCGCCGTCGACCTCATCGTCCTCGACGTGATGATGCCGAAGGAGACCGGCCTCGCCTACGCCGCCCGCCTGCGCAAGCGCGAGAAGGCGCCGCCGGTGCTGCTGCTCACCGCGCGCGGCGAGGCCGAGCACCGCATCGAGGGGCTCGAGGCCGGCGCCGCCGCTCGAGGCCGGCGCCGCCGACTACCTTCCCAAGCCCTTCACCCCGCGCGAGCTGGTGCTGCGCATGGAGAACATCCTCGCCCGCACCGCACGGCGGCGCCGCGCAGCTTCCGCTTCGGCCGCTACCGCTTCGAGCCCGCCGCCGGCCGCTTGCTGCACCAGGACGAGCCGATCTACCTCACCTCGGGCGAGACAGACTGCCTGCGCATCCTCGCCGAGCATGCCGGCGAGCCGGTGAGCCGCGAGAAGATCGCCGAGCTTTCCGGCAATGTCAGCAACGAGCGCTCGGTCGACGTGCAGATCAACCGCCTGCGCAAGAAGATCGAGCCCAACCCCGGCAAGCCGGTCTACATCCAGACCGTGCGCCACGCCGGCTACGTGCTGCATGCGGAGGCCGCGTCGTGAAGATACCCCTCCTGCGCAAGCCCAGCATCAAGCCGCTGCTGCCGACGCGGCTGTTCGGCCGCGCGCTGCTGATCCTGTTCCTGCCGCTGATCGTGCTGCAGCTTTCGGTCGCCTACGTCTTCTACGTGCGGCACTGGGAGAGCATCGTGCGCAACCTCTCCGGCGACGCGGCGAACGAGATCACCATGCTGATCGCCGAGTACGACCGCGTGGCCGCCTCCCCCCGCCGGGCGCGACGCGGCGCTGCGGCAGGTGCGCCAGCTCGGGCGGCGCATCGGCATCCTCGTCGAGGCGGACGCGCAGGGCAAGCCCATCGAGAACGGCTCCGGGCGCAACAAATTCCCCGAGCTGTACGACAACCTCGCCGGGCATTTCCCGCACCCGTTCATGATCCAGGTCTATCGCGGCAAGGACGGCGAGCGCGTCATCCGCCTGCGGGTGGCTCAGGCGGGCGGCGTGATCGACTACCTCATCAACAGCAAGCGTCTCGCCAGCGGCACGACGGTCATCTTCCTGTTCTGGATGGTCGGCACCGCCTTCCTGCTGATGGCCATCGCCGCGCTGTTCCTGCGCAACCAGATCCGCCCCGTCGTCCAGCTCGCCCGCGCCGCCGAGGCCTTCGGCCGCGGGCAGGAGATGGCGGGTTACACCCCGCGCGGGGCCAGCGAGATCCGCCGCGCCGGCACCGCCTTCCTCATCATGGCCGACCGCGTGCGCCGCTCGGTGAGCAGCCGCACCGAGATGCTCGCCGGCATCAGCCACGATCTGCGCACGCCGCTGACGCGGATGAAGCTCGAGCTCGAGATGGGCAAGGTCGATCCGGTGACGCGCGACGCGCTCGCCACCGACATCGAGGAAATGCGCCGCATGGTCGACGAATACCTCGACTTCGCGCGCGGCGATACCGGCGAGCCGATGGAGCCCGTCGACCTTGCCCGGCTCGCCGCCGAAGTGGTCGAGCCCTACCAGCGGCAGGGGCGGCCGGTGGCGCTGGTAGAATCGGCGCCCCGCGATCCTCATGCTGCGGCCGCAGGCGATCCGCCCGCGCGCTGGCCAACCTCATCGACAACGCGCTGCGCTACGGTGGCGAGGCGAAGCTCACGCTGGAGCAGACCGTCGCCTATGTGCGCATTAAAATTGCCGATGCCGGGCCCGGCATCCCCGATTCCGAGCATGAGACCGTCTTCAAGCCCTTCACCCCGGCTGGAGGACTCGCGCAACGTCGCCACCGGCGGCGTCGGCCTCGGCCTCTCCATCGCCCGCGACGTCGCGCAAAGCCACGGAGGCGACATTACCTTCGAGAATCAGCGGGATGTGCGCGGCAACGTCACCGGCCTTGAAGTCACGCTCCGCCTGCCGCGCGAGCTGCCGCGTTAAGCCATTGTTTAAGAATTGCCGCTAGACTTGAAGCATGGCCGATTCCCCGCTCGTGCTCGATGCAAAAGCCAACGACGTCGTCATGGTCTCCGACCGGGACCACCGCGATGAATCCGCCATCGCCTATGTCGGCGCCCAGCTGCCGGGACTGGCGAAAGCCGGCGTCAGGCATCTCTACCTTGAGCATGACCCGCGCGAGGTGCGGCTCGGCGACATCATCGCCACCAATCGCGACAACAGCTACGGAAAAATGGTGATGGAGGCGCAACGCCTCGGCATCGAGATCCATCTCTACGACGATCGCCGGGAGGCCCGGGCGCTGGACGCCAGGTTCCCGCAAGCCGCTGCCTTCGCCGGGAAGCACGATCCCTACCTGGAGAATCGCGATGGCCTGATCGCGCATGCGCCCGATCCAAAGGAAATGCGCGCGTATCTTTCCGCCCAAGGAGGCATCGCTCGAGCATCCCGATGCGCGCAATGCGCGGATCGTGCATAATCTCGACCGGGAAATGCGACGGCATCCGGGCGAGAAAGCAATGGTGCTGCTCGGCGCCGCCCATCTCGAGAAGGACCATGACGTCGACGAAGGGCTGCGCAGGCTCGGCCACCAGGTGAGCACCGTCGAGGTGCATTCCGCGCGGACGATCGTTGCCGGCCTCGGCACCGACCTGCCGGACTTCATCCTCCAGGCGGAGACCGGCCGCGTCCTGACCTACAAGGCCCATCCCGGCGACCCGTATTTGATGGCGGCGATGCAGGGCGTCGCCCTGCCATGGCACAACACGGAACCGGTCGCAACGGTGCCGCAGCATGCGTCCCCGCCGGCAACGCCGGCAAAAACCGGCGACCGGCAAGGGCCGCGATTCTCCCTAGCAACAAAAAGGGCGCCCGGATCCCGGACGCCCTTTTACTTTTACTAATGCTGCCGGGGCGGTGCTAGGCGGCTTTCTTGGTCGTCGCGGTCGCGGCGGCCGAGGCGGCTTTCTTGCCGGCGGCGGTCAGCTCTTCGAGCTGCTCGGTGGCGCGGCGGTTCAGCACGTCGAACACTTCGAAGCCCGATTTCGCGGCGAGCTCGGTGACTTCGCGCAGATTGTTGATCGAGGTCTCGATCGCGTTCTTCGCCCAGTCGACATGGCGGTGGGTGTTGCTCTCCGGCGAGCCGATGACCAGCGCCTTGGCGGTCTTCAGCGTGTCGGCGACGTGCGCCTGCGCCAGCTCGACCTGGCGGCGGGCGATGGCCTGCGCGCTTTCGGCGAAGGCCTGGCCGGCGGCCGAGAAGGCCTCGGCGTTGCGTTTGCCGTAGGCGATGGCCTCGTTGAGATCGAAGCTGGCAAGCTGCGGGCGCGCCTCGCTCCAGTATTTCATCATGTCGGCGTAGGGATTCTGTATGGCCATAACTCTCTCCATGGTTTGGGGCGCCTTGCGGTGCCGTGTTGCAGTGCAATATAGAGAAGCGGCCGGCCCCTGTCAAGACTCATGTTGCAGTGCACAAATCAGCCTTCGGAAGCCTCTGGCGGGGCGGAGTTTTCCCTCCGGCACGGTGGAGTGCTCCTCGGCCATTTTCCGTGAGCGCCGCTCGGCGGCGCGGGCGGCGGAGACGACCAGCTTGGTGAAGACATTGTCGCGGTAAAGCTCGGTGAGCGCGGCCTCGGTGGTGCCGCCGGGGCTGGTCACCTGCCGGCGCAGGATGGCGAAATCCTCCTTCTGCTGGGCGGCCATCATCGCGGTGCCGAGCACCGTCTGCACCACCAGCGGGCGTGCCAGGTCGAGCGGCAGGCCGAGGATCTTCGCCGCCTGGTTCAGCGCCTCCATGAAGGCGTAGACATAGGCCGGGCCCGAGCCCGAGATGGCGGTGACGGCATGCATCAGCTCCTCGTCCTCGACCCAGATGACGCGGCCGACCGCCCTCGAATAATTTGGTGATGGTGGCGCGGGCGCCGCGTTCGAGCTTCGGGTTGCAGGCGACCGTCATCGCCTCGCCGACCAGCGCCGGGGTGTTGGGCATGATGCGCACGACGCGCGCGCCCAGATCCTCCAATTCGGCGAGCGGCACGCCCGCCATGATCGAGACGAAAAGGATCGAGCCCTTGGCGAAGGTCTTGCGGATGTCGTCGGCGATGAGCTCGAACACCTGCGGCTTGACGGCGAGCACGACGATGCCGCGCATCAGCCGGAAATCGGCGAGGCCCGCATGCACGTGGACGCCGCTACCGTTGGCGGCCAGCTCCTTGCGGACCTCGGCGTCGGGCTCGACGATGTGGATGCCGGCCGAGGTGGCAAGCGACGTGCGCCAGCGCGTCGCCAGCGCGCCGCCCATCCGCCCCCCGCCGATGATGATGATCGGGTCGTTCATGGGCTATGGATAGGGCAAAGCGCGCGGCGGCTCAAGTATTGTCCGGGAGAATCCGCCACGGATCCCCCAGCGCGCAGCGAACGGTATCGGCAAGGCCGCCGGAGACGGCATAGACCTCCCGCCGCGTCGCATTGTCGAAACATACCGTGTTCGAGCTGCTGGGCCCGTTCCCGTGCAAGGGCGTATCGCCGCCGTTTTGCGGTGTGCCGGTCGCGCCGGAAAGCGACCCGGCGATCGACACGACCGTCCCGGCCGCCGGGAATCCGTCATCGAATTTCTGGTCGATGCCGAGCGCCTCACGCGCGGTGAGGACCGGGCTGGCGCTCATGCTGCCGGAAGCGTTGCCGGCAGTGAGCGACCACCGGGCCAGCCCGAAATAATTGAGCCCCGAAGCGCTGGTGACGTGCACGAATCCCGCCGCATTGGTGCGCAGGACCGGAAGCAGCGGCGTCAAGGTGGAGATCTCGGTGCCGGTGTTGCTGAAATTCGTTGTATCGATGGCCGCCCCGGTGCCGGTCGACGTGAACGCGACCAGCCCCGCATCGGACAGATGACGCCAGAACAGGACATTCTCGCCGCCCAGGGCCGCGCTGATGCCGACATTGCTTGCGCCGCAGCACTGGAGCCTGCCGTCACCATCCCCTTCGCCGGTGATGCCGGGGCTCGTGGCGCTGACGGTAAGGCCGGCCTGCGCCGCTTTGTCGTTGCGCAGGTCGCCGGGAATGCCGCCGTACTTGTCACGGAAGGTCAGTGCGGCAGCGGTGTAGGACTGGACGTCGCTTACGACGGCATTGATCTGCGCCGATTTGATCAGGTCCTGCCCGACCAGCACCCCGCCCACCAGCAGGCCGATGATGACCAGCACGATGGCAAGTTCGACGAGGGTGAAGCCGTGGCGCACGCCGCGAGCGTATCCAAAGGCAGACCTTATGCAAGCGTCGTGAGATTAAAAGCGAAGGCCTAAGCCTCGCCGACCGTGTCGAGCATGGCGATCTGCAGCGCTTCCTCGACCGTGTTGCCGCCCCAGAGCACCGACTGGAAGGCCGGGTAGAAGCGGTTTGCACTCGTTCATCGCGATGTCGATCAGGTCTTCCATCTGCTCGGGGACGCGCCGCGCCGCCGCGCAGCAGCAGCGCGTGGCGGAACATGATGAGCCCGTCCTCTGAGCCGATGTCGAAATGGCCGAGCCACATTTTTTCGTTGGCCTTCGCCAGCAGCGGGAAGATTTTCGCGCGCTGCTTCTCCGGCACCTTCGTTTCGTAGGCGCAGGAGAAGATGACGGCGCCGAGCTCCGGCTGCCAGGTGAACCAGATGCGGAAATTGCACCAGCCGCCGACGACCTCGGCGACGAGCTCTCTTCCACGGGGCGGTCGCACAGCCAGTCGCGGTCCATGATGAGCTGCTCGGCGAGGTCGAGCGGGTTCTGCGGCAGGCGTTCGGCAACGAGTTGGGTCGCGGTCATGGTGAAAAGCTCCTGATGTGGATGAGGTTGCATCGCCGAGGGGACGCGGGTGCTCTTGAAAGCGGCAAAGGATTGGCACAAGCGGACTCCAGCATGTTTGCCGGCAAAAATCCATCAAAATATAGTGGGGAATGGGTGCACGGCCCCAAGCAATAGTGTTTATTAGCCAAAAAGTCGCGCCGGGCGCGATTTCAAACGCGCGGGGCGATAGCGACCAGCTCCGCCAGCCCGAGCTCGTTCTTGCCGAGCTCGAACTGGTCCAGCCGGCGCTCGGGAACGCCGGAAAGGCGCGCCAGCTTGCGCAGCGTCCAGCGCCGGTCGTAGCGCAAGCGGTGGATGTTGCGGCCGATACCGGCCCTCACATAACGGACATGGCGTAGGAGGTGAGTCGTGTAATGCATGGCGGCGACATGAACATATTGTTCTTAGGACGTCAAGAACAAATCGTTCATAGCCCATACGCAGAAAAAGAACATGATGTTCCGCATGACGGGCATCGGAAAGAATCTACGAAGGCGAGCGAAAGAATTGAAGCTGAGCGACGCCGAGGTCGCACGACGCCTCGATATCAGCGCACGGCGTTATAGTTATTATGTCCACGACGCGCGTGAGCCGGATTTCCAGACCCTCAAAAAAATTGCCAAGGTCTTAAAGATATCCCTGGACGACTTGTTCGCCGACTAAGAGCTTTTGAGCTTCGCCGCGCTCATCAGCGCCCGGATCAGCCCGACGGGGCTCGCCGCAACGCCTGGGCGATGATCAGCAGCTCGACCACGTCGAGCCGCCGCTGCCCCGCCTCGACCTTGGCGATGAAGGATTGCGGTCGCCCCAGCCGCTTTCCCAGCTGCTCCTGCGTCAGCCCTTCTTTCCGGCGCAGCGCGCGCAGCAGCGTCGCCAGCGCCATCGAAAGTTCGGAATAGATGGTCTTCTGCACGCGAAAAACTCCTTGAGGAAGCGCGCACGACCAATAATCCCATTCGGGGATTATCCCAAAATAGGATTTACGGGAAGAATGTCGTCATGAAACCAGCGCGCCGGGCGAATTTAAATATTTCAGGTTCCCGATAGCAAGCCCGCTGCCGGGGGATGCGGCGCGCTTGTCTTTGTCCCCGGCTGTGCTAGCTTTTGCATGGGATCAATCCCGGAGTGTCAAAACTCCTATCATAGACGGCGTCAGTGTCGCCGTTATCCGCACTCCTCGACGCACGGTCGGGGAGGCGCCGGCGCATGTACAGGGCGAAAGCCTAAAGGCCGGCGCAACCTTTCTATGATAGGTTTTTGAACTCCCCGATCACCGGTGGGGAGCCTATGGACCGTCGTGCGTTTACCCTTGTCGAGCTCGCCATCGTGCTGGTCATCATCGGCCTGCTGGTGGGCGGAGTTCTCACCGGGGCGGATCTCATCAAATCGGCGCAGCTTTATTCCATCAACCAGGGCAAGGAGGACATCGTCGCCGCCACGATGACCTTCCGCGATAAATATGGCCGCCTCCCCGGCGACTGGATGCATGCGACCGATACGTTCGGCATCCTTAACGGCACGGGCAGCGACGCGACCTCGCCAGAACATGCCGACCCCCGCCGGCAGCACCGCCACCTGCACGGCAACGGCGACGGATATCTCGGTACAAGCGTGGTGGCGGGCGACGAAAACTACCGCTTCTTCCAGCAACTGGGCGCTGCCGGGCTGATCAAGGGCAGCTACACGGGCACGAACGGCACCAACTCCGGCTACGTCAATGGCTGGGTCGCGGGAGTCAATATGCCCGAGGCCCGGCAATCCAGTTATGGCCACATCGCCAACTGGTTTCGGCCCCAATGCGGGAAGCGCCGCCTATTTTGCGGGGAATTGGGGCCATGTAATAGTCTATGTAAGGGCCCCACTCACCACCAGCGGCGCGGCGGACTGGACGCGCGTCACCCTGACGCCTGCCGACATGTTCCGCTTCGACTCGAAATTCGACGACGGGCTGCCCGGCAGCGGTGCGATCATCAGCTGGGAAGGGCACCGATGCAACGAACAATCCCCTGCACCAACAAGGCCGGCGTTGCGCCGCCCGCCGACGCGGGCGCGACCTATAACCTCAACGACGGCAACCAGGACTGCGAGATATGGTGGCTGCGCGTGTTCTAGCGCTTCAGCTTGTCGAGCGCGGCCCTGAGCGCGTCATCTCGGCGCGGGCCTTTTCGGCCATGGCGCGCACGACCTCGAACTCCTCGCGGGTGACGAAACGCTCGGCGGCCATGAGGCGCTGGACCTTCTCGGCGACGGCGGCCTCGATCTCGCGCTTGAGGTCGAGCGCCGCGCCCGCCGCGCCGGAGGCGACGCGGGCGATATCCTCGAAGAGTTTGGAGTCTTTCTGCATAAGCTGCCATTGCGAGCGTAGCGAAGCAATCCAGTCCTTGCAACAGGCTCCTGGATTGCTTCGTCGCAATGCTCCTCGCAATGACGATGCTAGACAAAACGCCTCCGCACTGCCTGCGTAGGCCGTAAGGCCGAGCCCGGAGGCAGCCGGAGGGCCGCCGCAGGAGGGGGAGCGGTAGCGGGGGCGGCAGCCTTGAGCCGCTCGGTGAGGCCGAAGGCCGAGCTGCATAAAAACTTGCGCCAGCGCGCTTGAATCGCCCCCCGTGCCGAAGGCACCATTAAAAACAGTTTCGCCCTGCACCGAATCCGCTAGTCTGTAAAAATCCAAGGGGCGAAACCATGAAACTGATCCTCGTCACCGGCGGCGCCGGGTTCATCGGCTCCAACATCGCGGGCTCGCTCGCCGAGGGCCGCGACTGGCGCGTCATCGTCGCCGACCAGTTCGGGCAGACCGACAAATGGCGCAACCTCTCCAAGCACCCGATCTACGAGGTCATCTCGCCCGGCGAGATATTCTACTGGCTGGAGGCCAACCGGTCCGACCTCGAAGCGATCGTCCATATGGGCGCCGTCTCCTCGACGACGGAGAAGGACGTCGACCTCATTTTGGAGACCAACTTCTCGCTGTCGCGCAGCTTGTGGAACTGGGGCGGCGGAGAACGAGAAACGCTTCATCTACGCCTCCTCCGCCGCGACCTACGGCGACGGCTCGGCCGGCTTCCGCGACGACCTCGCCGGCGAGTACCTCAACAAGCTGCACCCGCTCAACGCCTACGGCTGGAGCAAGCAGCTCTTCGACCATTTCGTCTCGATCGCGGTCGCCGGCGGCGACAGGGCGCCGAAGCAATGGGTCGGCCTCAAATTCTTCAACGTCTACGGCCGAACGAATACCACAAGGCGGAGCAGCGCTCGGTGATCGCGCAGATCTTCCCGCACGCGCGCCACGGCCGGCCGGTGCATCTCTTCAAGTCTACAATGCGAAATACAAGGACGGCGGCCAGCTGCGCGATTTCGTCTACGTCAAGGACTGCGTCAAGGTCGTCCACTGGCTGCTGATGAACCCGCAGGTGAACGGGCTTTTCAACCTCGGCACCGGCAAGGCGCGCAGCTTCGAGGACCTGGCGCGCGCCGCTTTCGCCGCCGTCGGCAAGCCGCCCGCGATCAGCTATTTCGACATGCCGGAGGAGCTGCGCGCGAAGTACCAGTACTTCACCGAGGCCGACATGGATCGCCTCAAGGCCGCCGGCTACAGCGCGCCCTTCGCCACGCTCGAAGAGGGCGTGAAGGACTACGTGCAGACGTATCTCCTGGCCGACGACCAGTATTTTTAGCGCGTGCTGACCTTCCCCGATATCGACCCCGTCGCTTTCGCCATCGGCCCGCTGGTGATCCGCTGGTACGCGCTGGCCTACGTCGCCGGCATCCTCTGCGGCTACGGGTACATTCGCCGCATCAACAAGCGTGTGCCGTTCCTGAGCGAGGAAGCGCTCGACGACCTGATCCCCTACGCGGTGCTCGGCGTCATCCTCGGCGGGCGCATCGGCTACATCCTCTTTTACAATTTCCCCTATTTCCTCGGCCATCCCCTGGAGATGCTGCAGGTCTGGCACGGCGGCATGTCCTTCCATGGCGGGCTGCTCGGCGTGCTGCTTTCCTTCTACATCTTCGCGCGACGCCACAGGCTCTCCTACATGCGCGTGCTCGACTACCTCGCGGCGGCGACGCCGATCGGCCTGTTCTTCGGCCGCCTCGCCAATTTCATCAACGGCGAGCTGTTCGGGCGCGTCACCGACGGCAGGCTCGGCATGGTCTTCCCCAGCGGCGGGCCCAGCCGCGCTACCCCAGCCAACTCTTCGAGGCCGGCTGCGAGGGAGTGCTGCTGTTCCTCGTCCTGCTCCTCCTCGTCACCCGCACGCGGGCGCTGCATTACCGGGGCATCGTCGGCGGCGCCTTCCTCGCCGGCTACGGCACCTGCCGCTTCGCCATCGAGTTCCTGCGCGAGCCGGACCCGCAGCTGGGCTACCTGTTCCTCCACCTCACCATGGGCCAGCTCCTCTGCCTGCCGATGATCGCGCTCGGGGCCTGGGGCATGCTGACGGCGAAGACACGGCCGAATTAAGTGTCATTCCCGCAAAAGCGGGAGCCGGAGCGAAGCGGAGACAGGCGGAGCCAATCCAGACGCGCGAAGCGCCATCAAAAAAGAACTGGATTCCCGCCTTCGCGGGAATGACAATGGGACAATGCCCGGCCCGCTCACCGACATCATCCGTAAAAAGATCCGCGCCGAGGGGCCGATCTCGATCGCCGATTACATGGCGCTCGCGCTGGGCCACCCTGAGCACGGCTACTACCGCAAGCAGGACCCGTTCGGCGCCGCTGGCGATTTCATCACCGCGCCGGAGATCTCCCAGATCTTCGGCGAGATGATCGGGCGTCTGGTGCGGAGAGATGTGGCGCCAGGCGGGGTCCGGGCCGATGAGCCTCGTCGAGCTGGGACCGGGACGCGGCACGTTGATGGCCGACCTGCTGCGCGCCACCAAACGCGTGCCGGATTTCCATGAGTCGGTCACCATCCACATGGTCGAGACCTCGCCGGTGCTGGCCAACGCGCAATACATGCGGCTGCGCAGCGAGCACCGCTCGATCGAGTGGCTGGATTCCGTCGAGGAGCTGCCCGACGCGCCGATGCTCCTCGTCGCCAACGAGTTCTTCGATGCGCTGCCCATCCGCCAGTTCGAGATGACGGCCGAAGGCGTGCGCGAGCGCCGCGTCGACTGGAGCGAGGAGAAGGATGGGTTCGCCTTCACCCTCGCCCCGCGGGGCTGCAGCTCGCCAAGTCGGCAGCAACATCCCGCCCGGCACGGTGCTGGAGCAGTCGCCGCCCGGCCGCGCGCTGATGCGCCAGGTCGCCGGCCATATCCACCGCCACGGCGGCGGCGCGCTGATCGTCGATTACGGCTATCTCGGCGAAGCGCACCACGACACGCTGCAGGCGGTGAAGTCGCACGCCTTCCATTCCGTGCTCAAGGACCCCGGCGAGGCCGACATCACCGCGCATGTCGATTTCACCACGCTGATGGACATCGCCTCCGACGCGGGCGCGCAGGTCTACGGCCTCGCTTCGCAGGGCGAGTTCCTGACCCGCATGGGCGCCGATGTGCGCGCTAAAATGCTCACCCAACACGCCGAGCCTGCGCAGCGCGACGCCATCGCCAGCGGGCTGCGCCGCCTCACCGCGAAGGAGGAGATGGGCGATCTGTTCAAGGTCATGGCGCTCACCCAGCATGCGGGATTCGAGCCGCCGGGGTTCTCCGAATGAAGTGGGAAACGTCATTGCGAGCGCAGCGAAGCAATCCAGTCCTTTAAGCAGCAAGCTGGATTGGCTCCCTGCGGTCGCCTCTCTCGCTTCGCTCGGGTGCCGCGTCGCGCGATGCGCTCCTCGCAATGACGAAGGGAAAAAGCCGAAATGAATCCTCCATATTTGGAAAGCGACGACCTGCTGGGCGGAGCGCATCGCCCACGGTTTCTTCGGCCGCGAGGGCGGGGTCAGCCAGAGCATCTATGCCGGGCTGAACTGCGGCCCCGGCAGCAAGGACCTCGCGCGCGACGTGCGCGAGAACCGCCGCCGCGCCCGCTTCCGCGCTCGGCTTCGGCACCGCGCAGCTCGTCACGCTCTACCAGGTGCATTCGCCCAACGTGCTCATCGTCACCAAGCCGTACGCCTCCCCGCCCGAGGGCGACGCGCTGGTGAGCAGGACGCCCCGGCCTGCTGCTCGGCATCCTGACCGCCGATTGCGCGCCGGTGCTGTTCGCCGACACCGAAGCGAAGGTCGTAGGCGCCGCGCATGCGGGCTGGAAAGGCGCCTTCGGCGGCGTGCTGGAGAACACTATTGAAGCAATGGTCGAGCAGGGCGCCGTGCGCGAGCGCATCGCCGCCGCCATCGGCCCGGCGATCGGCGCGCGTAGCTACGAGGTCGGCCCGGAATTCCGCCAGCGTTTCCTTGAGCAGGAGGACGCGCACCGCAAGTTCTTCTCGCCCTCGCGGCGCCAGCATTATTTCCTCTTCGACCTCGCTGGCTATATCGAGCAGCGGCTGAAGCGCGCGGGCTTGCAGCGCACCGGCCAAAGCGGTATGGATACGCTAAGCGACGAGGCGCGGTATTTCAGCTACCGCCGCACGACGCTGCGCGGGGAGGGCGATTACGGCCGCCAGCTTTCCGCCATCGGCATCCAGGAGGAGAAAAAATCATGACGGGCCCCATTCCTTTCGACGACCGCGACGATTCATCTGGTTCGACGGCAACTCGTGCCATGGCGCGAGGCGAAAATTCACGTGCTTACCCACGGGCTGCATTACGGCTCGAGCATCTTCGAAGGCGAGCGCGCCTATGCGGGCAAAATTTTCAAGAGCACCGAGCATAGCGAGCGCTTCCACAAATCCGCCTCCATCCTGAATTTCGCGCTGCCCTACAGCGTCGAGGAGATCACCAAAGCCAAGGACGAGGTCGTGCGCGCCAACAGCATCGTCGACGGCTACATCCGCCCCGTCGCCTGGCGCGGCAGCGAGATGATGGCCGTCTCGGCGCAGAAATCGAAAATTCACGTCGCCATCGCCGCCTGGCAATGGCCGAGCATGTTCAAGCCGGAAGTCAAAGAGAAAGGCATCCGCCTCGCCTGGGCGAAATACAAGCGTCCCTCGGGCGAGACCGAGCCGGTGCACGCCAAGGCCGCCGGGCTCTACATGATCTGCACCGTCAGCAAGCACGCGGCGGAAGCGGCCGGCTACGACGACGCGCTGATGCTGGACTATCGCGGCTATCTTGCGGAAGCCACCGGCGCGAACCTGTTCCTCGTCATCGACGGCGAGCTGCACACGCCGACGCCGGACTGCTTCCTGAACGGCATCACCCGCCAGACCGTCATCGAGCTGGCGAAGAAGCGCAACATCACCGTCGTCGAGCGCCACATGGAGCCAAGGAGCTCGACCGCGCGCAGGAAGTCTTCCTCACCGGCAGCGCCGCCGAGATCACTCCCGTCGGCGAAGTCCGAAGGCAAGAAATTCACTCCCGGCGCGATCACCAGACAGCTGATGGACGATTACTCCGCGCTGGTGCGCGCCCACGCCAAGGACAAGGCCGCCTAAAGCGACGGCAAGCTCTTACGCGTATAGTCGTACGCGCTGAAAAGCGTCAGCGCGGCGGCGATCCAGAGCAGCAGCCGGCCCATGAGGAAGGACTGCTCGACGCCGTAGGCCATGCCGAAGAGCAGCCGAGAATGGCGACCATCTGCGTCGCCGTTTTCCATTTGCCGCCGGGGGAGACCGGCAGCTTCTTGCCGCGCTGGGCGAGGAATTCACGCAGGCCGGAGACGTAAAGCTCGCGCAGGATGAATCAGCGCGACCGGCATCAGCAGCGTGAAGGACGGGTCGCGCTTGAGGATGTAGAGCAGCATCACCGCGACGAGCAGCTTGTCCGCCACCGGGTCGAGCAGCGCGCCGAGCGGGCTCACCGCGTTCCAGGCGCGGGCGAGGCGGCCGTCGAGAAAATCGGTGAGGCTGGCGATGAGGAAGATCCAGAACAGCGGTTTCATCGCTTCCATCGGCCATTCCACCATCACCACCAGCGCCACCGGCACGGCAGCAGCCGGCCGAAGGTGAGGAGGTTGGGGATCTGCTGTCGGGTCACCATGCATTGACTCTTACCAAACCCGTCGTTCTCGCGAAAGCGGGAATCCATTGCCGTCATTGCGAGGAGCATCGCGACGAAGCAATCCAGTCCTTGCCGGCCGCGCCGACTGGATTGCCGCGTCGGCTCCGCCTCCTCGCAATGACGACTAATGAAACGCCGGATGGAAAAAATCGAAGATCTGTTTCGCGGTCTTGTGCGAGATACCACTGACGTTCTCGATCTCGGCGAGCGAGGCGGCGGAGATGGCGGCGCGCGAGCCGAAATGCACCAGCAACGCCTTCTTGCGCGCGCTTCCGACCGAGGGGATGTCGTCGAGCGCCGAGGTCAGCGTGCCGCTCGAGCGCTTGCGGCGATGGCGGCTGATGGCGAAGCGGTGCGCCTCGTCGCGGATGCGTTGCAGGTAGTGCAGCACCGGGTCGCCCACCGGCAGCTGGAACGGTTCGCGGCCTTCCATGTGGAACCATTCGCGCCCCGCGTTGCGGTCCTCGCCCTTGGCGATGCCGACGAGGACGGGGCCTTCGATTCCCGATTCTTTCAGGACGCCCTGCACCGCATGCAGCTGCCCCGCCCCGCCGTCGATGAGGATGAGGTCGGGCAGGCCCCAGGCCTTGTCGCCGGCGATGGGCGCCAGCGGGCCCGCGTCTTTCTTCGCCCGCGCGAAGCGGCGGCGCAGCACTTCGCGCATCATGGCGTAATCGTCGCCGGGAGTGGTCGCCGCGTCCTTGATGTTGAAGCTGCGGTAGGCGCGCTTGTCGAAGCCTTCCGGCGTGGCGACGATCATCGCCCCCAGCGCGTGGCTGCCGCCGATATGCGAGTTGTCGTAGACCTCGATGCGCTGCGGCGGGCCGTCCAGGCCGAACAGCTCGGCGACGCGCGCGAGGTTGGCGGCGATTCTCGCGCGCTGCTGGTCCTCGCGGGCGAGCGCCGCCTCGGCATTGGCCGCGGCGTTGGAGATCAGCGTCAGCTTGTCGCCGCGCTGCGGCTGGCGGACTCTCACCACGCGGCCCACTTTCAGCTTCAGCGCCTCCTGCAGCAGTGCGCAGTCGGCAGGTTCGATGTTCACCAATATCTCCGGCGGCGGGGTATGCGATTCGTAGAACTGGGCGAGGAAGGCGGCCATGACCTCCCCGTCGCCCGCCTCCGCCGTGTGCGAGGGGTGGAAGGACTGGTGGCCGAAATGGTTGCCCTCGCGGAAGAAGAAGACCTGCACGATGCTGGCGCCGCCGCGACGCACCAGGGCGACGACGTCGGCATCGTCGAGGTTGCTGGTCGACAGGCCGTGCTCCTGCTGCACCTGCGTCAGGGCGCGGATGCGGTCGCGCAGCAGCGCGGCCTTCTCGTAGTCCTGCGCGGCGCTCGCCGCGTCCATCTCGGCGCGGAATTCCTCCTGCACCTCGCGGTGGCGGCCGTGCAGGAAATCGCGGGCGCGGTCCACCTGCGCGGCGTACTGCGCCTCGCTGACATAGCTCACGCACGGCGCCGAGCAGCGCTTGATCTGGTATTGCAGGCAGGGACGCGTGCGGTTGCGGAAGACGGTATCGGCGCAGGGGCGCAGCAGGAAAATTTTCTGCAGCAGCGCCATCGTCTGGTTGAGCGCGCCGACCGAAGCGAAGGGCCCGAAATATTCCCCCTTCTGCGACTGCGCGCCGCGATGCTTGGCGATGCGCGGGTAGGCGTTCTCGCCGCCGAGGAGGAGGTAAGGGAAGGATTTATCGTCCTTGAGGAGGATGTTGTAGGGCGGGCGGTAGCGCCGCACCTGTCCGGCCTCGATCAGCAGCGCTTCCGCCTCCGAGCGCGCGATGACGATCTCGACGGCGGCCACCTGCGCCACCATGCGCATGGTGCGCGCATTGGCGTGCGTCGCGTGGGCGTAGCTGGCGACGCGGTTCTTCAGGCTCTTCGCCTTGCCGACGTAAAGCACGTCACCCTTCGCATCCAGCATGCGGTAGACGCCGGGGACGTGGGGAATGGTCGCCAGCGCGGCGCGGATGGCCTCGGGCCCGACGACCGTGGCTTCCTTGCGCGCCACCGTCTGCGTTTCATTGACGAAGGCCATGGCTAAAAAGTAAGGTTAAAATGACGAGAAAACAGGGCCACCTCGGAACTGTCCACGAAATTTGTGGATAAGTCTCGGAGTAAGCGCGGTGGAAATGTCCCCGGGCCCGAATTCCCGCCACGGCACTCGCTTTGCCTGTTATTTAAGCAGCGTCGGCAAGCAGTTCGAATCACGTCCGTTTTCATGTTACAACCCATTAAGCTTAGGCTTTGCGCCGTCAAGTTCGTATAAGTTTCGTTCCTTATGCACTGGCGGGGGCCGCGTGTAGATAACTTTCCGCCAGCATGGGGGGCCGTTACGGCGCGGACTGCATGGCTTCGCGCGCGCGGCTTTGCGCCAGCCGCATAACTAGCCGTCGAATCCCGGCCGGCGGCGCGTCGCCAGCCCCAGCCCCCCGGCGAGCGACAGCACCTGCCCGGTGACGCTGCCCGCCGCCAGCAGATAATCGACTGCCGCGCAGACCTCCTGCGGCGCGCTCACGCGCCTGAGCGGGATATGCTCGCGCAACCGCTCGATCGTATCTGCAGCGTCGTGGATGGACGGCAGCGTCGGGCCGAGCGCCAGCAGGTTGGCGCGGGCGCGCGGCGCGGCGGAGGCGGCGAGCAGGTCGATGACCGATTGCCAGGCGTGCTTGCTCACCGCGTAGGAAAAGAAATTCGGGCCGACGCTCCAGCCCAGCTCGCCGTCGCCGAGGATGAGGATGCTGCCCTGCGTCCCCTGCGGCAGTTGGGCGAGGAAGCCTTTGCCCAGCAGCAGCGGCGCCTCGATATGCACGGCGAGATGCGTGCGCAGCGACTCCGCGCTCAACGTATCCAGCGTATCGCGCCCGAAGACGGAGGCGTTGTGGATGAAATCGGTGCAGGGCGGCAGCCCCTTCCAGAACGTTTCGAGCTTCGCTGTGTCGGTGAGGTCCGCCTGCACCAGCGTCACCTCGGCCTGCGCGCGCAATTCTTCCGCCAGCGCTTCGGCCTCCTTCTGCGAGCGGTGGTAATGCAGCACCAGCCCGTGGCCCTGCGTCGCGAGATGCCGGGCGAGCGCCGCGCCGATGCGCCTGCCGGCGCCGGTGATGAGCACGGTCTGTTTCGAAGCCCTGGCCATTCTGCCCCTTCCGAGAAAGGCCCCTCATAGCACGCGTTCGCGCAGGGCGCCAACCGGCCTGCCGGGAGGCGGCGCGCGGTCACGGAATCTTAACCGAATCTTAACATTAAGTTGCTGATCCGTCGGTAAATTGGACCTTAACGAAGGAAAAAACGTGGCCGATATCATCACCGATTCGCTCGTCGACCAGTACACGACCCCCAATCCGTTGCGGGCGCTCAGCGACCTCGCGGACGACATCGAAAAAAGGCTGGGCATCCGGCCGGTGCGCGCGCACCTCGGCAACCCGACGGGGCCGATCTACGCGCCGGCGATCGACGCGATGATCGCCTCGCTCGAAGAGCGCAAGCAGGAGCTCGAACACACCCGCGCCCCCGAACATGCGGACGGCTTCACCGGCGGCTACGCCCACCATACGGGCGACAAGCGCATGCGCCGCGAGGTCGCCGAAGCGGTACGCACGATCGACGGCCTGCCCGAAGGCGCGCTGGACGAGAACAATACCTTCGCCTGCAACGCGGGCACCGGCGGGCTCAACGCGGTCTTCGCCGTCGCGAGGCCGGGCTCGGTGATCTTCGCGCCGGAGCCGACCTACCCCGCGTGGCAGAAGATCGCCGGCCGTTACGGCCACCGCATCGTCGGCTACCCGCTGAACGAGGCCGACCGCTTCCTGCCGCAGGCCGAGGCCATCAAGGAGCTGATGGACAGGAACCCGCCGCAGGAGGGCGGCACGAACATCGTGCTCTACCACTACCCGCACAACCCTTCGGGCAAGACGCTCAACGAGTCGGAAGCCCGCCAGGTCGCCGATACCATGAAGGACGTCGTCCACCACCGGCCGAATTCGCTTCTGGTGCAGGAGGACATCTACCTCGCCACCACCCACCCGGACGATGCGATCTTCACCCCCAGCCAGTTCATGAAGGACGAGGAGACGCTCAGGCACCTCGTCGTCATCCACAGCATGTCGAAGATGGGGCACCCGCAGGAGCGCACCGGCGTCATCGCCATCCCGAACCGCGACGTCGCCAGATATATCGGCGGCGCGATCTCCTTCCTGACGCTCGGCAGCAGCAGCACCGATTTCATCGGCATCGCCAGGACGCTCGCCCACATCGCCGGCGGCGGCCTCCTGCCGCAGGGCCAGTCGCCTGACAAGGAGAACCACCGCTATAAAGTGGCGAAATATTACCAGGACCGCCTGCAGGTCATCAGCCGCGGGCTGTTCGACCTTGAGAAAAAACTCGAAACGCAGGGCATCCAGCCCGGCCACATCCTGGCCGAGCTCAACCCCGACCTCGCGGTCAAGGAAGGCGAGGAATACCTGAAGCGCACGCCGCGCGGCACCTATTACCTGTTCCCCGACTTCCGCGTGCTCAAGGGGCAGGAGATCCCGCAGGTCTTCCGCGCCGAGCCGGCCATGCAGGAATATTTCGCGAGGAAGTGGCAGAAGATCCAGGAAAAGGCGAAGGCGGAGGGCCGGCCCGTCCCCCCGGGCGACACGCTGCCGGAAGAGCTCAGGAAGATCGACTGCGCCGACGATATCGCCGCCATGCTCGCCAACGCCCATTGCCTGGGGCTGCGCCCGCTGACGGTGGCGCCCGGGGGAATTGTTCCAGGCCGCCGGCCCCGGCGCGCCGGAATCCTCCATGCAGCTGCGGCTTGCCGCGATCGAGCCGGCGCTGCGCCCGGCGCGCGCGACGCGGCTCGCCGAGGGGCTGATCCGCGAATCCGGCGGCAGGGTCGAATCGCCGCGCGACGTGGCGCTGAACGGGCTCAACGCCGCCGGCGACGCGGTCAATACCCTGACCGGCCTCGTCGGTGCCGTGTTCGGCAAGGACCTCGGCGCCACCGTCTATAGCAGCGAGCCGCGCCTCGAAGCGGCGGAGAAGGCCGGCCGGCATCCCAACCAGGCGGCGCTGGTCGAGGCGCGCGTCAAGGGCCTGCGATCGGCCTTCGGCGTCGGCAGGGGCGCGGCGCTCGGCGCGGCGTAAATCGTTTTGACTTTAGGCCGCCGTCATGGGATGGAAACGCCC